>CAZWSY010000073.1:0-17573 GCA_964636775.1 uncultured Lishizhenia sp.
ACAATTGACCAGTTTTCTCTTCGAATTTTCGAATCAACAACATGTCTTTATACCATTTAATATACGTCTCACGAGAAAACTTCGGAGTCGATTTTTTAGACTTTGCAACTGTTTTTTTTACAGTTTCTTCAGACTTTTTTGCCATATATTTTGTTCTTTCAACCGACAAATATAACAATGATTGTCAAAGTCGGTATTACTTAATGTCACCTTAACACTAAGTACGCTATTTTGTTCGTTCGATGTTTATTTTTAAGAACGGTAAAATATCTTTTTTCGAAATGGTGAATGTAATTTGTCCAAGTGCATAAGGCCCTATTTCGTAAGGATTGTAAACGAACTCCATTCCTTTTTCGGAGAAATAAAAATTTTGTGAAGGCTCGAATTCTTTTTCAAACCAAAAACCATAATCTTCAAGGCTAACTTTAGGGGGAATTTCATTTTGAATTCTGAAATTTTTCTCAGCAAGCACTTTGAATTTTGAAAAATCGTTGATTACATCCGCTAAATGTAATTGTTCACCGGTTTCTTTACTGAACAAATAATTGTTGTTCAAATAATTACCATGCGCTCCGCCCGAATAATCATAAGCGGCACGTGTGAGGTAAACAAATTCCTTGTAAGAATTATCGATGTCAAAAAATTCATCCACTCCCCAAAGAATATCATCGAATTTGTTTTCCTCATACATTTCTTTGTATAAGCTTAAAATTTCTTTAAAAAATTCAACATTGAGTTTTGGTGACAATTTCGCTCTTTCCTTTTCATCAAAGTAATAGCTGAGTTCTTCTAAGATTTTTTTGTTGACCATTTCCTCGTAAACGAAACTACTGTCGTTCAATTTAAAATACGCGTAGCGGCAAAAAGAAATTTGCTTTTCCTTTCCGTTCGAAAGGGTGATTTCCACTTTTCCAGTGTCTATTACGGGTTGGTAAGGTTCACCAACATTTGTTGACTTTAAGTTTTCTGTTGAAGACTTTTTGTCATTTGAACAAGCCAATAAAGTCGCAAAAAACGAAAAAAGAAAGATTAATTTTTTAAATTGCATGAAACGAAGGTAGTTTTTTCATCTTTTTGAGGAATGGAACATGAATTTTAATAAATACTTCATGAACAATACGCGCTACGAATTAAAAGATTACGGTAAGAAACAAAAAAGCAAATTGTGTTATACTTTTAAAGCTCTTAAAGAGAATGCCAACTTTTTTCGAATTTCAGTTCGGTCGATGATATAATCAAGAAAACCGTGTTCAAGTAAAAATTCGGAGGTTTGGAAGCCGTCCGGTAAATCTCGTCCAATCGTTTCTTTGACTACTCTTGGACCAGCAAAACCAATCAATGCACCTGGTTCGGCAATGTTTAAATCACCTAGCATTGCAAATGAAGCAGTTACTCCGCCTGTTGTTGGATCCGTTAGATACGAAATGTAGGGTAATTTAGCTTCAGAGAGCTGTCCCAATTTAGCAGAAACTTTCGCCATTTGCATTAATGAGTATCCAGCTTCCATCATGCGTGCACCACCGGATTTGGAAATAATCATAAATGGAGCTTTGATGTTGATAGCTTCGTCGATTGCACGGGCAATTTTCTCACCCATAACTGAACCCATCGAACCGCCAATAAATTCAAAATCCATTGCGGCAATCACCAAGTTTTCACCTTCCAAAGTACCCTTCGCTGTACGAATTGCATCCTTCAATCCGGTATTTTTTTGTGTTGCCGCAATGCGATCTACATATTTTTTTGTGTCCTCGAACGAAAGCGGGTCACCTGAAGCTAAATTTTCATTCAATTCCATGTATTTTCCTTCGTCGAAGATCAACTGAAAATATTCTTCTGAACCAATGCGCTCATGATGAGAACAACGGTCGCAAACGAAACTGTTTTTGGCAAAATCGGCGGTAGTGAAAAGTGTTTTACAATTCGAACATTTCACCCACAAACCTTCTGGAGTTTCCTTTTTCTCACTAGTCGAAGTAGTGATGCCTTCTTGTTTTCGTTTGAACCAACTCATATTTTAAATTAATGTATTAATGTTATTTAAATCCGCGAAAGATTGTTCCAATCGTTTATTGAAAGTCAATTCTCCTTCGCGTAGCCATTTTCTTGGGTCGTAATATTTTTTATTGGGCACATCGTCTCCCTCAGGATTTCCAATTTGAGTGCGTAAATAGTCTATTTTTCCGGAAACGTAGTCACGAACACCTTCTGTAAATGCAAACTGTAAATCGGTGTCAATGTTCATTTTTACCACCCCATAACCAATTGCCTCGCGAATTTCCTCAACGGATGAACCTGAACCTCCGTGGAAAACAAAGTCGATTGGATTGTGACCAAGATTGTATTTCTGTTGAACGTATTCTTGTGAATTCTTTAAGATAATTGGCGTTAGCTTGACATTCCCCGGTTTGTAAACACCGTGTACATTTCCAAAAGCAGCAGCAATTGTAAAACGAGGTGAAACTTTCATCAATTCTTCGTAAGCGTAAGCCACCTCAGATGGTTGAGTATAAAGTTTGTCGTTGTCAACATCTGTATTATCCACCCCATCTTCCTCTCCACCAGTAATTCCCAATTCAATTTCCAAAGTCATACCCATTTTACTCATTCGTGCAAGGTAGGACTTACAAATCTCCATATTCTCTTCCAAAGATTCTTCTGAAAGGTCAATCATGTGGCTGGAATACAAAGGTTTTCCTGTTTGCGCGAAAAATTCTTCCCCTGCTGTAAGTAAACCGTCAATCCAAGGCAATAATTTTTTTGCACAGTGGTCAGTGTGAAGAATAACCGTTGCACCGTAAGCTTTAGCCAATTCATGAACGTGTTTTGCACCTGAAATCCCACCGAGAATGGCTGCTTGTTCGTTGGTGTTTTTTAAACCTTTACCAGCGAAGTAATGTGCGCCACCATTGGAAAATTGTATAATCACTGGTGCATTAAGTTTTGCCGCTGTTTCCATGACTCCATTTACAGTACTTGTACTTGTAACATTAACAGCAGGAAGGGCAAATCCTTTTTCTTTTGCCAATTTGAAAATCGCTTGAACTTCGTCTCCGGTAGCAACTCCGGGCTTGATTAGGTTACTCATAAATTGTTTTTTTGTTGATGATGAGGGTGCAAATATAGTTGAGTTTGAGAAAATGGAAATTTAGTTTCGCTTTTCAAAATTCTTATGGTTATTGTCCTATTCAGGTAGATTAAGAAATTGTGAACTACTTTTTATTAATTAGCACTAGGTATAAATACCTATTCCTGAGAAAATTTCAGGGCTTACCTTTGCAAAAAATACTAAAATGTTTCGATTCATCCTTTTTTCACTTTTACTTTTCAGTTTAGAGAATGTGTTCTATGGTCAAAGTATTAAACTAGGTCCAGTAATGAAAAATCCACCAAAAAATTTTGGGGCTGAGATCATCGGGAAAGATGAAGAAGGATTTTATGTGAAACGACTATCTGTAAACAGACTTAAATCGCGTCGGGCAAGAAAGTTGGTTTTTGATTATTCTCTGGAGAGCTACGACAACGAGATGCAACTGGTAAATTCTTCACCTCGAGAGAAAAAGAAGAAAAAGAAAAAAGTAGAACGAGTAATCACAGAACAAGTTGCTCATTTAATGGTAAAGGACAAACTATACGTTTTCAATGCCATTACCGATTTGAATTTGAAAACATTTTCACTTGAAATGGATGAGGTTGACAAAAGTTCACTGACAAACGTTAATGAACCAAGAAGAATTGCCGAAGTGTCGTATGAAGAAGGAAGCAGAAAAAACAAGGGCGGTTTTAATGTTGCCGTTTCAAGTGATGACTCGAAAATATTAGTGTACAGTATTTTTCCGTACGAAAAAGGACAAGTCCAAAAATTTAGACTACAAGTTTACGACAACGATTTAAATGAGCTTTGGAACAACTTGGTAGAACTTCCTTACAACGAGGAACTGTTCGAAGTAGCTGAATTAAAAGTTGGAAATGATGGAAATGTTTATTTACTCGGCAAGGTTTATGAGGATAAACATCGTGAAAAAAAGAAAGGTGAAGTCAATTATAAGTACCATGTCATTTATTACACGAAAGACAACCTAAACGGATATGACACTCCAATTAACACTAAAAATAAATTCATCAATGATATCGCAATGACCATCAATAGTAACAACCAAGTTGTTTGTGTTGGTCTATATACATCAAGTTTTTATGACGTAAGTGAGGGAACATTCTACCTACGTATTGATTCGAAAACACATAAAAATGAGGTTCTTACTTTCAAAGAATTCAGTGATTTATCGGAAGATAATGGAAAGGATTCTGAACGCAAAAAAAAGCGTAAGCAGAGTAACGCATACAGAAATTATGTTTTTCGCAGGATAATTAATCATCCAGATGGAGGAGTTACCGTTGTTGCAGAACAGTACAATGTAATTATGGTAAGAACGACAACTTCTTCACCAGGTGGGGGAACATCCACAAAAACATCTTTTGAATATCATTACAATAATATTCTAGTTCTTAAAATAGATAAGAATGGTAAGTTTTTATGGCAGAAAATAATCCCAAAATCTCAAGATTCTAAAGATGATTTCGGATACTACTTATCTTTCGCGCTTGGGGTAAAGGGAGAAGATTTGTATTTCATATTTCTTACCACAAAGTATAGAACGAGAAAGGATGGCACAGAACGTGCTTCCTATTGGACAAAAAATTATTTGAGAAATTTATCCCTTCACAAACTCGATAAAGACGGAAATTTTTCAGGAAAAATTAACATCCTTGATGGGCATGAAGCTAGAATGAAGATGGTACCAAAGTCAGCTTTTCAAATTAACGAGAACGAAATACTCATTCATGGCAAGACATTTTCCAAAAATTGCTTTGGAATTATAGAAATGGATTAAATTATCCTCGGTTTGTGGTGATATTTCAAACACGTAAAGTTGAGCTAAATATCGATTGCTTTATTTTTGGTAATTATTAAGGGTCTGCTGAAACCAATATTCTATCCTCCAATACGCTTTAAAACAACTCCTCGGTTTTAATCCAATTTAAACTGTTTTTTGGCTGCTTCTGCAATGTAATTTCCAATAGCTAGTGAAGCTGTTGCTGCTGGAGAAGGAGCGTTTAAAACGTGTATTGATCGGCCGTGGTATTCAATGCGGAAATCGTCTCGCGTGTCACCATCTTGAGCAAGAAGTAAAGCTCTAACTCCAGATCTACCTTCGTGAATATCTTCCATGGTTAAAGATGGGATAATGCGCTGCAATGTTTGCAGAAACAAGCGCTTCGAAAAAGCTCGTCTGTATTCATTAATTCCGAAAGAAATGTTGTTAAGAAATAATTTCCAAGTTCCACCATAGGTTAGCGCATCAAAAGTATCTCTAAAGGAAAAATCAGTTTTCCCATATCCCTCACGTTTAAAGGTGAAAACGGCATTAGGTCCACATTCAATCTCACCAGAGGTCATCCTCGTAAAATGGACACCAAGAAATGGAAAATCAGGATTGGGAACAGGATAAATCAGGTGCTTTACCTTGTGTTTTGCTTGCTCAGTTAATTCGTAGTAGTCTCCTCGAAAACCAACCACTTTCTCCTTTAATTTTACGCCGTCTTTTTTTGCAAGTCTATCCGCTTGTAATCCAGCACAGAACACCAGATAACTCGCGTCAAATTTCCCCTTGTTGGTTACGATAGTGGAATAAGAATCATGATGTTCAATATCCATCACTTCATGTTGTAAAAATAGTTTACTTTCTTGGTTGATGGCAAGACCTAATTCTACCATTTTTGCTGTTGCAGCTCGGAAATCAATAATTCCGGTAACAGGAACCCTAATTGCACCAATACACTCCACAAAAGGTTCAATTTCCTTGACTTGAGCTGGAGTTATCATTTCAATTCCTTCGATTTTATTTTCCAATCCTGTTTTGAAAACCTTTTCTAAATTCGGTAATTCAGATGGGTCTGTTGCAACAACGACCTTTCCACATACATCATGTGGAATATTGTACTCACGTGCAAAAGCAACAAGTTCGTGTCTTCCCTCTATACAGTTTCTCGCTTTTAAGCTACCTGGTTTATAGTATAATCCTGAGTGAATTACACCAGAATTATGTCCTGTTTGGTGATCGGATAACAAGGCTTCTTTCTCAAAAAGAGCGATTGATTTGTTTGGATTTTGCTTCTGAAGTTTATAGAATGTAGCTGCACCAACAATACCTCCACCAATTACTGCGATATCAAATTTCATTGAAGAATTTTTGGCAAAGTTAATCTTAATCTAATTTATAAGTTTTTTGATTGTTTTATGACTAGAATTAAAGTTTGTTTGACCATGAAATTTATAATAAATGTATTGAAAATCAATTAGATATCGTTGTTAATTATTTTTATAGAATTGAAAATCAATGGTTTATCTTTATTCAATTTCATGAATTTGAACAATCAAATGACACAAATTATTACTTTCGCAACCAATGAAATTTGCCATTGTCGATGTAGAAACAACCGGAGGTAGTACCAGCAATTCCCGTATAACCGAAATTGCACTATATATTCACGACGGAACGAAAATTACAGACGAGTTGATTACGCTTCTCAATCCAGAAATGCCAATCCCTGAATTTATCGTTCGTTTGACTGGAATTACCGATAGAATGGTCGCTGATGCACCAGTTTTTCCAAAGATTGCCAAGCAAATTGTCGAAATGACAAGAGATTGTGTTTTTGTTGCGCATAATGTGTCATTCGACTATAAGATGTTGCGTTCAGAATTTCGTCGTTTGGGCTACGATTTCCGATTACCACATTTGTGTACGGTGAGCACTTCAAAAATTCTACTTCCAGGACATAACTCCTACAGTCTGGGAAAACTTTCAAATGCTCTTGGAATTCAAATTAATGGTCGTCATCGCGCAGGTGGTGATGCCCTTGCGACAGTAAAGATCTTTGAAATGCTGTTGGAAAAAGATGTCAATGGATTAAAAAATTTCATTCATCAAGAGGTCAACCCAAAGTCCATTCATCCCAATCTGAACATTGACGATATTGATAATTTGCCCAATAAAACGGGGGTTTATTTCTTCTATAACGACGCTAACCAGCTCATTTACATTGGAAAAAGTAAACACATAAAGAAGAGAGTAGAGCAACATTTACGCAATACCAAAACCGTTAAGGGAAACAGAATGATTCAAGATATCGCAAGAGTTGAATTTGAGCTAACCGGTTCTGAATTGATTGCCCTGCTTCGTGAATCCGAATTGGTGAAACAAAATCAACCCATTTACAACCGTAAACTACGAAAAAGTTTATTTCCTGTTGGGCTTTTTGATGATTTAGATGCTAACGGGTATTTATCGCTTTCCGTTCAGAGTATTGCTAAAAGAAATGATGAACCAATCATTCATTTTTCCACCCGAAAAGAAGGTTTGGACTACCTGACTTACGTTTGTGAGAAATACAACCTCTGTCAAAAATTGTGTGATTTGTACAAAACCAACAGCGCTTGTTTTCATTACACCATAAAAACTTGTAACGGAGCATGTGTAGGAGAGGAAAAGGTGGAAACCTACAATTCTCGTGTTCAGGAATTTATCGACGGCGTAATTTTCTCCGGAAAATCATTTTACATTATTGATAAAGGAAGGGAAAAAAGTGAACGCAGCTTGGTTTGGGTTGAAAATGGAACTTATCGTGGGTATGGTTTTGCGCCTTATCATTACGACCGTCAAGCTCCAATTTTCTGGAAACGTTACATCCAGCCTCAAAGTGAAAATCGTGATATAAAAACCATAATTAACCACGTTGTTCGCAAAAAAGAATATTCCAAGTTGATTGAAATCTAACAGAAATCTTCATTTATGACCAAAAAGGAAAAAGCACAATACATTATGGATGAACTGGAAAAATTGTATCCAGAAACGCCTGTTCCTTTGGATCACAAAGACCCTTACACGCTATTAATTGCCGTCTTATTGAGTGCACAATGTACAGATGAACGTGTAAACAAAATCACTCCGATTTTATTCAAACGCGCTGATAATCCCTTCGATATGGTGAAGTTGTCGGTGGAAGAAATACAAGCTATCATTCGTCCATGTGGGTTGTCGCCAAGAAAAGCTGCTGCGATTTATACTTTATCGCAAATGATTATCAGTCAGCACAATGGCGAGGTTCCACAAAATTTTGAAGACCTTGAAGCCATGCCGGGAGTTGGGCACAAAACAGCATCGGTTGTGATGTCGCAAGCCTTTGGAGTTCCAGCATTTCCCGTGGACACGCACATTCACCGTTTACTTACGCGTTGGGGAATAACGAATGGTAAAAGTGTGGAACAAACCGAAAAGGACGCAAAGAAATTATTTCCAAAATCTGCATGGAACAAACTACACTTACAAATTATTTTCTACGGACGATCGCATTCACCGGCTAGAAGCCCGAAAATAGAAATCGATTACATCACAGCAAAAATTGGAACAAAAAAAGCGCTAGGAGAATTGTCGGCTAAATCGAGTAGGGCAGGGGAAAGTCCACTCTAAATATTTCCTTGGGAATTTTCCTTCAAAATCTTGAAAGGCGCATTCATATTTATTTTAAAATGAATATGTTATAAAAAATGAGTACGTTAATTCCTTTTTCATATACTAAAAATATGCGAATAATACCACTTACCTTGCTACTCTCACCACAAACTTAAAACAAACCCTTCGATACATCGGATGCCCTTTGAAAATGAGGTGTTTGCAAATTTTTTACCGAGAGGGATCATCTTTAGTTTTTTTAACTTAATTCGATTTGGAATTAGAGATTAGGCATTGGTGCTTTTTGTATGCATTATACCAATTTCCACTAATAATGTCATTTATTAAATTACTTGTGGTACAATGCCTCCGTCACGGCGGAATGACTTTCAATATAAATCGAATGTGATATTATATGTCATCGTCGGTATTTGCTGCACCTACCACAGTTTGATTTTTTGTTTGTTTCAATTCTGTTGGCTTTTGCGGCTTGAATTTGAAGTTTGAAATCAATGTTTAATGATTTTTGCACATACGATTACATTGGAGTCAAACTTTTAAACCTCAATTCGATTCTAAAATCGAACTGAGGTTAAAAGCTATCTGGTAAAAGAGTTATTTAGAAATTCAAAAGTTTTTTAAAAAAAAATGGCTGGAATTTCTTCCAACCATTCGTGGCTCTTAACCAGTTTTTATTTACTAAAGTGATTTTAATTTTTTGATGGAGCAGCTTGTTCGGGCTTCATTTCAACTTTTTGAACAGGCTTTTTAATCGACTTAAATTCTGCTTTTTTCATTTTGTAAGCATTGAATTGGTCAACTGTCATAACTCCTTTAAACATTTCATCTCTTGCCTCTTCATTCATTTTGATAGCTTTCTTTTTTTCTTCTTCCGTCATGTTTGAAGTTCGAACGCCCTCATTTTTCTGAACAATTCCCAAATTAATTTGCTGAATTTTCTCTTTTTGGTCAGCTGTCAATGAGAGTTCAGTTGCCAATTTTTCTGTTTGAGCAGTTGCTCTTTCTTCTACTGTTTTCTGTGCCATTACTGCTGTGCTCAACAATAAAGAAGCGATAAGGATTTTAATAGCTTTCATAGTTTTTAAATTTCTGATTCGTTAGACAAACATCGTACCAACAGTACGAAGTTAAAGATTTAAATTTTTTGGCATACAATTTTCAATGACATTTGCGTTATTTTGGCAAAAATTGAATAGTCGCGTTATGAAAGCAATTTATACTTCTTTGTTCGTTGGTTTAGTTTTATTCTTAAACCTTAGTTTTGACAATGCTGAAAATGGAAAAAAGTTCTGCGATATCGAAATTGTCCAAGCTTACACGCAAGAAGTGTTGGGTAAAAATGTTGGTTTTTATGTGAAATTCAAAAACAACGCTGAAGTTGAAATGGATGCAATTGATTATCAGGTAACCTTCTTGAATGGTTTCGGTGAAATTAAGGGTCAAAAACAATTTACCTGGCAGTCGGGAAATCTTTCAAAACCCATAAAACCAGGGCAAAATTTGAATGAAGGCTCCACAAATTGGATTGATGGTGCCAATAAAATTGAAGTGAAAATTATTCGTGCTCATTTTGTTGATGGAAGCACTTGTAAAGGTCAAAGCGAAAAATCCACTCGTTTGCGTTAATGGGAAATTTAAAAGACACAATCCGTTCTTTGGTTCCTGAATTTGTCTTGAATTGGAATAGACAACGCAAAAAAGATGCTGTCAATAAACTGTTGGAAGCACAAAAATCTGCTGGAAAAATTTGGACAACAAAAACTTTAATTGAACAACTTCAAAATATTGGAATTCAGTATGGTGACCATGTCTTAGTTCACTCGTCAATGAGCAAAATTGGTTATTTGGAAAACGGACCCAAAACTTTTGTTGATGCTCTATTAGAAACAGTTGGTGAAAAGGGAACTGTTCTCATGCCGAGTTCTCCGAATGCACAACTTCAACTCCGTTATGTTCGTGAAAATCCAATTTTTGATGTTCGAAATTCACCTTCGCGCCTGGGTGCAATCACTGAATATTTCCGTAAACTTCCTAATTCCCTTAGAAGTTTAAATGCAACTGAACCCGTTGTGGCATTAGGTGCTGAGGCAGAATTTTTTACCAGCGGACATTTTGGTGAATTAACGCCTTATACAAGCTCTTCACCTTTTGCAAGATTAACCGAAAAAGGTGGAAAAATACTATATGTTGGTGTGACGCTTGCCAATGCAGGAACAAGTTTACACGTTCTTGAAGACGCAGTTGATTTTCATTTTCCTGTATATCACTCCGAATTATTTGATGTGGAAGTAATTGATTATAATGGCGTTAAGCATAAAGTAAAAACAAAAGTCCACAATCCCGAAATGTCTATACGAAGACGTTGTGATGAATTATTGCCTCATTTCGAATGTGCTGGAGTTGCCCAAAAAGTTCAACTTGGGGATGCTCAAACGTGGTTATTCGATGCAAAAAAAATGAAAGATTGGATGATTAAATCATACTTAGAAAAAGGAATTACCATGTACACGCCAAACGGGAACGAATGAAAATTGCGGTGACATGGGACTATGAATTGTTTTTTGGCGAGTCGTCGGGTTCGGTAGAAAAATGTATGCTTGAACCTACTCAAAAACTTCTGGAAATAGCTGAAAGACAAGGCGCTAATTTTACTTTTTTTGTTGATACAGGTTACCTCACAAGAAGTAAATCTTTGAAAGTGGATTTGGACAACGTGGCTTTGGTTGAAAAGCAAATTCAAAATTGGTCGCCAAAACATGAAACAGCACTTCACATTCACCCGCATTGGGAGGATGCTTTATGGGAAAATAAACAATGGGTTTTTGATTTAAAACGCTATAAACTCGCCGATTTTCACACTGAAAACCAGGTAGAAATCGCAAAAAGATATTACGAGCATTTGCAGGCTTTAAGTAGTGAAAAAATAGTTTCCTATCGTGCTGGTGGGTGGTGTATTCAACCCTTCGAACCAGTGGAGAATGTGTTTAGGCAGCTTGGAATCAATAGGGAATCTTCTGTTTTTGTTGGTGGAAAAAACGTGACTTCACCCTACAATTATGATTTCACAGATGCACCAAAAAAATCAAAATGGAATTTTGATAAAGAACCCTGTGTGGAATTTGAAGACGGATTTTTCACCGAATATCCAATTAGTGCACAACAATATTCACCGCTTTTTTTCTGGAAATTATTTGTTAAAGGAAGACTTCGACCCGATTTACACAAATCAATCGGTGATGGAAAAGCGGCGAAAGGTGGTGGAACTAAAAAAGAATTTCTCACCCGTTCTCATTGGTTGTGTGTAAGTGCCGACGGATATTATGTTACCAAAATTCAAGCTGCCATCAATCGGGCGGAAAAACTTGGTCAAAAAGAATTAGTAATCATCGGGCATCCAAAGGCTTGTACCGTTTTTTCTTTAAATGAATTGGAAAAATTGATTGCAAAAAATAATTCCAAACACGAATTTGTATGTCTGAGAGATTTGTGAATTGGAGAATTATAAATCGTTCGGAATTGGATGAAGAACGTTGGCGTGTGCTGTTGTCTAAATCGAATTTTCCTTATTTTCAAGAATTATGGTATTTGGACACGGTCTTTCCTGACTGGCAAATAGTGGTTGTCGGTGATTATCAATCTGTTTTACCCATTTTTAAAAATAGAAAATGGGGAATAAAAGTGCAATTGACACCGCTATTTTATCGTGCTTCAGAATGGATGGGCGAAGAACAAAACGTTCAGGATACTCTCAATTTTTTGAATTTATCGGCACAATTTATTCAATTCAATATTCATACTGAAATTACAAGTAGAAGTTTTGAAAAGAGAATTTTTCAAGTACTTGATTTGAAGCGTTCTTACGAGGAAATTTATAGGAATTACAGTACCAATCAGCGACGGAAACTAAAGGACTTTGCCAAATCAAATGTACTTGTTTCGGAAACTGAAAACATGGCTTTATTGCTCCAAGTTTTCAGAAAAGAAAAGGGAGAAGAATTTAAACATTTGAAAAACAAAGATTTTGAGTGTTTGGAAAACCTAATGAAACATGCAATTGCCAACAAGCAAGGTTTTATCAAAAAAATAGAATGCAATAATGAAACAATTGCTGCTGCTGCTTTTGTTGTTTCCAACGGTAAATTGCTCTATTTAAAAGGAATTGTAAACGATATAGGAAAGAAGATTGGAGCGATGCAAGCTTTGTTCGATTATGTTATTCAGGAATACGCGCAAAAAGTAGATTTTCTGGATTTTGGTGGTTCCTCAAATGAAGGATTGGCAACCTTTAATCGAAAATTTGGTGCAGTGGACAACAATTATCTAATTTTAACCCGTTTACCAAATAATCAACCTTGGAAGTGGTTGGTAAAAAGAAAATTGAAAAAATGATGAGAAAAGTGTTGCTGACCGGTGCGTCAGGAGGATTGGGGAGAGCAATTGCACATGAATTATTGCGACGCGGAAATTTTGTGTACTTGGTTTGTAATCGTAACGCAGACAAACTGGCTGGTATTCAGAAAGATTTCCCTGGAAAAACATTGATTATTACTCACGATTTTGAAAGTGAACAACCTTTTGATCAGCTATTCGAGCACGTTGAAGATGTAGATACTGTCATACATGCTTTAGGTGTTTCAAGTGCTGGTATGTGTTGGAAAATCACTGAAAAAGAATGGGATAGAGCTTTTAGATTAAACGTAACCGTTCCTTTTCAAATCACACAAAAAGTAATTCCTGCAATGCGTTCGGAACAATTCGGTCGTATTATTTTCTTTTCGTCGGTTGTTGCACAAAAAGGATTTATTGGAACATCAGCTTATGCAGCGAGTAAAAGTGCAATTTTTGGACTAGTAAGAAGTATGGCTGCTGATTTAGCAACTAGCGGAATTACAGTGAATTGTGTCGCTCCGGGATATATAAACAGCGGTATGATAAAGGAAGTAAAACCAGAATATTTGGAAAAAGTCGTTTCATCAATCCCTATGCAAGAATTGGGAGAGGAAAAGCACATACTTCACGCAATCAATTATTTAATGGACGAGAAATCCGCTTACGTAACTGGTCAAGTTTTGAATGTTAATGGTGGTTTGGTTTAGCATTTGAATTAACTATAAATACCAAAATCGTTAAAACCCACAAAAGCTTAGTATTTTTGCCGACCTAAAATCAACAAATGTCTTTAAAATGCGGTATTGTTGGTTTGCCAAATGTCGGTAAATCAACACTTTTCAATTGTCTTTCCAATGCTAAAGCACAATCAGCTAATTATCCTTTTTGTACAATAGAACCAAATATCGGAACCATTTCTGTCCCAGATAAGCGTTTGGAAAAGTTGGAGTCACTTGTAAATCCTGAACGCGTAGTTCCTACCACTATGGAAATTGTTGATATTGCTGGTTTGGTGAAAGGTGCATCCAAAGGTGAAGGATTGGGAAATCAATTTCTAGCAAACATCCGCGAAACAGATGCGATTTTACACGTTCTTCGTTGCTTTGAAGATGGTAACATTGTTCACGTTGACGGAAGTGTCAATCCTATTCGGGACAAGGAGATTATTGATATCGAATTGCAGTTAAAGGATTTAGAATCAATCGAGAAAAAAATTCAAAGTTTAGCTCGAATTATTAAATCAGGAGATAAAGAGGCTGTTAAGGAAAATGAACTAGCTTTAAAAATCAAGGAAGGTTTGGAGCAAGGAAAATCCGTTCGAGGTTTAGGTTTCAGCCAGGACGATATGGATATCATCAAACGTTTCAATTTAATAACCTCTAAACCTGTAATGTACGTTTGTAACGTTGATGAAGCATCTGTAAAAACAGGAAATGCTTTTGTAGATCAGGTAAGAGAAATGGCTAAAGCTGAAAATGCAGAAGTTTTGGTTATCGGAGCAAAAATTGAGGCTGACATTTCTGAATTAGAAACTTACGAGGAACGAAGAATGTTCTTGGATGAACTAGAGTTAGAGGAGCCTGGGGTGAATCGTTTGATTCTTTCTGCTTACAATTTACTGAATCTTCAAACGTATTTTACCGCTGGAGTTAAGGAAGTGCGTGCATGGACAATCAAAAAAGGAATGACTGCACCACAAGCTGCAGGTGTAATTCATAGCGATTTTGAAAAAGGATTTATTCGCGCAGAGGTGATGAAATACAACGACTTTGTGACTTTAGGTTCGGAGGTTGCAGTGAAAGAAGCAGGAAAATTTAAAGTGGAAGGAAAGGAATATGTAGTGGAAGACGGTGATATTATGCACTTTAGATTCAATGTTTAACCATCTATTTTTACATAAGAAATTTTAAGATTTTAAATTTGTCAAATGAATACACAATTAAATGAAGAACGTATTCGTTTGATTTTCGGTTTGAAAGTCAGGCAACTACGCATGGAAAAAGAGCTTTCATTGCAAGAGTTAGCCGAGAAAACTGAGCTTTCAATTTCTTACTTGAATGAAATAGAAAAAGGAAAAAAATACCCGAAAGCGGATAAAATATTTGCGCTTTCCAAGGCTCTTGATGCACCTTACGATTTTCTTGTGAGTCTTAAATTGACGAAAAAATTGGCACCACTTGGGGATATTTTGGAGTCAGGTTTGTTGGATGAAATTCCCTTGGATTTCTTTGGAGTGGACTCGCAAAAATTGATTGAATTAATTGCAGCTTCCCCAGCTAAAGTAAGTGCGTTTTTGTCAACATACATCGACATGGCGCGTAATTTTGACCTAAACAAAGAACAATTTTTTTCTGCCGCACTTCGGTCTTTTCAAGAGTTAAATGAAAATTACTTTAAAGAAATAGAAGAAGCTGTGGTCAATTGTTACGATAGTTTAGGTTGGAATTCACAGGAACCATTGACTTGCGAACAACTGAAAAATGTACTTTCTGAAAATTACGGCGCAACAATTGAGGAAAAAGATTTTACAGAATGGACAGATTTGAAATCTTTTCGAACCTTTTTTATTCCAAATACAAAAACTTTAATCATCAATCAGGAATTATCTGAAGATCAAAAGAAATTTATTCTGGCAAAGGAACTTGGTTATTATTTTTTAGAATTACCATTAAATCAAAGAACTTATTTTTTTCAAGATTGGGTTAATACAACTTCATTTGACCAAGCGTTAATAAATTTTAAAGCTTCCTATTTTGCAGGAGCATTGTTATTACCAGAGAAACCACTTGTTCAGGAACTTAAGTTTTTCTTTGAACAAAAATCTTTCCCTGAAGATTACTTGCGTTCATTATTAGAAAAATGGCATGCAACACCTGAAACATTAATGTATCGTTTCACTAATCTTCTACCAAAACATTTTGGACTTAATAAATTATTCTTTTTAAAATTCCACCAAGAGGAAAATAGCCATAAATATCACTTATCCAAGGAATTGCATCTAAACCACAAACACAGTCCTCATGGAAATGAGAAAGGCGAGCATTATTGTAGAAGATGGCAAAGTATTAGAATTTTTGATTCGGTAAACAGTAATCCTGGTGCTTATTTTATTGGTGCCCAAAAGTCAGTTTATTACGATTCAAAAGATGAATATTTAGTTTTAACCTTTGGACGTCAAACACTTAAAACGCCTTGGAGCAATGTTTCGATTAATATTGGAATAGAACTTCAACCTGAATCAAAGCGTAAAATTAAATGGCTGAATGATAGCTCAATACGCAATCAATTGGTAAATGTAACTTGTGAACGTTGTAGTATAAATAATTGTCAAGAAAGAGTTGCACCACCAACAATTCAGGAAAAGAAAAATCAAATTGAACGTGTAAAGGAATTAATATCAAAAGTTGAATCAGGAGAAACAAAAATTTGAAAGGTTTTATTTTACTGCCTACTCAACTTTCCTTCTTTCCAATCCTTGACGAGTTTTGCCCATGAATAGGGATTAAGGAGGTTATTTACAGGAAGTTGTCCGTTGGTGTAAAGTTTGGTGTATTGTTGATTCATAACGTATCCATGCGCTAAAGAAGCATCACCATCCAGTCGAGCGGCTACAAAGGCAAGTGATTCACCAGACAATTCTCTTTGAGCCCTTCTTATTGCATCGTCGTAAGGTTTCATATTTACAAAATAGTTGGCAAATTCCTCTTTTGAAGGCCAAGGATAGACTGTAACCTCGGGCAGATTTACTGTATCTCTTTGCAACATGTGTATAATGCTGTATCTATTGTCTTTCAACGTATCGGGGACAATATACGTTGAAGTTTTAAACCCATAGTATGAGAAATAAATCGTATCACCCGGAAAAGAAACCATAGTAAAGAAACCATAATAGTCTGCAACAACACCACGCTTTATTGATTTATCGTAAATGGTTATATAGGGCATAGGATTTAAGTCTTCTTCCGAGACTACAACGCCAGAAAGCTGTAACATTCGACTCGTATCCAAATCTTTACGTTGTGCGTTTGCAAAACCTAAGGCAATAAAAAAGTGAAGCCAAAACAATAGCTTCACTTTCCTTGAATAAATTCTATTAATTTGTAACTTCTTCAACTCCCAATAATTTAGAAGCTAAGATATTCAATTTTGCTTGATATTCATCTTGTAGTGTCCCATCTTCATTCAACCACTTTGTCAAAACGATGAATTTTTCTCGTTTTCCTTTCACACCAACAGTGTCAATTTTCTTTTCTTCGCTACGCAATCTAAAAGCACTATTTAAAAGGCTTAGTTTGGTGTTTTGTTGTTTTTCAATTGGAACGTTGTTTAAAACCATGGCATCATTCAACAATGCATCATAGGTCATGGGTTCGTCTCTTTTACGTAATCTTCCAACGATAAATGAGCCCCAGAAAGGTTTTGGACCACGCTTTTTCTTAACTGTTCTTGTTCTTTTAGGCTTTTCTTCTGATTTAATCTCTTCCACTGCAATGGCGTCCTCTGTAATCGCTGCTGGCAATGCAACAGGCGTTGAAGAAACAACAGATGACCCGGTTGAAGTATTGATTTTGTTCAATACAGATTTTAAAAATTCATAACGTTTTTTAACAGTGATTAACTCCTGTTCATAGGAGTATTTCATCTCTTCAA
>CAZWSY010000074.1:0-17480 GCA_964636775.1 uncultured Lishizhenia sp.
TTTCGTGTCCTTCGTGTCTTTCGTGGTAGATTACTGTAACTTTCTGAATTACAACCACGAAAAAACACTAAAAGCACGAAAAAATTCCTTCTGTCAAAGCGAATGAAACCTTAATTGGCATTATGTGACAAATTGAGTCAAAAATGGTATTCGTAATCAAAAACGTCAAACCGATAACGCTTTTTTTCTTATCCACATAAAAGATTATTTTTCACCCAATTTTATGTCGATTGCTATTTCGAAATTTCAATTTTCAGTTTCTTACTTTTCACTTTTTCTTTGGTGATTTTAGCGAGCAATTGTTTAACGGATTTTCGTCTGACTGCTACGTAGGTGTAAAAATCCAAGACAGCAATTAAACCAATTTCATCTTTTTGTAAACCACCTTTTTGAGTAAGAAATCCAACAATGTCTATCTTACTTATTTTGTCTTTTTTACCAGCGCTAAAATAAAGTGTAATCCACTGACTATCTATTGGTTCAGGAAGTTTAGTGGGCAAATAAAATTCATTTTCGGGTGCTGAAAGGTAGTCTGGCGTGTTTTCATCTTTATTCACCAATACATAAGAAGAACCATTAGCTTTCATTCGCGCGGTTCGTCCGTTTCGGTGGATGTAGGCTTCCTCGCTTTGCGGAAACTGAAAATGTACCACATGTTGAATTTCTGGAATATCCAAACCTCTTGAACCTAAATCGGTGCAAATTAAAGTGTGAAAACTTCCGTTTCTAAATTGAATCAAAGCTCTTTCACGTTCCTCTTGTTCCATTCCACCGTGGTAAACAACGGAGTCAAAACCTTTTTCCGACAAAAACTTCCTCACCGATTCGGTTGCTTCGCGGAAATTGCAAAA
This sequence comes from uncultured Lishizhenia sp., assembly GCA_964636775.1. Classification (GTDB taxonomy): domain Bacteria; phylum Bacteroidota; class Bacteroidia; order Flavobacteriales_D; family Crocinitomicaceae; genus UBA952. Next base: position 852 of record CAZWSY010000074.1, read on the forward strand.
AACGATACAAGGTTCACCCTGAAAAGTGCACAACAACTCAAAGATGCGTTGAAATTTATTGGTGTTGCGAACAGGGAAGCTCCAAAATTGAATTTCAGGCTTTGTTGACTTATCCAAAAAATTGATGGTAACAGGGTTTCCAAAAGATAAGTAATCAGCAAATTCTTTATGTAAAGTTGCCGAAACAAGGGTGGTGAATTCCAAGGAGGAAAATTCTTGATAGATATATTTGATTTGTTCTTCAAAGCCAAATTCTAGACATTTATCGTATTCATCCACAACAAATTGAGTTACTTTAGATAAATCTAAGTTGTTCCGTGATATATGATCACAAACTCTTCCTGGGGTTCCAATCAATACAGCTGGAGCCTCCGACAAACTTTTCTTTTCAACCGAGATGGCGTGCCCTCCGTAGCAAGTCAATACCTTGAAATTAGTTTTCATCGCACGAAAAACACTTTCGATTTGCAATGCCAATTCTCTTGATGGCGCTAATATTACAGCCTGAGTATGTTTAGAATCAACATCCAACTTTAAGAATAAGGGTAATAAAAATGCGAAAGTTTTACCCGAACCAGTTTGAGAAAGAAGAAGTAAATTTCGAGCCTTTCCACTTTTTTGAAGTGTATGTTCTTGCATTTCGTTTAAGCTCGAAAAACCTAAAACTTTGAGAATGTTTTGAATTTTTAAGGTATCTGAGGACAAAATGTAAAGGGTTAAAAAGGCATAAAGGTAGTTCGAAACGTCATACTCATGAATTAAAACTTTTGATTTGTTAATCGAACCTATTCGTTAAATTTCGAGCATTAAATTATTTCAATGCGTTTATTGTTAAGTTTTATTTTCATTGGTTATTCATTTTTTACATGTTTATCGCAAACTTTTGACTACCGACAAACGGTTGTATATCAGATTTATCCGCGCTCATTTTGCGATAGTAACAACGACGGCATTGGTGACTTGAGGGGGATTATTTCAAAATTGGATTACTTGAAAGAATTGGGTGTAGAAACGCTTTGGATAAGTCCGTTTTTTGAAAGTCCACAAGCTGATTTCGGTTATGACATTCAGCATTTCAGGAAAATTTCACCGGAATACGGCACACTACAAACAGTTGACTCCCTGATTTCAGAGGTGCATCAAAGGGGAATGCGTATCGTATTTGATATGGTCATGAACCACACTTCAAATGAACATCCGTGGTTTAAAGCTTCGTCGCAACAAAAAAATAATGAATATAGCGATTTCTATGTTTGGTCCAAGGGCAGAGGAAAAAATGGAAAACGTCCACCGAACAATTGGAAATCCATGATCGGAGGCAAAGGTTGGCAGTATCATCCCGAAAAAGGTTTGTGGTATTGGGCATGTTTTTTGCCCTTTCAACCTGATTTGAATTACCGAAATCCTGCTGTTCGCGATTCCATGTTCAACAACGTGAAGTTTTGGTTGGATCGCGGTGTGGATGGTTTTCGTTTAGATATTTTTAACGCCATTTTTGAAGATAAAGACAAGAAAAACAATCCGTTTTCTTTTCGCGCTATACCCAACGAAAAAAATGTGAATGGCTTTTTCCAACAGCAAAAATTTAATTTGAATCATCCAGATAATGAAGTACTGGCTGTTGAACTCAGAACATTAATAGATAGTTATCCTGACAAATTTCTAGTTGGTGAAGTTTTTGGAAATATGAACCAATTGAAATCTTATTTAGGTCCAAAAAGTGACGGTTTAAACCTTGTCTTCCTGTTTGAATCTCTATCAACGCCGTTGAAAGCAAAACATTTCATACATCTTATTGAAACTTTTGAAACCAATTTTTCTAACCCTAATTTACCAACTTGGGTTTTTGGAAATCACGATAGAATGCGTCGTCGTTCGGTTTTGGGTGGAGATTTGGAGAAATGTAAACTTTCAGCTTCTCTTCAATTAACCTTGCGAGGTGTCCCTTTTATCTACTACGGCGAGGAAATCGGAATGGAACAAGTTCGAATTCCTTCTAAAAAAGCACTTGATCCTTTAGGAAAAAAGTACAACTATATCCCTTCCTTTGTGGTACGTTGGACAGGTAATACTTTCAACCGTGATGAATGCCGTACTCCGATGCAATGGAGTAATTCGATCAACGCTGGTTTCTCTGAATTAATACCTTGGTTGCCGATTCATTCCAATTTTGAGAAGATAAACGTTACTACTCAAATTAATGATTCAAGTTCTTTATTGTTTCATTATCAACAACTTCTGACAATAAGAAAAACGTATAAATCGCTTTCGTCTGGAAAACTGACATTTGACCACAAAAACTCCAATCGAAATATATTAGCTTATTACCGAGAATACTCAGATGAAAAAGTATGGATAGTTCATAATTTTTCTAGAAAACCAAAATCAGTCTCAGCGCCTTCAGGTTTGACAATTTTCGGTGCAGTTCAAACACCAAATCCTCAATCGACAACAAGAATACCAGCATTTGGAACAAGAATCATTCGCGTTTCAGAAAAGTTTCATTAGGTATAGGACAATTAAAACTTTTTGGAAATCAATCCATTTGAGTGAAGATAATGTAAAATAAATATATGATAATCGGAAAAAATACGATTATCTATTTCAAAAATTACATTAATGTGTGAAAATATGGGGGGATAATCGGAAAAAATCCGATTTTTGTAGTTAAATTTGTCGTTGAAATGAGAAGACAATTTAGGACATATCAAGAAGCACCATTAACCCATTCACTTGTTTGTGAAGCACTCGTTGAGTATGCTCGACCAAATGACAAAATCAGTGAAATGGTAAGAAGTGGAGAATTAATCTCTTTACGTCGAGGTTTATACGTTCCTGGTCCAGAATTAGATTTGCCTCAACCTCACCTATTTGTAAGTGCAAATAATCTACGAGGTCCAAGTTACATATCACTAGAAACAGCTCTTTCTTATTGGAATATGATACCCGAACGTGTTTACGAAATCAGTTCAGTAACGACGAGGACATCAAGACATTTTGACACACCAATAGGAAGGTTTACTTTTCACAGATTACCGCTTCCTTATTACGCTCACGGTATTCAACGAATTGAACTTGCTCCGCAACAATTTGCATTAATTGCTGTACCCGAAAAAGCGATTTGTGACAAAATTGTATTAACTTCAGGAGTAATTCTAAGAAGTGTTCCGCAAACAATGGAATTTTTGGTAGAAGATTTACGTATCGAAGAAGACCAGCTAGGTCAACTTCGTACAACCATCATTCGAGATTGGCTCGAGGCGGCACCAAAAATAAGTAGTTTGCAAATGCTGATTAATACACTTGAGCGACTATGATGAAAGAATGGATAGCGGAATACAAACCGCAAAATGAAGAAGAAACAATCGCCGCAATGCGTGAAATCATGCAGGAAATTGCGCTTGCGGCTTTGTCCAGGACAGATTTTTATAAAAAAGCTGCATTCTATGGCGGTACAGCAATTCGGATTTTCTACGGACTCGACCGCTATTCTGAGGATATGGATTTTTCACTTCTCAAACCCGAACCCGATTTTTCACTTGCCCCTTATTTTGCCGCAATCGTAAATGAATTTGCATCATTGGGTATGAATGTAAGTATCCGTGAAAAGCATAAAACCGCCAAGACTCAAGTTGAATCAGCTTTCCTTAAATCAGAAACGCTTTGGCAAGAATTAATTTTGCAGGACGTCGTTAAGCAATTCGGAATCTCGTCTAATCGCACAATAAAAATCAAAATTGAAATTGACCGTATTCCACCAACCGGGTTCACAACAGAGGAAAAGTTGTTAATTCGTCCTTTTTCGTTTTATGTCAAATGCTTTAATCTCCAAAGTCTATTTGCTGGAAAACTTCATGCGCTTCTTTTTAGGAAATGGAAGTCAAGGGTTAAAGGGAGAGATTGGTACGACTTGGAATGGTACATCAGAAAAAATGTACCACTCAATATTCCTCATTTCTTAGAACGCGCAAAAGAAACAAGCGACTGGAAAGAAGATTTAATTTCAGAAACTCAAATTTTGGCTCTCCTTCATGAAAAAATTGAAAATGTTTCAATCGACAAAGTGAAAGAAGATGTCATACGTTTTATTGCCTCACCTGAAAAATTAGACATTTGGAGCAAAGAATATTTCAAGCAACTTATAGAGCGAATGAAATTTGAGAGATAGCTGCTATTCCTTTGAAAATGTCAAGATATCGTGCTACTCTTTCCTTAGAGTAATTCTTTTGATAAACTCATCCTCTTTTTCGGGAGTAATAAATACTTCGTCAAATTTCCCGTAATACACAATCAAACCGCTGAATGAAGTACTAAACTTATAACCAGCGTAGAATCCTTTACATTTTTCGATTTTCTTGATGTTCGTCAAAGGAATTTCCTTTTTGAAAAACAATGTTTTGCAGACAAGCAACTCATCAGTTATTGTAAACTTCGTGCATTTTTGAATTAGAACTAAAAGAAAATTTATGAGAAAAAAAACTAACCAAATTACAACTAAACCAGAGTTATCCTTCCATCCAGATTTAAATTCCAAGTATGTAATTACACCAAATAGAACGGCTATTCCAAAAGGAATCAAAAGTAAATTTTTATCCTTTTTAGCTGAAAAATGGTACATTTTACCAAGCAAATAATGGTTTTGAAGACATCAAAGATTCCACCTCCACTTTAATACTTGTGAGCTTCAGCTCATTATCCTTATTCATTAAAGCTTTGTCAATCAAGGATACAATAACTTTAATTTCCTCTGGATTAATACCTCTAGAGGTAACCGCTGGAGTACCCAAACGAATACCAGAAGTTACAAAAGGAGATTCAGTATCAAAAGGAACCATATTCTTATTCACAGTTATGTGAACTTTACCCAATGTGATTTCAGCATCTTTACCTGTAATTCCTTTAGACCGCAAATCAATTAACATGGAATGATTTTCTGTTCCTCCTGAAACTATGTCATATCCAAGGGCAACCAATTCTTGAGCCATTACAGCAGCATTTTCTTTAACCTGAAACATATACTTTTTATATGAAGCGTCCAAGGCTTCACCGAAAGCGACCGCCTTTGCTGCAATTACATGTTCAAGAGGACCACCTTGAATTCCAGGGAAAACAGCGGCATCAAGAAGTGCACCCATTGATTTCAGGTTTCCGTTATTCCATTTCAAGCCGAATGGATTTTCAAAATTATGACGCATCATAATTATTCCTCCCCTAGGTCCGCGCAGAGTTTTGTGAGTTGTAGAGGTAACAATATGACAATACTCAAGTGGATCATTTAGTAAGCCGGCTGCAATTAATCCTGCAGGATGTGAGATATCCGCTAAGAGCAAAGCACCAACTTCATCAGCCACTTTGCGAATTCTTGCGTAGTCCCAATCACGAGAGTAAGCAGAAGCTCCGCAAATAATCATTTTAGGCCGTACAGAACGTGCTTGCTCTTCTAAAACTTCGTAATCAACGAGACCAGTTTCTTTTTTAACACCATAAAAATGAGGTTTGTATAATTTACCTGAAAAGTTCACGGGAGAACCATGAGTAAGGTGACCACCATGAGATAAATCAAATCCTAAAATTGAATCTCCAGGTTGAAGGCAAGCTAAAAATACAGCGGCGTTGGCTTGAGCACCAGAATGAGGCTGAACATTTGCCCAAGTTGCACCGAAAAGCTTACAAAGTCTATCGATAGCTAATTGTTCCACCTTGTCAACCACCTCACAGCCACCGTAATACCTCTTTCCAGGTAGACCTTCAGCATATTTATTTGTTAGAATACTACCCATAGCCTCCATCACTTGCTCACTCACATAATTTTCAGAGGCGATTAATTCAATCCCATTCGTTTGACGAATTCGCTCTTCATCAATTAGTTGAAACAACTGCACATCCCTATTCATAAACCTATATTTGGTGAACGTAATTAATTTGATAAATTTTCTCTAAACCTTGACGCAAGGTTATCATCGGTTTAAAACCTGTTAATTCTAAAAGTTTTGCAGAACTTCCAATTCTTCTTTCCACTTCATAACCATTTTTTAAATGTGCGTTTTCCACAAAAGTAATTTGAGAATTAGAGTTTGTTACTTCCTTAATTTCACGAGCCAAATCTCGAATGCACCATTCTGCCTCATTCGAAATATTCACAATATGCCATCCGGAAATATTCATTAAGCGAACACATGCCTCTACCGTATCGTCAACGTAAGTGAAGTCTCTTGTTTGGGTTCCGTCACCATAAACCGTGATATCTTCCCCAGCGATACATTGTTCGAAAAAACGAGGAACTACCATTCTATTGTCTTGATTATGACCATATACATTGAAGAATCGGAGCGAAACAGAATTTAACCCTCTTTCATCAAAATGAGACTTCAAATAAAGTTCGTTATAACGCTTTGCCATAGCATAAGAAGTATGAGGGTCAACTAACATTTCCTCAGTTAAAACATTATCAACTATTTCCGTGGAGCTGTAAATACCACTTGTTGAAGCGTAAATTACCTTAGAAATGCCGCACGCATGAGCCGCTTCAACCACGTTTCTCGTTCCAATAACTTCCACATCCATTGTTTCAACAGGATTCTCAGCAACGATGTCCACTCCTAAAACAGCAGCAAAATGATAAACAACATCACACCCTTCACAGGCTTTCTTCACTGTTTCAAAATCCCTCACATCGGCATGATAAAAAGTGATTTTTTGTATGGTTTCTTCATCCAATTTGTTACCTCTTAACAATGAATCGAGAACAACTACTTGGTGTCCATCATTGAGAAATCTTTTGGTAAGGTTGCTTCCAATAAACCCCGCTCCTCCGGTGATGAGAATTTTCATATAAGTTAGGCGTTTTGTGTTTTTTTTTGGCAAATATCGTTAAAAATCAAATGTGAATTTGTTAATGAGTTAGTTGACATTCAAAAAAAGCATTTGTTATTCACGAAGTTTTATTTCCTAACGAGACAAAATATATGACAAATTTTTTAAAACCAATGAGATTTTCTTTTTGTAAAAAAAACTATCATTCATTTGATGCCACAAATTAGCCATTCTTAATTTAATTTTGAAATAAAAAAAAACTATGAAACAAACCTTACTATCCCTTGGCTTAATAGCGTTTACATTTATTGCGAAATCGCAATGCACGCCTGTTAATTGTTCTGCTAGTCTTCCATCTTACGGCGGAATTTGCGATTCAATTTTAATAAATGCAGTGGTCAACCAACCATTTAGTGATTTTGAATCTTTTGTTGTAACGAATCAATGCTTTGACGCAGGACTCATTGATCCCAGCGCGGCAGGAACGAATATTCGAATTGCTCGTGTTGACAACTTTACTTATGCACAAATGCCTCAAGGTCTAAATGGGGCAACAAATGCTTCTTTTTATGCTCCGTCCAACAACAATCCATCCGTGGTTGGTTGTATTGCATACAGCGGTACACCTACTCAAGTTGGTTTTTTTAGAATGAAAGTGAATTTTTTAGCGGATGTGGTTTTGTGTGGTTTGCTTCCGATTAATCAAAATGACAATCCAGCTTTTTACGATGTGCAGTTAACTGTTAAACCAAATCCATCTTTTTCAGGATTGGCTAATAATTATTGTATCACAGATGGTGCGGTTACATTAACTCCAACTGGCACAACAGGTGGGACTTTTTCAGGTCCAGGTGTTACCGGAAATACATTTGACCCAAGCATTGCTGGTGTTGGAACGCATCAAGTGAAATATTTTGTTTCAAGACAAGAAGGTGCTGCTGTTGCTCCAGCAGCTGATTCACTTATTCTAACAGTAGTTGTAAATGCAGGTGACATCACTTATTTTGCAGATGCAGACGGAGACGGATTTGGGGACTCAGAAGTATCTGTTCAATCTTGTAGCCAACCTGTTGGATATGTTGACAACGCTTTAGATTGCGATGATACAAACAATGCGATTCATCCCAATGTATCAGAAATTTGTGACGGGATTGACAACAACTGTAATAATCAAACTGATGAAAGCTTGAATTTTGTAGATTATTATGTGGATGCTGATAATGATGGTGTTGGTGCTGGAGATGCAGTTTCTTTGTGTGCAAATCCTGGAGCTGGTTATTCAACAACTGGCACAGACTGCGATGACAATAATCCTCTAGTTTCTTCATTAACCAACTATTATGTTGATGCTGATGGTGATGGATTTGGAGCTGGAGCGGTTGTGCCTTCTTGCGGAAACCCTGGAACAGGTTATTCTCCAAACAATACTGACTGCAACGACAGCAATCCAAATATTTATCCGGGAGCAACTGAAATTGCAAATAATAACATTGATGAAGATTGTTCAGGATCTGATTTAAACACTTCAAATTTGACTGAACTTTCAAATATCCAACCTATTATATATCCAAATCCCTCAAACGAATTATTGAACGTGGTTTCAAAAGTCATGATTGAAAATCTTCAAATCTTTAATTTGAGTGGCCAAAAGATTTTTGAAACTTCTTCCATTTCTCCAGCACACCAAATCAATGTTTCTGATTTCAACGACGGAATTTATTTCCTTGAAGTTCAAACGAGTGCAGGAAAATTCACTTCAAGATTTGTAGTTAGGAAATAAACACAAACTTCATGATTAAATAAAAATCACCTCATCTTGGGGTGATTTTTTTTTTGGAATTAATTTTTGAAGTAATAACCATTCTGTTGAAATCTGAAAGAAGAATTTAAACGCATTCACCTTTTCAAGAAAAAAATCTGCAATTTCGTAAACCCGAATTAAATCCATGAACAAAAAAATAAAACAACAAGCCGCAATAAATCCTTTAAAGACAGTTGAAAACCTCCCTACTTGGTTTAAATTCCCAGATTCGAGTGCGATGAATTGGCAATTTTGGGCTTCTTTGGCCGGTGTCTTTATTGTTGGATTTTTACTTTATGCGAACACCATTAAACACGGATATGTACTCGACGACACGGGAGCAATTGAACAAAACCTAAACGTTCAGAAAGGAATCAGTGGAATTAAAGGAATTTTAACTCAGGATTTATGGGAGTTTTCAGAGGTTAAACTTGGTTATTACCGTCCGCTTTCCCTTATCACCTTCGCGATAGAATATGAGTTTTTTGGTCCTGCACCACATGTTAGCCACTTTAATAATGTTTGGATTTTTGCTTTGAGCGGTCTTTTTTTGTTTTTGGTTTTACATCAACTATTCAGTCAATACAGTAAATGGATGCCATTGGTTATTACCCTACTTTTTTTAGCCCACCCCATTCACACAGAGGTTGTTGCAAACATTAAAAGTCGTGATGAAATTTTAAGTTCATTAAATTTATTTATAGTTCTTTTTGCAACTCTCAAACACCTGAAAACCAACAATAAACTTTGGTTAATACCTATTTTTATGTTTGCTTATCTTGGAATGTTGTCGAAAGAAACCGCTTTGACAGGTTTACTACTTGTTCCAGTTTTTTATTTCGTTTTGGGGCGTAATGAAATTGGGGCTAGTTTAATCAAAAGTTGGCCTGTATTTCTTGCGTTTGCTGTTTTCTTCCTTCAGAAACGAATAGCTCTAGGTTCACTTGATGCAATCATTCCAATTGATATTGTGAACTATCCTTACGTTCCACCTCATACCGATGAATTCACGCGCTTCCCTACGGCATTCTACCTTTTTACCTTCGGCATTCAACTTTTGATTTTGCCTCATCCTCTTCGTTACGACTATTCCTACAATCAAATTCCAGCGGTTAGTTTCGGACATCCTTTTGCACTTCTTGGTCTTGCTTTGTTTGCTATTGGTGCATTTTACACCATAAAATGGACTTTAAAAAGAGATGTAAAGGCGATTCCATTCGCTCTATTCTTTGTGAGTATCGCACCAGCACTTGCATTTACCGTTTTGCGTGGCGGAATCTTTGCAGAACGTTTTCTTTACATGGGTGTTCTTGGATTTTTATTAGCGGCATTTATTGTAATTAAGGAGAAGTACGGACATTTATTTGAAGGAAAAGCAGTTGTAGCATGGGGCTTTGGTGCGGTTCTATTTTTTGGTTATTCCTTCAAAACTTTTGAGCGTAATAAAGTTTGGAAAGACAATTACACACTTTTTTCAAACGATATAAAAACAGGAGAAGAATCTTGTCAAAACCACAGACATTACGCAGAACAATCGTTGGTGAAAGCGATGGCAGAAAAGGATACCGTTCAGAAAATGAAATACATTGACCAATCTTTGAAGTCCTTTTATAAATCACTCCGTATGCACCCAACTTTTGCTGAAAGTTATTTAAAAACAGCTGTGATCCATCAACTTTTTCTTAATCAACCGGATAGCGCAATTATTTACTATCGAAAATGTATTGACTGTAAGCCAACACGTCAAATGCAAGCAGAAGCCTATTACAACCTTGGTACGGTTTACCAAAACAATAAAGGTAATCTCGTTTATGCTTCTTATTGTTACAATCAATCATTGGCTTTTGTGCCAGGTTATCCTCTCGCGACAACCGCTTCAAATAATTTGAAAAAAATCGGAATCAATCAGTTGCTAGAACCATCTAATGTAAACTTGGACGATTTCAAAGGGGAGAAAAATTCAGATTATTATTTCCGTTTGGGTTATGATCAAGCTTCTAAAGGTGATTACCGTGGAGCAATTGAATCGTTCGAAAAAGTGTTGCAAACTAATCCTTCGAGTTTGGACGGAATTTTAAACATCGGAAACTGCTATGGAATGCTCGGAGATTATCGAAAATCGATAGAATACAACGACCGTTTAATACGCTTATATCCAAACGACATCCGTGCTTACAACAACAATATGGTCAACTATGAGAAGTTGGGAAGAACGGATAAAGTCAACGAATTAGCTAAGAAAGTGAGAGCGTTGAATGGAGGATTTTAAGCAATTTGAAATCGAAAGATAAAATCAAAAGTCGAGGTAAAATTTCACTTTAGCACAGATTAATTCATTGAGAGATAAACCTTACAAATCGTGGAAAGTGGTCTTTTGTAAAAGGTTCCGCGATTAATAAATTTATTAAATGAGTAAAATCATCATAGTTAGGAAATCTGAAAGAGCAGTTAAAAATGAGCGATATTTACCTGATAATTAGCAATTTATATCTAATACAGATGGGAGAATTGTTGGTAAAACTCACCTTTGTAAACGCCCATTTCGAAAAAGAGATGAACTTTCAGTTAAGTGGACAATTAAACGCAACAATTAATGATATTAAGTGCTAATTTCATCTATTTTCCACTGACCTTTCTACCTTTGTACCATGAAGCAAAATTGGTACGGAGAAACGGCTAAAATAGGCGTATTAGGTGGTGGACAATTGGGTAGAATGTTATTGCAAGAAGCTATTGATTGGAATGTTCACCTGCATTTTTTAGACCCTGATCCAAATGCACCTTGTGCCAAAATCGGACATTCCTTTACAGTTGGTTCATTAACTGATTTTCAAACTGTATTGGATTTTGGTAGGGACAAACATTTTTTAACCGTTGAAATTGAAAACGTTAACATTGAAGCACTTGAAGTGCTTGAAGAAAAAGGTGTGAAGGTATTTCCTCAATCTCGTGTTTTGAAAACCATTAGAGATAAAGGCACACAAAAACAATTTTACAAGGAAAATAATTTACCAACCGCTGATTTTAGGCTAATAGAAAATATACAAGAACTCAAAGAAAATTGCACTTTTCCTGTTGTTCAAAAATTAAGAACCGGCGGATATGACGGTAAAGGTGTTCAAGTTCTTCATTCCGTTGCAGACCTTTCAAAAGCCTTTGACGCTCCAGCTGTACTAGAGGAAAAAGTAGATTTTGCACAAGAATTATCTGTTATCGTAGCAAGAAACGAAAACGGACAAACAACCGCGTTTCCAACCGTAGCATGTGAGTTTAATCCTGAAGCGAATTTGGTTGAACTACTTTATGCACCAGCAGATATTCCTGAACATGTTGAAAAAGAAGCTCAACAACTTGCCCAACAAGTAATTGAATCATTGGACATGGTCGGAATTTTAGCCGTTGAGTTATTCTTGGATAAGAGTGGAAAACTTTTAATTAATGAAATCGCACCTCGCCCGCACAACAGTGGACATCACACAATAGAATGTAATCTTACTTCTCAATTTCAACAACATCTACGTGCAGTTCTTGGACTTCCTTTGGGTTCCACAAAAATGATTCAAGCCGGAGCAATGTTAAATCTACTAGGAGAACCTCAAACCGATGGACGTGCCAATTACCATGGACTTGAAGATGCTTTAGCAATTGAAGGTGTTTATCCTCACATTTATGGAAAAGAAAAAGTAAAAAGTTTCCGAAAAATGGGTCACGTGACTGTAACAGGGGAAGATTTAAAATCTGTCATGCAAAAAGTAGAAAACGTTAAAAATTTGATTCGTGTTATTGCGGAATAAAATATTGTTTTTGATGTTAATAATCCTTTTTGTAGCATGCAAGGAGGATAAGCCGAAGATATTAAATATTGAAGATTTGCGTCCTAAAGCAAAGGAAACCAAAAAAGAGCAAAATGTAAGCGCGAGTTCGGACACCCTAACTAATTATATTAAAAGTTACAACAAAGACTCTTTTTTACTGGAAATCAAATCATTAAATCCAATTGAAGCAAAATCTTTTTTCAATCGTTTCGCACCAATAAAACAAGAGAAATTCCAACTTTTCACCTCTGACACGATGCTCGAACTTTTCCATAGCACTTGGACTTTTAAAGATTCAATGTCAACCACAAACGCCTTTTATAATTGGTTAGACATAGAACACTCCTCTAAATTAGGAGGGAATTTTTCATTCGGAAAGCAAAATTATTTAATGATTATTAGCAAAAATAAAATTGACCTCATTGAGAGCAACCAAAAAATCCCATTTGAAAATTGGTGTTATTTGTTGCGTAATAGAAATTCTGAAACAAAAAATTTTCGTTGGATAGTTCTAAGTCAAGCAAAAAAGAAAAAAGTTCAGTGGGAATTTTATGAACCATTTAGTTTAAAACCGTTCCAAATATGAAAATTGTTAATCGAGGATTTATACACCTTACCCCTACCCCAACCTTTATGGATTGGGCAAAGAAAAATTCGGAAGAAACACCTTTTTTTGACATTGAACCTGAAGCAACAGTTTATTTAATTGAAGACGATTTTTGGGAAGAAGAAAAAGTTTTAGAAAAATATTTTAAAAAAATTTTTTATCAAGAATCAGAAGCAATTTGTGAGGACAAGGAAATTTGGCTACAGTGTGAAAATGTGATAGAATTCGAGAAATATTTTAATGTAAATTTCGGAACATTTGTGTATGACCTATTAAAATCATCTTTGGATAAAGAATCATTTTTGGAATAATGTTTGTAACGCCGCGCGTAATTTTCCTTTTATCTTTAACATCAAAATCTAACGTATGAAACTAATTTTATTCATTCTAACTCTGGCCTTTTCTTTTAATTTTCTGGCTCAAAGCAATTTAACTGTTTTCAATAACGGTGGACAGCAGTTTTTTGTAATTCTAAATGGTATTAAACAAAACAGTGTACCACAAACGAATGTGGTAGTGTCGGGAATCAAAAATGGAGCTTATGCCATGAAAGTAATTTTCGCTGATGGAAAAACACCCGACTTAAATAGAAGATTGTTTTTGGAAGAGCCGATGGATATTACAGTTGAGGTTCGTTTCTCAAAAGGAAAAGCAGCATTGAGATATATTGGCGCTGTTCCGATTTCGGGTAGCATGAATAACGGTCTGGCTTTTAGAGAAAATGATTCATTCATATATTCAGATGCACCTGTTGTAAATTCTAATACAAACACCAATTGGAACAATAACCAAAACACGAATGTAAATGGTAATGTAAACGTCAATACCAACCAACAAACCACCTGGGACAACAACACCAATAATCAGCAAACTAACTGGAGTTCAAACAATAATACTAATCAACAAACCAATTGGAATAACAACAATCAGCAAACACAAACAACGATTCAATCCAACACAACCGGTCAACCTGTGAATGGAAGCGTTCAAATTAATGCCAATTTCGGTACGAATGGAACAAATACACAAGTTAGTGATCAGTGGAACACGAACACCAATGGAAATGTAAATATGAATGTAAATATGGGTGGAACAGGAATGAATACCACTTTCGTTGATCCAGTGACTGGCGAAACATTTAATATGAACATGAATGTTGGTGTCGGAGGTGTAAACACACAACAAACCACAACTCAATCCACATCTGTTACCACAACCACGTCAGGAAATTGGGACAATCAAAACAATCAGAATTGGAATACAAACTCGAATCAGAACTCCAATCAAAATTGGAACACAAATAACAACCAAAACTGGAATAACAACAACCAAAACAATCAAAACCAAAATTGGAATTCCAACACCAACAACCAACAAAACCAAAATTGGAACAATACACAACAAACAACAACAATTACAACTACAAATTCCAACAGTAAATTCATAAATTGCACGAATACTATTTGGAATTTTGACGAATTCATGGCTGACTTAAAAGACCAAACATTTGAAAGTGGAAAAATTGACATGATGAAAAAAGACCTTGTAAAAACGTGTGTTTCTTTTCAACAAGCAAAACAAATGTTGGAATTCTTAACCTTTGAAGCAAGTAGATACGAAATGGCGCAATACTTATATTATCGTATCACTGACCGTCAGAATGCAGACCGTGGGATGTTGCCATTATTCACGTTCGATGCCACAAAAAACAATTGGAGAGATTTTGTGAGATCTAATAATCAGTGATAATCAGTTGAAAAAGATTCCTTACAGTTTAACTCCTTTCTAGTACTTAGGTTCAGCTGACCACGAATTATTTATCCTCACTTGTGGGTGCATGGCACTTTTCTACCGCCAGGCAGAGATAAAAAAGGCTAACATTTTTTTTTACAAATCCTTTTTAAGGGATTTTGAGTATAAATGCTAGTTTTTTTTTGAAAATCTTGAATGTCATTAGATTTAACGTACAAAATTTCCTAGCTAAAAATATCTAGAGTTTTACTTTACTTACGAAGTAAATTAACCGTTTTACTTTTTTGCCATTAACTTCAGTATTCTTAATTCTTTGCACTCCGTAGTTGATGAAGTAAGTGTCATGCCAATAATCGATTTTGGAATTTGAATACCTTACTTTATCAGCTTCATTTCCTGTGTTTATAATATTGGCGTTTGTGTTCAAAATTGTTGCTCCGTTCGCATCAATAGTCTGACTTTTTATTCTCATCAGATTAGCATAAACCATGTTAATATTTCCTTTTTCATCAATAGAGATTTCGGAGAATAATTTTGGTTTAAACGGTTTGTAAAAAAGGAACATTTCCATGGATTGATCCCAAATTATATTGGCATCCTTATCAAATCGAATTATAAATGAATGAGTATATTGATAGCCATCAAAAACTTCTTGTGTTGAGGTACTACCATTAGAGGAGGATGACGACCTTAATTCATAAGTAGGATAGTAGGCCTCCGAGACCAAAAGAAAGTCGTTATCAATCTTGGCTATTGGATGGTTAGCAAGTAAATACTTAAATATCAATTCCTTTCCTTTTGATTCTGCCTTATCTATTTTCTTTTCGATTTTAGCCTGCTCTTTTTCTGATTTGTAGTTAAAAAAATTCTTTAATTCTGTAAAGTTGTAAAATTTGATTTTGTCCAATTTTCCCTCGGTAAAAATCGCGATGTACATTCCATTTGTCGTAATTTCGGGCCAACGATTGGAGTTAGGACGTTCTATTCTAAAATTACCAACAGCAACGTAATCATCCTTTCCTGTTTTTGAGATGCTTGCGTTAGTTAAGTAAAATCCGTTAATCTCAGTTGTTTCGTGGGAATGAATGACTTCACCTTTCTCGCCTAATACCAATAATTGAGACTTAAAGTTTAATCTACTCTGGAAATAATTAAATGACAAACTAACCTCATTTGACTCCTTCATGGGTTGGAAATTGTTCACGATTATTGTCTGAGGATATTTTATTTCTATATCCAGAGGATTAACAATGGTGCTTTGATTATCAATGTTGACTACTATTGTTAGAAGTGATTTTTTCTTCACACACAAAAAATGAAAATTCCCATTCAAAACAGTGTACTTTATTATTTTGACGCCTTTATCAAATTTTCCAGTAAACTCTTTAATTTCCCCGGTTTTATTATCATAACGTGTTGCAGTAAAAAGACCAGACTTATTGTTCGTATAGGCAATATTTAAATAATTATCATCGACATAGTAATCCTCATACCATTGATTGTATTTTACCTTTATCTCTTTATCTGCAACAAAATTCAAATCAGAATCATATTTGGCATATCGAATAGTTCTAATACCATCCGGTGTAACTCGTTCTCTTGCATGTAAGACAAAACCGTCTTTTCCCATTTGAATTACAGCCTCTTTAGTGTAATTATCTTCCAATTCAATTTCGATACGTTTTTCAGTAATCGCGTTTTGACCAAAACAAAAAAGAGTTGCAGTTAAGGCCAAGAGTAATAAATTAATTTTCATAGTAGTAGTTTATATACGAAAATATAGTTTTTTTTTGAGTGGGCTCATACGTACCAGTTTTTTGTTTTGTTAGCTGAAATAGTGG
>CAZWSY010000075.1:0-16969 GCA_964636775.1 uncultured Lishizhenia sp.
TGTCCAAATTTGCTGTTTCTTCTAAAATGATGAACTTGATCCCTTTTTTACCTTTGGTTTGGACCGCATTTAATCGTCCAATACAAAGTAGGACAATTGCTGTATAGGTCTCACCGGTACTGCCGGGAGTTTCTTTCGTTTGTGATTCATTTCCCAATTTTGCATCCAATTCAAAATAGGTCTTCGGGTCAAGCAAATCGGTATATTTGATTTTGTTTCTTAGTCCTGTAATTTCCTTGAAAAAGTCTTCAATGAATCCTTCAACGGAAGCCCCATTAAACAAAAGTTCATTTGATCGAAACACATCAGCTGATCTCAATTGAAGCGAATAAACCCAGTCAATCGAGAAGTTTTTATGAGTAATAAAATCAATTTGAAAAATGTGTTTCTCACTAATTTTTTGCTCTTTAAAGAATAAATTCAAATCACGAACTACTGTCTTATATTCATCATATTTATTCTTGGTCTGAACGAATATTTTCAGCATTGTTTCATAGATTGTCTCTGAAATTTTTATTCGAACATCGTTCATACTTCTTACTTCGTCCGAAATACTATCCATATATCTGATTTTCGAACCTAATAGCACTTGTTCGAGAATTACAAAACTGAATTTATTTTCTTCTATTTGCTCATTGACTTCCGGATTCTTATTTTCTTTTGACTCGTCAAAGCGGGAAACAATGGTCTTGTATTCAGAAACATAATTCTCTTTTGAAGTATGATAAGATGCTTCTAACTCATCTATTTTTTCATCAGACAATATAGGTAAGGGATTTGAATACTCTAATTCAATTTCTGGAAATAGCTTTTGAAAATCAGTTTGTTTCTGTTCAAATGCAATTTTTAACTTATCCAAATCTGCCTTTTCACTAGTCAGTGAACCTCCTTTTGATGGAATCAGATCATTGTTTAGCGTTTTAATGCGACTTTCTTTCGTCGTATATTGCTCAAATAGTTTATCAGCTCTTTTTTCTTTGATTGATAACCAAGTCTCACTTTTATCAATAAAGGTAGATAGCTTTAGTTGCTGAATATTAAAATACGGTGGAAAAACAAGCTTTTCCTGCTCTTCGATTTCCATCAGTTTTTTTCTTTCCAGATCCTTGATTTTATCATCAATATGTTGAATAATGAAAGCTGTCTTTTTAAATTCTTCCAGAGAAGAATAATCTTTTAGTCTGTCATCCAAAGTGTAATCAAAATCCAAAATTGTTTGATCGTATGTTTGACCTTTTTCAAAACGATCTAACTGGACCAGTTTACTTTCTTTTTCAAATATGGAGTTTTCAATCTCTGATTTTCGATTTTCAATTGCCGTTTTTAACCTACCAGGATCGTTAAATAATCGTTGCTCAGATGACATTTTAACAAAGTGAACCATGTGTCCGGTTTTAAACCAGTATCCATTATTTTTTTCATCCATCTCAATTGAGGAATCCTCTAATATCTCTAACGTATTAGTATAAATACTTCCCTCAACAACCTCAAGCGGTCTTTCCCAAGCAAGATTTAAAAAATGAAAAAGAACTGCTTCCTGTGACTCGGAAAGCTCCAATCCTTGTTCAAGTGCTTTCGAAAAAAGAGTGTTTTTCTGATCAAGATCAATCAATTTTAAAACTTCTTTACTTCGTTTAATTTCACTTTGGATCGCCTGCTTTTGTTGGGAGATAAAAAAATGCTGTTCTTCCGTTTTATCGGATATTAATTTCACCGATCCGTATTGTTCAAAAACAGGTTTGAAAAGTTCAACCTTACGTATGATCTCTTTTGTGTCAAAAATGTTCAGATCTAATTCTATTGATAGATCTTCTTCAATGGAGAAAGTCTGTAGTTCCTTCAGTTTGGCAATCTCAGTATCAATGCTATCAATTTCTTTCTGTCTATCCAGATGTTTTCTAATCGAATTTGCAATGCTCCTGGCATCCTGTTTATATTCTAGGGCTTTCTCTTGAATTGCTTTCAGTCGCGGAGTAGTTTTTTTGAGGTAGTCTAATTCATCATTAAATGATTTCAATGATATAGAACTTTCATCAATCTTTTTCTCTAGTCTTTTTACTTGATGAAAATCTGAAAACACTTTGTTTGTCAATAGAAGTATATGATTTTTTGTTCTCAAATCATCATAGTCCTTTAGTTTTGAAAGGCACTCCTGTTTTTGTTCTAATAAATTGATTTCTTCATCCAATTTTTTATAGTCATCAATCTGTTTTTCCAATTCTGATTTATGCTCTAAAAACAACTGTTGGTATTCTTTCTCCGACTCTTCAAATAGAAAATCCTTTAAGCTTTTCGAGTCCTTTAGATTTAAGGATTTCGCACGGGAGAATGATTGAATAATTCTTGCAAACGATTTAAGATTATTACCGATACTCAGATTTACGGACAACACTCCTTTTTGAAACAAAAATGAATAGTACTTTTCTTTATCATCCTTATTGGAATAATACTGGAGATAAAGTCCGTATTGATCTCTAAGATGTCTAGCGACTTGTTCTATTTCCATGAAGTTTCCATTACTTATGAAATGAGTATTTTGAGGTAGAGCCTCCAATTTGATGCACAAATCATCCAAAGGTTTCTCAACATCCAGATCATTTGTGATTAAGAAAGGTTTCAGTCGCTTGCTACGCTTTGTTGGGATGCATACACCTATTGTAAGAAAATTATCCTTCTTCATTTCGATATTCATGAAGACAAAAGCATCTGTTTGCTCTTTAGGTAAGGTATAAGGGCTTCTTCCTTCCTTGTTCAGGCTATCCGTTCCAAATTCAATAAGTTTATCTTCACTTATAAAAATTAACTGAATGAGGTCTGCTAGAATAGATTTCCCGACTCCATTATTTCCAGTAAAATCCGTTCTTTCAGAATGAAAGAGATAATCCTGATTATAATGTTTGACAATATTGACAGTCGAAAGGGAATGAATTAGTGGGTAATTCATGATGCGTCTTTTTCATAATTAGCAATAAACTCATCAAAATGCGTGAGTTCCCTTTCATACAATTTTGCGAAGCGATGAATGCTTTCTTTGATTTGAAAATGAATAATCTCTTCTTCGCTAGAATCCATCTTCTTAACCCATCCCAATATTTCAAACTCACGAAGACACCTCTTAAATCTCTTAATCACAGGTTCCCATTCAGGATCACTATAAAACTCTCGGATTTCACTAAAAAAGATCTTCCTAAATCCTAGACTAAATTCAGATTCCATGATTTCCTTTTGAATATCCTGCCATTGTATATCTTTATGAGATTCAAAATATTTATCGTAGTACAACTTCAGAAGTATCAAGCCTGTAATCGTATTTTGAGTCGATAGCTCTCTATGTCTTTGTTGTGGAGAAACTTTCCCCTTACCATCATCCAGGAAATCCAGGTAGAAATATATTTCTGTATCATATTTGTCCCTTATAAGGTCCAAATTGTAAAGAGAACGATAATAAGATCGGATTTCGTTTTCTTTTTCCCTGAGCAAACGAAATAAGTAATACTGATCGCTTTGAATGTGTGCACCTCTCAAAAGCTCAAAATTCAGATCAGCAAAATGTGTCTGAACCAACTCCTCATTCAAAAAAGCAAAATCTATTTGCTGTATATATTCGTTTGCCATGTGATTAAGTTCTTGTTTAAACAATGTTTGGAAATAGTTCGATCAATATTTAACTGATAATTTGGAGAGTATTGTGCAAATAACAATAAGTCATAACCAACATTTAAGGCAATTTCCAAGTCATTCTCTTGATCAATTATTTTATAGAAATGCTCTGTAAAATCTAATTTCTCTTCTTGAACCAGCTTTTCTTTATAGTAAGAGATTAATGCTTGAATCTTTTCCTGCTTTGAGATCTCTTTCTGTATCCGTTGCCTTTCACCTAATTCATAACCCGGATTCAAACTTGTCTGGTTTACGCTGAATTTAACAGGGAAAAAGGATTCAAAATAGGGAACAACAGTAAATTTGAAAGACTCTCCGGGAAGTTGTTTTACAGGAAAGTTCTTTTTGAAAGACGGACCTTCTTTTGTAAAAAAGGATTCGTCGATGGTAAACTCAAGAAATCTTCGAATATTTCTTTTGAATCGTGTTTGATAGCGGAAGTTTTCTTGAAGATCATTTAATTTCCTACTCGCATAGATAATCTTTCCTCTTAATTGACCTATTTTTTCATCAATGATTAGGAAGAAAGATTTGGTTTCAGACAGAATACTTAGTGCTTTTTGATAATCAGACCTCCCCTTCTCTTCATCATTCCAATTTGGTATTTTATCATAGAAGTATGACACTACGGATTGTACTTCCCTTTCAAGATTAGCACCCAATCTAATCGCATCACGAATCTCATCAGTTTTACTATTGAGTTCTTCAAAAACGCTAGTAAAATCAGAAACAACAGTTAAGATATTTTTTTCTTCTTCATACAACGTCTTATTTAATTGAGAAATAGATTCGTCAACATCGTCTTTTAATGCTTCCAAATGCTCAATAATGTTCTGTCGGGTCGTTGCTTGAAATCCTTGTTCGAACCAACTTTCAAATTCCTCAATGGAAACAATTTCTTCTGCATTGAAAGCAGCATATCGTTTAAAGCTCTCACTTAATGGGAATTTACGTAATGGATTATCCAACTTATGATAAACAAGATCAATAAACTTATGCGCATACTCTGTGAGCTTGTATGTTGTCTTTTGGTCGGAAGGTCGTTCTATAAAATAATGTAGTAAATTTTTGATGATTGGCTCGGCATAATGATCTAACTCTCCAAAAACCTTTGCATTTTCCTGAATAACTTTCTTTATATCGGAGTAGGTGAAATTTTCATTTATCTCTTGCAATCTAATTTTTTCTTGTAACCGAAAAACAACCATTCCTTCTTCTCGAGATGGCAACAGCTGTTGATATTTTCGATATACATTTTCCAGTTCCATGAAATAACCAAACTTCTATTTTTTCTTCCTAAAAGATTTGTTTTCTTGTCTTTTTCTAGCGTCCTCATGTTTGTAATCCGCTGGAGTTGGCTTGAATGTCCCGTCTTCCTTTTGTTGACCAAAACCCTTGTATTGAAACTCTCGCAACTTTTCGATATCTAATTCATCAACCAATAAAGTCGTATTCTTGCCTCCTTTGATTCTTAGACTGTCTTGGTAAGCTGACTTAGTAGGTTTAGTAACTCTTGAATCTCCAAACTGACTTGTATTAACTTGGATAAAATAACAATGAATGTCTCTAGCGGTAGCTTCTGTAATATTCGAATAGTAGTTAATATCTGCGTTCCATTCGGATGCCACCAAGAAATCTATTCTAGAACGGAAAATGGCTCTGTGAATAATATCTGCTAACTCGAAACAGTAATAATTCGTAAAATACAACCCTTTCCATCTGAGTAGATGATACCTATATGGATCTGGCTTGGGTACTGTTTTTCTATAATCATTCATCCAAAACTCTTCAATTGGGGCATAATGATTTTTTAGTCTTAAAATCGGAACAGCATCCTTAATACCTCGTATTGAACACGGGAGAATCGTTAAAATGAAATTATAGGCAACTGAATTATGGGTCCAATGTTCTAGACCGGTAATAATCGCTCTTTCATGTTTCCAAGAGTGATCAATAATGGTCTTTACTAATCCATGGGGCAACGATAACTCTGGCAAAACAACCAAATCACAACGCTCTTCCTCAGAAATATTCAAAACTTTAGCAAAATCATTGTATCGGTCCTTCATGTTTGGCTTTTCCAACATGCTCAATTCATAATTTTTCTCATCAACTTTCATGTTTGCTAACCCTATTCTTAGCTTTTTGAGTTTAATCTTAGAATTAACAGTTATTTCATGCGCAATGAGTAATGACTCTGGTTGCTCATCTCTTGATTCCTCAACTGACAAGCACTCATCATATTGGAAAATTTCCTTTTTTAAATCCTCTTTAAAAGATCTGTCTCCCGCTTTGTGCCAATAATTAATTCTAAAATAAATCTCGAAAGCTTCATCTAAGTAGTGGATATTATTGCCTCCCCCTTTGTATAGGATATCGTTTGGAATTCGATTCTGAAAAGTTCTTGGTTTTGGAGTAGAATAAACGCGTCTTATGCATTCCATCCATGCAACTTCATAGAATCTGATCTTTCTAGGTGAATATTTAATTAAATCTTCATTAAACTGAACGGAGTCAATATCATGAATCTTTGAAAAATCACATTCTAATAAAGACGAATTTTCTTGAATTGATACATTGGTATAATTAAGGAGCGGAATATTGATATAACCATGTCTTAACATATTGGACCAACGAAATCTTTGCCATTGTTTAAAGATCAATAATGGGTGGTCGTTGGTATGCATAAATTCAAGAGAGAATCGAGAAAATGTTTCTGTAATCTGTTTCTCGATTGGCTTTGCAAAAGAAGGGTTAAGAGACAACCCCATTTCAATAGCAATTGAAAAATATTCCAATAAATCCTCTACAATTTCAAGATAACTGATATTGTATGATTTAAAATTCCCAGGAATAGGGAGGTTAAATATTTGCTCAAAGGTATTAACCGCAAAATCAAGAAACTCCTCTTTATTGTCATTGACAATGAAGTATGTAACTAATCGCTCCCATTGTCTAAAATGATCAAAATTGGTAGTTCCTCTAAAAAAGGTAAGAATTTTCTTCGCATCTTCTTTTGAGTTCTTTTTCCCATTTCGGAGACTATAGAATATCTTTTTTGACAAATGAGAAGCAATTCCATACTTACTCTCTTTATAGTCTTTTAGTGTTTTTATTTTATATTGTGAATCATCAAAAATCAATTCGTAAGCCTCATCATCAAAACCGTCTTCTTCTAACTTTTCGTCAGGCAAGAATCTGAATTCACTTGAACGTTTCTCCAATTCATTTTTGAACTTGTCTAATAATGCCAAAGAAGAATCGTGTTTGAATAAAAAAACAAGCGTTTTTGAAGGTTGAACATATAGATTTTCATAACAACTTAATTTAAAAATTATTGAAGATTTAGGATGATCACCCTCTCGATAGATTTCTTTTGGTAGCTCAGTTAGGGTAATAACTGGATAAAAAGTTTTTACAATGTGTTGTTCTGTTTCCGTCAATGAATTCAGTAAGTCGCTATCATAAGCATCATTGATAGCCTTGTTGATTTCTAAACAGCTCTCCTTATTGGTGAATCTGGGAACAGTATTTGCCATTACTATGAAAATATCATCAACATAACGACTGTAATAAATTGGGCGAATATTCTGATTTACTCTGGAATCAAATTCCCTTAAATACCAATTTCCTAAAATGTAGGAAGAAGTTAAACCTATCGGTAAAATTGTTTGTCCTTCATTGACATCTTTAATGAAGTCATTAGGATAACCAACTGCTTGAATCCGTTCTGTATAGATTTTATGTGTGGAATTAAATATTTCTATGATAGTCTTCCAACCTTCTAAAGTGTGTTCCTCTAGCCTTTCTTGTAAGTCATCAAATTTGAGGCGAACCGAGTAGTAATAATCCTTTATGTCAATATTGATGAATAATACATCTTGTTTTTTATCGAGATATCGCTTCGCAACTGATATTCCTTCATCACGCCATTTTTGGTACTGACCATAATATGGTTTAAACAATCCTTCATCTTTTAATGGTTCTCTTAACCTACTATTTGCTTTTCTTTTTTCTAGGATCAACCTGTTACCGTAACACTTTTCGTATAAATCATTTTCTAGAATATACCCCAATTTCATAATCCATAAAATGGAGACTATATGTATCTCAATCGAGCAATCTATATAGAAAGTAAGCTTCTCTACATCATATTTTTCCTCCGAAGAAACCTCCCTTTCATTAGTGAAAATATTACTTATTAGATCCCCTGTTTTACCAGTTTTATATTGATCAAAAGTTTTTATTTTCTTAGGAAGAACTCTGTAACTTATTTCAGTAAGATGTTTCTGCCAGTAAGTCTTTTTCCTTTGCTCGCTCGAACTGGTTAATGCTTTATGAAGTTCTTTTAATCTTCGATCAAAATCTACTAATTCAACATTTAAAATATCAGATTCATCATCTGTTGTTTCTGTTTCAAAAGATGCAATTTTAGCTTTCATAAAAAGATCATAAGTATCGTAGTATGCGATAGACTTTAGCTTTCTATAAGCTGTTTTAACATCGTCAAGCGTCAATTCTTCAAATGCCATTTTTGTTCTTTATTCAAATAATTTCAATTTCTCCCTCTTCAAACCAATCATTAGCCAACAAAGTAGCTTTCACTGATTCCGGATCAGAAGTATAAGCGATAATTGCAAGACTTTCTTTTGCACGACTACACGCAACGTAAAATAGCCTACGGGTTCTATCCAACACAGAATCTTTCCCAACTTTAAGATTTTCTTTATCGGTATCAGAAAGTGCCTTTGCTCCAAATAGTTTATCATAGGTGAATAAAAAACCTCTAGCTTCCTCATCATCTATAATTACTGCTACTCGAGGATATTCAAGTCCTTTAACCCCTTGATGTGTACCAAATTTTGAGTTTTCAGACAAATAATCATTGTATTTTTCTAGTTGAGAAAATGGTGTTTGAAGCGCCTGATCCCACGCATCAATGATTTCGTCAGAATCATTTTCTTCTTCCTCTTCATTGACTGGTGAATCAACAACTTTACTATTCGACTTTCTCGATGCGATGATATAAAGCGCACTTGGCAACTCGAATAATTGGTTTTCATGAATCTTTTCTATGATTTCAAGTAGTTTAGGATCATTGTCTTCATCCCATAACTTTAAAAAATCTAAAACAGCTTCATGAACCAATTTCAGGCTTTGCAATTGTTCTTGATTATTTACTAACACATCCTTTTTCAACAATTTGGATTGAGCTTTAATAATACGTGCTATTGAAAATTGGTCATTATTTCGATGGCTCTCGAGTAATGGCAAAATTGTTTTTGTAAACAAGGTTAACCCACCAAGTGTCCCATCCAAAAGACCAGTTTTAAGCCTGTCGGTTTTATAAAGGGGTTCAAAAAGATCAAAGAACCCCATTCTGTTCGCAGCCATGTGATGCTCCAAAATCAATGATTTCACTTCTGACTCCCACAACTGATCTTCTGTTATCTCTGCCATTCTTGCAAAAACCTTCGCTTCTACACTTGCTTTATCTGCATTTCGACCAATAATAAAAAAGCGTACAGTTCCGTCTTCCTTTTCGGTTCTAGGAAATTGTTTTTGCGTATCAACTTCTTTCCGTATATCGTTGATTAATTTGATTATCCTACGATTGGACCTGTGGTTCATTTTTTTTGCAGGTTGTTTCCAATCCGGAGGAAGTCCTTGATCAAGTTTTTCTTTTCCGTCTGCATAGATTCTTTGCATCATATCACCAAACAATCCAAGCAAAAAGGTTTCTTTTTTATTTTGTTGAAGTGCAAATAGTGCTGATATCATTTCCTTTTTCGTATCCTGACTTTCATCTACTAGAATTACTGGGAATATCGAAGCAACAATGTCTTGCATCAGTGGTTTAGTTTCAATGAAATTGGCTGTTATGCTAATGACTTCTGCGTGATTAAGAGAGTCTTTTGTTAGATTGTCTCCATTCGGATTATATCTAAATTCTCGTATCTGATCCAAATTCCGTAATCGTTTTTCTTTGGATTCTATTTTACGTGCTCTATCAACTGAAGTTTTATTGTTTAAGTCTCTGCTTTTATTTTGTTGTTCTTGGAGATCAACCAAATCGGATTGAAGATTTTCTTTTAGCCAACACTTAATATCGTGTGTGTAGTATTTAATTAGTTCCCAGGAAAAATGGTGAATCGTACTTACTTCAAAAATTGGGTCGAATTTTAGTCGACGTTTAATTTCATCGGCTGCAGCATTCGTATAGGTTACGATGGCTATCCGTTGTCTATATAACCGATAATTCATTCCATACTGTTCTTTGAAACGCTCTAACACATTCACCAATGAACGTGTCTTTCCGGAACCAGCACCAGCAAACAGAAAGAAACTTTTCGGCTGTTCGGGATTCAGACAAGAGTAAATCTCTTCATCCACATGGTTATCCATGTTATTGTCTAGTGTAGATTGGCCTCCCATAATCACTTGTCTTTTTTAGTGCTTTCTTTTGGTATCAACTGATTTTCCAACCAGTCCAAGCCCTCTTTAATGTATGTTGGAGTAGCTAACGTTTTCGGATCTTCAAAAAAGAGGAGTTCCAAAGCAAATTCAGCCTTTTTCACTCCTGTTTTGGTAATGGCATCATACATTGTTTTTGCCGAATCTTTGATATCAGTTTTCTTACTTGCATCTACCATTACTTTCAGAAGACCGCTTCCTCCTGTCAGTTTCTCAAATTTCTCTTTGTTCTGCATCACCAAAGCATCCTCAAATGTGTACGGGTAAACTGTAACATTTGAACCTCCTTGTTGAATTGCTATTGATGTTTGAAAAGCAACTTTAACTGGGTAATTGGTATCGTTTTTAGCTGTGCTATCCAAAGCCAATAATTTATCTAGGCTTTTTTCCTTTGGCCACCACTTAGTCAAAGTGTCATTACCAGTTTCATAATTTTTATTCAATTCTGGTTGGGTTTTGCTTCTATTTTTTGAAGGATCAACTGAATCAATGTCTGTAATAACAAGTGTTATGATTCCCAAACTCTCAATCAGAGGTTGAAGTCTATGCGCATGGCTACCGCCTATTTCTAATATGGAAACATAACTATTGAATAGTTGCGAATCATATTTAATGAAGTGAGGTACGAGCATTCGCTCTGCTGGTCCTTCTAAAAGAATGGCTGCATCGGCAAAAAACAAATCACAATGCGTCGTTTTTAGGTATCGAATAGCAAACTTGGTTGTGTCATCATTTTTTCCGAATGTATCTGATAAATTGACAACTTTAGAGGTTCCTACTTTTCCCTTAGAACTGCTTAATTCCCGTTTAAAGTATCGAAGTGATGTGAAATCAATTTCGTGAGCTATGTAACTCGAATGAGTGCTGATAACCAATTGTGTTGAAAACCGAGTGTTGCTTCGTAAGTTATCATGATTTCGTAATGTCTCATACGCTTTCCGAATAAACACTTGCTGAACCTGAGCGTGTAAATGGGCTTCAGGTTCTTCAATCAGCACCAAATGAAGCGGTTCAAATTCTACAAGAGTTTCAGGATCATTTACTGCTTTACCGGCTTTCATCCACTCATCACGAAAGCGCATGAGTTTAAATACAATAGAAATCAAATTCTGATACCCCAGACCATTGTATTTTTCGGGCAATTTTAACTCTGGTGCGGAATCATCAAAGTAATATTGCACAGATGAATCATGATTCAATCCATCAACAGTGCTGATATTACTCATCAAATTGACTTTTGCATTTCCTAAACCGGGATAATTCAAATTCTCTAATTCCTTCAAAGCTGAACTAAAACTAAATTTTAAATCATCATCAAAAATTTTCTTTGCATCATACATTGCTTTTAGGGCTGATACATCATTTTGAGAAGGATTTAGTGTAGGGTTTAGGTGTTTGTCATAATACTTTCTTAATTGAACAGAAAGGGATTTTCCATCTATTTTGTTTTCTGAAGTTTCGGAATTAGCATCCGAAAATCCTCGTTGTGCATTTATGATATCTATTTTTATAAGTCCATTGAAAACATCACCTTCAATAGGTATATCCATTGCGGTTAATTGCTGCGGGAAATCTGAAAGCTTAGGATTTAGCAAATAGGTTTTAACCTTAAACAACCCATTAATTTTCCTCTCTCTGTCTAGAAAATCCCACATATCCTTAGGCCAAAGACTAAAGTTGTTTGTTGACGTTGTTGTTACATTCTTTGAGATTAGTGTTCTAGAATTAATACTGACATCAAGAAACTCTTTACAGAGAACTTCCATATTATTTGGCTCATACCTCAATCGAACACCTAGCAAACCTCCTTCCCAATCTAAAGTCGGAATCAGACTGCTAACATAATGAAGTTCGTTCATTTCGACTTTTATCCAAACGTCAATTGAAGGTAAATGATTTTCCCATTTATTCAAAGAAAGGTCTAATTTAGTTGGATCTGTTTCAGCAATCCATTCTTCTCCTATTTTATTGATTTCTGCCCAATTAGACAATGTGAAATCTCGAGTCGAAAAAGTGTTGGTTTTCTTCAAAAACTTAATCATAGCATCCATAGCAGTTGTTTTTCCACTATTATTTGCCCCAACAAAAATCGTTTCCTTTTCAGAAAAGTCTATTCTACAATCTTTTAGCTTTCGGAAATTTTGAATGTGTAAGAAGTCTATTTTCATTCAAGTTTTGTTTAGTTGATTTGTATATGCTCTTGTTAAGCAATTCTTTAAAGATAGCCATTCATAAAAATTGATTCCAAAGATCAAAAAGCAAAAATGTCTCTGATGAATGAAACACATCTCAATTCGTACGAAAAGAAATTGAAGAAATAAAGACTTTTTACTTCTTTGATTTCTAAAGTCTAAAATTCAATTAAAATGTTGACTCATTGATATTTTAAAATCACCTGAAAGTACTTTAATTATAAAAATGATAAATGATTAAATAGAAAAAAATAATATTTGGTATTCAGCTAAACTCACTAAAACTAAAACGTTTTTTTGCTTAAAAAAACAGTTATAATACGTACATGTACGCAGTTGATTTTTAGTAAATTTTGAAGCAAATTCTATGATTCTTTTTTTTAAAAATAAATACCCATTGACCAAAAATTTATTTGATCTGATTAAACTCAAAAATGATTTTAGTAAAATTATAAAGAACCAGCTATTTCACTTCTTTGTGAATGTGCGGCTTCAATGAAGGAGTATTTCCTGGGGTTTCTTTGTTATCTCTTTAGCGTTTATCTGGTTCACCTGTTGATTTTGCTATTCTTTTTGGTCCTGTTTTTAGCGGCATATCCTTGATTTTTAATTGATTAATTCATTTAAGTTAATGAAAAAACAACAAAATAATTCAACCTTAGCTCGTCAAATAAAAAATGGAATTATTGAAATATTGGTTGTTAAAAATTGGGGATTGCTATCAAAGAAAATTAATTAAGAATAAAACTCAATTTATTACAGTTACAAAACCATGTAAACTTCCGAAAGTGCCAATTTTGCTAGTATAGTTAATTACCCAAAAAAATGTTCCGTTACTAACATTTTTACCATCCCATTCAATTGATAAATTGTCTGTTTCATATACGCTATTGCCCCATCTATTATATATACTTGTGTGCATAGAAGAAATTCCATGGTTTATTATCGGGACAAATAAATTATTAACGCCATCCTCATTGACCGTAATTACATTGGGTAATTCAAGATTGATTTCACAATAATCATCAATACTAATTGTATCGGAAGCTTTGCAACCATTTAATGTAATTTCAACAGAATAGACTCCTTTTTGATTTACAATAAAATCAGGTTGATTAGATTCATCTTGCCAAACATAAGATGCATTTGGAGTTGAAGCAGTCAGCAAGAGATTATCACCCAAACATAAAGTAGTATCGTTTCCTAAATCAAAAATAAGTAATGGTTTATATTGCACATTAATTGTATCAATCCATCCGCCGCAATAGTTATTTGTACTAACCCAATAAGTTCCAGGTTGTGAAACAATGAAATTCGAATTTGTTGAACTGTCTTGCCATATAAACTGAGTGTTTTGAAAATCTATATTGAGTTGTAAACTGTCTCCTTGGCAAATCAAAGTGTCATTACCAAAATTAACAATAGGAATTGAGTTATAGTTTACAACAATAGTGTCAATATCCATTCCACAACTGTTTGTTACTTTGACCCAATAAACACCTTGATGGGTTACTGTATAAATTGGATTATGGGTGTTGTTGTGCCATGTGCATGTTGAATAAGGAAACGATGCATCAAGTACCAATAGTTCTTGCGAACAAAACGTTGTATCACTTCCTAAATTGATTTCTGGAATTGTATTAATTACTGTAATAGTTTTAAATATTGTATCAGTAAATTCTCCGAAATATGCAATTAAACTTATAGTATAGGAACCTGTATTTGTAAAAACATGAGTTGGATTATGGCTAGTAGAAGAATTTGCAACTCCGGAAGAGGGATCATCAAAACTCCACAAAACTGAATCAACAGGATTAGTAGTTGTTAAATGAAATATTGAATTGCTTCCCATGCAAAAAACAGAATCACTTTGAATTGTAACCTTTAGCGGTTTGATTTCTATTTTGTCAATAAAATAGTAAGCATCGTGTGAGTAGTCAGCATTTACTTGAACAGTTGTTGATGTTAACGAATCTGTAAAAAAATTTCCTATTGTTAAAAAGTTATAGGAAGAATCTGCCACAAAATTGAATGTATATTGCTGCCAGGTTGTGTTCCACACCTCATTTTGAATTTCAAATTGTGGCATTGTTTCAATTACTTCAGATGTGTCTTGATTTAGCATAAAATTGGAGAATTTTATTCCTATGTGGTTTGAGCTACTTCCACTGTAATGGTTGGCACTTCCATTTGTTAGCCAAAATGAAATTGAATAAGATTCACCACTTATCATAGGTGGATTAAGTTGGTGCGAAATATACTCTCGATAATTATTAAAATAATTGCTATGTGTAACAAAGCCCATTATTGCCGAACCTGAAAATGGTGAAACAGTCCCAAAAATCGAATTAGGTAATTGAACACCAAAACCAGCACCAGAAGTGTGAAGATAATCAGGACTTCCATAAGGAAACATTATCGGTCCTCCATTTAGATTTGACCAACCATTACATAAATGAATTTGACCAGCTTGAGTTGGAAGTGCTGTATATTGTTCAAAGTCTCCGTTCGGCAATATATTTTGTGAAAAAACAAATGTATTTGTCAGAGCGAGGATTAAAATGAAGTAAATTACTTTTTTCATGTTTATTTTTAGAGAACCTGTTATTCCTATTTTTTTATTTTAGAATTGATAGATAAAATCAATCTTCTTGTAAAGATAATTAATTCTATTTTAAGAAATTTTGCTTTACATCAAATTACAAAAGTCCATATTAAATTATTTATTTTTTTATATCAGGTTGGCTTATAAATTCCCCTTTACTATTTAGTTGTAATGATTTTCCAGTTTGCTCAATGTTGTAAGCAAAAAAACCATTTTCCCCAAGAAAAATAGTAAAAACTTTCCATCCAATTTCATCATGTTTTATCTTTTTATAATACGTTAAAGGGTAATCTAAATTCGTGTTTGGTTGCCTTGGACTAGAATCTTGATTCAAAAATATTTTTCCGACTTTTGTATGTTCTCCAATCATTATTCCATTTTCTGTACCATCCTTATTTTGTCCAAATTTCCAACTTCGTCACCCTGACGTGTTGCATTTATTACTTGAAGTTAAGAAATATGAATCATCTCGATTCAAAAATAAATATTAGATTTTGAATTGTTAAATCTCATTTTCTTTTTTTTAAGCCTGAAAAGTAGAAATATTTGTCAATATTTTCGACGTAAAAAACTACGGGTATTTTCTTTTTCAAGGTTAAATCTTTTTCATTGAAAGTAACCTTTTTTAATTTGGGTTTAAAATTAACACTATACGGAAAAGATAATAAATAGTAACTTGTATCAACGAGATAAACGAAATTTTTTGTTTTGTAATTTGAATTTGCAATGAGTTTGCATATATATTTTTGGACTTTTTCAATTCCGTCGTCTTCGATATTAAACTCGGTATCTATCAAACAATCTTTAACTTTCCCCTTTTCGTCCAATAAAATGTAGAAATTAAAAATATAAAAATCTTTGGATGACGAATTGTCAAAATTAAATCTATTTACTTTTCTGGATATTTTTCGCTCTAGAGACGAATTGAGATTTTCATTTTCAACATCGAAATAATGCTTTATCATCGAATAGAGAGTTGATCGGTTATCCAAGTGAATTGTATCTTGGCTA
This sequence comes from uncultured Lishizhenia sp., assembly GCA_964636775.1. Classification (GTDB taxonomy): domain Bacteria; phylum Bacteroidota; class Bacteroidia; order Flavobacteriales_D; family Crocinitomicaceae; genus UBA952. The sequence continues at coordinate 15,943 of CAZWSY010000075.1, forward strand.
AATAAATTGTTGGACAATGTTAGAATAAAAATTATTGAGTATTTCATTATTAAAAATTGAATTTTAAATCTCCCTTTCTAGATTCCTTGTATTGATTTTTTAAAATTCTCAGGCGTTGTGAACAATGACCATCCATAGAAGAAATTTTTCTTATCTGTAAATATTAAAATTTCATTTAAATTAATCATACAATCAACCCTGTCACCACTAACGTAAATATTTATACTATATGGTGTTAAGGAACCTATTGTATTTCCTATTGTTTTGTCTGAACCTACATAGCATGCTGATAATATTAAGGTGCCGTTTTGATAAATTCGATTGATTAAATACTTAAAATCTACCGCATCCAAAAATTCTTGTTCAGTTACCCCGAGCCTTCGTTTCCCTTTATTTACCGATTGGAATGCATCATTATCTACTCTTTCTATATAATTTGAATATTGAGATTCTTGGCTATCAGGAACCATTGTCGTCCTAAAATTTGCCCGTGGTTCCCATTGATTACTTATTGGATTTAAGACAGATGGAGCGCCACTATGAATATTTATGACCATGCATCCAGTTGTTTCTTCTCCGAAAACTCCGTTATAAATGGTTTTGGCCATTCTGATACTTTCGGTTGTAATTAGCCATGTATCTTGATTTTTTTTCAATAAGCTTGAATAAGTAGGGCTTCCTAAATTGTGATTTTCATTGAAATCAATACTTATTACAATATTGTCAATTTTTTTATACTCATAGTTACCTGACTCTCCTGTTCTTTGATAAATACTTTTTCCATTTACTGATTGAAAATTTTTGACGTCTTCCGTATTTTCCCAGCCGTCGTTAACTTTACTTCCCGTGTAAACTTCTTGGCTATCGCCATTACATCTTGTTTCCCCTTCTTTGGGATTCACCCCCTCCAGCCCCAACGGATCCACAAAATAAATCGGGTTATTATTAAACGCCACATACGGAGACATCATTGGGTATTGCGCCATGAGTGGGTCTAATGACAACCAACGTCCAATTCTCGAATCAT
>CAZWSY010000076.1:0-16280 GCA_964636775.1 uncultured Lishizhenia sp.
AACTTGTAACAGGATTTATAACTAAAAAAGTGTCAACTTTTTTTAGGACGAGTCAGCATATTAGCACATTAAGACATTAGCACATTAAAACTCCGCCGCAACGAAAGTCCATTAGCACATTCCCACACCCAAAAATCCAATTAACGTTCTAAAGTGTAAAACTAATCCCAAGCCAAAGTAGCTAACATGAACTTTAAATTACTTTTAGCTGTTCATTCTATCGCTTATGGCTGAAAATCAATATACCGAAGACAATATACGCTCATTAGATTGGCAGGAACACATTCGCCTCCGTCCCGGAATGTATATCGGAAAATTAGGTGACGGTGCAGCTGCCGACGACGGAATTTACATTCTCGTTAAAGAAGTTGTAGATAACTGTATCGACGAATTCGTGATGGGGAATGGAAAAAAAGTTGAAATCAAAGTGAAGGACGGGAAGGTTTCTGTTCGCGATTATGGTCGTGGGATTCCACTAGGAAAGGTGGTTGAAGTGGTTTCAAAAATGAATACTGGTGGAAAATACGATTCAAAAGCGTTTAAAAAATCGGTAGGATTGAATGGTGTGGGTACCAAAGCAGTCAACGCACTTTCATCTTACTTCATGGTTTATTCCGTTCGTGACGGTGAAAAAAAGAAAGCGGAATTCAGTCAGGGTTTATTGACAAAAGAACATCCGCTCGAAAAAACCGACGAGGCGAATGGAACTTATGTAGAATTTATTCCCGACGATACGATTTTTAAAAAGTACGCTTTCAAAACTGCGTATTTGGAAAAAATGATGTGGAATTATTGCTACTTGAATCGTGGTTTGTCCATGTATTACAACGGTGAAAAATTCCAATCCAAGGACGGACTTAAAGATTTGTTGGAAAACAATATGGACGGCGATCCTCTTTATCCAATCATTCACCTTGAGGACGATGATATTGAAGTTGCTTTCACTCACGGAAGAACCTACGGCGAAGATTATTATTCCTTCGTAAACGGGCAACACACTACGCAAGGAGGAACTCATGCAAGTGCCTTTCGTGAGTCGGTGGCTAAAGTTATCCGCGATTTTTACAATAAAAACTACGAAGCTTCCGATATCAGACAATCCATCGTTGCAGCAATTGCAGTGAAAGTGATTGAACCCGTTTTTGAATCTCAAACGAAAACAAAACTCGGTTCGCAAGAAATCGAACCAGGTGGAAAGTCGATGCGTGCTTTCATTAATGATTTTCTGAAAGACAAACTCGACAACTACTTGCACCGTCATCCCGACGTGGCAGAAACGATTGAGAAAAAAATCAAACAATCTGAACGTGAAAGAAAAGAACTTGCTGGTATTCGAAAATTAGCGCGTGAACGTTCCAAAAAAGCAAGTTTACACAACAAAAAATTGCGCGATTGTCGCGTTCACCTTACGGACTTGAAAGATGAACGTCGCGAGGAAACCACACTTTTCATTACTGAGGGAGATTCTGCAAGTGGTTCAATCACAAAATCACGTGACGTGAATACACAAGCCGTTTTCTCTTTGCGCGGTAAACCGTTGAATTGCTATGGATTAACCAAAAAAGTGGTTTATGAAAACGAGGAATTCAATTTGATTCAAGCGGCCTTGGATATCGAGGAGGACATGGATAATTTACGCTACAACAAAATCGTAATTGCAACCGATGCCGACGTTGACGGAATGCATATTCGAATGTTGTTGCTTACTTTTTTTCTGCAATTTTTCCCTGATTTAGTTAAGCGAAACCATGTTTATGTGCTTCAAACACCGCTATTTAGGGTGAGAAACAAAAAGAAAACGCTTTATTGTTATTCCGAAGAAGAGCGAAGAGCTGCAATTTTGGAAATTGGAAAATCCGCAGAAATTACACGATTCAAAGGTTTGGGAGAAATTTCACCGGATGAATTTGTGCATTTTATCGGTGAGGACATACGTTTGGAGCCTGTTCTCTTGACCAAAGATGCATCAATCGACTCGATTCTTTCTTATTTTATGGGTAAAAACACGCCTGAACGTCAGGATTTTATCATCGAAAACTTACGAGTTGAAAAAGATCCTGTAGAGGACAGTCAAAATAATGAACTTGAAATTGCTTCCTAATTATGGCAGAGGACGAATTGGATGAAACAAAAGGCGAAACGGGTGGCGAACACAACCCTTTCGAGAATAAAAAAGTGGATGAAAAAATCATTCCTGTCAATGGATTGTACGAAAATTGGTTTCTCGATTATGCGAGTTATGTAATTCTTGAACGTGCGGTTCCTGCGCTTTACGACGGATTGAAGCCAGTACAACGTCGAATTTTACACTCCATGCGTGAAATGGAAGACGGACGCTACAACAAGGTTGCGAACATCATAGGAAACACCATGAAATATCACCCACACGGTGACGCTTCAATCGGTGATGCCTTGGTCCAATTAGGTCAAAAAGACTTGCTCATTGATTGCCAAGGAAACTGGGGGAATACGCTGACTGGTGATGGAGCAGCGGCAGCTCGTTACATTGAAGCACGTTTGTCCAAATTTGCGCTACACGTAGCTTTCAATCCAAAGACAACCAATTGGTTAGCAAGTTACGACGGAAGAAACAAAGAGCCTGAATTGTTGCCGATGAAATTTCCATTGCTTTTGGCACAAGGAGCAGAAGGAATTGCTGTTGGTTTGGCTTGTAAATTTCTCCCGCACAATTTTATTGAACTTATAGATCAGTCTATCAATCATTTGCGTGGAAAGAAAATTGAGATTTTTCCTGACTTTCCAAATGGTGGATTAGCCGATTTTACGGGTTACAACGATGGTTTGAGAGGTGGGCGTGTAAGGGTGAGAGCAAAGATTAAAAAAGTGGATAATAAAACTTTAATAATCAATGAAATACCCTACGGTACTACAACTAGTTCTTTAATTGAATCAGTTATAAAGGCCAACGATAAAGGAAAAATAAAAATCAAAAAAATTGAGGATAACACTTCCTCCGAAGCGGAAATTAGTGTTCATCTCGCACCAGGTGTTTCTCCTGATAAAACGATTGATGCACTTTATGCATTTACAGATTGTGAAGTATCCATTTCCCCCAATTCTTCCATCATTGACGGTGAGCGTCCACGTTTTCTTGGAGTTTCTGAAATTCTGAGAATTAACACCGACCACACTGTTCGTTTGTTGAAATTGGAATTAGAAATTCGCTTGGATGAATTAGAAAAACAATGGCATTTTTCGACCCTTGAGAAACTGTTCATCAACAACGAAATGTACATCGACTTTAAGTTTTATTCGGACAGAGAATCTCTCTATGAATACTTGTATAAACGTTTTGAGCCTTTCAAGCATTTGTTGTTGCGTGAAATCATTGACGAGGATTTACAGAAATTGACACAAATTCCAATGATTCGTATTACCCGTTTCGATAGCAGTAAAGCCGATGAAGCCTTACTGAAAATTGAAGAGGAAATGGCGCAGGTAAAACATCATTTGGACAACCTCATTGACTTTGCGATTGAATATTATAAAGACTTGAAAAAGCGATTTGGTGCCGGTCGCGAACGCAAAACTGAAATTAAAGTATTTGATAATATAAGTGCCACTAAAGTAATCATTGCCAATAGGAAACTTTATGTTGACTACGACGAAGGTTTCATTGGTTACGGCATCAAAAAGAATGAACCTGTTAACGATTGTTCTGAGATTGACGATATCATTTGTTTCTTCGCAAGTGGAAAAATGTTGGTGACAAAAGTGGCAGACAAAAAGTTTGTGGGGAAAGGATTAATCTACGCCAACGTTTGGAAAAAAGGCGACACAAGAACTATTTATCATTTGTTTTATCAAGACGGAATAGGCGGTTCTACGATGATGAAACGTTTCTTTGTGAATTCCATCACTCGCGATTCTGAATACGATTTAACACGCGGCACAAAAGGCTCTAAAATGTTGTATTTCTCTGTTCATCCAAACGGTGAAAGAGAGGTAGTTACTGTGATGCTTCGTCCTCGTCCGCATTTAAAACGATTACGTTTCGATGTTGATTTAGGTGAATTGCTCATCAAAGGCAGAAACTCAGCTGGAAATCGTGTGACGAAGGAAATCATTCAAAAAATTGTACAAAAAGAAGTTGGAGGTTCCACTTTGGCAGCGCGAAAAATTTGGTACGACACAATTGTTGGACGCTTAAATGACGAAGGCAGAGGTAAATACCTAGGCGCATTTAAAGGAGATGATCGCATTCTGACGCTTTACAAAACGGGTGAATATCGTTTGAGTTCATTCGATTTGGCGACGCATTTTGACGAAGACATGATTCACATCGAGAAATGGGTTCCAGACCGCCCAATTTCAGTAGTTTATTACGACGGTGAAAAAGAACTTCATTATGTGAAACGATTTGTTTGTGAGGTTACTACAGACAAACGTGTTCTTTTCATTAGTGAAGCACCCGGAAGCTACATGGATGCTGTTTCAACCGCTTATCGTCCGGAGGTAAAAATCGTTTTCAATAAATTGTTGAAAGAGACAAAAAATCTCCCCGACGCAGTTATGAACTTAGCGGATATGATTGACGTGAAAGGGATGAAAGCTCAGGGAAATCAAATGACTAAGTTGAAAGTGAAAGAAATTGTACTCACTCACCCAATCGACGAAGGAAAAGAACCTTGGCCAGAAGATAAAGTAGAGGAAGTTTTGCTTGAAAACGAAGAATTGGAGGAAGGCGACGCTCCAACAATGGAATGGGATTTATCCAAAAAAGATGACGACGAAGACAAGGACCAAATGAAATTATTTTAAAATGAACACTTTACGCGAAAATCAAATCAATTACATCAATATCGGTTTAATGTTGCTGAGTATGATGGCGGCTTTTATTATGCCTTTCGAGGTGTTTTTATTCGCTTACGCCTTTTTGGGTCCTTTACATTATCTAACCGAAATTAGTTGGCTTCACGACAGAAATTATTTTTCAAAGGGCAAATACGACTATTTGTTTTTGCTCTTTGTTGGAATTTTAATTACTTACGACTATTTCGCATCTGTTTACGGTTTCCACAAAAGTTTCACAGAGGCTTACACGGAAATGAACTTGTATGGGAAGTTGTTAACTCTTGCTCTTTTTGGAAGTATTTTGTTTGCTTTGGTTGAGAGTTTGTGGATAAAATTACTTTCAATGCTATTACTTTTTGCGTTGATAGACAGATGGTTTGCTCCTAATTTTTTAACATCCGATGGACAACTCATTTTCAAAGATTCAACAGCAACGTTCACCATCACCTCGCTTGTTCCAACCTTGATTCACGTTTATCTTTTTACGGGGCTGTTCATGTTGTACGGTTCATTGAAATCAAGAAATGTTTCAGGATTGATTTCTGTGGTTGTTTTTGTATTAGTTCCTGTGGTTTTGTGGAATTTCTTGCAAGGACAAACAGGAATACCCATTACAGAATACGGAAAAGAAGCATATTACGCTGGTGGAACGGGTTTTTGGGACTTGAATTTCAGCTTGATAAAAGAATTTAATTTGGAACAACTCCCTATGATGAAAGATTCTTTGGGCAGACAGTTATATTATGTTACCGGTGAACCAGCAATTGACCGTGAAGCCTCCAATGCAATTGTTTACTCTTCCAAAGGTGGAATTCTTTTGATGCGTTTTATCGCATTTGCCTACACTTATCACTACCTCAATTGGTTTTCTAAAACGGAGATTATTCGTTGGCACCAAGTTCCAAAAGTTCGCTTTGTTGCAATTATTGTTTTGTGGCTGACTGCCTGCGGTTTATATGCTTATAATTACAGTGTTGGTTTAACTTTCTTGTTCTTCTTAAGCTTCTGTCACGTACTCCTAGAATTTCCATTGAATATGTTTTCAATCATCGGAATTGGGAAAGAAACACTCGCAATTGCAAAGAACGGTTTCCGCTCGAAAACGGTCTAGAAAAGCAGGACATTACTACCACTTTTTTTTTCATTGAAGCGAACAAGTAATTATCTTTTGACGGATTTTGTTCAAGATTCAAGATTGTCCTCTAAAAATTACAATTACTTATTTAAAGGTATATTACATTAAGAATTTGGAGCATTTGAACTGCAGGAAAAGCGAATATCGAATACCCAAAAGTTTCAACTTTGTCATTCTAACAGGGAATAAGTAAAGAAGTGTGTTCATTCTTTAGGGTAAAGATTGCAAATTTCAATTAACTTGGCACTCCAAAATTTTTAACATGACAAATACATTTACAGGAACAGGTGTTGCACTTGTTACTCCATTCGATGAAACGGGAAAAATAGACTTTACAGCGCTTGAACGTTTGGTTCAACTTCAAATAGATGGGAAAACGGATTTTCTTGTAGTTCAAGGAACAACGGGTGAGTCACCAACTTTAAGTGAAGAGGAAAAACTAGAAGTTCTTCAATGTGTTATTGCTAAAAACCAAGGAAGATTGCCTATTGTTTACGGCGTTGGCGGAAATCATACAATCGCAGTTGGTGAAAAGTTAAAAAAAGTTCCCGAAGGTGTCGATGGTATTTTGTCGGTTTCGCCTTACTACAATAAACCAACTCAAAAAGGAATTTTGGCACACTATCAACATTTGGCAGGTTGCACAGATTTGCCGATAATTCTTTACAACGTACCTGGTCGAACTGGCTCGAATGTATTGCCAGACACCACTTTAATTTTGGCAGAAATTCCAAATATTGTGGCGATGAAGGAAGCTTCCGGTAACATGGAGCAAATTATGGATTTAATTCGTTTGAAACCAAATGGATTTGGCATTTTAAGTGGTGATGATGCGCTAACAATGCCTTTGATTGCAACTGGAGCAGACGGGGTCATTTCTGTGGTTGCTAATGCATTTCCAGAAGAATTCAACAAAATGGTTCATGCAATTATGAACGGCGATGTGGAAACTGCTCGAAAAGCACATTTGAACCTACTTCCAATTACAAAAATGTTGTTTGAAGAAGGTAATCCGGGAGGGGTTAAAGTTGCATTAGAAGCACGTGGAATCATGGAAGGACATTTGCGTCTGCCACTGTATCCTGTAAGCGACAATTTAAGTCAACGCATTCGAATAGAAACAGATAGACTTGTTGGTGGACTATAACATCAACTTCCTCAACTGATAGCTACTAAAAAATGGGAAAGAAAGTAAAGGGATCTTTGGGTTTACTTTGGAAAATTTATGTGGGTGTGGTTTTTGCCATTTTCGCCGTGATACTTTATCCCTTTTTTCTAGCAGTACTCGTTCGTCCGCAATGGAAAAAATTGAGTTTTAAGTTGTTCATTTTGTGGAGCTGGATAATGCGTTTTACTTGTTTTTACTACGTGAAAAAGGTGAAAAACAGCCCCCTTCCTGATGGGCCTTATATCATTGTTTCTAACCATTCTTCCTACTTGGACATTTTTTTTATGTACTCTATTTTGCCCAAACATCCATTTGTTTTTCTAGGAAAAAGTGAAATTCTGACCTATCCGATAATTAAAACATACTTCAAGAATTTGAATATTCCAGTTTACCGCGGAGATAGAAATAAGGCAGGAAAATCATACATTTTGGCACACAAAGCAGTTCATGAGGGCTGGTCTTTGGTGATATTTCCTGAAGGAGGAATTCTAGACCATTACGTTCCAAGAATGATTCCGTTTAAAGATGGTGCGTTCAAGTTGGCGAAAGAATTAAACATCCCGATTGTTCCTTTGACTTTCACCAATAACTACCATTTATTTTCTGACCCAACCGAAATTCTTGGTCCTGCTCGCCCGGGAATTGCATATCTACATATTCATCCATTTATCAGTTTAGAAACCATACAAAACAACGAGGTTAAAACCTTGAAAGAAATGTGCTTTCAAATTGTTGAAGCTCCAATTCGTGAGGCTTATCCACATCTTTATCAATCTTAGTTTTATTTCTTATTTCGAATGTTTGTTTCCAATAATTCGCTTGTTTCTGCTAAAAATTATTTCTCACAACGTTTAGGTAATCTGTACGATGAACGAGAATTAAATCAAATCTTTCGAACTTTAGTAATGAAACGTTTTGGTTGGAATTCAGCGGATTGGCTTCTAAAAAAAGATGCACGGCTCTCAGAATCAGATTTGCTTTATGTCAGAAGTGTAGTTAAGCGTTTGCAAGAAAACGAACCTTTTCAATATGTTTTAGGAAGTGTCGAATTTTACGGTTTGGAACTTAATATCCGTCCTGGAGCATTAATTCCGAGGCCAGAAACGGAAGAATTAGTTGATTGGGCGGTAAAAAGCTATCGCGGAGGAATTGTTTTGGATATCTGTTCGGGAAGTGGATGTATGGCTTTAGGTTTTCAATCTAAGTTTAAAGAAGCAGACGTAAAAGGATTTGAAATTTCAGATGAAGCCTTGAAAATTTCATTGGAAAACAAAGAGAAAACCGGATTCTCGACGCAATTTCAAAAAGTAGATGTCTTACAAAATTGGCCCATTGAGGATTGTTCTGTCTCGGTGATTATGAGCAATCCACCTTACATTTCAGCGGAAGAATCTGAAACAATGAAGCAAAATGTCTTGGCTTATGAGCCTCATTTGGCCTTGTTTGTTTACAATGACGATGTTTTGCTTTTCTACAAGGAAATCGCTAAACAAGCAACTCAAAAATTGATTTCAGGTGGACAACTATTCTTTGAGATTCACGAAGAAAAAGGAAAAGAAGTCATCGAACTCCTTCAAAAATTGAATTACACTGAAATTGAATTACGTCAAGACTTACAAGGGAAATCAAGAATGATCCGCGCGGTTAAAATTTACTGATGATTTACTTTTCGGTGACCAGGTTCATAAATTAAACGAATAAAGGTGCTAAAACGTTCGTTATTAGTTGTAGAAATCGGAATACCTGAAACAATTCCAACCATTAAATTATCTGTAATTCCTACGCGCATTTGAGGTCGAAGAATAATATCATTTCCAGTTTCGCTAAAGTTCTTGTTTACCTCTATACCAACAAAATTCCTAGTTCCTGTTATCATATAATGGAAGTTCGTATTTAATTGCCAGTTAAAATTTAAGTGACTATCCCTGAAAGTTTTTTCGATAACAGGACCAGAGTAAATTAAGGTGTGAAAGTTATATCCAAAACGTTTAGCTCCAACAAAAAACGGATTAAACACATTTCCCTTAAACACTTTCTGAAAACTCATTTCATTAAAAGCAACTGCTTCCAATTCATGAATATACCCAAATGCTAAGCTGGTTTTTAATTTTTCTGAAACAAAAAAGGAATATTGCGCGGCCGCTTTCAAGCTATTCAATCTACTTCCGGGAGAAATGACCTCTTGGTCAGGTCTGTAGTTGAAGGTGAAAGGAAGTTCTACTTCAAGTCCGAGTCGGTCTATCGGCGCCCATTCGTATTCAACCAAGGTGGTATAAGAACTGTAAGAATTATTGTCATTAAGGCCAACGGCAACATTCCACTCCTTTTCTCCCTTTCTGGCACCTAAATCTCGAATTAAGTCGATGAAAAGGGGTTCAGCGTGTAACACCTTGTCTTTACCAACAACATTTTCAACTTCCGCAATAAAGATACTATCTTTTCGGTTGTCCTCTATTTCATCTTCACAAATCTGAGCTATTACATTGAACCTGCAAAAAACAAGGAAAATCAGTATAAACCTTAGCCTCATAATTTTTGAAAGTCGCGAAGGTATAATATCGTTTTCCCCTTATCAATTAATTTTTGTTAAATGTATCCTCCGATTGTTCAATACAAATCATTCTAAAGTCTTTGGATTAATTGTTGTAATTGGTTCAAAATCTTGAAACCTTTTGTTCCTTTTTCACTTATAACTATAAACAACAATAAACAATAATGAAGCAACTACTACCCCTTATTTTTATTGGGTTTTCGTATGTTGGGTTTTCGCAATACGACCCTTGTATAACTGAGGACAAAAAGCTTTTGAAAATGCTGTCCGCTGCGATGGCTGAAAAAACTTTTGAAAAACAAACCGAAAAATTTGCAGAGGCAATTCAGAAATATCCTAATAATGCTCAAACTTATTATTTGTATGCCAAGCTACTAGAACAAGAAGCAGCACGACTTTCACAAAACGAAAAAACTAAAGGTCAAGCCGTGACTAACAAAAATAAAGCTCTGTTATTTTATCAAAATACTATCAAAAAATGTCCTGAATACCACGCAGAAATTTATTATATGATTGGTGCAAATCTTTATCAAAATGGAGATGTGAAAAATGCATTAACGTACTTTCAAAAGTTTTTAGATTTCCCTCAGGATGACTTCAACAAACTTCCTCCCAATAACGCACAATTGCGAAAAGAACTCACCAACATTGTTGAAGACCTTAATTTTGAGAAGAAGATTCGCGAAAATCCTGTGCCCTTCGAACCAAGCAAAGTGATGCAAGTCAGTTCTCCGCTTGACGAATATTTCCCTATGATTTCTCCTGACAACGACCTCTTGTTTTTCACGCGAAAAGTTGACCGCAAAAATCTTGGAGATATCGCCTCCAACATTCGTGAGGAATTTACTTTAGCCTACAAACTCGATGCGAAAGGTGAATTCAATTATGGCGATCCTTTACCAAAACCTTTCAACGATGGAACTTTTTTCAATTACGGTTCGGCAACGCTTTCTGTGGATAACAAGGAAATGATTTTGTGTGCTTGTAAAGTAGAAAAGGTTTACAATCAAGATTACCTCAATTGTGATTTATACACCACTTCTTACCGTCGAACTGGAAAAGGAGGAAATGATTTCGAGTGGACTCCATTGGTTAATATGGGTTCCAATATCAATACCAAAGATGGTTGGGAAGCTCAGCCCTCCTTGTCTGCTGATGGTAAAACTTTATTTTTTACATCAATTCGAAAAGGTTCACGCGACAACGATATTTACATTTCTGAGCGACAAAAAGATGGTACTTGGAGTCCTGCAAAGCCTTTCGATTTAATCAATACCGACGAAAAAGATAAAAGTCCCTTCTTTCACCAAGATGGGGAAACCTTGTATTTTGTGTCAACTTCCACGAAAAAAAGACGTGGTGTCGGTGGACTTGACATTTTTTACATCCGAAAAGAAGGAGACGGTTGGACTGCCCCAAAAAACATCGGTTATCCAATAAATTCTCCGGAGGATGAACTTGGACTTTTTGTATCAACAAACGGACGTGTTGCTTATTACTCCACATACAAAGACGGAAATTGGAATATTTATTCCTTTGAATTGTACGAAGATGCTCGTCCCCAAGAAGTTCTAATCGTAAAAGGAGAATTGAAGGATGAAAAAGGAAATCCGATAACTGATGCATCCATCGAAATAACTTACAATGGAACTGGTGAAAAAGAATCCTTTTCAGTGAATGGCGACGACGGGAAATATGCAGCTGTTGTAAAGACTAAAAACGCACAAGACGTTACGATAAGCGTCAAAAAAGAAGGTTATGCTTACAACGCACAAATCATTGAAAAAGAAAAGCTTCAAGACAAATCGTTAAACGCAGTAAAGATTGAGAAATTGACTGTTGACACCTTAACTCCTGGTAAAACGTTTTCAATTGCTGATATTTATTTTGGAACAGATTCCTATGAATTGAATGCTAAAAGCAAAACCATTCTTTGCGGACTTGCAGATTACCTTGTTTCCAATTCTTCATTGCAATTATCCATAAACGGTCACACTGATGACATTGGTGACAATGAAAAAAACCGTCAACTCTCACAAAATAGATCGGATGCAGTTAAGCGTTTTTTGGTGGAAAAGGGTGTTGCAGAAAGTCGTTTGAAAGCTGTAGGATATGGGGAAAGCAAGCCAAAATTCCCTAATAACTCAGAGCTTAATCGCTCAAAAAACAGAAGAACCGAATTTGAAGTTATTGATTTTTAGATTTTTACAGAAATTTCTCCGAGTTTAGATTCAATTTGTTTTTGTTCGGCACTCATCTTATGAAACTTGTAAAAGTTAGTCATTATAAAAATCAATATGTGATTTTGTGTTAAAATAGAAATTTCGAATCCTTTCCGTCCTTAATTTCATGCGTTTAGTTTTGAAGTTAACATTTGAAAAAACATCAACATATCGTTTCGTTTTCCTTGTTTTTGCTTGTTGTTTGGCAAATACTGGGTTTTGTTGTTTTCTTTGAATTGGAATATTTTCAAGTAAAAAAAACTGTTAAAAGGTTGATGAAAAACGGTGTGCCAAGTGAAGAGCGCATTCAATTTCAATTTTCAGATGATGAAATTGCCAAACTCACGTGGATAAAACCACACGAATTCAAGTTAAATGGTCGGTTTTATGATGTTTTAGAACGCAAAAAGGTAAAGGGAAAAACCGTTTTTCATTGTATCGACGATAAAAAAGAGACGCAGTTATTCAAAAATTTATCCGCTGACACTTATTATAATTTGAGCCATGGCAACTCAGATGAACCACTTCAAATTTGGCTTGATTTTTTGGATGACCCCCGATTGACTAATAATGAGCTTTATCACTTTAAATTTGATTTGCTCATGGAAAGCTTTAAACGAAAATCACTGTTTCAGTGCGATTTCTCTCCTTTATATGGTTATCCAATTACACTCAATCTTCCACCTGAATTTTTAACATGACAACGAAGCACAGGGATTTGTGAAAATCAGCTTCCTTTTACATCTTTAAGTTTAACTCGGATAACTTAAAATCAGTTCTCCATAACTTTTAATTATTAGTCATGAAAAAAATTTTCTTCACACTTAATTTATTGTTTGTTTGTGGATTTACCGAAGCACAACATTTTAAATGTGGGATTCAAGAAAAGCAAAACGCACTTTTTGAAAAAGACCCACATTTACTGATTGACCACGAAAATCTACTCCGTCGAAGTATGGAGGTTAAAGAAAAATCCGGCAGCAAGTCTTTGATTTTTACCGTTCCAATCGTTTTTCACATCCTCCACTACAATGGAATTGAGAATATTAGCGATGAACAAGTTTTAGATGCTGTGCGTATCATAAACGAGGACTTTCGCGCATTAAATGCAGATACTAATCTCATTATTCCTCAATTCAAAAGTATTTACGATGATGCTGGAATAGAATTTCGCCTGGCGAGCAAGGATCCTGCGGGAAATTGCACCAATGGAATTAATCGCATTTTTACACATGAAACTTTCAACGGTGACGATTATTCCAAATTACAACAATGGCATCGTTCCAATTATTTGAACGTGTGGGTGGTAAATTCAATGGAAAATGGAGTTGCTGGATATGCCTATTACCCTGTTTCTACTAATGGTTTCAACTTTTTTCGAGACGGGATAATGATTCGTCACAATTACATTGGTTCGATTGGGACTGGAAATGCAACCAATTCACGGGCACTGACTCATGAAATCGGACATTATCTTGGCTTGGCACACCCTTGGGGGAATACCAACAATCCGGGTGTTTCATGCGGAGATGATGGAATTCCGGACACACCTGTGACAAGAGGAGCGACAACCTGTAATTTATCCTTGTCTCTTTGTACTCCTGGCGTAATTGAAAACGTTCAAAACTTTATGGATTATTCCTACTGTTCCCGAATGTTTACGAAAGACCAAGTGACAGCAATGCGAAATATTCTTCAAGATATTTCTGGTAATCGCGATCAATTGTTGACTACAGAAACCCAAAACAGAACAGGAATAAACATGGAGGAAGCTCCTCTGTGTCCACCGAAGGCCTATTTTTATCCGTCGCGAAGAATGGTTTGTGTTGGTGAAAGTGTTCAATTGTTTGACCGTTCCTTCAATGGGGCCGTTAGTTCCCGCGAATGGATTGTATCAGATGGCAATCTTTCTTCTGCGACAATTTCAAATCCTACGATAACTTTCGCAACTCCTGGTCATAAATCAATTCGATTAAGGGTTAGTAATGACTCAGGTACTGATGAGTTGTTTGAAGAAAGAAGTATTTACGTGTCTCCAGATTGGGCAGATTTCACAGGTCCAACAAGTTTTTCTTTGGATGAAAACCTTAATCATACATTTATTGTTTTAAATCCTTCAACAAACAATGGGCAGTTTGAATCGGTGAATGGGGTAGGGGTGAATGGTTCAACAGCATTTAGGCTTCAAAACTTTCGAAATATCGAAGGAGCAACACAATTCTCACCACTGTTTTTTTACAATGACCGTTTAGGCGGTTCAATAGATGATTTGGTTACACCATCGTTTGACTTATCAAATACAAGTAACGTTGAGGTAAGTTTCAAATATTCATACGCAACCAACGGACAAGAAATAAGTCAGATCACGGAGCGTTTACGTGTATTAAGCTCTAGAGATTGTGGTGAAACTTGGACACCACGTCAAACAATTAATGGTGCCGAACTTGTATCCGCTGGTAGTTTCGGATATTCTAATTTTATTCCATCGAATGAAAGTCAGTGGAGGACAGCAAGTTTCGTTTACAATGCTAATTCTATCGATAACAAAACGCGTTTTAAATTTGAATTCACTGCATCCGATGTCTCAAACAATTTGTACATAGATGACATTCGAATTAACGGAATTTTAGGTGTTTCAAATGCCGAATTTGTGGCCAATGTAAATTTGTTTCCGAATCCCTTAAAAATTGGAGAAAATTTAAAGGTTGAATTAAATGGAAATGAAAGTGCGGAGTTTATTCAGTTGTTTGATTTAACAGGTCGTTCTGTCGCGAGAATTGCAGTTGAAGCCTCTGATACTATTGAAATACCGACCAATCAAATGAATGTTTCAGAAGGGGTTTATCAAGTTGTATTATTCAATGGTTCGAATGTTATTAACAGACAATCAATTGTTGTGGTGAAATAATAACGTATAATTTGATTTTTGTCCGAGTTACAATAAAAAAGGCACATTTATAAAATGTGCCTTTTTTCATTTCCAAAACTGGTAGCTACAACAAAATAAACAGCGTTATCAACAGAATGGCAACAATGGAATAAATCACAATCAAACTTTGATTCATCTTTTTATCATTCTTTTCGAGTTTTTCAGCTTGTAATTTTTCTTCTACCTTGTCTTCGATTTCACGGGACTTTTGTTCAACAACCTGAACTGCCTCTTTTGGCGCGTATTTTTCCCATTTGAAAACAATTTTACCTGCGAGTACAACCTTATCACCTAGATGCAATTGGGAATAGCCAACTAATTTTTTACCGTTGATAGTGGTTCCGTTTTTGGAATCCATATCGGTGATGTAAATATTTCCCTCCGCATCACGGAATAGCTCCAAATGATGAGCATCAATTCCTTCTTGGTTCACAACAAGGTCATTGTCAGGTGCGCTTCCAATTCGAAGATGTAGTTTTTCCACTTTGTGAATTTTATAAATTTAACCAAAAAAAGGGCAGAAATTATCCGCCCTTCTTCATCTTTCAATTACTTTTATTCTGCTGAACTTGTTTTATTTACTCCTTTTCGAATGGTAACTTCAAGTTCGTCTTTTCCAGTTTCATAACCTAAAACAATAGTATCTCCTTCTTCTAAACTTGCTTTGATTATTTCCTCCGCAAGTGGGTCTTCGATGTATTTTTGAATTGCCCGTTTCAGCGGACGTGCACCAAATTTCTCGTCGTATCCTTTTTCAACAATGAAATCTCTTGCCGATTCAGATAATTCTACTTGATATCCTAAATTGTTGATTCTCAAATATAATTTTTCTAACTCAAGATCAATAATTTGAAGAATCTCAGCTTTACCAAGGGATTTGAACATTATCATATCGTCCACGCGATTCAAAAATTCTGGAGAAAAGGCTTTGCGAAGTGCATTTTGAATGACTGCTTTTGCATTGTCATCTCTCGATTCTTGTTGAGCTTTTGTTCCAAAACCAACACCTGTCCCAAAATCAGCTAGTTGTCTTGCACCAATGTTAGAGGTCATTATCAAAATCGTATTTTTAAAATCGATTTTTCTACCTAAACCATCGGTCATGTGACCGTCATCCAATACTTGTAACAATAAATTGAAAACGTCAGGGTGAGCTTTTTCAATTTCATCTAAAAGAACAATGGAATATGGCTTGCGTCTAACTTTTTCAGTTAATTGACCACCTTCTTCATATCCCACATATCCTGGAGGCGCACCAACTAAACGGCTAATCGAGAATTTTTCCATGTATTCAGACATATCAATTCGAACCAAGGCTTCTTCTGAATCGAATAAGTTTTTCGCTAAAACTTTAGCAAGCTGTGTTTTTCCAACTCCTGTAGGTCCGAGGAAAAAGAATGAACCAATCGGTTTGTTTGGGTCCTTCAATCCCGCTCGATTTCTTTGGATGGCTTTTACCA
>CAZWSY010000077.1:0-15624 GCA_964636775.1 uncultured Lishizhenia sp.
TTTATATCTTACGCTCTAACCTCCGCCGCGGCGGATGAGCTATCTCGCCATAATTCAAAACGCTTTTTGATTTTGAGGGTGCAAAAATAAACAAATTTTCTTTGTTTAACCCGCAGCGCGATGAAATATTTTTAGGAGTTCAATAATCGTAATTCCGATTTGACAAAATCAATCAAAGTGCTCAGATGCTTCGCGCTAAAATCAAATTTAACGCCAGCTGTTGCGTAAATTGCAGGAATGGATTTAGTGTAACCCAATGATAAAGCGGCTTTGTAATCATTGATAGCCTTTATAGAATTTTGTTTGGCATTCATCCACACCCCCAAAGCGCCTAATTGGGCAATTCCATATTCGATGTAGTAAAAAGGAACTTCAAACAAATGTAATTGACGTTGCCAACTCGTTGCCACTTGGTCTTCAAATCCCGTCCAATCAACTAAACCAGTACCAAAATCCGCGGAAAGTGACTTCCATTTGTCGTACCTTTCCGTAATAGAATGAGTTGGATTTTCATAAATCCAATGCTGAAAAGCGTCAATTTGAGCTATCCATGGTAGTACTTTCAATACACCTTCCAATTGTTCTTTTTTTGCTCTTTTTAAATCGTCGGTATTTTTATAAAAACGCCCCCATTCATTCATTGTCAAAAATTCCATAGACATTGATGCTAATTCAGCCACTTCGGAAGGAAGATTTTTGAAGGCGGTCAAGGTCAATTCTCTACTCAAAAATGAATGTATGGCGTGACCAGCTTCATGAACCATTGTTTCCAAATCACGTTGTGCGCCAACAGCATTCATGAAAATAAATGGCACACCCGTTTCATACAAAGGATAATTATAACCTCCAGGTGCTTTCCCATTTTTCGACTCCAAATCCAAATGTTGCATTTCCTTCATCGTCGCCAAACATTCACCAAAATATGGGTCAATTTCACCCAGCATTTCGATGGTTCTTTCCAGCATTTCCTCTCCAGATTCAAATGGTTTCAAAGCTGCTTTTCCGTCAGGGTCAACTTCTGTATCCCAAGGATTGAATTTCTCCTTTCCAAGTTTATTTAGTTTCTCTTTTTGTATGTCTTTCACCATTGGAACCACCAGTGTTTTAATCGCATCATGAAAAGCAAAACAATCTTCTTTGGTGTAATCAAACCGTCCTAATGCTTGAAATTTATAATCTCTAAAATTTTCAAATCCAGCATTTTGAGCTAATTGGTGACGCTTTTGAATTAAATCTGTGTATAAATTGTTCAATGCGTCAATGTCCGTTCTTCGTCTATCCACCATTTTTCGAAAAACAGATTCGCGTAGGTTTGCATCCTGATTTTTCAAGAATTGAGCTGCTTGCTGCATCGTTAGGTTTTTACCATCATGCTCGATTGTCTGCGCGCCACTTATTGCACCGTATTGCTGTGCTTGTTCGTTCAATTCAGCTTCTAAAGGAACATTTTCCTCTCTGAATAATTCTTTCTGAACTTCAATCGAACGGAAATAAATAGCGTATCGCTCCTCCTTTTTGAATTCTTCTAACCACGGTGAAGACAACAATTTCAAATTCAATTCATGGTCGAGTGGTGCGATTTCAGGCTGAATTTTTGTCACAAAATCATTGAATGAATTGCGTAAATTTTCGTCTTGCGTGTTGATAGACATACGAATATAGCGCCAAGCTTGATCCTCCTCTAGAACTGCGTCTAATTCACTTCGGTCTTTCAACCATTTTTCAAAATCATCCGAACTATTGAAAGGCCTATCTATTAAATCCAAAAAGTAAGGCTGAACGTCTTTCCATTCATTGATGATTAAATCATTAGATACAAATTGACGAGTCGGTTTTTCTATTCTTGCCATGATATTGTAATGTTTGGTGGGCTAAAAAAGCAAATACTTAATTAGCGAAGTTATTTGTAAAAATTTAGTTGAAAGAGTCTTATTGGACGAAAATTGTACTGAAAATCACAAGAAAATCTTTTCAAAAACACCCTATTCCTCACCACTTTCCTTCACCTCTTCAACCTTACTCGTAGCTTCATCAGCAAAATTATCGGTTGTTTCTTGGGTGGTATTTTCGGTACTTTCTTCAGTTGCTGTGGTATTTTCGGTACTTTCTTCCGCTGCTAATAATCCTGCTTTTGACAAAAGGTTGTACCATTGAAAAATCTTCTTGATGTCGGAAGGATAAACTCTTTCTTGGTCATAATTCGGAAGGATAGTCAACAATTCATTCGCAAGTGCAGTTGGAGCTTCTTTGTGGTTTAAACCTTCTCCACCATCGTATTTCGCAATCATCGACTGAAAAACGTCAATTAACCTCACATCCTCATCGTAGGTAAAAATGCTGATATCTTCTAAAGTTGAAATTTTTTCGGAAGCATAAGCAGGGGTTCTTTTTCCATCAATCAAAGACTCAACAATAACACTTGACTTGCTTTGTGCAATAACTTTAAATAATCCTGGTCGTCCAGAAATAGCAATAATACCTTTTACGTTCATATAATTTTAATTTCGCCAAAAATAGAAATTCTTTTAGTTGAAACGGACTAAACTGATTTTGACAAATGATTAAAATTTAGAAGACATGAAATTGAATTTTCTTTGGGTGCTGATTTTGTTTACAACCACCAATCTCTATGCTCAGCTCAATCTAAAAACCATCATGAAAGGACAAGATTTTATAGGTTATTGGCCCGAATATCCTTTCTGGAGTGCTGATGGAAATAAAGTTTTGTTCAGTTGGCGCGACCCGAATACGATTCCACAAATCCCTCAAAACATTCAATTTGAGTACGATATCATATCGAAAAAAGTACAAGCTTTAGACCCTAATACTTTTATTCCTTATTACGACCCAAAACAACAAAATCAGCCGAATCAGTTTTACCAACACAACAATCAAATTTGGTCTTACGATAAAGTTTCGAAACAACATCGAAAAGTTTGGGAAAGCAATTGGAATGTAGATGAAATGTACAGAAGTAATTCTAACGATGAATTGATTGTTTTGATTGACCATCAATTGTATGTTATTAAAACAAATGGATCACCAGTTTTTCAGCAACTCACTTATTTCGCTTACGACGGTAAAAAAGATAAAACCGAAAAAGATTCAAGTTTTCTCGAAAAACAACAGTTGGAATTATTCGATTACCTCAAGAAAAAGCAGGCTCAACAAGATTTTTCGAAGAAAAGAACCCCAAAAGATCAACACAGAATTTTGGAAATTGGACCAGTTAAACCTTCAAGATTTGAAGTTCATCCTAATAAGCGTTTTGTTGTGCTCACTTTTAATGAACCGCGAAAAGAAAATCCGACCCTTTATCCTGCAATGGTGACTAAAGACGGAGAAACACAACTTAAAAAAGCGAGGAGCAAAGTAAGTAATTCAGAACCAAATTCTTATTGGAAAATCATTGATGTTGAGAAAGATACCTTGTTTACGGTTGATTTCAATCATCTTTCAGGCATAATGAAACGTGCACCCTTCACCTATTTGTTGGATAAAGTTGATACCACAAAAAGAAGAGAGATTTTCTTGCACAGCGTTCATTTTCAAGCTTCAAAAAATATTGGAATTGCAGATGTTCGCAGTGCCGACAACAAAGATCGGTGGATTGTTTTACTTAATTTGGAAACCGGAAAGATTACGGAGCTGAATCATCAAAATGACCCTGCTTGGATTGGTGGTCCAGGCATTTCATCTTGGAATATGGAGGAAGGAGTACTAGGATGGTTGAATGAAACGACAATTTATTTTCAATCGGAGGAAAGTGGTTATTCGCATTTATACTCACTTGATATTCAAACTTTACAAAAGAAGGCATTAACAGAAGGTTCTTTTGAAATCCACGATGTCGTTTTAAGTAGAGACAAAAAATCATTTTATGTGGTGGCAAACAAAGCTCATCCGGGAAAAAGAGCATGGTATCAAATCGATATTGCAACACAAAAATGGACAACTTTAATTGAAAGTTTTGGAGGTTTGGAAGTTCAAGTTAGTCCTGATGAACAATTGGCCGTTGTAAGACATTCAAGCATTTTAAATCCTTGGGAATTATCTATTTACGACTTAAAGAAAAAGACACTTTCAGCATTTACTCAATCAAAATCGACTCAATTCCAAAACACCAAACTACAAATCCCTTCAGTTATCAATTTCCCTGCTTCGGATGGAGTCAATATTTATGCCCGACTTTACGAACCCGAATCAAATAAGAAAAATGGTGCCGCAGTTCTCTTTGTTCATGGAGCTGGATATTTGCAAAACGCACATCACTATTGGTCACACTATCACCGAGAAATGCTTTTCCATCAACTTTTAGCGGAAAAAGGATACACCGTAATTGATTTAGACTACCGTGCGAGTGAAGGCTATGGAAGAGCTTATCGCACAGCTATTTATCAATACATGGGTGGACGAGATTTGGAAGACTTTGTTGATGCCAAAAATTGGTTGGTCAAGAATCGAAATATTGATCCAAATCGCGTAGGAATTTACGGTGGTTCTTACGGCGGTTTCATAACGCTCATGGGACTTTTTACGAAACCTAACGAATTTGCATGTGGAGCGGCATTGCGAGCCGTTACGGATTGGGCACATTACAACCACGAATACACTAGCAATATTCTCAACTATCCTGAAACAGATCCGGAGGCCTACCGAAAAAGTTCACCCATTTATCACGCGGAAGGACTTAAAAATCCGCTTTTAATACTCCATGGTTTGGTTGACGATAATGTTCAAGCACAAGATGTAATCCGTTTAAGTCAACGTTTAATTGAGCTGGAAAAAGAGAATTGGGAATTGATGTTGTATCCAATAGAGCCACATGGATTTACGGAAAGTAGTTCATGGTTGGACGAATACAGCCGAATTTTAAAGTTGTTTGAGCAGAATTTAAGAAAATAAAAAAGGGAATCCTTCGACTCCCTTTTAAACCAACCTGTAGCAAAGTTAATTTAGATCCTATGTCTTGTAACGAAGGACTTTCTACAAGGTTACATTTCAATTAACATTTTAAGTTTGATAAAGAAAACTTAACACACGAAGCACCGATTATTCGCTTTCTAAATTTGCCACAATGATTGGCAACTCTTCCATTGAAGCACTTGTACAGCTCATCGATGATCCCGATGAATTAATTTATGAGCATGTTCGTGGTCAATTGCTGAGTATTGGTTCGCCTGCACTGCCTTTTCTGGAATCACCATGGGACAAGCGTTACAATCAATTTCTATTTCAATCTCGTGTTGAAACCATAATCAGAGAAATTCAGTTTGAAGAAATCAAAATGCAAATCAAGTTTTGGTTGGACTCTCCTGAAAAAGATTTGTTAGACGGTGCAATCATTGTTGCGAGGTACGCCAATCCAGATCTCGATGAAGATTTTGTCAAGAAAAGAATTGAAAACATTCGAAGAGATATTTGGTTAGAGTTAAACGATAATCAAACGGCATTTGAACAAATAAAAATTTTCAACTCCGTTTTCTTTGGTGTACATGGATTTCAAGGCGACTTACAAAATTTCCTTGACCCAGATTATTCATTGATTGATGAGGTACTCCTTTCGAAAAAAGGAAATCCACTTAGTTTAAGCCTCATTTACAGCTACATAGCACAATCATTAGAACTTCCTATTTTTGGCGTAAACCTACCAAATCATTTCATTTTAGCATTTATGGATGAAAATAAATCTCGATTTTTCATCAACCAACACAATGAATTTGGGGTGCTATTTTACATTAATGTGTTTGCAAAAGGACAACTGCTCGATTTACAGAATATCGAAGATTTCCTTACAGAAAACAATCTCACCAAAAACCGTGAATGTTATGAACCTTGTTCCCATTCCACCATCATCAAAAGAATGATTTCTAACCTAATCGTTTCTTATCAACGCATGGGTTTTGGAACAAAAGTTCAGGAATTACTGATTATTAGAGAGTTGTTTGTTTAAACCAAATTCATCAAATCAATGCCACACCTAAAATGACCTTTGGGGCAAGATTGATGACCGTGTAAACCACACGGACGGCACTCAAGATTATCGACTTGAATAACTTTTGCATCATCACTTAAAGGTCCGAAACCAAATTCGGGAATAGTTGAACAGAAAAAAGCGGTGACAGCTGCGTTCATACTCGACGCTAGATGAAGTGGTCCAGAATCGTTAACGAAATTTCGTTTCGCCCGCGACATTAAAGCTGCGGATTGCAATAAACTTACCTTTCCACATAAATTCTCCACTAATTCAATTCCAGTTTTTAATTTGATTTCGTTTGCGAGTATGGTATCGTTTGGTCCACCGAGTAGATAAACTTTTCCTTCTTTACTTAATTCTTTGCAAAGTTTGACCCAAACACTCACAGGCGCAGCTTTTGTAAACCAAACGCTGGAGGGCGCTAGACAGAAATAATTTTCGCTTTGATAACTGGATATAAATTCAAAATCGTTGTAAGATGGATACAATTTTGGACGTCTAACAGGAGCAAAAACTTCTGGTATTAAACTCAAATTTCTGTCAACTTCATGTGTGCCTTTTTGGATTAAATGTTTCTGCTTTAAATGGTAAGCAAATGAAAACGGATTTTCCTTGAAACCCCGAATTTCTTTTCCACCTGACAAAACTGCAATTAAACCCGAGGAGGCAAAGCGTTGTAGATTGATGACTAAATCAAATTTCTCCTTACGAAAAGCCGAGGTCAAACGCCAAATTTCCGACCACTTTCTTCTTTTATCAAAGGTGAATAATTGGTGAATTTTGGGATGATTCCTCAACAAAGACTCATTACCTTTTCTTACCAAAAATGAAATTTCAGACAGAGGAAATTGATTTTTAAGATTCTCAATTAAAGGTGTCGCAAGCACAACATCACCTAAAAAAGCGGTTTGAATGATTAAAATTTTCTGCATTTTATCTCAACAAGGCAACAAAGCCCCTACGGACGTACCTTTTTCCTTTTTGATCTTGAAATTCAATAATGTACAAATAATTATCACTTGTAGCATCACCACCACTTTGCATGATTTTTCCGTCCCAACCTTCGAGAAAATCCTTGGTTTCGAAAATGATTTGGCCCCAACGATTCATAATTGAAAATGTATAACCTTCGTTATCAACATTGGACAAAACAGGTTGGAAAATAGGATTTAAACCTCCAGGGGTAAAGGCATTTGGAATAAAAACAAGAGGCGTATAAATCAGGCAAAAATCATTCGAACGGCTGATTTCCTGGAACATAAAACTGTTTATAGACTCCAAGGCTTCAACGCGGTAGCAAACTCGTCCGTCAGTCTGTAATTGGCTGATATCGTCGTTAATACTCAAGGTCGAATTATTCACAGTGGCTATTGGTACCGGGTCAAAAACGTCATTTGTTCCTCTAAAAACACGATAAGCAACAATTCCGCCATCAAAATCTTCATAAGGTGTCCAGTTGATGGTATTTACTAAGTCGTACTCATTCGCCGTACCAGAAACGAAAATGGTTTTATTGATATTTTGAGAAAATTCACCTTCAACACCACAACTGTCAACGTACTTGGTACGATATTCTAAAGGTTCGAGATTGGTGCGTACATTTCTGTCAAAAAACACAGTAAAATCACCATCGACAGGTTTTCTTCCAATTTCTTCGAAGTTACTTTGCAATCCTTTTCGGTAATATATTATCTCAGAAATTCCTACCGAGGACTGAATGTAATCCACTAATCTAACCTCCTTATTTTCGATACTTGCCACAGCGAAATAATGGTATGCAGGTGCTTCGGGAGTAGGGACATCAAAACAAATCCGGCTTGAAAAAGCACTTTGATTTGCATTAAAAACCGCCTGGACATACATACAATAATTCTCTCCGGGCAACACGTCCACCGTATCTGTAAGACTGTTTGTCGCTTTCAACATTTCCCAAGTATTTCCTCGTTTCCCCCAAATTCGGTAGCTACTTACAGCCCTTCCTGTGTATGGATTCCATGAAATAATGGCTTGTTTCTCACACATTAAAACTTGGGCATCTGAAACCATACTTGTATGAAGATTTCCTTTAGCTGAGGTTTGATAGGTGACTGGAAAATTGTCGGTTAAACAAGAATCAAATGCTGCAACGGAATAAGTATATGGTCCTTCTGCGGGGTCGATATTATGGAAATAAGTAGTGTTAAATCTTCCCCAAACAGTGTCCAATTCATACAAAATATTGTTTTCATCGAATGTGTAAATCACGTATCCGTAAGTATCTGGACGCGAATTAACATTCCAAATAATTCGAACTTGATTGGTTGCGGTATCAGCTCCAACACTCTGAATTACAGGAATATTTGGTGTAAGCATATCTTCAAACTGATCTCCTGCAATATTTGAAGTAAAAGGACAAGGAGTTGCAGGAAGTTCAATTCTGTAATTTAGAAAAGCACTACAAATGTCAATCGTGTCGCGGTAGAACGGTGAATTATAAGGTACGCTGTCATGTAAAGTCCAAGTTCCTGCTGGAAATTCGCGATAGATGTGGTAAAAGTTGCCATAAGAAGGAAGCTTTTGCGTTCGCGGTCGATTCCATTGTAAAACTGCCGTTCCGTTCCCTGGATTGTTAACCGACAAAAAGATATTGGACAAAGTGTCGCTAGATTTCAAAACATTACCTTCACATCCAGATCGAACGCCAACAAAAATATCGCGTGCACTTGTAAGAGGTCCGAGGTTAATATTTCCAATTGAATTATTTGGAACAGTTGCCAAAACACCATTTTGAAGCGACCTGATTTCGTAAGCGACAAAAGAACCCGTTGGATTTTCAATCGGATTCCAAGTCACCAAAACGTCACCGTTGACATCCGTTTGAATACATCGGATTTGAGTTCCGGGTAGGATTCCAGGATTAACTACATTAATTTTCACTGTGGCGTAAGTTACACGAGGAACTTGACAAAAATCATCTTGTACTTTAAAAACGAAGTTATAAGGCAATACTTCCGCTACAATTCCGAATTCATTTACCAAGTGGTCACAGCCCGTCTGCCAAGTAAATGTAGGGTTAATACTTGGTGAACCCGATATTGGATTTGGACCACTCATGAATGCACAAGGTTCAACTGAACAACCAGTTGCAGAGGTGAAATTTGCACCGAACATAGGTCCAGATGCGCTTAGGTAAACCGATTGAGGTGTTCCATTTTGTAACAAATCCGAATCGTTCACTAACAAATTAAAATTTACTAAATCTCCACCCATTACAGTTGTTTCCCAAGAATTTCCTGGAAAAGGAGCTTGAATGGTAGGAGCATTATTGGTTGGACTACACGGTGTCACAACCAACTGCATTTCACGCTCCACCTCGGAAATCAAAACTCCAAGACGAAAGGAGCGAACAGTTAATTTCACTACATAATTTCCAACATTGTGACTTGTAAAACGCAACTCACCGGTTACAGGATTTACCGTTGCTGCGATATTAAGAGGATTCATACTTCCATCAGGAGTTGGACTTGAAAAAGAAAACCCAGGTTCAAAAACCAAGGCAGCAGGACTTAATGGTGGGTCATAAACAGTACCTCCGGGAAAATGGTCATAAGGCGTTCCAAAAGAAAAATGCAGCGAATCCAAATCGGGATCTACGGCGTTCATATTGTAGATGTACTGACTTCCGGCACAACTCACGAAATTCGGTTCTTGAAGAAATAAGGGGGAAGAATCACTACATTCAGTGCCGTTACTTCCGGGAATTTTAAACATTTTGGCACTGAGTGTAATTCCGTAAGCTGAAGGGTTAGTAATGTTCGTAATTGCACCACTCCTTGAGAAATTCTCGAAAGTAAAAATCCAACCTTCAATTGGTGGAACTCCTGAAAGTAAGGTAGGTAAACTTCTGTATCTCACCCTTTCAATCGCACCTGTTCCATTTCCGCCAGCACTACCAGAGCCACATGCCAAAGGATTCGGACTTCCAGAAACGGGGGAGCAAAAAGGAGATATATCCTCACGAGAAACAAAGGGCATATTGATACTTGTGATGGTCGGATGGTTCCAAACTTTTAGATTTTCGGACATTGTATTCACCTCGGCGCCGTTGCAATCGCGAAAGAAAATCAATTCAAAAACAAAACGATTGTTGCCTACACAGCGATACGTGATTTCCCCGCCCATTGCGTGTGTTGCCCGAACTTCGAACGACAACACCAAAAACAGGAACAAAACCAATAAATATCGCATCATTATTTTAACGAGTTAACCCAACAAATAGTATAACGAATACAATTGTATCGGGTTGCAAGCCTCGAATAT
The DNA here is from genome assembly GCA_964636775.1 of uncultured Lishizhenia sp. Taxonomy (GTDB): domain Bacteria; phylum Bacteroidota; class Bacteroidia; order Flavobacteriales_D; family Crocinitomicaceae; genus UBA952. The sequence continues at coordinate 10,277 of CAZWSY010000077.1, forward strand.
ATTGAATTTCAAGCAAAGTTTCTTTTGACTTTTCTAAAAGGATGAAAACTCAATTGTTTAAAAAGATTAACCTTAAACAATGTAAACGAGTTATTCATTTCAAAATTAAAAAAGGCAACTAACATTTGTCAATTGCCCTTTCGTTTGATAAGAGAAATGAATTTCCCAAGTCAAAACGAACTTTCTTAAAATTAAGTTGCTTTTAAAAATATCTTAAAGAAATCTGAATATTTAATTTCGCCTAATGCTAATAGCTTACCACCCAAATTATGTTTATCCGTTGCCACAAAACCATCGTTTTCCAATGGAAAAGTACGATTTAATAAAACGACAATTGATTCATGAAGGATTGGTAACTATCGACGACTTTTTCGAACCGAACAATATGGTTGAGGAAACTATTACAAAAGTGCACGATGAAAATTATTGGAAAAAACTCAAAGAACTCCAATTGTCTGATAGAGAACAGAGAATAAGCGGATTCATACATTCAAGCCAGTTAATTGAACGTGAAATAACAATCATGGAAGGAACAAGACAAGTTGCTGAAAATTCATTAAAAAATGGTCTTGGATTTAATATTGCTGGTGGAACTCATCACGCATTCACGAATAGAGGAGAAGGATTTTGTCTGTTGAACGACCAAGTTATTGCTGCGAAATGGCTTTTAGAAAACAAACTTGTTGAAAATGTATTAATAGTTGATTTGGATGTCCATCAAGGCAACGGCAGTGCTGAGATGTGTCAAAATGATAACCGTATTTTCACCTTTAGCATGCATGGTGCAAGTAATTATCCTCTTAAAAAAGAGGTTTCAAACCTAGATGTTTCACTTCAAGATGGAACAAAAGACAAAGAATATTTATACTCACTTGAATACCATTTAGAAAAAGTATTGTCAGAATTTACGCCTGATTTTATTTTCTATCAATGCGGGGTTGATGTACTTGAAAGTGATAAACTTGGTAAACTAAGCTTGAGCAAGATTGGTTGTCAAACAAGAGACAGAATAGTATTTAATATCACTTCACAACTTCAAGTTCCTATCGTGTGTACTATGGGAGGTGGCTACAGCCCCAAAATTTCGGATATAGTAAATGCGCATACCAATACCTTTCGCGAAGGACTTTTTGTTCTTACGTAAAAAAAATTATGGACATAAACCATTATCCATAAGGTATTTCTGATACAATTGTAGTTGGGAAAGTGCGTATCTTTCGTCGGGTTTTGGAGTGCTTTTTCGAACTTTCCATGCTTTATTTGACTCATATCTGTAAACTTGTCCGCTTCTGTAAATCCATTTAGGACGACCTCGTTCTGAAAAATAGGAGCGTCCGAAACAACTTACTTTTCTATTTACACCTAAAGCATCAACGACTGTTGGCAGTATATCGATTTGCTGAAATTCTTCACCCTTTTTCAATGCTGACAAGTCCATTTTGGGATGGTGAATCAGAACAGGAATCTCAAATAAATCAACAAGTTTCTTTTTGTCCGTTCGCTGTGTTGGTCCAACATGATCCGCCACAAAAATGAAAAGCGTGTTATTGAACCAAGCTTGTTTTTTTGCCATTGTCCAAAAATCTCGAAGCGACAAATCTGTGTAGTTGATTGTTCTCATTAAGGGGTCTGAACCCTTTCGCAATAATTTCTCATGGCTTTTGGGAACGAAAAATGGGTGATGTGAGGATAGCGTGAAAGTGGTTGAAACGAAAGGTTGTTTGTGTTGTGAAAGTTGTTGTGCGTACCAAGGTAAATAAAGGTGATCCCAAATTCCCCAATTTCCGTCGTCATGGCTTTGGTCGGGGTATTGTTCTTTTCCCGAATACACATCAAATCCAGCAGTTTTTGCGAAAGAATCAAAAAACATAGATCCTGTTTTTGCACCGTGATAGAATGATGACGAATAACCGTATTCCTTCAAAATTCTTGGTAAACCCTCAAAGCAATTAACATTAAATTCAGATAAAATAAAAGTTTCTTCCATCCAAGTTGGTAATCCTGAGGTGATGGCAGGAATAGCATCCATGGACGTGCTGGCATTGGCGAGTGCGTATGGGAAATACAAACTTGTTTGGCTTAATGAATCCAAAAAAGGTGTGAAACTTTCTTTTTCTTCAGGTCCGACATAGTATCCACTAAAACTTTCCAAAATTAAAATGACCACATTTGTTCCTTTTGGTAAAATGGATTTCTTTCCCAAAATACGAGAAACTCTTGTCAATCTAATAGCTTCTTCTTCAGGAATAACTTCCTCCAATCTTATGCCACTTAAATCCTGAGTTTTGAGTAAGACAAAAGGTGAATTTACAACGCCATAACTATTTTCCAGTGAGGTCATTCCTGCCGCGTCAACCGTGTGAACAGGTTTTAATCGCCATCCTCCTCTCCCGACAAAAATGGAAAGTGCGGTAAAAACAACCAAAGCCGCCCAAGAGGAAATGGAATTCATAGGAAACCATTCCATTTTAAAAGGTCGAATTAACCATCGGTAAGTACTGTAAATCACAAAAACCAAAAGCAGTAATAGCCACCAAAATTCCATGATGAAATCACCCGCAACTGCATTCGTATCAGGATTGGTAAACATAAAAATGAGATAACCGAAACTCACTCGTTTTCCGAGATATGAGAAATAAGCCGTATCCATAAATCCACTGACAATGAAGAGGAAAGCTAATAAAAGCACGTAACCTACCATTAATTTAGAACGCCATGAATGCATCATGGAAGGAAGCGGAAAAAGAAATAATACAACAAAAGGGAAAAGGGTCATTCCTAAAGTTGCAGCATCAATGTAAGTACCAATAAACCAATCTTCTAACTTAAAATTGGCGAACATTTCTCTGTTAACCGTTAAAAAAATGACGCGAAGCAGGAAAAGCAATACTAAAAGACGTAAAAATACGCTAAACAGGATTTTTAAGTTGTGCTTCATTTTTGGATTAATGTAAAAATAACATTGCTTTAGGTCAAAAAAACTAAAAATACTTGGATTGATTGTATTCGAAAGGAAATAAACTTGATTTCAACCTTCGATTTTGGTATTATTTGTGTTAGAAGGAATGTTTGATTTGATTTAAACAAAATACTTATCAATTTTCAAGTCAAGAAAACTTAAATTTGGTGAAGTTTGAATTACATAATTCTTTTTCAGATGAAGCAACTACTGATAATTAACGGACATCCTGATAAAGAAAGTTTCAATTTCGCATTGGAGGACGCTTTTGTTTCTGGCATAAACCGAAGTAAGTGGAACTTGACAATCATTCATTTATCTGAATTAGATTTTGACCCTATCCTTCGATTTGGGTATAGGAAACGGACTGAGCTCGAACCAGATTTAATTTATGCCATCCAAAAAATTAAAGAAGCAAATCATGTTGTTTGGTTTTTTCCAATGTGGTGGTACGGTGTTCCTGCTTTACTAAAAGGATTCATTGACCGTACATTTTTACCTGGAATAGCATTCGAATATGTAGAGGGGAAACCGTTACCAAAGAAGTTATTTGTTGGTAAATCTGCTCAACTCATCATAACTGCCGACACTCCGAGTTGGTATGATTGGCTATTTATAGGACGTCCTGCAATAAAGCAATTCAAAAAAGGAACATTAGAATTTTGTGGATTCAGTCCTGTAAAGGTGACTTATATTTCGCCTATACGTAATTCATCCGAGGATTTTAGAAAAAAATGTTTGACAAATATGAAAAAAATATCAAGCAACCTTTAAACCGATAACTTTTTCACCCTAATTATGACATTCAATTATTCTAAACTCCAAAAAATTCTTGAGAGGTCCGTTGATAATAAAAAGGTTTTTGGGACAACCTTCGCCTTAAAAAAGGACGATTCAATATGGGAAGGTGCAGCTGGGAATTTCTCAATTGGTCAACCTTTTTTCATTGCAAGTACAACTAAGCTATTTACATCAGCAATTATTTTCAAACTATTAATTGAGGGAAAACTTGATTTGGACGATAGTGTAAGAAAACATCTTTCCGAAAAAAATCTATCAGGACTTCATCTGTATAAAGGGAAAGACTATTCAAATTCAATAACCATCAAGCATCTATTATCTCACACCTCAGGTTTGCCTGACTATTTCCAAGACAAGGATTCGGAGGGAAAAAGCCTAGAAAGTCAATTAACAAGTGGAAAAGATCAGTCTTGGACTTTTGAGCAGACTTTGGAATGGAGTAAAAATTTAAGTCCACATTTTATTCCGGGAACAAAAGGAAAAGCGCATTATTCCGATACCAATTTTCAACTTTTAGGGGCAATAATCTCCAATGTCACTAATAATAGTTTTGCTGAGAATTGTGAAAAATACATTTTCGATCCACTATTCTTGCGTAATACTTATGTTTATAGTGATGATTACGATGGTAAACCTAAAAATTTTTATTTTAAACAAAGAGAACTTCCAATTCCCAAAGCCATGAGTTCATTTGGACCAGATGGAGGAATCGTATCAACAACTTCAGATTTATTGGTTTTTGTCGAAGCCTTTTTTAATGGGAAAATATTTCCCAAAAACATCATTTCGCAAATTCAAGTTTGGAATAACATTTTCTTTCCGATGAAAGCAGGAATTGGAATACACCAATTTAAACTTCCATGGATATTCAATCCTTTTGGTACAGTACCTTCTTTCATCGGGCATTCTGGTCTATCAGGTGCATTAGCCTACTATTGTCCTAAAAACAATCTTTATGTGGTGGGTACAGTCAATCAAGTTGCTTATCCCGATACTTCTTTTAGGACGATGATTAAAATAATTTCCGCTTAATTAAGGGCAAATTAATAACTGCACATGATAATTTACAAATGGTTGAATACCAAATTTTGATTATAACTGGTAATTATTGTTGAGAAACTTGGAGTTTTTTTGCACTTAACAAGCAAAAAAAAATAAATCATTTGGGGATTTAGTTTGCCAAACCATTAGCACATCTTCATCAATACTGCAAATCCACCGCGATTAATTTTTGCTTCTTTACAAGCTGTCGCTTGTTATTCTTGTAAGCTAATATTCCCATTAGGCGGGAGGTTCCTCATAACGGGCAACTATTTTCTTACTATTCATCTTCAACTACATAAGAGAGATACTGATTAAATACTCACGTCCGTATTACGTGAAATCTATCCATCGAATTGGAGACTACGGAATTTCTTGCTCTACCAATCGGCAAGCAGGTTCGTTGCTCCCGAAATCGATCACTATCAACTTTAAAAAACAACTTCTCTTTTGAGGTTTCAGAAATCGGTATCGTCCCGAAAGCAATCGGGTTACTCTCCCACCAAAAAATTAGGCACAAAAAAACCCTGACGAATCTAAGATTGTC
>CAZWSY010000078.1:0-15020 GCA_964636775.1 uncultured Lishizhenia sp.
TTGACTGGCAGTCATGAGGTCGTCGGTTCGAGCCCGATCTTCTCCACTAAAACAGAGTGTGAGTGATAAGCGAGAGCGGTTCACTCCACTCTTGTTTTTCTTCAATCACTCCGCCGCGCGGACTCATTCTCACTCTTAAATTACTAAACATTTTTGTTAAAGACAAAATTCTCTCTTTCAAAATTCCAGCTCCGACAGCGTTTACCACATTCATCTATCTCCCTGAGCAAGTTTATTACAACACATTGCGACGAATTCAATGCGGAGAGGTCAACACAATGCAGCGCACATTGACTCTTCTCTGAGTATTGCAGTTCATTCTCAATATTTCAATTTTAATTTTTCTCCTTATAGCTATCGGGGCTTCACCCTTCGGCTCCGTTCAGGACATCGCCCTTCACCATTAACTTTTAACTTTTAACTTTTAACTCTTCACTCTTAACTCCTTATACTATCTTTGCACTCCAATTTTAAGCACTATGATGCAAATTACCTTTCCTGACGGTGCGGTTCGTCCTTATGAAAAAGGAAGTTCTGCCTTACAAATCGCTCAACAAATTTCCGAAGGATTAGCACGCAACGTTTTGGCGGCCAAAGTAAACGGAAAAGTTCAAGACGCTAATTTACCTATCAATACCGACTCGACGTTACAATTATTGACATGGAATGATGAAGAAGGAAAATCAACCATGTGGCATTCGTCCGCACATTTAATGGCTGAAGCTTTGGAGTTTTTCTATCCGGGAATAAAGTTAGCAATTGGTCCACCTGTTGCCAATGGCTTTTATTACGATGTTGATTTGATGGAACATTCCATTTCAGAGAAAGATTTAGAGAAGATTGAACAGAAAATGAAGGAATTAGCGAAAGCTAAGAACCCGTACATTCGTCAGGAAGTTTCAAAAGCGGACGCACTTGCTTATTTCACAGAAAAAAATGATCCTTATAAATTGGAATTGATTTCTGAATTAGAAGATGGCTCAATTACTTTTTATACTCAAGGAAATTTTACCGACCTATGTCGTGGTCCACATATTCCCGATACAGGTTTTATCAAAGCAGTAAAATTGACAGCAATTGCCGGAGCTTATTGGCGAGGTGATGAAAAAAATAAGCAGTTGACAAGGATTTATGGAATCACTTTCCCGAAACAGGCTGAACTTACCGACTACCTGGAAAAATTGGAAGAAGCCAAACGTCGCGATCATAGAAAATTAGGTAAGGAATTGGAATTGTTTACTTTCTCCCAAAAAGTTGGTCAAGGTTTACCATTGTGGTTGCCAAAAGGCGCTGCCTTAAGAGAAAGACTTGAGAATTTCTTGAAAAAAGCTCAGAAAAAAGCAGGTTATCAGCAAGTTATCACTCCACACATCGGAAACAAAGAACTTTATGTTTGTTCCGGACATTATGAAAAATACGGTGCTGATTCTTTCCAACCCATTCGTACACCAGACGTTAACGAGGAATTTTTATTGAAACCAATGAACTGTCCTCACCACTGCGAAATTTTCAAGTCAAGACCGAGATCTTACAAGGATTTGCCTGCTCGATTTGCCGAATTTGGAACCGTTTATCGATATGAACAATCGGGTGAATTACACGGTTTGACAAGAGTAAGAGGATTTACACAAGACGATGCACACATTTTCTGTACGCAAGACCAAGTAAAAGATGAATTCAAGAAAGTAATTGATTTGGTTTTATATATCTTCAAGACACTTTCTTTCGAAAAATTCAAAGCACAAATTTCTTTGCGCGATCCTGATAATCCTTCAAAATACATTGGTTCTACTGAAAATTGGGAAAAAGCGGAAAGAGCAATTATTGAAGCTGCTGCTGAAAAAAATCTTCCAACAGTTGTAGAATATGGTGAGGCCGCGTTTTATGGACCAAAACTAGATTTTATGGTTCAAGATGCTCTTGGACGAGAGTGGCAATTAGGTACTATTCAAGTTGACTACAATCTCCCAGAACGCTTTGAATTAGAATATGTTGGTGCGGATAATCAAAAGCACAGACCAGTAATGATTCACCGTGCACCATTCGGTTCAATGGAAAGATTTGTGGCGGTTTTGTTAGAACATTGCGCTGGAGATTTTCCATTATGGTTGACAACTGAACAATTTGCGATACTCCCAATCTCAGAGAAGTATAACGAGTATGCTGAAAAAGTTTCTGATTATCTAAATAATTCCGATATTCGCGGGCTTGTTGACAGCAGAAACGAAAAAATTGGTAAGAAAATTCGGGATGCTGAACTCTCCAAAGTGCCATTTATGTTGATTGTAGGCGAGAAAGAACTTGAAAATGAACAAGTTTCAGTTCGTCAAAGAGGTGTAGGGGACAGAGGTTCAGTTTCTTTAGATGATTTTATGAAAATTGTTCAAGACGCTGTAAACGAGGAATTAAAAACGACCATTTAAATATCTGAATGAGGAGAAATACCAGACCACCGCAAAGACGGGAAGAAGAACCACAACACCGTATCAACGGGAAAATTACTGCATCTGAAGTACGTTTAGTACAAGAAGGTCAAGAGCCTGAAGTGATGTCAACTGCACGAGCTTTGGCTTTAGCTGAAGAACAAGAAATGGATTTAGTAGAAATTTCTCCAAATGCGAATCCACCTGTTTGTAAAATTTTGGATTACAAGAAATTTTTGTACAACCAAAAACGCAAGCAAAAAGAACTAAAAGCCAAGCAAAGTAAAATTGTGGTTAAGGAAATTCGTTTTGGTCCCAACACTGACGATCACGATTTCAACTTTAAACTTTCGCATGCAAGAAAATTCTTAGAGGAAGGTAGTAAAGTGAAAGCTTATGTATTCTTCCGTGGACGAACTATTGTATTCAAAGACAGAGGTGAGATTTTGTTGTTGAAGTTTGCGGAGGAGTTGATGGATGTTGGAGTAGTGGAGCAAATGCCGAAGTTGGAAGGGAAGAAAATGATTTTAATGATAAATTCTAAAAAGAAGTAATTCCAAATTTGAAAATTGAAACGGAAATTTTCCGATAAAATATTAAGACTTAACTTGAAGTCGAAAAATGCTGATATAGTGTTTAACCTTAAAAAAGAATAGGAAACATGCCAAAGATGAAAACAAAATCCAGTGCGAAGAAACGCTTCACCATCACTGGTAGTGGAAAAATTAAGCGTAAGCACGCTTTTAAAAGCCACATCTTAACGAAAAAGGCTACGAAACGTAAACGTAACTTAACACATGCCGGTTTGGTGGATAGCTCCGACCTTCCAAATGTGAAGTTGCAATTGTGTATGAGATAGTCCTTTTTAGGTTTATTAATTGTAGAACCCGGTGTTGAGTACCAAAGACTTAGGAATTATTTAAGCACTTACCACCAAAAAAATTAAAATTTATGCCAAGATCAGTTAACCACGTAGCATCAAGAGCGAGACGCAAAAACTTGATGAAATTAGCCAAAGGATACTTTGGTCGCAGAAAAAATGTTTGGACAGTAGCAAAAAACGCCATTGAAAAAGGTTTAGTTTATGCATACATCGGTCGTAAACAAAAGAAAAGAAACTTCCGTTCATTATGGATTGCCCGTATCAACGCAGGTGCCCGTCTTCATGGAATGAGTTATTCTCAATTTATGGGTGCGGTACACAAAAGTGGTATCGAGTTGAATCGTAAAGTATTAGCGGATTTAGCCATGAATAATCCAGAGGCTTTCAAAGCTGTTGTGGAGATGGTAAGAAAATAAGTACAAAGACTATATCAGCTGAAAGCCACCCGTTGAGGTGGCTTTTTTTATGATTTAACTTTTTTGAACGACATTATATCTGCACCTGAATACAAACGCCAAATCCTTTTCCAGGGAAATTGAGGTAGCGAATTCTTCCTCCAATTAGGTAAATGCGATTCGAAATACTTTTCATTCCTACGCCAGGTAAATTTCCATCCTTAAATCCAACGCCGTTATCCTTTGCAATTAATAATAAATCTCTTCCATCCATTTTGATTCGGAATGACATATCTTGAGCCTGAGAATGTTTAAGTGCATTTTGGGCTAGCTCTTGGCAAATTCTAAACAAGTTCTTTTGAATATTAACGGGGATGGTAAGGTCTTCATCCAGCTGGTCATCAACAATGAAACGCATCCTTCCTAATGTATTTAAACGAAGCAAATATTCCGTAACTGCTTGTGCAAAACCTCTTTCTTCGACAAATTGAGAGGTAGATTCTAATGCGATTTTTCTAATTTCCTGAATACCTTTCTCAAGTAGGTCGATTGCGTTATCGACGAGTTCGTGCCGAATTTCTGAATTTTCGAGATTCAATTTAGAGGCGAATAAAAGCTGATTCACACCATCGTGAAGTTCTCGATAGATTTGTTCTTGGAAGTTTTCTTTCAATTGAATAAAATCTTCCGCAATTTGTTTTCTGATACGCGATTCATCAGAAATGGCTTTTTCAAGTTTTAAGCGCTGAGATATGTCTTCAATGAATGTCCAAACTCTTTTTTGATTGTCGAGGTCATTGATGATTGTACCTTTTACTTCAACAGGAATTTCATCACCTTTTTTTGTTAAAAAAGATTTTCTGTATCTACTGAAATAACCTTTGATTTTTAACTCATTTTCAGCATCTTCATCCAAATGCCAAAAGTATTCTGGTGTAAGTGAACTGTAATGTTGATTTATGATTTCATCTCTTTTGTAACCTGTTATCTTTAGAAAGTGTTCATTAATAGTTAGAAACTGACCAGTGTGATAATCTTTTAGCGCTATTCCAACAGGTGCTTTGTCAAATAAGGTACGGAAAAGGGATTCGCTGTAGGCTATTTCTTTTTCCAATCGTTTTTGTTCACTAATGTCAAGGTGAATACCAATAGAACCAATGTATTGACCTTTGTCGTTGTAGTTTGGTGCTGCGCTAATTAACCAATTTCGTTTATCTCCATTTTTGTGTTTTATTTCTAATTCGTAAATGTCAGCTAATCCTTGTTCTCTATCCTTTAGCTTTTTATCCATTTTCGACTTATTATTTTCGCCAAGGAAGACTACAGTAGCATCTTTTCCTTCAAGTTCATTCATTTCATAACCGCACATATCAAGGAAACTTTGATTGGCAAAAAGAATATTGTCTTTTGTATCCACTTCCAGAATTCCAAGGCGCATGTTAGAAATAATGTTTCTGTATTTTTCTTCCTGCTTCTGTAGCTGGTTAACTCTATCTCGTCTTTCGAAAACATTTATGAGCATTTGGGCAAATAAAAACAACAAGTCAATCTCACGTTTTCCAAATATGCGTTTATTTCTTACTTGGTCAAACCCAACAAATCCAATTAATCGTCCATTGGCAGACATCGGAATAGAGATTAAGCTTTTAATTCCTTGTTCTTGAAGGTGGTTTTTGAATTCGAAATCCTCTAAAGAGTCAACATCGGGAACGTAGGCTGGTTGATTGTTGCGGTGAGTTTCCAACCATTCAGGCATTAATTCAAAAGGCACTGCTTTTAAGTTATCAATTTCAGCTGTAATTCCTAATTCACACCATTCGTAAGTATTAATCCCAATTCTTTGCTCAAAGTCATATTCGAATATATACACCCTATCAGCATCAACGAATTGACCAATTTCAGACAAAGATTGGTTGATAGTTTCATCCAAATTTTCTAGGCTACAGTTGATGTAAGTTGACGATAACTTCAATAAAAGTTGTTGTAAACGAATTTCTTCACTCAGTAATAATTCTGTTTCAACTTGTTTGGTTCGATCTACCATAATTCCATGTGCACGTATAGCCACACCATCTTTGTAAATCATTTTTCCACGGTTTTCAACCCATTTAATCCTTCCATCCGGCATTAATAATCGAAACTTCTCACTGAATTCTCCTTTGGAATTAACCGTGTCAATAATGAACTGAATTTTATGTTTATCAGCAGGATGAATTAAACGTGTCCAATAAAAGGCATCGTTCATGCATTGTTCAACCGATAATTCATATAAATCCTCAATCGCTGGATTAATATAAATCATTTCATTTTCTGGAACTTTAACTGACCAAATAACTTCAGACGCCTCATCGAGTATGTTTTTTATTTGCTCTGTTTTTTCATCTAATTGTTGTTGAATATGAACAAATTCCGTTAAATCACCTAACACAACTTGAAATCCAATTCTTCTACCATTAGCATCTTCAATGGTCCTACCACCGCCCCTAAACCATTTGATTTCATTCGTAGCAGTAATCAATCTGAAAATTAAAACCCTTTCCTTGACTTGATCAAATGATTGAACGCTATTTTTTATCGTGCTGTAATCCTCGGGATGTAAGTAATCAAATACACTTGTGTTCAAGGACTCATGTATATTGTAACCCAATACATTTTTCCACCTATTGCTTATGTAACTGATTATACCATCATTGTTAAACTGAATAACAATATCGGATATTAAATCAACTAAGTTTTTGTATTGAATTTGTGATTCGATTACGGCAATTTCCTTCAATTTTTGTTCTTGAATGTCTTGAAAAGTTCCAACGAGTTTTGTTAAAATTCCATTTTCAACAATAGGTGAGCCAATTGCTCTTCCCCAATGAATATTTCCATTCTTGTAAAACCGAAGCTCCAACTCAATTTTATCCAAGTGTTTTAATGTTCGATCTAAATGAGCCAAAGCTAAAGGTTGGTCTTCCTTATGAAAAAAATCGAGAATATTTGGAATGTTCACTTCTACGCTTTGCGGAATCCCAACAAGCCGTTTAAATTCCAAACTAATGTCAAGTTTATCATTTTGAACATCGTATTGCCAATATCCAATTTTTGCTTGTTTATTGCAAAGAGAGAGCAATTCTTCTTTTTCTCGCATTTTCTCCACGAATTCATGAGAACCTAGGAGTCGGGAAGGTAAACCGTCTTCATCATAAGTGACAATTCCTTTACAATAAATCCAAGCAGATTCTCCGTTTTTCTTTTTGTAAGGCAATACTTGTTCGTAGCTATTTTCTGGATTTTCAATGTGCTTGAGGAGTTTCATTTGTGCAAACTCAATATCCTCATTCTGAACCACTTTTAACCAATCTTCCATCGAAACCGGTATTTCATGCGCCTCATAGCCTAAGGTTTTCCAGAACAATGGATCCATCCAAGTATCGCTCGGATTATTTAGGTCTCTAATCCATAGACCCGAAGGTGTAGCTTCTCGGATGAAATCAAATTGCTCGTCGTCGCTTAATATGAGTTGGAAAAGTTCTTGTTGTAGGTTGAAAATGGACATAAGCTATTGTATTTTAACCCTTACGTAAACCGCAAGACCTTTATTAATAAAATTCAGGAATCGAATTTGACCATTCATGAGGTAAACCCTGTCTTGAATAGAGCGAACACCAATTCCTTTCTCAACACCTTCGAGAATTCCAATTCCATTGTCTTTTGCAATAATAATTAAATCTCCTTCCTCAACTTTAAAGCGGAATTCCAATCGCGTAGCGTTAGCGTGTTTAATAGCATTTTGAGTAATCTCTTGACAAATTCTGAAAAGATGCTTTTTCATTCGATCATTCATTTCAATTGGCTCCATGATGCAATTGTCGATAAGAATTTGCATATCAGTGAAGGTGTTCATTTTCAGTAGATAATCTGAAATCGCTTCATCAAAACTAGTTTCAGTAATAAACTGTGAGGTGGATTCAATGGCTATTTTTCGAATTTCTTCAATGGCTTTTGTCAAACAATCTAAAGCGTAATCAAGGTTCTCGTCCCGCTGAACAGTTGTATTTTGAATTCCTAGTTTTGCAGCGAAAAGCAGTTGATTTACGCCATCGTGCAAGTCTTGATAAAGTTCCTCTTTACTTTTCTCCCTCAACTCATTCAAGTCTTCCGCGATTTGTTTTCGCATGTTGGATTCCTTGATTAGTTCATTTTCCAGTTTTTGCTTTTCGGTGATGTCTTCAACAAAAGACCAAACGCGTTTTTTTTGTTCTTTATCTCGAATAACTACACCACGTAATTCAACAGGATATTTCGAGCCATCTTTTCTGAATAGTTCTTTTTTGTATGGTTCATATTTTTCATTAACTGCCAATTCCTCAATAATCTTTAACTCCTTTTTGTGAAAGGAGGTTGGTGTTAATTGAAACAAATTCTTCTCCAAATACTCTTCTCTAGTATAACCTGTTGGTTCGATGAGTTTGTCGTTGACGGTTATAAATTTTCCTGTATCGAAATCATTTAATGCAATTCCTATTGGAGACGATTCAAATAAGGCTTTAAAAAGTGCTTCATTGTATTCCAGTTCTTTTTCCAAATTGCGTTTTTCTGTAATATCTAAGTGAATGCCAACCGAACCAATTAATTCTCCTTTATCGTTGTAATTAGGTGCACCACTCAAAAACCACCACCTAGTTTCTCCTTTTTTATTTTTAACTGATATTTCATAAGAATTGGAAACACCTTGTTTTCTCGTTTCGTTTCGGGATTCCATTTCTTTGGTTTGTGGCTCATCTAAAAATATTTCGGCAGCGTTTTTACCAATAAGCTCTTTGGTTTCATAACCACTCATTTCACAAAAGCTGTTGTTGGCAAAAAGAATTACATCATTAATATCCACTTCAAGTATGCCTAATTGCATATTGGTGATGATGTTTCTGTACTTTTCCTCTTGATTTTTTAGTTGTTGGTTACGTTTTTTTCTTTCAAATACATTAATGATGAATTGAGCGAAAAGGAACATCAATTTGTTTTCTTGATGGACGTGTTCATGAAAGTTTCTTACGTAATCAAAGCCCACAAATCCCTCCAATTTCCCTCTATATAATAATGGAAAAGCAATCAAACTTTTTATTCCTTGAACAGCAAGTGCTTCCTGAAGATCTTTATCTTTTTCAGGCATCAAATTGATGTTTTCAATGATGTAGGGCTTGTTTTGTCGATGAATTTCATTCCATTCTGGGAAGAAATCGAGAGGGATGTCCTTGAGATTTTCCATTTCGGACGAAATCCCATTTCGACACCATTCATAAGTATTGGTAGCTGTTTGAAGTTCTTGGTCGTATTGGAAAATGTAAGAACGATCTGCATTCATGTATTCCCCAATTTCCATCAAAGCATTGTTAATGATATTATCAATTTCGTGAAGCTCGCAGTTTATGAAATCTGAGGAAATGCTTAAAAGAACATTTTGAAGATTCAACTCTTCTTGTAATTTCTTTTCCGCTAGAATGCGTTTGGTTCGGTCTATGGTTAAACCGTCTGCACGAACAGGCACTCCATTTTCATAAACGAGTCTTCCGGAGTTTTCAATCCATTTTATGGTTCCGTTTTGGGTTATAATTCTGTATATTTCTTGATAATGCCCCTGATTATGAAGTTTTTCTAGGATTGTTTCAACTATATGTTTGTCTTCTGGATGAATAACCCATGTCCAATGAAAACTATTTCTCATACATTTTTCCAGAGGAATTCCATAAAGTTTTTCAATGGATGGGGTTACAAAAATCATCTTGTAATCGGGTAGGCTGACCGACCAAACTACCTCGGTCATTTCATCGAGAATACTTTGGAGTTTCTGGTTACTCTGTTCAATTTCAAGTGTAAGTTGTTTTCTTTCGGTAATATCTTGAACAATCCCGTAAAGTCGAACTAGTTTCCCATTTTCAAAAACAGAAAAGCCGTAACCTCTTACCCATTTTGTTTTCCCTAAAGGGGTTGTAAATTTTAAGTCAAGATCCCAAGCTCCTTCTTGAATAATGGCAAGTTCGTAAATTTCATCCAATTTCCTTTTGCTTTCTTCGTCGTATAATTCAAAAATTTGTTGGAAAGTTGGTTGAAAATCAGCAGTGAGTTCGTGTATTTCATTCAGTACCTCTGTCCAGTAAAATTCGCCTGTAGTAGCATTGAATTCCCACCCACCAACTCGAGCTACTTCACTCGTTTTGTATAAGAAATCTTTGGTTCGCTGAAGTTCATTTTGGGATTTTTTCCATTCTGAAACTTCACTAAGTATACCTCGAACTCCTGAGAATTCTCCATTATCATTAACTATTTTTCGACCTGTTTTTCTGAACCAAATCCAGTTTCCGTTTGCATGTTTTAGTCGAAGAAGTAAAACTTTATCCTCATCTTTCCCTGATGCCATCATTTCAAGAACCTTTACAACATCGGATAAATCATCTGGATGAATGAATGAAGTTAAATTTCCCTCCATACACTCATCAATTTTATACCCAAGATATCTTTCCCAATTTTTTGAAAGGAATTTAATCGTTCCGTCCTTTTCAATTTGGTAAACGATATCGGAAATCGTTTGAATAATGTTGTACAGATTTTCTTGACTTTCTTTGAGGGCATGCTGTTCTAACTTTTGTGCATTGATGTCTTGAAAGGTTCCTCTAACGGCAACACATTTTCCATTTACGACTACGGGAATGCCAATCGTCCTAATCCATTTCTCGTTGTTTTTAGCTGTGATAATTTGAAATACTCCATCAAATTGCTTAAAGGAAAGCATTGAATCTTGAAAAAGTTTACTTATGCCATCTCGGTTTTGTCCTTCTTTGTAAAAATTGATAGCACTTTCCACCTCAGGTTGGTAATTCAATTCAACTTCATGAATGCGTTTTGTTTCAATACTCCAAAATAATGTTTGACTCTCAACATTAAAGTGCCAAAATCCAATTTTTGCCTCTTGATTACAGATATTTAAAAGGTCAATGTCATTTTGGACTTCTGAAAGTAGAGCGTGTGAACCGATAATTTTTGGATTTCCTCTGTCGATTCCAACGACAAAACCTCGGCATCGAATTAATTCATAATATCCTGATGCTTTTTTATAGCGCGTGTAGTATTCGTAGTAATTGGAGGGATTTTTTAACTCCTTTTTGATTACTTCATAAACATGCGCTGCATCATCAGGATGAATAAGATTTTGCCATTCAAAATTATCATTGGATTTAACATTATATCCAAGTTTTTTCCAATAGAGAGGATTAATCCAACTTTGATTCTGATTCACATCTAAAATCCAAAGTCCTAGTTGGTCGCTGTCTAGAAAAATAGATTGTAAATCTGTTCTTTGGTTTAACCAAAAGTAAATTTCGTCTAATTGAGGTGGGAATTCTGTTATGTTTGACATCGTAAGCTGAAAATACGCTACGATGTTACTAAGATTTCTTGACTCAGTAAGGATTTAGTTGAGGTTTTACGGGGTATTTCGTTAACATTTTTTTGAAAAGTACATTCGTCAATAAATTAATCTTCTTTGTTATGGAAAAATGAAATAGAATTTAAGTGCTTTGAGTTGAATATATTTGACGAACTTAAATTTTATGCAGTATCAAGAACTCAATCAACTTCTTAACGACGCGCAAGCACCAGTAGCTTTTGTGGATATGGTGGCTTTAGACAAAAACATTGAGCAGGTACATAAACGTTCGGGCGGAAAAAATATTCGTATTGCAACAAAATCCATACGTGTTAGAGAAATTTTGACATACATAAAATCCGAACTTCCCGAAACTTGTGGTTGGATGACCTTCACGGTAGAAGAAGCTCTTTGGCTTGCCGAAAACGGTTTTTCCGAAATCTTAATGGGATATCCAACACTTTCAGTTGAAATAGTGAGGAAGATTTTTAGTAGAGGTTTTGGTGACAAAATTACTTTTATGGTTGACTCGAGTTACCATGTCAATTGGCTGAATCAACTTGCCTCTGAGTTGCAAGCTCAAGCAAGAATTTGTTTGGACGTTGATATGAGTAGTTCATTTACTGGTCTTTACTTTGGGGTTTATCGCTCGCCAATAAATACCAAAGAACAAGTTGGACAACTTTTAGATGACACTAAATCGTGCAAAAATGTGATTTGGGTTGGTTTAATGGGGTACGAAGCTCAAATTGCCGGTGTTGGAGATGAAGTTCCTGGTCAACTTTTAAAATCTAAAATCGTAAAAATTCTGAAAGGAAAGTCAATAATTGAGGTTGCAAAACGAAGAGAGGAATGTCTTCATGAATTTGATAAGCGAAATATATCCCTTGAATTTGTAAATGGCGGAGGTACAGGAAGTATGGAAAGTACAAAAACAGAGAAATGTGTGACTGAAATTACCGTGGGAAGCGGTTTTTTTCAATCCCATTTATTCGATGCGTACAGTAATTTCAAGCATTCTCCTGCTGCTTTTTTTGCCGTTCAAATTGTAAGGCAACCGCAACAAGACATATTTACTGCTTTAGGAGGGGGCTACATTGCTTCAGGTGCAACGGATCCATCCAAACAGCCTATACCTTTTTTGCCGAAAGGTTTGGAACTTATTAAAAATGAAGGAACCGGAGAGGTTCAAACACCTTTAAAATACAAAGGGAAAGAAAATTTAAAAATTGGAGATTGGGTGATTTTGCGCCATGCAAAAGCCGGAGAAGTAATGGAACGATTCAATGAAATTCGATTATTGAGAAATGGAAAGTTTGAAGGTAAAATGTTGACATATCGAGGTGAAGGGAAGTGTTTTCTATAATCCACGTACTACCTCAACTATACGTTGAACTCGTTTTTCCTCTATTTTTAAAATGGTTTCCGAAAATGCGGATTTTTCATCAAGTAAAGTTTTAACTGCTCCTGAAAAATGGATAGAAGTTGGTTGAACAACATCCAGAATCTTTTGAATGTTTGCATTGTTCACACCTCCACCAGGCATTATTTCAATTTTATCAGCGGCATAAGCCTTCATTCTTTTTAACATATCAATGCCTCCATTGACATTTGCCGCTAAACCAGAGGAAAGTATTCTTTTGAATCCCATAGAAATTAATGCATCCATAGATTTTTGCCAATCATAACTTTCATCAAAAGCACGGTGACAAGTGACATCAATTCCTTGGGCTGCATCGAGTAGTTTAAGTAGAGTTTCATTGTCTAAATCAAAATTATCTTTTAAGGCCCCAATAACTACTCCATGAACCCCCAATTTTTTTAAGAAACGAATATCGTTAATCATCACATCAACCTCGCCTTTAGAGTAATGAAAACCTGCTGCTCTCGGTCGAATTAAAGCGTGTACTTCTACACCTTGATTGAGGGCGTATTCAACAAATCCACACGAAGGAGTAAGTCCTCCTTGATCTAAATCTAAACACAACTCAACTCGGTCAAGTTTGTATTTTGCAGCTAAATCAACAGCTTCAACCGAGGCTGCAACTAATTCTATTTTTGGATAAATCATTTTTTTTGTGAGGCTGAATTTAGTTAAAACTTAACTAAAGTAATTCGTTATGTTAAAAAAGTGGGGTTAAATAAGTTGAATTTAGAAGTAAATGCATCTTTTTAACACAATCCACAAAAATTATCAATCACAAGCGCACCATGATTGCCTGAAACTTCTGGATGAAATTGAACTCCGAAAAAGGGAAGAGTTTTGTGTTGCATTACTTCGTTTACACAAGCATCAGAGGATGCAACCAATTCAAATCCAGGTGCCACAGGAATGTTTTCACAATGATCCTCCATCATTTCAAAAATGTCGGGTAAACTTTCTAAAATCGGACAATCAATAAATTTTTCAATTTCTTGCCAATCTCTATCTTCTTTCATTCGTGAGGGAATTGCACCGAATAACATTCCAAGTAATTGATGACCGAAGCAAATTCCTAAAACCGGTTTTTTATATTCCTTCAACCAATAAACGTGTTCCAAGTAATCGGTCATGTCGTTTTCTGTAACAAGAATTGGAGCGCCTGAAAAGATTAAACCCTTTGCAGTATTGGCTTTTTCTTCTGATAAATCGAAAAAAGGAACAATTTCAACTTCACAATTTGCATCCACCAAGTCGGCGATGTAAGGAGTTTTCGAACTTCCACAATCAATAACTATAATCATGTATTACTCGTTTAAAATACCTAAGCCTTGTCGAAGTATAACAGGACTTCCTTGTGTACAATCCACAACAGTTGAACCTTCTAACTCACCAAATCCTCCATCTATAATCATGTCAACGGTTTCTTCGTATCGTTCATAAATTTGGTAGGGGTCTGCAAAATAAGATTGTATGGTGTCCTCGTCGTTGTGAAGTGAAGTAACTGCAATTGGATTTCCTAAAGTTTCAATAAGTGCTTGTGCAATAGCATTATCGGGAATTCGAATACCAATCTCTTTTTTATTGCTGTCAAACATTTTAGGAACATCGTTATTTGCAGTGAGAATGAACGTGAAAGGTCCGGGTAAATTCTGTTTTAATAGGCGAAAAATAGCGCGATCCACTTGTTTGGTGTAAAGAGAAAGGTTCGACAAATCAGTGCAAAGAATTGAAAAGTTAACCTTATTGAGTTTTACACCTTTCAATTTCGCCAATTCTTGTAAACCTTTTTTGCTCATTAGGTCACAACCAAGAGCATACACCGTATCCGTTGGGAAAATAATCACGCCTCCGTTTCGTAAGCTTTCAACTGCTTGTTGAATCAAACGGGAATCTATACTGTAGGGATTAATTTCAACGAACATAAACCTTGCTTAAAGCACAAATCTATCTGAATGGAACATCAAAAAAAAGTATTTCGGAATTACTTTTAAAGTGCTGATTGTTCAATTATAGCTCCTCTAAAAGTACTTTATACTTTTTCAAAGCTTCGGGACGCGAACAAGCGTTGAAATGCCACCACTCTGTTTGGAGTTGTCTGAACTTTTGGGCTTCCATTACTGTTCGGAGTAGTTTTCGGTTGCGAATGTGTTCAGGCTTCAATTCACCAGAGGCTAGAAATTGTGACTCTAAGCTTGGATACGCAATTTTTCGAATATCATCATAACCAGCACCCATGTCCAAAGGAATTCCTCTTTCATTAACAACAGTTAAATCTACCGCAGCACCCATGTTGTGTAAACTACGATTGTTTGGGTTGGAAACGAATTTACCTCTTTCTTCCACAGGGATACTATCCAAGGCGTTCCACATTTTACGTTGAACACTAACAGGTCTAAGTGCGTCGTACACGAGTAAACGATAACCAGGCTTCAAACTGTCCAACATTTTTTGAGCGGCTGACAATCGCAAGGCTACGTCTTTTTGTAAA
>CAZWSY010000079.1:0-7115 GCA_964636775.1 uncultured Lishizhenia sp.
AACTTTCCTACTTTCATTTACCTTCGGTGCTGCTTCGCGGTGATGGATTTTCAACTTCACTTTTGCTCTACTCGCCAAAAACCCGTAATGCCTGATTTTTACAAATTTTGCTGACTGTGATTGTCGTGTGCTACGATGAACTCTGCATCAAATTTTCATTCTTAAAAGTCATACCTAAAATTTAAAGTTGACTTTCGTTTACCATAATTACTTATTTTTAGATTATGGAAACACAATGCAGGCTAGTTAAGTTCCGGTTCAACAGGCGTTTGGCAAAAAAGCGGGTTCAGTGCTGATTGACAGTTTTGTGATCTACACGCTTAGGTTTGGACGGATCTGAAATCCCTTACGAACGCCAAGCGTGGGAAGTTTAATTGCCCCCTAAAAAAAAAAACGTACACAATGACGACACGAATGAAAATATTGGCATATCTAAATTCTCTCATTATTATTTTAACTAATCAGACTTTTGGACAAAATGCTTTGACAAAGGAAATTCTTTGGACAACAGATTGGAGTCCGAATGGAAAGTACATAGCTATTGGTGGAAACATTGATACGTTAAAAATTTACAGCGAAGGGAATTTACAATCCTACAAATCTTTCCCTGTAAAGAATACAATTACACGTATAAAATGGCATCCTACGAAAAATATTATTGCTGTAACAACACAAATGTCAGAAGAGAAATCCTTTATTTTCAATTTAGAGACAAATGAGAAAATTGAGTTGAATGACATCTCCCCAGAAGGGGCAAGAGGCTTAGATTGGAACTATTCAGGTGAATATTTAGGCATTGCAGACAATGACGGGCAAATATTGATTTATAATATTAAGGGTGAATTACTCAGAAAATTTGTAAATCAAGTTAACTCAACCAAAGGAATTACTGCTCTTGATTGGCATCCAAAAAAAAATGTCATTACGACAGTATCTGACAAAATTCGCTTTTTTGACATTGAAGGAAATTTACTAAAATCCATAAAGCATAGACAGGAAGAAGTATTATTGTTAAGTATTGCTTGGCATAATACAGGTGACTTTTTTGTAACAGGAGATTACGGAGACGAAAAAGACAAATCGTTACTTCAATATTGGAATGAGCAGGGCGAACTTATAAAAACAATTGACATCAGCAAAGGGGAATATAGAAATTTGGCTTGGAATCCAAAAGGTGACAGACTTGCCTCAGCAAGTGATGCTTTAAGAATTTGGGACACAAGTGGAAACCTTATTTCGGAAGGTAATTCTAAAGACTATTTATGGGGAGTTTCTTGGAATGGAAAAGGAAACAGAATCATTACATCAAGTAAGGAACAAAGAATAATACTTTGGAATAAAAAAGCGAAAAAAATAAAGACATTAGAATAAAGGGTAGCCCACTAAACTTTAGCTACTTACTCGAAAATTCCACCAAAACAAATCACCTATTGAGAAGAACTCATTAGGCGTTTTCTTAGCTCTCGAACCTTGGGCATGCCTATTTCCGATTTCATTGTTTGTGCGTAACTTACCCCAAAGGATTTGAGTAACTAAAAAGCCCTATATCGACTTGGAAAACCGAAACAAAATCCTATCTTTGGTCAACCTAAGAAATGAACGCACTACTTATGCCCTATTTCCTCCCACCAACGAAAAGCGAAGCAGAAACGGTAAAGATTGGATTAAGCGTTGACTTAAAACAATAAGCGGATTTTGGTCGGATGGGAGTATGATGGAGATGGATGCAATGTGTGGATTAACGTGTTATGCATAATTATAAAAACCGACAATGAAATACATTTTAACAATACTGACATTTCTTTTCATTTCGTTCAACTCATTTTCATTGAATGACACGACACAAATTGAAGACAAGAAAAAAACGATTGTGCCGTTATCACAAACTGAAAATAATAGTACTATAAATGCAGAAAGCTATTATAGATTGCTTTATGAAAATTCAAAAAGCGAAACGGAGAAATATGTAAACTTACTAACGACTGCATTAACAGTAATTATTGCTCTGATTATTGCTATTGTCGGGAGTTCTTTTTTTTATAATTATCGTTTCAACAAGAAAGAATTTGAATTAATAACTAATGAAACTTCCGATAAGATTAAGGAAGTTCAAAAGGAATTAATCAGACAGACAAAAGAAGAGATTGAAGTTTTGACTAAGGAAAACAAGGAAAGAATAAATGAAGAATTTGGAAAGATTTCAGATACCTATAAAACAAATTTTGATACTCTAAAAGACAGCTTAAAAACAATTCTAATGAGTTTTAAGCAGGATATTGATAAAAGACTTGATACTCACGAGAAAACATTAGATGAGCTTGAAGCGGCTATTTCATCACTTGAAGAAACAGCAAAAGAAGACCTAAAACTTAATGAAAAAAGTTTGAAAATTGACCTATTAGACATTAAAGGAGAACTATATTTAATGAAAGGATGGCACAGCTTAGCATTATCTACTTTTGTTGACCAAGCTAATCTTTGCGCTGAAACAGACAATCACTGGAAGCTTGAATTTATTGTGGGTGACATAATAAATTCAATAAATAAAGTAATTGAAAAGGGCGATACGATAACGACTTCAACAAAATTAAATATTGAGAAGCTAATACCTGAAATACCATCTTCTCTATCAGACAAGAAAAAAATCATTTCAGACAATTACAAGAAAATAAAAATTAAAGACCACGATCCTTATAAAAGGTTTGGATTGAGTGGTTTAAGCGGACTTTTTGGAAGTTTAAAAACTGAATAACTATGCATAACATAGAAGGACTAGTCGCCGCGACGACCGAAGCGCAACGCAGTGAAGATTTGTTCGCCGCGGCGAATTAGTCTGTTGTTAATTCCGTTCCGATATTTAATGTTGGAAAGAAGTCTTCGCTAGCCAATTTCGGTTAACTATGGGGATTCAATAATTAAGACTTGTTTTTTGACAGATACCTCTCTGATTTTTTGAGACATACCGCCATGAAAACATCGTCTGAATTGAGCCTAGTCTTGCTAAAAGCCGTTTTTTTTAAGTTAAAAATTGACTCTCGTAAACGAAAATTACTTATTTTTAGATTATGGGAAACACGTTACAGGCTTGCGAAGATAGGGTTCAACAAGGGTTTGGCAAAATGGGTGGGTAAGTGCTGAATTCAAGTTCAGTTCTCCTATTGAACTTTCGTGCAAAAATGAACATTTGTAGGTAATACCCGTACCGACACGAAAAGACAACTATTGACTTAAAATAAATTTACATCTTGTTATCTAATTAGCTAACTTTGTTGCGTGAAAGAAAACTTTATCAGGGACATATTCTTTTATTAAAACCACTATCTTGACTTCTTCAACAAGTTAAGACCAGAGGTTAAAAAGAAGTTTAACTGGACGTTACAGTTGATCGCGACACTAGAACGTATCCCTGAAAAATATTTCAAACACCTCACCGGGACTTCTGGACTTTATGAAGTTCGTGTTGAAGTAGGAAGCGAGATATATAGAGTATTTTGCTTCTTTGACAAAGGACAACTTGTTGTATTAGTCAATGGCTTTCAAAAGAAAACACAGAAGACGCCTAAAGCAGAAATTGAATTAGCAGAAAAACTTAAAAAACAATACTTCGATGAAAAAGGCAAATAAAAACATGACTTCATTCGCAGACCATCTTGACAAACAATATGGGAAACGTGGCAGTAAGACTCGTGAAAAATACGAAGAAGAGTTCGAAGCATTTAAATTAGGTGTAATGTTGCAAGAATTACGCAAAGAACAAGGGTTGACACAAGAGCAACTTGCTGAAAAATGCGGAACTACAAAGACCTATATTTCAAGAATTGAAAACAATGCAAGCGATATAAGACTTTCGACACTTATGCGAATTATTAGAGAAGGACTAGGCGGACACTTAAGAATAAGCGTAAATGTTTAAAGTGGCACTACCCGCTAACATATAAGGACTAGTCGCCTCGACGACCGAAGCGCAACGCAGTGAAGATTTGTTCGCAGTGGCGAATTAGTCTGTTGTTGATTCCGTTTCGACATTTAATGTTGGAAAGAAGTCTTCGCTAGCCAATTTCGGTTAACTATAGGGATTTAATAATTAAGACTTGTTTTTGACAGATGCCTCTCTGATTTTTTGAGACATACCGCCATGAAAACAACGTCTGAATTGAGTCTAGTCTTGCTAAAAGCCGTTTTTTTTAAGTTAAAAATTGACTCTCGTAAACGAAAATTACTTATTTTTAGATTATTGGAAACACGTTACAGGCTGGCGAAGATAGGGTTCAACAAGGGTTTAGCTTCAAGTTAGGGACTTTTAATTCTTACAACTTTCGGAATGGAGCTTTTTGCTTCTGTCCAACTTCAATGCTCGTTGATAGTTTTTGTGCTCCTAACTTGCCCGAAAATAAAGCATAAAAACGTTATGTTTGATTTAAAATAGAACTACCAAAAAAATGAAAGACATAAAAATATCCTCCGATTTTAAAGCTCAAACAACAAGAGCTATTTTGTCAATAGCTTTTTTCATAATCACCTATTTTCTGATGTTAGTTCTAGCGTTAGCATTGACCGTTTTTGGTATTTATGGTGGGATTATTTTAATCGCAATTCATCCAATGTTCCTAACTATTGCTTTAGGAATTGGCTTGGCAAGTTTAGGAGTTCTCGTGCTTTTTTTCTTGCTTAAATTTATTTTTAAGTCTCATAAGGTTGACCGTTCGCATTTAACCGAAATTAAACAAACAGACGAGCCAAAACTCTTTAAAATGATTGATGATATTGTAAAGGAAGTTGGAACAAACTTCCCCAAAAAAGTTTATCTGTCATCAGATGTAAATGCGGCTGTGTTTTATGATTCTAGCTTTTGGAGTATGTTTTTTCCTGTAAAAAAGAACCTAGTAATTGGACTAGGTCTGGTAAACACGGTTACTCAATCTGAACTTAAAGCAATATTAAGCCATGAATTTGGACATTTTTCTCAAAAAACAATGAAGGTTGGAAGTTATGTTTACAATGTAAATCAAGTTATTTTCAATCTTTTATTTGACAACGAATCGTATGATAATCTTATGCAAAGATGGGCGAATGCAAGTGGCTATTTTTCGATTTTTGTAATTATTGCCAATGAAATTATTGAAGGAATTAAATGGATTCTGAGGAAAATTTATGACTTAGTTAACAAAAGCTATATGGCACTTTCTAGAGAAATGGAATTTCACGCAGATGAAATAGCTGCAAATGTAACTGGTTATGAGCCTTTAAAATATTCCTTGCTTAGGTTGTCTTTGGCTGAGCATTCTTTAAATTCAGTACTATCTTTTTATGAAAGAAAAATTAATGAAAATAAAAAATCCGAAAATATTTATAAAGAACATTTGTTTGTAACAAACTTTCTTGCAAGGGACAACAATATTGAAATTAAAAACGATTTACCTCAATTATCAGAAAACGAGCTACACAGATTTAACAAATCAAAATTGGTGATTAAAGATCAATGGGCATCACATCCAAGCACAGAAGATAGAATTGCAATGTTAGAAAAAACAGGTTTGTCAAGTACAAATCTTAATAATGAACCTGCCAATTTATTATTTTCTAATGTTGAGAAAACACAAAAAATAATTACCGAAAAGATATTTAAAGATGTCGTTTATCCTGGAGTTTGTTCAGCTTTAACTTTTGAAATATTTCAATCAAACTTTAAAGAAGACTTTTTGAAAAACACATTTTCAAAAATTTATAATAGTTACTACGATAACAAAAATCCAATATTTTTTGATACTCACAAAATTGGTCAAAATACAAATAGCTTAGAACTAGATGATTTGTTTTCAGAGAGCAAAGTGGACGAAGTTTACACCTCCATATCACTACAAAGCGATATTGAATCAATTAAACAAATTTCCGATAATGCATTTGACCTTAAAACATTTGATTATGATGGTGTTAAGTACTCAAAAAAAGATTGTAAGCCTTTAATTTCTAAATTAGAAAAGGATTTATCATTATTAAATGAAAAAATTAAAGCAAATGACATTGAAATATTCAAGTATTTTAGAAGTATTGAACTGAAAGCCAATTTGAAACCTACATTAGAACAACTCTACAATCATTTTTTTAATTACGACAAGGAATTTGATGTCAAATATGATATTTATATTCAGTTAACGAAGGAGTTGCAATTTGTTAATTATACCACAACCTTTGAACAAATAAGAGCAAATTTTATTAAAGTTGAAGCACTTGAAGAACAATTTAAAAAAGGAATTTCCGAAATATTGCAAAGTCAAGATTATCAGACCGAAATAACCAAAGAAATAAAAGAAAACTTCGAATTGTATCTCACAAAGAAATGGCAGTATTTTGGAAATGAAAAGTACAACGACAAAAATTTGGAAATGCTTTTTTCTGCTTTGAATAGTTATGCCTTTCTTCTATCAAGAGGTTACTTTTTTACAAAACAGAAATTATTGAAATACCAAGAAGAATTAATAAAAACTACACAGTAGCGGGTATGATAGATAGCGGGTTTAATGAAAATTAAAGGTCAGTGCTTTTATAAAATGTCAGTAAAAAAACTAAAATGAACTGCTTTTAATCTGTTGCTTCTCGTGCACAAAAAACGTTTTTACTAATTGTAAACAGATCTTTTGAATTATGAAGAAATTGATAATACAATTATCCTCCCTCTTTCCATCATTTTCATGTTTATTGTAACCAAATGGTGGTATGCCATACCTGTTGATGGTTCGGATAAACTATTTTGGGGTTTTCCGTTTGCATTTATGGGCGAAGGCTTTCATACTTCCATGTCGTTACAGTTTTTTGTGTTAGAATTTTTGGCTGATTTTTTGGTTCATTTCAGCATAATCTTATTGTTGGTTTTAGCCTTTACAAAATGGTTTCCTGCTTCTGAAATCTCTAAATTAAGTTCGGACTTCGGACTTCGGGCTTCGGCTCCGCTCAGTCCTCTGTTTGTCAATCTTAATCCTTTGGCTACGCTCACCTTCGGACTTCGGACTTCGGCTCCGCTCAGTCCTCTGTTTATCAATCTTAATCCTTTAGCTACGCTCAGTTCGGACTTCGGACTTCGGCTCCGCTCAGTCCTCTGTTTATCAATCTTAATCCTT
>CAZWSY010000079.1:7215-14921 GCA_964636775.1 uncultured Lishizhenia sp.
TTCGGACTTCGGACTTCGGCTCCGCTCAGTCCTCTGTTTATCAATCTTAATCCTTTGGCTACGCTCAGTTCGGACTTCGGACTTCGGCTCCGCTCAGTCCTCTGTTTGTCAATCTTAATCCTTCGGCTAGGCTCGGGCTTCACTATTCACTCTAATCCTTATCTTCGCACACACATTTCAAGAAAAACTTGAATATTATTGAGAACTTAAACCTTTGAATTATGGGTCTTTTAGAAAATAAAGTGGTGCTAATCACAGGTGCATCAAGAGGAATCGGAAAAGCAATCGCGGAAGAATGTGTGAAACAAGGTGCGATTGTGGCTTTCACTTATTTGTCGTCAGAAGAAAAAGCGCGTGCTTTGGAAGCTGAACTTACTGCCAACGGTGGAACTGCTAAAGGTTTCCGTTCAGACGCTTCAAAATACGATGAGGCACAACAATTGGTGGATAACGTGCTTGCCGATTTCGGAACAATCGACGTGTTGGTAAACAATGCAGGAATTACCCGTGACACCCTGTTGATGCGAATGTCAGAAGAACAATGGGATGAAGTGATTAACACCAATCTTAAATCTGCTTTCAACCTAACGAAAGCTGTTCAAAAACCAATGTTGAAAGCGCGAAAAGGCTCAATAATTAATATGTCTTCGGTTGTCGGTGTGAAAGGAAACGCCGGACAATCCAATTACGCCGCTTCGAAAGCTGGTTTAATTGGTTTCACAAAGTCGATTGCAGCGGAATTAGGTTCAAGAAACATTCGTTGTAATGCGATTGCACCAGGATTCATTGAAACCGAAATGACTGAAGTTTTAGACCAAAAAGTAGTACAAGAATGGCGAAACGCTATTCCGCTCAAACGTGGTGGATCGCCTTTAGATGTTGCCAATGCCACTGTATTTCTAGCCTCGGATATGTCAGCTTATGTTACTGGTCAAACACTACACGTTTGTGGTGGAATGTTAATGTAAAACACTGAAAATGAATATTCGTCCACGCAGAAATCGAAAATCTGCCGCAATTAGAAACATGGTTGAAGAAACCAAAATTGGTGTTGAAAATCTTATTTATCCTATTTTCCTAAAAGATGGAAAAAATATTAAAGACGAAGTTTTATCGCTACCAAATAACTTCCGTTGGTCTTTAGATCGCTTACTTCCCGAATTGGAAGAATGCTTGAAATTAGGGATTTACACTTTCGATATTTTTCCTGCGGTTGACGAAGACCTGAAAGACAAAGAAGCAAGTTACAGTTGGGCAGAAGACAATTTCTATCTCCACGCTATTCGTAAAATCAAGGAAACTTTTCCTGAATTGATGTTGATGAGTGATGTAGCGATGGATCCCTATTCCTCTGACGGACACGACGGTTATGTTGAAAACGGGGCAATTCTCAACGATAAAACCCTTCCAATTTTAGCAAAAATGTCGGTGGCACAAGCTCAAGCGGGAATTGACATAATTGGTCCAAGCGATATGATGGACGGAAGAGTAAAAGTAATTAGAGAAGCACTTGACAAAGAAGGATTTACGGATGTAAGTATTATGTCCTACACAGCCAAATATGCAAGTGCGTTTTATGGTCCTTTCCGAGATGCCTTGAATTCTGCACCAAAATCGGGCGACAAAAAAACGTACCAAATGAATCCTGCGAATCGTCGGGAAGCTTTAATCGAGGCGAAATTGGACATGGAAGAAGGAGCAGATATGTTGATGGTTAAACCTGCATTGAGTTACTTAGACGTTATTCGCGACTTAAAAGAAAATTTTCCGTTGCCGATTACGGCATACAATGTGAGTGGTGAATGTGCTATGATTCACGCAGCGGCGAGAAACGGATGGTTGGACTACGACAGAGCCGTTATGGAAATCCTGTTGAGCATGCGACGTGCCGGAGCTGATGGAATTTTAACTTATTTCGCCAAAGATTTCGCTCGAATCACACAAAAATAATTTATGGAATACCTACATACAATTGACTTAAGTTTTTTGCAACTTACAGATTTACAAAGAATTATTCAAAACAAAACGATTTTGGTATTGAGTGATGATGTGATTCAAAAAGTAAATCGTTGTCGCGAATATTTAGACAAAAAAGTCGATGAACACGAACGTTTAATATACGGTGTAAACACTGGATTTGGGTCACTTTGCAACACCGCTATTTCAAAAGAAGAATTGGGTCAATTACAACGAAACCTAGTTCTTTCTCACGCTTGCGGAATGGGGGAAGAAGTGCCTCAGGAAGTTGTGCGTTTAATGCTATTATTCAAAATCTTAGGTTTATCAAAAGGACATTCAGGTGTTCAATTGGAAACATTGGAACGATTGATTTTTTTCTTTAACAACGACATTTTTCCTGTTGTTTATCAACAAGGTAGTTTAGGTGCATCAGGAGATTTAGCGCCACTCGCCCACTTGAGTTTACCGTTGATTGGAGAAGGAAAAGTTTATTTCGACGGAAAGGTTCAAAATACTTCGGTGGTTTATCAAAAATTAAGTTTATATCCCATTTCACTGCAATCAAAAGAAGGTTTAGCGTTACTTAACGGAACACAATTCATGAGTGCTTACGCTTTTCATTGTTTGGATAAAGGTTGGCAGTTGTGGCACAATTGGCAACGCATTGCAGCACTTTCTTTGGATGCTTATGATGGACGAAAAGAACCCTTTCATCCTGCGATTCACGAAGTGCGTCCACATGAAGGACAAATCGTTTCAGCGAAAAATTTCTTGGATATTTTGGAAGGAAGTGAAATTTTGGCACAAGAAAAAGAACACGTTCAAGACCCCTACTCTTTTCGCTGTATTCCGCAAGTTCACGGTGCGTCCTACGATTCTCTAAAACACGCCGAAAAAGTCATTATGACGGAAATAAACGCCGTAACCGATAATCCGACCATTTTTCCGGAACTTGACGAAGTGATTTCAGCGGGGAATTTCCACGGACAACCTTTGGCTTTAGTACTTGATTTTTTGGCAATTGCACTTTCAGAAATGGGAAGTATTTCCGAACGTCGCGTGTATAAATTGATTTCTGGAACACGAAATTTACCAGCTTTCCTAACTCCCAATCCAGGATTGAACAGCGGATTTATGATTGCGCAATACACTTGTGCGTCGATTGTTAGCCAAAATAAACAATTGTGTACGCCTGCAAGTGTTGACACCATTGATTCTTCCAACGGACAAGAAGACCATGTAAGCATGGGTGCCAATGCCGCAACGAAATTGTATCGCGTCGTTGAAAATTGTTTTTCCATTCAAGGAATTGAATTATTATTAGCAGCCCAAGCCTTTGAATTTCGTCGCCCAATGAAAAGCAGCGAAAATTTAGAGGCACTTTTCGCCACCTATCGATCGGAAATTCCGTTTGTCAATGAAGATCTTTATCTGCACGAATTAATGGAAAAATCTCGCAATTTTGTCATTCACCTAAATTAAAAACTATGACTACCCAAATTGAACAAAACGAAAAACAACAGCGTCCAACCTTTTTATCAGTGTTGTGTATTTTGACATTCATAAATACCGGAATAGCCATTATTAGTGGTGTGATTTCCATGTTGTCAGGAGGCCCATCGGAAGCAGAAATTCAACAAAACAAAGTAGAATTAGCAAAATCAATCGATCAAATGAGGCAATTGAAAGTTGATTTTTTTGTTGAATTGCTTCAAAAATTGGATTCAATGTTAGACGCTATAAACAGCAATTTTGTTTTTTACAGCGGCGTTTCGGTGATTGTGGGAATGTTGGGTTTGTTTGGTGCTTTGGAAATGTTCCGCGGTAAAAAAATGGGTTTTCATTTTTACATTGGATACTGCTTCTTTTTCACCTTACAAATCTATCTTTTTGCAGCACCATCAAGTATTCCAACCATAATTGTGGTTTATAATGTGCTTGTATCTGCATTGTTTATCTTCATGTACTCGAGGAATTTACATTGGTTGAAATAAAAAAATGTCATCCATCAACGGTTCTGAGTTTTTACTTGCTTGTAGTTTTGGAAAGGTATTCGTAAAATCAATATTCCAAAACGACACTTATCCAACTGTTGTTTTATTGCACGATTCGTTAGGTTGTGTTACCCTTTGGCGCGACTTTCCTGAAAAATTGGCGGAAGCAATGCATTGGAATGTTTTGATTTACGATAGAATTGGTTACGGAAAGTCAGATCCGTTTCCAGATGGAAATCGTAAAAAAGACTACATGGATATCGAAGCAAACAGATTAAACGAAATTCTAGACCTTCTGAAAATCAATAAAGTACTTCTGTTCGGACACAGTGATGGCGGAACTATTTCTTTACTTTTCGCTGCTTATTTCCCTGAAAAATGTTTGGGCGTTATCACGGAAGGAGCACACATTTATGTGGATGAATTGACCTTGAACGGTGTTTCTGATGCGCGCGAAAATTATTTCAAAACGGACATCCGAAAAAGGTTGGAAAAATACCACGGTGAAAATACAGTTCCATTGTTTTTTGCATGGGTTGATACTTGGCTCGCACCTTTCTACCGCGATTGGAATATTTCCGAAAAATTAGTTCAAATCCAATGTCCCGTTTTGGCTTTACAAGGTGAGCATGACGAATTCGGTTTACCCCAACAAGCACAAGACATTGCACGATTTTCGGGAGAAAAAGCTTCCTATTCCCTCCTACCCTACTGCGGACACAACCCACATAAGGAGAATTTTGAGGAGACAAAAAGTGCCATTCAGTTATGGTTCGATTCAAATTAATAATTCGCAAAAATCATTAAACCAACTGCCTCATATTCAAATCTTTAAAACACTTATTCTTTTTGAAATAAAAATTCCAAATTATTGATGAATTAAAAATCGAAATCTTTGATTTATTGGCTTTTAATTGTTGTCGTTTCTTTAAAAGTACTCGGAAATTTTGGTACAGCGCCATGTGAGAAAGAAACACTTTCCAGAAAAAATGAACTTTTCCTTCACTCAAAAATTTGAATGCCGCAATTCCGTCTAAGGCCATTCTTTTAAACAATTTCGGAAATAGTAAACCTTGGTGATTTTTGGCAATTAAAAAAAGATTGTTCCTGAAATTTAAGTACAACTTTTGCGGTGAATTATAGTCCAATGTTCCACCTCCAACATGGTAAACCACACTTCCAGGTTCGCATTCCATTTCCCATCCTTTTGCCCGTAATCGTGTACACAAATCAATTTCCTCCATGTGTGCGAAAAAATCGGCATCGAATCCACCGACGTCATGAAATGCTTGAGATCGTATCAACATCGCGGCTCCTGAAGTCCAATGAACAGCGGTTTTAAAGTTGTATTGTCCTCTGTCCTCCTCGCAAAAATCAAAAATTCTTCCGCGACAGAAAGGAAAATAATCTTGATCCAAAAAACCACCACAAGCCCCTGCGTGTTCAAATTTTTGTGGTTCATTGTAACTTAAAATTTTCGGTTGAACAGCTACAACTTTGTCATTTTTTAAAGCCTCAGTTAGTGGAATCAACCAATTTTCGGTTACCTCAACATCGCTATTCAATAATAGATAAACATCAAATTCACCTTTGAGTTGCTCCAAAGCTTGATTGTAACCGTGTGCAAAACCACCATTTTCCGCATTCTGAACCCATCGTATGGAAGGGAACAATTCCTCCACCACTCGTTTGGATTGGTCGGTACTGCAATTATCAGCCACCACCACCGTCGCCCCTTGAGAAAAATGGACGACACTTGGAAGAAATTTCTTCAAATATCCCTCACCGTTGTAGTTGAGGATTACCACAGCAATTTTCATCTTTAGTACTGTCTGAAATAATCGAAACTATTATTACCAATTGAACGGAAATTGTTACGATTCGGGTCGTCAACATCACCTCTAACTGTATTTCTACTGTTCAAAACTTGTTGCCAACCTGGATTTTTTGGTTCGCCCAACATGTCTGAATGAAGCAGGCGATAACCTTTATTCACTAAATCAGGATTATAGAAAATAAACCTACGATTACTGAAGGTTCCAATTTTGTCATAAGTCCAAATTTCATAAGGGTATTCCGAAGCGGAGGTTTCTCTAGAAATTAATGTATTCGGTGCTCCATATTTCAGGTAAACCCTACCCCTATCCGTTTCAAACCCTCCTTGAAAGTTATTCCCAAACATTTGCTCTACCTTAATCACAACTGATTTGTAGTTCAACCAAGCTTCATAACTATTCTTCGGTGCAGACTGAATCCAAAAAGCTTGTAAGTGTTTTCTACATTTTTCAGGATTTTTGGTTCTCAAAGTCGCAAGTAGATTCTTAATTTCCGCCGGACGCGCAATTGGAATCAAACTAGCCAAATAATACCCTACACTGTCTTCCGGAATCGATTTTTGAAAGGCTGGATCGAGTACCATTTGCTCAGGGTTAAAAGATATTTCGAGATCATTACTGCGCTCAAAAGGATACTCGTTTTGGCTGATGGTATTTAGTTTTGGGTCAACGACACTCACAATTAATTTGTAAGAACCTGTTTTCAATTGAGCAATGTCCACTGTTTTAAAAAGAGGTACTACACTTGCTGTTCGAATTTTCGTAAAGGTGTTAAAATCTTCTAGTCCGACACCAGTCTGAGCATCAATAATTTGAGTTAGAACACCAGCCATAGTATCGGGCAAGTTTTGGGAATTGTAAACCTCAAAATAAAATGGAATTTTGGTTAAGGTGCTGGGATAGAAATTGGAAATCAACGGAATAATATGAAATCCAGATTTTTGGAAATTATTTTCTTCTTCACTTTTAAAAGCATACTCGGCCACCTCAATATCAGAAACTTGCACATTTTTAGACCAATCTTCAATCAGGATATCCAAAGTACCTGATACAATTGAACCTT
This sequence comes from uncultured Lishizhenia sp., assembly GCA_964636775.1. Lineage (GTDB taxonomy): Bacteria > Bacteroidota > Bacteroidia > Flavobacteriales_D > Crocinitomicaceae > UBA952. The sequence continues at coordinate 14,067 of CAZWSY010000079.1, forward strand.
TTTTGTTTACATCCTCAATTGCCATTTTCAATTGATACTTCCCTGGTTCGAGGGCGAAACGCTTCACTTCGTAAAAATCATCTTGAATACTGTCTTTTGCGACAGGGGAAGTGAGTGCGTAAATGTCTTTTTGAACGGTTACACCATCTTTTAAAACCTCAAATTCACAAGCTAATTTGGCCTGAATCCCCTCAGGCGTACTCACGTATTTCACAGATGAAGCCACGAATTGTAAATAAATTTCAAGATAATTACCCGTTCCAGGCGCAAAAAACTGTTTCGTATCCATGTAAACCCGCAATTTCGTTTGTTGCGCTAAACCTCTGAAATTCAAAACAGAAAAAAAGAGAGATAGGAAAATAATGTATTTCATAAGGTTGTAAAATTAAGTGAAAAGTGGAGAGTGAACGGACGGAACAGCGTTAAAAATAAACTGATAATCGTTAAAGCCGCACAGAATTTATTTTTTTCAGGCAAAGTCGATGAACAATAAAAAGCGAATCACCATAAAATATTCTTTGCGCGTTCCGTTGAAAACACAACTCAAGACCTACTCCTTTCAACGGTCGGGTTTACCCAGATAGTATTTATAAAATATTCATCTCTGGCTTTTCACTGCAATCCCTAACGCGAGATTTTGGGTCACACTATAAATTGCGATTAAACCCTGCGTCTATCTTCAAATTCGGGTGGGTTTACGCAATAAAAAATTTGGTAGGAAAAGATGTTTTTGACTAAATTAAGGTGGAAAACTTAGCATTATGAATCTGCAAACCATCTTTATCGACAACCAAAAAAACCTGATTTTAAGCAATTTAACTAATCAAGGAGTTTTAAAACAACTTCAAGATGCTG
>CAZWSY010000080.1:0-6702 GCA_964636775.1 uncultured Lishizhenia sp.
TAGCGTACTTTGCGTGAAAAAAAAACTCTGCGAACTCCCCGACTTCTTAGCGTACCTTGCGTGAAAAAAAAACTCTGCGAACTCCCCGACTTCTCCGCGTACTTTGCGTGAAAAAAAAACTCTGCGAACTCCCCGACTTCTTAGCGTACTTTGCGTGAAAAAAAAACTCTGCGAACTCCCCGACTTCTCCGCGTACTTTACGTGAAAAAAAACCTCAGCGAACTCCCCGACTTCTTAGCTTTCTTTGTGTGAAATAAAAAAGGGGAGCTTTTAACCCCCCTCTTTGTATTACTGTCCAATTCTTACAAATTCGGCATTTCTCTTGTGAAAGAAGGGATTCCTGTTACATCCATCCCTGTAATAAGAAGGTGAATGTCGTGGGTTCCTTCGTAGGTAACAACCGATTCCAAGTTTGCCATGTGACGCATCATAGAATATTCGCTTGTGATGCCCATTCCACCGTGGATTTGACGCGCCTCCCTTGCTATGTTCAATGCGATTTCAACGTTGTTTCTTTTCGCCATTGAAATTTGTGCGGAAGTTGCTTTACCTTCATTTCGTAATTGTCCTAAACGGAAAGTGAGTAACTGTGCTTTTGTGATTTCAGTTATCATTTCTGCTAGTTTCTTTTGAATCAACTGAAAAGCACCGATTGGAACACCAAATTGAGTTCTTTCTTTGGAATATCTTAAAGCTTGATCGTAGCAATCCATTGCCGCACCTAAAGCACCCCAAGCAATTCCGTAACGGGCAGAATCCAAACAACTTAAAGGTGCTCCCAAACCACTTCTTCCCGGAAGAATATTTGATTTCGGAACTTTTACATTATCAAAAATTAATTCCCCTGTTGCAGACGCACGAAGCGATAGTTTACCGTGCATTTCAGGAGTAGAAAAACCTTCCATCCCTCGTTCAACAATTAATCCATGAATTCGACCATTTTCGTCTTTCGCCCAAACAACGGCAACTTGAGCAAAAGGAGCATTGGAAATCCACATTTTGGCACCATTCAAAATTACATGGTCTCCAGCATCTTTAAAATTAGTAATCATCCCTCCTGGATTAGAACCGTGGTCAGGTTCAGTTAATCCAAAGCAACCCAACCATTCACCACTTGCCAATTTCGGTAAATACTTTTGGCGATGTTCCTCAGAACCATATTTCCAAATGGGATACATAACCAAAGAAGACTGAACTGAAGCGGTTGAACGCAAACCAGAATCACATCTTTCTAATTCTTGCATGATTAGTCCGTAGGAAATTTGGTCGAGACCTGCGCCGCCATATTCAGCTGGAATGTAAGGTCCAAAAGCACCTATTTCTCCTAAACCAGGAAGAATGTGCTTTGGAAAAGTTGCATTTTCAAAATGTTCGTCAATAATTGGCGAAACCTCTTTTTTCACCCAAGCTCTTGCCGTATCACGAACTAATTTGTGCTCATCGCTGAGTAAATCGTCCATTGCGTAATAGTCAGGGTGTACATAAAGATCTGTTTTCATGTTGATTGTTTAAATGGTTGGCAAAAGTAACGAAAGCCATTAAGCCTTCACCCTTTAAAAACCATTATTTTTGCCCACATGTTCGATGGTCAAGTGAATTTTTTGAAGGAATTGGTATTAATTGACCGTCAGACCAATTTCACAAACGCGCTGTTAATGGCGGTTCTCGTGAATATTGTATTAATCGGTTATAGTGTTTTAAGCACCCAAAACTTATTTAACAGATTAACCTTAAATTTTTTAAAATTGAGTTGGAGAGATAATGAATTCAATGAAAATTTGCGAATGAGTACAGGAACGTCGTTAGCATTAATTGCTAATTACTTGCTGAGTTTAGGACTCTGCTTTTTTCTTACACTGAACTTTGTTACAAATCCACAAAATGCCCTTATAATTAGTTTAATCGCTGTGGCGACACTTTTTGCTGTTCAACAATTGAGTTTTCGATTAATTGTTTTTTCAACAGGGGAAAAAGGCATTATTCCAACACTTGCGCTTATCACTCGCCACATCTGGAAATTTAGTGGAATTGTATTTCTTGTGATAGCGATTGCTTGGATTCTCAATCAAAACCATAAAGAAATCTGGCTTGTATTTTTCTTAATTTATTTATCTATTACGTTGTTATTAAGACTATTAAAAGGGTTTATATTCGTTTCACGAATAGGTCTAAGTTGGTATTATTTTATTTTGTATTTTTGCACTCTCGAAATTTTACCCTTTGTTTTGATATTTGGATGGCTGATTTGGGTGTTTCGATTGAAGTAGGATGTTGAACCATTTAAAACTTAAAAATTGGCTATTAAATCGATTTTAGTTTCTCAACCTAAGCCCGAAGGAGAAAAATCCCCGTACTTCGACTTGGCGGAAAAATACAAAATAAAAATTGATTTTCGTCCATTTATTAAAGTTGAAGGAGTTGACGGAAAAGAATTCCGAGCTCAAAAGGTTACACTTTCCGAACATACCGCAGTTATTCTTACTTCTAAACTTGCAGCTGATCACTTCTTTAGAATTGCTGAAGAAACACGTTTTGAGGTTCCAGACACTATGAAATATTTCTGTATTTCAGAAGCAATTGCGCTTTATCTACAGAAATATGTCCCATTTAGAAAACGCAAAATTTTCTTTGGAAAACAAACGATTGACGAACTTGCCGACGTAATGAAAAAGCACAAGAACGAAAAATTCTTGTTGCCTTGCACAGATATATTACGCGACAATATTCCAATCACTTTGGAAAAACAAGGATTCAAATTTACTAAAGTTGTACTTTACAAAACTGTCGCAGCAGATTTGTCTGACTTACAGGATGTTTACTACGACATGTTGGTTTTCTTTAGTCCTGGCGGAATTGAATCGCTTTTCAAAAATTTCCCTGATTTCAAACAAAACGAAACTGTTATTGCGGCATTTGGTGCAACAACAGGAAACGCGGTAGTGAAGCATAATCTCAGACTTGACGTTCACGCACCTCATCCAAAAGCTCCTTCAATGGTCGGTGCTATTGAACTTTTCATTAAAGAGCAATCCAAGAAAAAGTAATTATTTTGGAAAGAACGGAAGGTTATTTTGACTCACACCTTCATCTAGACCTTCTTCCCAATTGGATGTCGGCCAGAAATCGTTGGCAAGGACATCAATACAAACTCGATTACTTTAAAAGTCTAGAAAAACCTGTAATTCTCAACGTTGCCTTTTATCCATTTTGGAAAAGTGGTTTCGATAAATTGGAACAGCATATTTCTGGTTTTCTGAAATTCATTGAAAATCAAAATCAAGTTAGTTTACTCAAAAGTAAAACTGACCTCAATAGCTTAAATGGAGTTAATATCGTTTTACATTTAGAATCAGGAAGGATATTGTCAAATCCTCAAAAAGAAATTGAAATTCTACATAATCTCGGTGTTCGAGGAATTATTCCAGTTCACTTTTTGAATAATGATTTTGGTTTTTCGTGCGACGACCCTAGAAACAAAAGCTTGAAAAACAAACAATTTGGTCTGAAAGAAAAGGGTATGGAATTGATTGCTGTTTGTAACAAATTTGAAATGTGGCTTGACATTTCTCATGCTGAAACCAAAACAGCAGAAGGGATTATTCAATATGCAGATAAAGTAATGGCTTCACATGTAGGATTAAAAGAAATTATTGATTCACCCAGAAATATTTCATTGCTTCAAGCTCAGAAAATAGCCGCAAAAAACGGTATTATCGGTTTAATGCCTTGGACACGTTTGAATGGAAATTCAAGTGAAAATTACCTTAAAGCCTTTCAAATCGCAATTGATAAAAACTTGGAAAACAACCTAACGATTGGAACGGACTTCGGTGCGCCCTTGAAAACTCCGCATGACATAAAAAGCATTCAAAATATTGAACAATTATTAACCACTCAACATCTTCCGTCCTCAAAAGTTCTTTGGGAAAATGGTTTGAATTGGTTAAAATACGCCTTGTAAGAATTGAATGTGCATAAAAAAATCCCTTAAATCAAAAAATTAAAGGGATTCAGAGTCAATGAAAATATCGCTAGGCGTTCTTTCGACCCACAACCTTCAGTGCAGCTTCAACAACATTTGCTGTGTCGATTCCGTATTTGGTCATTAATTCCATTGGTGTTCCACTTTCACCGAAACTGTCGTTAACTGCAACAAATTCTTGAGGAACGGGCAATTTGCGCGCTAATACTTGTGCTACTGCCTCTCCCAAACCACCGTTGAACATGTGTTCTTCTGCTGTTACCACACATTTTGTTTTGGAAACACTGCGCAATAAAGCGTCCTCGTCTAAAGGTTTGATCGTGTGCATATTTATTAACTCGACAGAAATTCCTTTTTCTGCCAAAACTTTCGCTGCTTCAATGGATTTCCAAACCAAATGTCCACAAGCAACAATGGTAACGTCGGTTCCTTCGGTTAAAACATCTGCTTTTCCAATTACAAATTCAGCATCTGGTTTCACGAAAATCGGCATAACCGGTCGACCGAAACGGAGGTAAACTGGGCCTTCGTGCGCTGCAATGGCGATTGTAGCTTGTTTGGTTTGGTTAAAATCAGCAGGAACAATAACCGTCATGTTGGGCAACATACGCATCATTCCAATGTCCTCCAAAATTTGGTGAGTTGCACCATCTTCGCCCAAAGTTAAGCCCGCGTGAGAAGCACAAATTTTTACGTTCTTTTTAGAGTAAGCAATCGATTGGCGAATTTGGTCATAAACTCTTCCTGTGGAGAAATTCGCAAATGTACCCGTGAAAGGAATTTTTCCACCAATGGTCATTCCGGCTGCCAAGCCCATCATATTCGCCTCTGCAATTCCCACTTGGAAAAAGCGTTCTGGATGATTTTTTAGGAAGGCATCCATTTTCAAAGAGCCTGTTAAATCGGCGCAAAGTGCAACAACGTTTGGGTTAGTTTTTCCAAGTTCGGCCAAGCCTTCGCCAAATCCTGAACGGGTGTCTTTATGACCAAGTATTTCAAATTCCATTTTACAAATTTAAGCTGATTGTTTTATTAGATTCTATTTTAAACGTTTTCTCTCGAGTGTGATTTGTGGCAGTTTTGGCTTTTTCGCGGTAAACCAATTTATAAATTCCTGGTTGTAAGTTCCATGTTCCCGTTCGGGCATCGTCTTCCAAATTACAAACCCATTCAAATACATTGTTTCCTTTGTCCACAAAAATTTGACCTACCAAACCTTTAGGCGCTTCATAAGTCAATGTTCCGTGTGCTATGATTTCTACAACGGCTGTTTTTCCTTGCTCAACGGTAACTTGTGTGTATGTTCTAGGTAAAGTAAATACTTCAATATCGTAAGTACCAACAAGGTATTTTGCTTTACTTTTTAAGGGTTGGTGATTCAGTGTTTTTGCTTGGTCTTTTTGGGAAACACGCATGGTTAGGTTCGTCAGCGAGTTGCTTCTGGATGTGAGTTGTATAAAGCCTTGCGGACAGTCAATCGGTATGACGTTGTGGGTGTATTTCACCAAAGAAACATTCTTTTTTTCCACTATTGGAAGCGTGTTCACAATAATATCGTATTTGTATTGCGGGTCAAGGAAAAGTGTATCAGGTAAGCGATTTTTATTGAGTGTGTGCGTCAAGGTGTAACGCAAATTTTGTGTTCCTGCTTCGTAAAGAAAAACGGTTACATCGGTTTCGTTTGGTTTTTTGTAAATATCGTTGAGGTTGATTTGAGCGGTGGTATTCAGTAAAGATTTAGAAATAACCGTTTCGATTGCTTTTCGGAAGGACTCTTTGTTTTCTGCGTCCAAATAAGTTCCGATGCAATTAAATTTGTCGAGGTAGGAAAGATCCATACCCAAACCAACAACAAATGGTGTCACCTTCACACCTTTAGTTCTTAATTTTCTGGCAATCACACAGGGGTCGTTATCACAAGATTCTAATCCGTCGGTGATGAGAATGATAAAGTTTCGCGCCAAAGTATCAGGGAAATCACCTGCTGCAGCTTCCAATGAACGAGCAATTGGAGTAGCACCTTTTGCCGAAATTGAACGCACCTTATTCTTAATCGCGTCGATATTGTATTTTCCAAAAGGCACTTCTAATTTCGTGTCCGCACAATCTTGATAAGTATTGGTGACCTGCGATTGATGTCCATAAACGCGTAAGGCAATTTCCAAATCGGGAATACCGCGCAATTTTTCGATACTTTGATTAAGTAGTTCTTTGGCTGCAACAATGCGAGTTTGTCCGTCCCAATCCAAATTCATACTGTTGGACGCGTCGAGAATAAAAAGAATCCGCGTGAGTGGTTGAGCGTTTAAAAACGCAAATTTCAATAAAAATAAAAGAAAAATAAGTTTTTTCACTAATAATCACCTAGGGTTTCTTCCAATTGGAGGAGCGCCTTTTCAAGTTGTTCTGCATTTGGAGCAACACCATGCCATTTGTGAGAACCCATCATGTAATCTACCCCTTGTCCCATTTCCGTTTTCATAATGATAACAATTGGTTTACCTTGACCAGTTTTAGCTTTAGCGGCAGTTAATGTTGAACGCAAACTATCAAAGTCGTGTCCGTCCATTGACAAAACCTCCCATCCAAAAGCTTGCCATTTTGCTTCTAAGTTTCCAAGCGAAAGAACATTTTCCACATCTCCATCAATTTGGCGACCATTAAAATCGATTGTAGCAATAATGTTGTCCACTTTATTCGCCGCTGCGTACATTGCTGCT
>CAZWSY010000080.1:6712-14833 GCA_964636775.1 uncultured Lishizhenia sp.
AAGAAATCACGTCATCAACATCACCATCGATTTGACGACCGTTATAGTCAACAGTAGCTATGATGTTATCGATCTTTTTGTGCGCTCCAAAAATTGCAGCTTCCCAAATTTGTCCTTCTTGTAATTCACCATCACCGTGAAGGGTATAAACTAAAGCGGAATCATTGTTGAGTTTTTTAGCTTGTGCCGTTCCGACACCAACAGAAAGACCTTGACCTAATGAACCAGATGCCATACGCACACCTGGCAATTTTTTATCTGTCGAAGGGTGACCTTGAAGACGAGAATTTAATTTTCTGAAAGTAGCCAATTCGGTTTTGTCAAAATAACCAGCACGGGACAGAACACTGTAGAAAACAGGAGAAATATGTCCATTAGAAAGAAAGAAAACATCCTCACCAATTCCATCCATATTGAAGTTATCAGCACGGTGGTTCATTTGTTCAAAGTAAAGATAGGTCAGGAAATCAGCACAACCCAACGAACCACCAGGATGACCGGAATTAACTGCGGCAACCATTCTTACGATGTCTCTACGTACTTGGGAAGCGATGTTTTTCAATTCTTGATTTTGCATGCGAAATTAAATTTTGGAGCACAAAGCTAAGTTTAATTAGTAAAGATGCTGCGTTAAATGTGCTTATGTAAGCAACTTTTTGAACGCAAAAGAAGATTGAACTTTATCCTAGATTCTCAAAAGAAACAGAAATTTTTATGCTGCTAGTGCTTTTGTAAGTAAAGATTTTAGTCCATCCACTTCAATGGATTTAATGAATTCTAATTCAAAAATTGAACTCAAATATTTAAGGCAAAACGACCTATAAATAATTGCGACGACTTAATTATATTTTTATCCATTAAATGGATAAATAAAACGTACTAAAAGCTCAAAAACCATCTATAAGTAAATGTTTACCAACAAAAACATCAAAAATCTTATCCATATTTTGGATAATTATAAGAATCTACTGAGGGCGTCAGACCTCGAAGAAGCGGCGCTACGAAGCCAGCAAGGTTATAGTAACCCCATTATTACTTAGGGCCTGCTTAAAAACGGCAAAAATTTTGATTTACAATTGGTTAGGCTAGTTAAATTGAATACAAATGCAAGGTTTTTTCGGTAAATCGTTAAATTTCCATGCACTTGATGTACAAAAAACCGACATTTTTTTAAAATTCCGTTTGCCTAGCCATTGGTACATCATCTACTCGTAAGCTGTTTTTCCCGCCTCCAAGGCGGGTTAACCCACCTCGGCGGGCGGGCCCACCTCGGCGGTTAAACTTTATATTAGTGTGTATCTTCAAACACCTCAAGGATACTGAAAAAAGAATTTTCGTCAGTATTACTTCTAATCTATTCACCGCGGCGGACACCACTGACTTTTTCAGCAGACTCTATCTAATAAAAAAAGTCCTCCGTAATCTCTCTGTTTCCAAGGTTAAATTTTAGTTTACTTCCCTGAATTCATAGCTTTTCGTATTTCCTTTTTCACTAACATTGACAAAAAACGAACACAACTTATGTCCGAACTATCAAAACTGTCCTTAATTGATTTCCTCGATGCCTACGACCAGCAAGGAATGGTTGTACTATTGGAGGGAAAGAGAAATGTTAAAGAAGAAGACAAGCAACTTCTTGTAGCAATTGGACAACTTTTGGCATCCAAGACAAAGCACACACTGTTCCGAAGCGGAAATGCAACTGGAGCAGATATGTTTTTTAAAGAAGGTGTGTTGTCTGTTGACCCGTTGCGTTTTCAGGCTATTGTACCATTTGACAGCCACATGAAAAGTGTAAAAGAAGATGTATCAGGGTATTCGCGTATTTCTTTGGATAGCATCAACTTACTTGAGGAACCAGCTATCGTTTATGAATCCCAACGAAACCTGAAACAAAAGCGACTCGTTGATGCGTACACAGAAAAAACGTATCCCAAACTTGCGACACAAGGCGCATACATTGTAAGAGATACTGTCAAGGTAACAGGCGCTCCATCTCAAGGAATATTAGCTGCTTCTTTTGGAATCTTTTACGATGATCTCGATAAACCCAAAACAGGCGGAACAGGACATACCATGCAGGTTTGCGAAAATTTGAACGTTCCTTTTGTTAATCAACTCGTTTGGCGGGAGTGGATTTGATTTAAAATTGTAAACCTTGCTCATAATTGTCCTTTACTTTCTGATAATTATCATCGTGATTTTTGTTAAAAGAGGTGATTTTTTCAATCCCATTTTTCGTTCGGGGAGAAAGGTCGCTTGGTGGGTTTCGGGGATTTCGCTTTACATGCATTATTTGTCGGTGGATACGGGGCAGTTGATTGCAGGTGTTATCGGAACGCGCGGAATGTCAGGGATGTGGGTATTATGGGCAAGTTGGATTGGAGCGTTTGTGATTCCCTTTGTGTTTGCGCCACTTTGGAAACGCTTGGATTTCATGACGGACAATCAATTTCTTCTGTTTCGATTTCCCGGAAAAAGTGGGCAGTTTCTGCATCAGTTTCGGGCAATTTATGTGGGTGGATTTGTGGTATCACTTGCACTTTGTTTTCACGTTATTGGATTTGCCCGTATTCTTTCCATTTATTTCGATGTATCGCAAGTTTCCTCACTTTTAATTACAGGAATCATTTTAAGTATTTATGCTTTAAAAAATGTGCTTTCCCTCAAATTAAAAATGGATGTCTTCCACGCTTTTTTGTTCTTTTTAAGTCTATTAATTATTCTGATTTCGCTGTGGCAACAACATCCAAATATTGAAAATTTCGCTACATTTTTCAAAGCTCATTATGAAAAACGACAACTTTTTCCAACAACAAGTGAAACCTGGCTTACACTATTCGTTTACCTTGGAATTCAATGGTGGAGTTGCAATTTATTTGATGGCGGCGGACCAGAAATGGCACGATTTACAGCTGTGAAAAACGAAAAAAAAGCGTTACTCGCTGGACTTTTGCCACAATTTATTGGGTTGATAGCCGGTTTCCTGATGGTTGCGCATGTAATTTGGGTATTGGGTTTGAACACCGAAAATCACTCGCCTGAATTCTTTTATGTTGAAAGCGTATTTGATGCCGTTTCTTCCCCGTTGAAACCTTTGATTTTGTTAGGTTTCTTCGGAATGTTCATTACAACAGCCGAATCATTATTGAATTGGGGTGCTTCTTTTTTGGTGGTGGACGTGATTAAAGGTCGCTATTTACCAAAAATAGAAGAAAACAAGGAGCGCAGAATCAGCTACTTGGTAATGCTAATTCTGAGTGTACTGTCTGTTGTTTTTGCTAGTCAAGTAGAAAGTTTACAAACCTTTATCCAGCTAACTTTTTCCATTTCTGCTGGCGTTGCACCCGTTTATATTCTTCGTTGGGTTTGGTTTCGTATTAATGCTTGGTCGCAATTAAGCGCAATGCTCGGTTCTGGAATTTTCACCTTGATTTACCCATCGTTGCATCCTCATCTTCCGCTCCATACCTATCCTCTTGCGGAATCACGAGTGCTGGTGGTTACTGTTTTAACAACACTACTTTGGCTAACCGTTACTTTCCTTACACCAAATCAAAGTACTGATGTTCGAGCTAAAATGTTACCGATTTTGGGGAGTAGAACGGTGTTTTTAAAGCGTTTTTTACTGGCTATCCTTTTCGGAGTTGGTGCGCTGGTTTTTATAAGTGTTGTTTGGATTTCTGTTTTGGGGTGAATTCAAATAAAAAAAGGGTTGAGCCATTGTACTGACCCAACCCTTGAATAGTTAAAATTGAACTTTTTAGTGAATAATCAATTTCGTAGGTCGAATTTGGTTTTCAGTGTGTTTGATATAGTAAACACCTTTTGAAGGATTGTTTAAGTTAACCTCTTTTTGAGAAGGATATTCAACATTAAACTCAGCGATTATCTGACCTAAATTATTCATTACCAAGTGTTTTGGATTCGAAATTGCTTGTTTTAGTAAATTACTAATATTAAACTATCAGTAATTTAACACAACTTCTTTAATAATACGTTCAAAATCAGGAGAGTCGATGCCTTTCTCTTTAAAATCTTTAAAATCTTGTTCAATCATTTGTTTCCAACTAAATGTCTTGGTTAAGTTCAAATGTGCGTATTTTTTATAAATACTTAACGCATTTTCATAATCACCAAGAAGTAAATAAGCATGAGCTAAATTACCCTGACAATACAAATTATTTTCATCAATACTGACAGCTTTCATTAGAGCAACAAGTGCTAGGTCATATTCTTTATTTAATATATGGTTCCAGCCTTCTTTATTAAGTTTTGTTAGCTCTTTTGACATTTCCTGTTTTTTTTCAATTTCTTTGATTTTTTCTTTCAACTCGTAGATTTTATTTTCAACTTCTTGCAAATACGTTGTAGTTTCAGTTTTACATACTCCAGACCACTCAGACTTTAAACATTCGAGACATTTTTCAAATTGCTCAATTGCGTTTTGGTCTTCATTAAGACGCAAATACCTTAAAGCTTCTTCGTATGAACTTTTATAGTAACCACAATAGCTATCTTTAAACTTTATACAGGGTATTAATTTTACCATAAATGCACCTCCAAAACCTTCAATTAATACTTTATCACCACCTATAAGAGGCTCGTTTCCAAAAGGCATTTTATAATTAAAAAATTTATTCTGCTGAAAGTAACTTAGTGTCTGTGCAATATGTCCATAACTATTTTCTAATAAAGAAAATTTAGTTTTCGCAAATTCAATATTTGAATCAGTAACTAAATTAGTATTGTCCACTACAACTTTCGAATAGCCAGTTGACATATTTGAATGAACTTCTTTTAATAACATACCGTTTTTTGAGGTATATGTCATCTTATTACCTTTTTCATCAATAGTTCCAACACCATCAATGTAGCCATTTTCGTCAAAATTTAAATCGATATTTATTTTGGTAAAAGAATCTTTTCTTGTCATTTTTCCAATAATATCACCATTTTTTAAATTTACAGATATACTATGTGATTGTGGTGAACCATAAGCAGACCAATTCCATGAATTGTATGTAGGAGACATGTATCTGTCTTTATAATTTTCAAGATATGACCATATTCCATTTGCTTCTCCATTAACATAGTTTGCTATCATATTAATACTACCACTTGAAAAAACGTCTCCATTTACTCCTAACATTGAATGTCCAATTGGATAATCTGTGAAGTTTATTACATAAGTCCATTTACCGTGTTTTAATCCGTCTTTAAATTCTCCAATTATAGTTTTTGTTAAAGAGTAAGAGTATACTTTACCTCGAGGAGATTTAGAGTCTTTATCGCTCCAAGTGTAAGAGAATTTTCCGTGTCTAATAATCTGCCCGTCTTTTTCATAATAGGTATATGTAGCCTTGCCTTGGTCTAATATAGCATCTTGCATATTACCAGAATATGTTTTGATTTCTTGTCCATAAACACCTAAAAAAAAGAAGAATGATAAAATTAATGTGTTTGTTTTTTTCATCGATATATTATAAATAACTCCTACTCTTTTCGATTTTCAGAATACTCGCTGTTTTTTTATAAGGTTGACTTGTCTCCTTGATAATCATTCGATTTGAAGAAAATGAATTATTGATAATATTGAACTCTATTTTCTATGTTTATCTATCAATAAATTCAGCATTTCCAATACCTTATGGGATTTTGAATATGTTTCATATTATCGTCGGTAATTCTCTTTCCTCTAGTTCCAACAAATTTTTCCCATACTTCGTCTGGAGCTTTTTCCCCATCGAAACAAAATCTCCCTAGATGTTCCGTGGATTTTCTCCATTCATGAACTTTAAAAACCCCAATGGACACTCCTCTTAATGCAGCTATTACATAATCTGCTTTTTTAGCCCGACCAATTGCAATTCTCCAGTTTCCTTTAACTTGCTTATAAATTTCTTCAATATCAACTCTGTTTTGGATATGGTTAACATTAATAATTACTAATTTCTCTGATGGTTCTTCTTCAATACTTGGTAGCGAATATTTCTCATTTATTTGATTGGCATGCATTGGTCCGTAAGAATTACTTCCATGACCACCTTGTTCATTGGTAAGTCCAGCATAAGCATCTATTAAAGCGGCTTCAACATGGTATATCGCTGAATCAGGAATTTCATGCCTGTGAATAACATGAACAACTTCCAAACCAGCATTTTTTATGTCTTGAATTCTATTCATTTTTGCGGAAATCTCATCATCTTCGTTGTCATCTTCGTTTTTTAAACTAACACCCTTTGCATGTTGAAATACTCTATTACCCTTGCCTTTTCCCACATAAAAAGTTTCTCCATTTCTAGGATCAATTAACCTGTACACATAATTTCCTACGTTTTTTGAAACCTCTTCAGTAAATTGATTTTCCATTTTTTAATTTTCTTTCCGCCAAATTTACCCCCACCCCTCCGAAAAATTGGTATCAAGTTGTTTCAAGTTCGCTTCAGTTAATTTTCGTATTTTTAAAGTCCGTTTCTTTGAACATGGCTCGACATTTTACCGTATATCCCAACGATTTAGTGCTCCACGATTTGATGCGCCATATCGAGAAACGTTCTGGTATTCGCTTGCAAAGTTTCAGTGATTGTAAGCGCCTTTCTGAACTTTTAGACCAATCAGGCATAAACCTATCTGCACTAACATTGTCGAGGTGTTTTGGCTTTACAAAATCTGAACATCGACCATTTGCTTCTACTCTAAACTTACTTTCAGTTTACTTGGGATTTCGTTCATTTAATCATTTTTCTCAAGCCACAAATGAAGCAGTTCGGTATGCTTTAACACATCCCGAATTAAAATTTGAAGAAGGAGATTTTGCATACACCGCTCTTGAACTTGCCATACAAACAGAGGATTGGGAAACTACACGACTCATTATTGAATCCTTCGATCCAAAACCTTCAAACACCACAGAATTTGTCTGGTTTCTCGGTACCCAAATGCGCAGTTTGAAAAAGAAAGATGGATTTTTAGCTTTGCTAGCAGACACTGAAGTTGGTAGGAAATATTTCTATGAATCTTTTGTTGACGAAGACGATCCAGACAACTATTATTCAAATGCGCTTCAACAGTTTTATGCACCAAAAACCTATGCAATCGGACACCAAATTTTCTACAATAGTTACCTGAGTGGAAAACAACTTTATTGTGAAAAAAAGGTTGATTGGAAATCACTCAAATTTATTAATGATTCCAGTATTGATTTTAACGAACTTCATTACCATCAGGTATCACGGCTAATTGAAATGCGCATTTTACAAGAATTCGTTGGGCTCAACCGACGCTCGAAAATTGAGCAAATTCTCAATGAATTATTAACATGGTTGGTTAGAGAGCCTTGGTATGATCGTTCTGCTACTCTTGCACGCGTTTTAAAGGCTCTTGTTGTTTCTGAACATTTTGAATATTTCGCTCAACACCATCAAGGGTTGCATCAAACGTTACAGAAAATTGTTGTAGAAGCTGGAAATCGTCGATACAACATAGGAGATTTGGTCTTACAATTCCTCATCCACGCCTCCAAACCGCTTCATCAATATGCCGAAAAACCACCAATGAGAGTGCAATTGCGTGTTTTCAATGAAGATAAAGCGCGTTTAACGCTTGAAAGTGCAACGGCTATGTTGTATGTCCAACCTGGAATGCGGACTGTTATGGAGAAAAACTTGCAAAAATTCACCGCAAATTCAGAAAATGGTTGGGTGATGAAGGTCTTGAGGGAGAGAACTGGGTGGTGATTCTTATGGCTGACAGTTTATTTAGGGTCTGCTGAAAAACGGCAAATTCTTTGTTTTACAAATGTTTAGACTAAGAATTTTGAATACAAGTGCAAGGTTTTCTAAAGAAATCTTTGAATTCCCATGCATTTATTTAGTAAAAGTCCAGTTATTTGGGATTTTTATTTGCCTAGCCATTAGCACATCATCCTTAAAACTGCATCTCTACCGAGATTTGTTTTTTCGTCTTCACAAGCTTTCGCTTGCTCTTCTTGTAAGCTGTTTTTCCTGCCTCGGCAGGTAAACTTTGTATTAATATACATCTTCAAACACCTTACTTCGAATCTGTCCGTATTCTATGACTTAAACAAGCAAAAACTGAAAAAAAATTATGCTGCGTACT
>CAZWSY010000081.1:0-14764 GCA_964636775.1 uncultured Lishizhenia sp.
TGAAATATCTTTTCTTTCTTTTCATTTTTACAAGCATTTCGGCATTTTCTCAACCCGAATTTTCATTTGATTTATATTTCGAAGATGCCTTAGGTAATAGAGATACAATTACTATTGGTTATGATCCACTTGCAACTGATGGAATTGATGAATTATTTGGGGAAGAAAATATTATTTCTCAAGCGTGGGATAGTGTTTTTGAGGTACGAATAAGTGATTATTATGACAGAAATGCAGTCGGAGAACAGGTTTCGTTTAATACTAAAAAATGCATACAATATAAATTCAGTCAACCCTACTTCAAAACAAATAGAATTGAAATAGACATTCATGCTAAGCATTTTCCGATTAAAATTTCATGTGACTCCACACTTTTACAATCAGCTGAAAGAAGAGGTACTTTTATCACAAGTATGTTACCAGGTGGGTGGTTTGATACAGGTGGGTTCGTAACTAATTTATTTTATAATCCACAAACTCTTATTAATTTTGCAGGATTTGAAAGTTGGCCACTATACCCTTTCAACTATTACTACCTTGAAACTTCCGATTCAGTATTTGTATGTTGGGCTGCTATTGCTGATTCAAACGTAAATACATCAAATGTTCTTGAAAACAAACTAGAGAATAAAATCGAAGTTTTCCCGAATCCTGTATTCAATAACTCAAACCTACATTTTTCGAGTGGAGACTATTACAATTTGTGTAACATTGAAGGTCACTTGATTAAATCTGGAGGCATAGAAAATAAAATCATAAATCTTGAGAACATACCACCCGGGGTTTACTACATCAAAGTTGAAAAGGATAGAAAATTCACCACCTCAAAACTTATTATTTTATGAAACAGCTCTTTACCGTATCGTTTTTGTTCATTTCAATCTTCTTGAGCGCACAAATTTGGGTGAAACCAAATGCTACATGGCATTATGATTTTTCAACTATAAGTTCTGGTGGTTTCATGAAAATTCAGCACATAGCAGACACTGTAATTGAGTCGAAAAATGCTATGGTTTTAGAAACAACTGTAACTGCGTTTACTGCAAACATGAATTTTGTTATCTCTTTCTATTATGCAGATACACTCCCTAGAAATTACACCTATGTTAATGGCGACACTGTTTTTTATTGGAAGAACAACAAATTCGAGGTGTTATATAACTTCTCTGAAATTGCGGGTGGTGGATGGATTTCGGGTGCTGAGTCAGAAGAAGTAAATATGTGTGATGACACTTCTAGAGTTGAGGTAATTAGTACGGGGATGGTTAATATTTTAGGAACGAATTACAAAGCAATGTCATTACAATCTACTAATTCTTCCCCGCTTAGGTTTGAAGGTAAATTCAACCAGCGTTTTGGTGCTTATGCAGGCGATTCTCCTTGGAGTTTCTTATTCCCTAACTACGCAAATTGCGACCCACTATTTCCCAATGAATATGCGAGCTACTGGTTTAAGTGCTTTCAAGACGATGAACTATTCTACAATCCAAGTGGAGAAGATTGCGAGTATTATCTGACTTATTTGGGCTTATCGGATTTTGATAAAAAACCGTTGAACGTTTACCCCAATCCTGCAAGTGAAAGTATTTACCTCAACCTAACGAACAACCTTGAATATTCAATTTTCGATGGTACGGGAAGGTTGTGTTTGAATGGAAAAAGTGAGGGAAATCAAATCAACATTGAAAAGCTGAATCAAGGAACGTATATCATCGTTCTAAAAGATGAAAACATATCGAAATCGCAACGATTTGTGAAGATGTAAGCTAAGTTGTTTGATTTCTTTTCCTAAGGAGAATGATTGAAAAATCCCCATGAATCGAGAATTAAAGCTTACAAGAAAACAAAGATTAAATATTCATTCTCCATTTTAAAGTTGTCTAACAATTCTCAAATTACTAACCCGTCACAATTGATTTTATTACAGACTTATAAGTCAGCGTTCGTATTACTATCTTTGCACCACTTATGAAATTCAATAATTCAACAAGGTCGAATGAACGTGCTTCCGGGAGGAAATCACCGACCACCAAAAAAACAAGTGAAAACAAACCCGTTAATGACCGCGACAAACGCAAATACATTGACTTCAAAATCAAAGTAAAAAAAGGAGATCCACTTCCAAGTTTTAGAGAGGATAACGTTCGTTTGAACAAGTTTCTTTCCAATGCTGGCGTATGTTCCAGAAGAGAAGCGGACGTATTAATTCAAACAGGTGTAGTTAGTGTTAACGGACAAATTGTAACCGAACTTGGCTACAAAATCAATAAAGGTGACGTCGTTCAATATGACGGCGAAACTATCAATGCAGAGAAAAAAAGATACGTGCTTTTGAATAAACCTAAAGGATTTATCACCACGATGGATGACCCAAGAGGTAGAAAAACGGTGATGTCTTTGGTTTCTAAAGCGTGTAGAGAACGCATTTACCCTGTTGGGCGACTTGACCGCGAAACTACTGGTCTTTTGTTGTTTACTAACGATGGTGATATGGCTAAAAAATTAACTCATCCACGTTATCAATCCAGCAAACTTTATCATGTTGAGTTGCACAAACCAGTTGCAATGGAAGATTTTGAGAAATTGTTGAAAGGTGTTGATTTAGAAGACGGAAGAACGCAAGTGGACAAGATTTCTTACGTGGAGGGAAAATCGAGTAAAGAAGTAGGTGTTGAACTTCATTCTGGCAAAAACAGAATCGTTCGACGCTTGTTTGAAGCATTGGGTTATACTGTCGTGAAATTAGACCGCGTTCAATTTGCGGGTTTGACGAAAAAAGATTTGCCTCGTGGAATGTTTCGCCACCTAACTGAGCAAGAAGTAGCCTTTTTAAAAATGTCGAAATGATGCGCTTTCTTTCTTTCTTGTTATTAGCCTTTATTTTGTTTAGTTGCGGAGAAAAAACGACCGAGAAAAGCCTAAATCCACAATACAACTTCTTTTATCCTTTCGACAAAACACCGAAAATCTACCTCTATCGCGATGTAGCTCGCGGATTGGAGGAAGAATTTCAACGTGTTTACGGAATCAAGGACAGTAAAGGAAAACATATCATTGTGGAGAGATACACAAATGATGGAAGATTGGTGGAAGCACTCAATTATAACTTGGATTCGCTTCAAGTTTTCGATCACATGGTTGTGGATAGATTCCGCAAAAAAGAAAGTGCCTTGATTTACAAAAACGAGCTTTTTCCTTTTGACTTAAAGAAAGAATCTTGGTTTGCAAGTAAATTCAAAGGAGTGGTTGATAGCACTTTAATACTTAGAGAGGTTAAAAGGAAATTCAGTAAAAAACTGGAAATCCAGGTAATGGAAGAAAACAAACAAGCTTTAAAATTCAACGAAACCATTCGACTAACCGTAATCAATCCATTCACTAAAAAAGAGGAATCTCGTTCGGCAAAAGCTGCAACTTATTTCGCAGAAGGAGTTGGAATGGTAGAGTGGCACAGTCCGAATAAAAAAGTACATTTCCGATTGGAACAAATTTTAACTCAAGAAAAATGGGTACAAATTATTTCTCGATAAAAAAGGCATTTCTATTACTGCTGCTTTTGGCGACTTCATTTTCGTTCGAAGCCCAATATCGTGGTTATTCAAGGAAGAAAACTAAAAATTCCGCAGCAGAAGGGACCTTATTTTTTTATTGGGGATACAACAGAAGTATCTACACCAAAAGCACCATTCAATTTGTTGGACAAGGTTATGATTTCCGCTTAAAAGGGGTTGAAGCAACCGATCGTCCAACTAAAGAATTGAGCAAATATTTTAGTATCAGAAATTTAACGGAGCCTCAATTCAATTTAAGAGTTGGTTACAACTTTAAAAATTATTGGGCGGTTTCTCTAGGTTATGATCACTTGAAATATGTCATGAAACACAATGTTCCATATATCCTGAGTGGGAGAATAAATCCAGGCGTGGACAACGTAACGGGTTGGAGTGGAAATTATGGTGGTGATACCGTTTTTACACAAGAACAAACTTTCCATTATGAGAATACTAATGGGATGAATTATATCAGAGCAGAAATTTCGAGGGTTCGACCGTGGGTCAAAGGAAAAGGAGGAAAATTTACTTTTTCAACCCTAACGGGTGGTTCTTTAGGCGTTCTTTTTAATGTGAATGATTTCACATTTGCTGGTAGAAAGGACATGCAAACCCAAAGTGTTTCAGGTTTTGGTGTTTCAGGACATCTTGGAGCGCGTTTCGAATTTTTTAAGCATTTCTTTATTCAAGCAAATGTAGCTGGAGGTTTCATGATGCAATCGCGCGTGATGATTCGGGCGAATGATTACGATAGCTACGCAAGACATCGTTTTGGATATGGAGCGGGAGAAATAGTAATGGGTGGATTGTTTTACATCCGTCCGAAAAATGATTGCAACAGTTGTCCTTCTTGGGGTAAAGGGTAAATAGAAAGTATGAAGTATTTAATTGTTGGATTAGGAAATCCAGGTTCACAATATGAAGAAACCCGACACAATATCGGCTTTAAAGTTGTTGATGAGCTTGCAAAAGAAGCTGGAGAAAGTTTTTCGTTAGACAAAGCAGCGCATAAAGCGGTTATTAAGCACAAAGGCAGAACACTCGTTTTGATAAAGCCAATAACCTTCATGAATTTATCGGGGAAAGCCGTCAACTTTTGGATGCAAAAAGAGCAAATCCCTATTGAAAATATTTTTGTGATTACTGATGATATAGCCCTTCCTTTCGGGAAATTGCGTTTGAAAGGAAAAGGGAGCGACGGTGGACACAACGGACTAAAGGATATACAAGCGGTTTTAAAAACCGGAGATTATGCTCGCTTGCGTTTTGGTGTGGGTAATGATTTTCCTAAAGGACGACAAGCCGATTATGTGCTTGGTGTTTGGAAACCTGAGGAAAAAGCAGCATTACCCGAAAGAATAACGGTCGCTTGCAATTTCGTTAAAAGTTTTTGTACAGAAGGTTTAGAGTTAGCTATGACTCATTGGAATGGGAAATAAGATTTAGTTCAAATAACGTTTAAACGTGGTTTAATCTTCGTGTTCCTCTGAGTGTTCTTCAGAATGATTTTTGAATTTCTCTGTAATTTCCTTTTCAGATAATTTAACTTCAGGATGAGAAATCGCTGCACCGCTGTTTCCTGTTGGCTTTGTGAAATAGATAACAACTAAAGCCATTCCAATCGTTAGATATTTTGCAACTTTTCTCAACGGACTTGTAACCCAATTCAACCAAAGAGAAACACCACTCAATAGTCCTAAAATCACTGAAAGAATAGTAAATAATTCAGCACTTTCTTCGTGTTCATGAATTAACTCATGACTTTTACCCATTTTTTCAGCAATTTCCTCAGCACCCTCTCCCGAAAAATTGGTTAAAACAGCTCCAAAAGCACCCATTATAAAAAGACCAAAAGCAATCCTTTTAACGACCTCTGATCTTAAAATGAGCCCAAAAAGGAGAATTAAGAGTCCTAAAAAAGGCAATAAAATGGGCAGGTGGTTGATGAGTAGATGAAAATGTGCCGCGTTATTCATTTTTTCTTTTTAGGGGACGAACTTACTCATTTCTTAACAATATCGTAACTTTTAACACCCTTTAAGGATTAACATGGATAAAAATGAAATGCAAGGCAAGCACTAAAAGCCATTAAATTTGTCAACAATGGACTTATACTCGAATAAACAAAAATGGAAAATTGCGTTAGTATCGTTTTCACTTCTTTTGATTGTGACATCACTTTTTATTTCCAATGAGCTAATTCAATCCATACAAGATCGTGAGAAGGAAAAAGCAAAAAACTGGGTAGTTGCTCTTCAAAAGAAAATTGCTTTGGTTCAGCTCACAACAAGAATCTTTCAGGAGCTTAGAGAAAAAGAAAAGCAGAAAATCAAACTTGTTGTGGAAGCGCAAAAAACCCTTTTAAACCCTTCAGACCTAGGTTTAAATCAGGATGTTGCCTTTGCGCTTTCAATAATTGAGGCGAATAAAGACATTCCCGTAATTCTTGTTACTGACGACGGAACCGTTTCGCAATTCAAAAATTTACCTTCTGAAATAAATGAAGATAACCAGATTATAGAGCTTGCCAATGAATGGAAAAGTGAAGGCAGGTCAATCCAAATAAAGGTTTTCGGAGATATGATTTTAGACTTCACCTATGGCGAGTCGATGGAATTACAAAGACTTTCAAAAGCAAGCGACTCATTACTTAACCAATTCGGGAATGATCTTTTGAATGATGCAAGTCTTACTCCTGTTATCTTAATTGATAAAAAGTCAGGAAATATAGATGCCTCAAACTTACCAAAAGAGAAATTGACCAAATCATGTCTAACAAAAACACTCAGCGATTTTAAAAGACAAAATCAATCCATTGAATTCGACTTCGGAACAGGTAAAAAAGCCTTGTATTTCGCGGAAAGTGAAGAAGTAAAAAAATTGAGTTGGTATCCTTATTTTCAGTTCGGTGTAATGGGAATTATTGTCATTTTGGGTTATCTATTATTTTCGACCTTTAGAAAAGCAGAACAAAATCAAGTTTGGGCAGGTATGGCCAAGGAAACGGCGCATCAGTTGGGAACTCCCTTGTCCTCTCTCATGGCATGGGTAACATACTTGGAATCCACACACAACGACCCGATGGTAGCAACCGAAATGCAAAAAGACCTTGACAGGTTAGAAAAAATCACCGACAGATTTTCAAAAATCGGTTCAGAATCCAAACTGACGGACATCAACATTGAGGAAACCGTACAGCAAAACCTTGATTACTTAAAAGCAAGACTTTCCAACAAAATTCAAATCTCATTCCAATCAACAGAAACTTCTTTACCTCCGATACCTCATAATGCTTCATTAATGGGTTGGGTCGTTGAAAATATTTGTAAAAATGCCGTTGATGCAATGTCGGGAGAAGGGATTCTTAGCATAAAAATAACAGATGAAAATAATTGGGTTCATATAGATATTAGTGATTCAGGAAAAGGCATTCCGAGTAAACAATTGAAGTCTGTTTTTGAACCGGGTTTCTCAACAAAAAAAAGAGGATGGGGTCTTGGACTAACCTTGGTAAAGCGAATAGTTGAAAGTTATCATAAAGGCAAGGTTTTCGTACTTGAATCCGAAATCAATAAGGGAACAACATTTAGAATTTCACTAAAACAAGCAAAAAAATAGTTTTCAAAAGCTATTCACTTTTGACGCTGAATTTCTTTTCAGTATATCCCTCAAAGAGCTACTTACATTTTTTAGTTTTACCTCTTTCTTATATTCAATGAAAGATTTATCTATTTATTTTACCCAATCAGAACCTACTAGATTTCAAGGTAATCAAATTGGTTCCCACCTCTCAAAGATTGAAACTGAATATTCAGAAATCGAAAAGGGTAGTATTGTATTATTTTCGGTTCCAGAATATAGAGGCTCAAAAAAATCCTCAGTTGATGAATCAATAAGAGGAATTATAGATGCTTTCTTGGAGCTTGAGACTGGAATTAACTGGTACAATAAAATATATGATTTAGGAGAAATAAGACCTGGTTCAACACTTCAGGACACCTATTTTGCCTTAACAAATGTAGTTGAAGAGCTTATTAAGCACCAAGTCGTTCCTATCGTAATTGGCGGTTCACAAGACCTATTTGTTGCCGTTCATAATGGATACAAATATTCCGAACAATTAATCAATACTTGTTTAATTGATTACAAATTTGATTTGGGGGAACCTGCTGAGGAATTTGATAATGAATCTTTTATAGGACATCTCCTTATTCAACGACCGTGCATTCTATTTAATCATGCCGTTATTGGTCTTCAAGCCCCATATACATCAAAAACTGAAACGGATTTATGTGAAAAACTACATTTCGATAACATAAGGCTCGGAGATTTAGTAACTGATATTCGTAAAGCAGAGCCTATTCTCAGATTTTCCGATGTTGTCAGTATTGATGTTCGCTCAATAAAAGGGAGTGAAACGCAACTAATGGATTCTTTGCCAAATGGCTTCAACGGTCAACAAATCTGTCAACTGGCATGGTATGCTGGTATATCCGACAAGTTAACATGCTTTGGACTTTATAATATTTTTGAACTGAATAAAATTTCAATGAAACTATATGCTGAAGTAATTTGGTACTTCATTGAAGGAATAGCAAATCGTAAAGGTGATTTTCCAGTTGGAACAAAAAGGGATTATACTAAATTCACTGTTCTTCAGGAAAATGGACAAAGAGAAGTTGTTTTCTACAAAAGTAACAAATCCGACCGTTGGTGGCTTGAAGTGCCATACCCTCCAACTTCCAATAGCATTTACGATAGGCATACCTTAATACCCTGTGGTAAGGAAGATTACGACTTAGCTGCAAACAATATTCTACCTGATTTGTGGTGGAGAACTTATCACAAGCTATTCTAAGGAATTGAATTTTTATTTTGAACGTTGAACAGTTAATAAAATTTAACTATTTTAGCCACCTAAATTTAGCCAAGTTGACCGTAATCACGCGCTAGATTAAACTGTTAAATAAACCGTATGCTATTGAAGAACAGAATTTTAGTTTTCTTGTTTTTAGCGTCAACGTCATGGACGTTCGCCCAACAAGATAAGTTGCTTACTCATTTTATTTATGATAAAATGTCTATCAATCCGGGTAAAACAGGAATTGATTTATACAACGGATTTTGTGGAACAAGCATTTACAGGAACCAATGGGATAAGGTGAATGGAGCTCCAAATTCCGCATTATTAAATGTTGAAGCAAATTTGACCAAATTTTTCCCAGGTGGAATTGGAATTTCTTTTTGGCATGATGCTATTGGATTCAATCGAGCTAATAATGTAACCTTAAACTATAGCTATCCTATTCAAATTAGTAACATCGGGGTGCTTGGATTAGGAATAGGTGTCGGTATAATGAACTTAGGGATGAATCCTGATTGGGTTCCACCAACATCTCTGCCTGACAATACGCTTCCTACAGGTTTTTCCGCAACAGGACTTGATCTAAACTTTGGTGCTTACTTTCAAGGAAAGAATTTCTACGCAGGATTGAGTTCTACTCACCTTCCTGCATCTCAGTTAAAACAAGCAACTCAAGGAATATCTACTACTTTCAACATCGCCAGACATTACTACATTATGGGGGGATACAAGCTAAAGAAAATTGGTCCTGGGGATATTGATGCCCAAGTTTTAATGAGAACAGATTTAGTAAAATTCTCTGCTGACATCAATGCACGATATATTTTACCTATGGGAGATAAACAACTATACGGTGGTTTAACCTATAGAACTTCTGACGCGATTGCATTAATGGCCGGTTATACTCCAATCAAAAATTTTACTATTGGTTATTCCTATGATTTAACTGTTAATAAACTCTCCAGTTTATCTAATGGGTCTCATGAATTGATGGTTAGGTACTGCTACTTTTTGCCACCTCCTCCAACAACAAGAGCACGTCACCCAAGATGGCTGTAAAATTTTTTGTAACCAAAATATAAGTTCTCACGTTATACCAAAGCCTAGATCCTGTAGCAAGTTAATTTGGTGACAACGATAGAACCAAAAACTAGAAAATGAAAAGATTATTAAGTTTTGTTTCGGCTGTAATTATACTCTACTCTTGTAGTGAAGTAGAAGGAAATTTAGTTGGAGTTAAAAGAGACACCTGGTATCCTGACGTGTTAGGTCCTGGAAAACTTCCTATTGGTATGGTTTATGTACCATCTGGAGGCTACCAAGCAGGAGAAGATGATGAGGACATTATGGGTCTTCATACTGCTCGTATCAGAACTGTTTCGGTTCCGGCTTTCTACATGGATGCGACTGAAATCTCCAACAACGAGTATCGCCAATTTGTACATTGGGTTAGAGATTCCATAGCTAGAGAAAAGCTCTATCGAAGAAGTT
Source organism: uncultured Lishizhenia sp. (assembly GCA_964636775.1). Taxonomy (GTDB): domain Bacteria; phylum Bacteroidota; class Bacteroidia; order Flavobacteriales_D; family Crocinitomicaceae; genus UBA952. The sequence continues at coordinate 9,907 of CAZWSY010000081.1, forward strand.
TCGATGATGACGCAGAGCGATGGATTCGTATTCCTGACAATTTCTTTAAAGAGCCGTATCGTTCTATGATTGATATGGGTTCTGATGTACAAGGCGGAAATACTCCATTTCAGTTGCTAACCGATAGTACTAACAACTCTGAAGTTGATAAGACCCTGTTAACAATGATGGACAACTATGATAAAGGAAAAGGAAAAGGTAAGCGATTAATTAACGGTTATTCGTACGATGCTAAAAATTATCAGTCAAAAAGTGCTCAAAATGCCAATGGTGGAAAAGGTGTTGAATTTCTTGTTTCAGAGGGGGAATTAAGAGGTATAATGCAAATGTATACTGGAGCATCCAGCGGTAAGGCGACTAGTAAAAACAAAGCCGACAAAACCCTAAGAAGTAACAGTAGTAAAGTAGCTTATCATCAAGGAGGACGTATTGAGAATAGAAAATATTTCACACTTAATTGGGAAGAACCAATCGATTATGCTGACCCAGAAATTTCATTCCTTCTTTCTGATATGTTCTACAGCGAACAAGAACGTTTTTACAAAAGAAGAGAGGTTGATACACGTCTTCTGTTCTTTGATTATTATTGGATTGATTGGAAAGAAGCAGCTAAACGTGGCAAAACCGTTACGAAATCCGTTGATGCGAGAAAAACCTTTGCATATGATAGTCTTGGTACAGGTGCATCAGTAGAATTATACAAACGAGCACGTCGTGATCCGTTGAATAAAGATTACAAAGTCAATGATTTACACAGAAATACCCTTTACACTGTAGATCAAAACACAAATAAGGTTTGGGTTGATACAACGGTTTACAATCAAGGTCAGCAGTTTGGAGACCCTCAAGGTGGTCCAGTTGATAAAATGATTTACAGTATAAATGACACTAGTATTTTGAAAGGTACTATTTTAGATAACCCTGGTTTGGATTTAGATCTAGGATACACAAATAGTAAAGGGCAACACAATGCTATTCGTGGACATACTGACAGAAGTAGATTTATCATTAAGGAAAGAATAAACATTTATCCAGATACACTTTGTTGGGTTCGTGACTTTACGTACTCTTTCCATGAACCAATGACGCAAAACTATTTCTGGCACAATGCTTACGATAATTATCCTGTTGTGGGTATCACTTGGAACCAAGCGAAGGCATTCTCGGTATGGAGAACACAAATTTATCATTCATGGTTGCAAACAAATGGTGACTTATTTGTAAACGATTTCAGACTTCCAACAGAATCGGAGTGGGAAAGAGGCGCTAGAGGAGATTTGGATTTAGCTCAATATCCATGGGGTGGTCCTTACATTAGAAATGCTGCAGGTTGTTTCCTTGCAAACTTTAAACCATTGAGAGGTAGATACTTTGAAGACGGCGGTTTCCATACAGTTAAAGTTTACTCATACAACCCTAACGGATTTGGATTGTTTTGTATGGCGGGCAACGTTGCTGAATGGTGTTCAACTGCGTTTGATGAATCCATGTATGAATTCTCTCATGACTTAAGCTCTGAGTATGATTATCAAGCTAAAGACGGTGATCACCCAGTAAAAAAACGTAAGGTAATTCGAGGTGGTTCTTGGAAAGATATAGGATACTATCTATTAAATAGCACGAGAACATACGAATATCAAGATACTGCAAAATCTTACATTGGATTTAGAAATGTAATGACTCACCTTGGTCGCGGTGGTAAAGATTTAGACCAAGAAAATGGTGAGGAAATCCAAAGTGATATTCAATTGAAATAAGCTTTTCTTTGTTAAATCTATAAATTAAATTAAAATCTAAAAACTATGAGTGGTAAAGGTAATTGGTTTGCAAGCAAAACAGGTAAAACCGTATTAAAGCATTTCTTTGGATGGGGTGCAGCGATTGTAATTATTGGTGCATTATTTAAAATTATGCACTATCCAGGGTCAGATATCATGCTCCCTGTTGGGTTAGGTCTTGAGGCATTGATTTTCGTCGTGATGATTTTCGTTCCAGACCATCCAGAATATCACTGGGAGAGAGTACACCCTGTATTGGACCCAGACCTAACAGTAGATCAGTTACACGAATTAACTGAGAATGGAACTGGTCTTATTGGTGGAGGTCATGGTGGTGGCAAATCCAATGCAGACTTAGTAGCTAAACAATTAGAAGATGCTGGAATTGACGAAAAATTACTTTCTAAATTGAAAGATGGAATGTCGAATTTAGCTCAAAACGCAGCCTCTTTAGGTGCGGTATCTACTGCTGCTGGAGCAACTGACGCGTATGTAAAGAGTTTAGAAACTGCATCTGCAGGGCTGACTAAATTAACCGACCAATACGCCGCGTCTGCAAATGCTATTGCAGGTATTTCAGCCGAAGGAAATGGAAATTTTGGTGTTGAAATGCAGAAATTGGGTAATAATTTATCAGCATTGAATAATGTTTACGAATTGCAGTTGAAAAGTTCTCAAGATTACCTTACAGGTCTATCTCAAATGGGTTCTTTACAAGAAAACATCAAAAACATTATGTCCGATTTAGCTGCTTCAGCTAATGACACCCAGGTTTACCGTGAAAATATGGCCATGTTGTCTAAGAATTTAACAGACTTGAACAACGTATATGGTAACATGTTGAAAGCTATGCGTTCTTAATCACATAATCTATAAAAACTAAAACTTATTAATTATGGGAGGTGGTAAGGAAACCCCGAGACAAAAAATGATCGGGATGATGTACTTGGTACTTATGGCGATGTTAGCGCTTAACGTATCCAAGAGTATCATTGATGCATTCGTTGCGATTGAGGAAAACATTCAGATTTCTTCTCAAAACGAACACGCTAGAGGATTTGAAAAAAGAGAAGGTATTATTGAACTTGTTAAGACAGGTGAAAGTGATGAGATTAAAGTAAAAGCAAAAAAGCTTCTAGATTGGGTTGACAAGATTGATAAAGCTACAGCTGAGCAAATCAAATATCTCGACGCGCTAAAAATGGAGATTCTTACTGAAATTAAAGAAGAACCAGCAAAGTTGAAACCTGGTCCTGAGGGAATCATAACTGTTGCTTACGATGATAAGTTTCCGTTGAAGCCGATAAGAATGAATCTCTCTCATGTAACGAATAAGGACAAGTACGATGAAGCAATGAGGATTTTTGGTATTGCAAACAATTTGAAGAAACCAGAAGCATATAAATGCAAATCTTCAAATACTGCTGGTGGGATTGAGTTGTGGAACAATATGCAAAAATTCAGAAATGAAATTTGTTCACTTCTTGTTGCAAGTTCTTCAGATGCTGAGAAAAAATATGCGTTCACTGATCCAAAAATTGTAAAATACAAAGACCTTGCGGATTTACAAAAACAAGTAAAAGACGCTTTTAAGAAAAGTAAGATTTCACCTGATGATTATACGGAGGTTGAAAAAATTTACATTTCATTAACCAAAAACGAAGAATGGGAAGATGAACACAATCCTGGAGGAGTTCATTGGTTAGCTAAAACTTTCAATCATTCTCCGTCAGTAGCAGCAATAGCATCTCTTTCTAGTTTACAGAAAGAAATCCTTACTGCAAGAGCGGACGCTGTTAGTTTAATTCGTTCAAGACTAGGTGGTGGTGACTATTCTTTCAATTCAATTGTTGGTTTGGCGTTCCCTGAAACAGCTGTATTAAACCCTGGAGATCCTTTTGAAGTGACTGTTATGATGGCCGCTTTTGACAGTGATAAACAACCAATTGTAAAGCCAAACCAAGGGTCTATTGTTAGAGTAGAGAATGGTCAAGCTATTTTAAAATTGACAGCTCCATCAGGAGGAGAAATGAAAATAGCGGGTACTGTTGGGATTGCCAATAAAAGAGGGGATATTAAAGAAATGCCTTATGAGACGAAAATACAAGTAGCAACAAAGGCTGGTTCATTAGAAATGCCTGAGTATGCCATATTGTACAGGTCATACAATAATATTATAATTCCTTCCGCATCAGGTGTAGTTAGTACAGATATTATGGTTACTAATGCTGACAAGTCTCCAAACCCAGGAGGAGGTTTTATTGTAAAACCTAGACAAGGCGCTCAAACTGTTGAAGTAACTTTAATAGGTAAAGATCCAAAAGGTCAAAACGTAACTTTTAAGAAGTCAGTCTATAAGGTTAAACCATTCCCAAAACCTGAAATTAAGACACAAACTGTTTCCAAAACTTCTGGAGCTAGGGTTACTGTAGGTTTGTCTGCTGACTCGCCATTGAAATCACCAGCATTTGAAGTTGTAGCAGTGGAGGTTTTAGGTGTTGATAACGGTATTTGTTCTGGAGCTAATATTCCTGGAAATGTTGTTGCAAAGTTGAAAGCTGGTAAAGGAATTGGTATTGCCGTTACTGTTAAAAATCCAATGACAGGGTCTACAGATATCATCCCAGGTTCACTTAAAGTGACAAATTAAAATTTTAAATCGTCAACTATGAAATCACAACATTATTTATTGGCTTTAGGTTTCTTGTTTTCAATGAACCTTCTTGCTCAAGATGGAGTTCCTCGAGGTCCATACAACATCCGTGATGGTGCTGTCATAGACGGTGTTGTGATTAAAGACGAGGTTCCAATTAGGTCTAAAATAGAGTATGAGCATGTTCGACTTGCTGATTACGTTTGGTCCAAGAGAGTTTTCTCGAGAATTGATTCACGTGAAAAAATGAATCATTATCTATTTATGCCTTACGACAACTTTTTGCAAGAATGGAAACCTCCTACATCGGTTGACGAAATAGATAAAAAAGACTGGGTTAAACACGATGACCGTTTGTCCCTATGGACTATCATTTTCAGACACATTATGTTGGGCGATTTAACGGTTTACGAAGTTGCTGGTAAAG
>CAZWSY010000082.1:0-4434 GCA_964636775.1 uncultured Lishizhenia sp.
ACCTGAATTTGTTGTTATATTATTGGCATCCCATCCATTCCAATAAGCATTGAAATTTGCTGATTTTAATGTGTTTATGATTGTAGATTCGTTGTTTGCACTTCCAAGTCGCACTAATAAGAAGTCTGAACCAGAATCTCCACCCCCATCGCCCGAATCGGAAATTTTGATACAGCCTGTAATGATGTTATCGTCAAGTGTACCCGCTGTGTTTGGATTCGTACAGCCCGTAGCTTCATAACGGAAATAAAACTTCCATTGATTCATGTTTGACGTAGTGGAACTTACACCGCAATGCAAAGCAGTTAAAAAGTAAGGTTTGCAGTCGTTTGCAGTATTGTTAATGAGTGATCCAGAACACCAACCTTGGGAATTTCCCTCAACAACTAAAATTCTCGCAACTCCACGTTTTTCGTCTTGCCAAATATCACCTACAGGTGAACAATTCACGTTGACTTGACAAGCCTCAGATTCATTGATTTTTGCTGTATTTGGATTTCCCGTTGAGCGATAGTTGTACATAATTCTATCAATCCAAATTTCGGAAGGAGTAGTATTCGCAGGTTCAACAAGTGACAAATACATTTCACTACCAAAACACAAAGGAATATGCTGACGAAAATGTTCTTCCACATTATTAACAGTAAACGGTTTGTGTAATAAATTTCCGTTTACATCTTTTACGGAAAGCGTTGATCCTCCGTATATTTTAAAATGCTCAAGCATAAAACTCATGGCTTCTGCCCCCTCAGTTTTTACCCTTAAATTCCATTCCCTACTTCCGTCGGCATTTTGTTTCCAAACCCCGCTATTTTCAGGACGAATATTCACATGATGAGCTACGCCAATGCGATATAATTTACCTTGTCTGTCGCGTTCGATGTCCTCTTGATTTATTCGTTCCATATCGGGTTGGGGAACTGTTACTGTTGGAATTTCCTTCGACCAAATCATTTTATTGACAGGGGCAGGTAATCCTTGTGCAAAACCTCCAATGGAGAGCGAGAGGCTAAGCAGAAACGAGTAAGTTTTCTTCATGATTAAAGTTTAAGTTTAGATAGTTGAATGTTCGTTTTTTTGTAACGAGCGAATAAAATTAAAAAAAATATAAATTAAGCAACACTCGACAGAAAACGCTAATAGGCAAGTAATTGTTCATTTTCATTTTTTCAACGTTTTGTAAGTTCAAATCCTTCAGCTTTGAAATTTCTGTATTTATCTCAGAATTTTCAGATCCAATTTATTGCTTTTAAAAACTTCTTTACTTTTGCGCTAATCGTTATTTAAAATAAACATAGCATGCAACTGTGGAACACATTAAATAAGGAGGAACTTGAAGCTAAATTGCGCGATGTGGGTCACAAATTTGTGACTATTTCATTCTACCAATACGCGCACATTACCAATCCTCGCTTATTCAGAGATCACCTATTTATAATGTGGTCAAAACTTGATGTAGTTGGTAGAACTTACGTCGCAAAAGAAGGTATCAATGCACAAATTGCGGTACCTACTCATAATCTTTCTCAATTTCGTGAGGAACTTTACCAAATTGATTTTTTAAATGGTATTCGCTTGAATTTTGCCGTTGACGACGCAGAAGCAGAATTTCCATTTTTGAAACTTAAAATCAAGGTGCGCGACAAAATTCTCGCTGACGGTTTAAATGATGAAACTTTTGACGTTACAAACAAAGGAAAACATTTGAATGCGGAGGAATTTAATCAACTTACCGACGACCCAAATACCATTTTGATTGACTTTAGGAATCATTACGAATCGGAAGTGGGGCATTTCAAAGGTGCAATTCTTCCCGATGTTGATACGTTTCGTGAATCTCTTCCTTTTATCGAGGAAACTTATTTGAAAGGAAACGAAGATAAAAATCTGGTGATGTATTGCACAGGCGGAATTCGTTGTGAGAAGGCATCTGCTTGGTTCAGGCACCGAGGTTTTAAAAATGTCCATCAATTAGAAGGCGGTATTATTAAATACGCCAACGATTGCAAGGAAAAAGGTATTGAAAATAAGTTCATTGGTAAAAATTTCGTTTTCGATGAACGTCGTGGCGAACGAATTTCAGAAGACATTATTTCTGTTTGTCACCAATGTGGAAATCCAGCCGACACACACACCAATTGTGCAAACGATGCTTGTCATTTACTTTTTATTCAGTGTCAGGAGTGTAAAGACAAGATGGAAAACTGTTGTTCAGCTGAATGTCAACATACGATTCATCTGCCGGAAGAAGAACAAAAAGCGCTTCGAAAAGGCTTGAACAATAGCAACAAAATTTTCAAGAAAGGTCGTTCACCAAAATTGCCGTTTCAATTGCACAAAGAAAAACCGCTACCTTTGATTGAACTTTCAATGAAAAAATAAGTGTTTTTAGCAATTAATTGGGCGGTAGATTCTGAAATTATTGACGGATTGCGAACGCCAAATCTTTACGGTTTACTTTTCGTTTCTGGACTTATAATCGGGTATTTCGTAGTCAAAAAGATGTACGAAAAAGAGAATATGTCCGCCGATTCTTTGGACAAATTAGTGATGTACATGGTACTCGCTACAATAGTCGGTGCTAGACTTGGACACGTTTTATTCTACGGCCCATATTTCGATGAAGTGGTGAATGGCGTGACGGTTGAACGTGGTTATTTCTCTCATCCAGAAGATATTTTTAAAGTATGGGAAGGAGGATTGGCTAGTCACGGTGCCGCGATTGCCATTTTGATTTCACTTTACATGTATAGTAAAAAGGTAGTTCAAAAGCCGTTTATTTGGATTTTGGACCGAATTTCAGCGCCCATCGCTATCGGTGGAACTTGCATTCGATTAGGTAATTTAGTGAATCATGAAATGGTAGGAGAAACAACTTCACTTCCATGGGGATTTAGATTCTTACACCACGATTGTTTGTACCCTTATTTGTGTTCATGGGATCAAATTCCTGTTCGACATCCAGCACAACTATACGAGGCTATTTGTTATTTTATTGCATTTTTAATTTTGTTGTTTTTGTATTGGAAAAAAGAATCTTGGCGCCAACCCGGAAAAGTATTTGGTTTTTTCTTGATATTCATTTTCGGAGCACGATTCATTGTTGAATTTGTAAAGCTAGGACAAACAGCACGCGACGAGGTGTTATTATTGAACACGGGACAATTATTGAGTATTCCATTCGTACTAGCAGGAATATACCTTATTTGGAAAAGCAATAAACTTCAAACAACGAACGATTAATTTGTTCCGAGGAAAATGACGCGAAAAGGTTTCCGTATTATAAAATTTTACCTGCTCGCATTCGTATTTTACGCGTGTTCACACCAATTTACCGTTAACACGAGTCCTAACAAAAGGAGCATTGAAGGTAAAATCGTTGAAGACTCGACAGTTTCCAAACTTGTCCGACCTTACAAAGACTCCATGGACAAGGTGATGAATGCGGTCATTGGATATACGGATGAAGATATGATTTCCAAACGACCGAGCAGTAACCTTATGAATTGGGCGGCGGATGCTATTTTATCCCATCAAACCAGAGATAAACGACTTTCAGAACCCGTAATGGTTTTGCTTAATACAGGCGGATTGAGAAGTAGTTTTGGAAAAGGAGCAATTACTTTAGGAGATGTTTACAAATTAATGCCTTTTGATAATCAAATAGTTTGGGCGCGATTTCCAAAATCAGCGCTTTCTGAAATCTCTAATTATTTAGTAAAAAGTGGTGGTGAACCCATCGCCAATGCAAAGTTGAAAGACGGAAAAATTTTATTGGATTCAACTCCTGATGAATTTACTCATTTTTGGGTAATTACTTCTGATTATTTATTAAATGGTGGTGATAAGATGGATTTTTTTAAAACTAGAGTTGAAACCAATGAAACAGGGATTTTGATACGGGATGTATTTATTGACGCTGTTAAAGAGCAAGTCAATTTGCAGATTAGTAAGGAGTTGAGAATAGAACTGAAAAATTAAAGTTCATTCATTGTTAAAATCTAAGTCAAATCAATTCCTATTGAAGCTTCAAACACTTATATTTGCCGACCGAATTGAAAAACACCTTTCAATAGATTTTATTCCGTTGGTTCGGTATTAGAAAATTTTAATTTCGAACCAAGGAAAAAATAGGCTCCGTGGCGCAACTGTATAGCGCATCAGATTTCGGCTCTGAGGGTTGGGGGTTAGAATCCCTCCGGGGTCACAAAAACAGAACGAGAATGAGAGCGAGAGCGTCATTCTCGTTTCTGTTTTACATCATTTTCATTCTGTTTCTCCCTCTTTTTATCTGAATCAACCCACTCCAACCCCTTCCAAATCCTCATTCTCGTTTTTGTTTTACATCATTTTCATTCTGTTTCTCCCTCTTTTTGTCTGAATCAACCCACTCCAAAACCCCTTCCAAATCCTCATTCTCGTTTTGTTTTACAT
>CAZWSY010000082.1:4534-10819 GCA_964636775.1 uncultured Lishizhenia sp.
ATTTTCATTCTGTTTCTCTCTCTTTTTATCGGAATCAACCCACTCCAAAACCCCTTCCAAATCCTCATTCTCGTTTTGTTTTACATCATTTTCATTCTGTTTCTCTCTCTTTTTATCGGAATCAACCCACTCCAAAACCCCTACCAAATGTTTGTAAAAGTTTGATTTTTAGACTTTAGGGCTCACCTAACAGATTGAAAGTGAAGAGCGAGAGCGGTTCACTCCACTTTTTTTTCCTTTCTCTCCTTGCCCACGGAGGACTCATTTTCCATTTCCATCCTTCGACTTCGGATCCGCACATTTCGGTCTTCGGCTCCGCTCATTTCGGTCTTCGACTCCGCTCAGACCTCTAAACTCTCCGGCTTCGCTCATTTCGGTCTTCGACTCCGCTCAGACCTCTACACTTTTCGGCTTCGCTCAGACCTCTAAACTTTTCGGCTCCGCTCAGACCTCTACACTTTCAATTCTCATTCTATTTCGTTACTTTAATTCACTTTTCCCTTTTTTCTCCACACTTATCCAAATTATTTCATCACCTATTAGATTACACCATCTAAAGCCAAGTGCAAGCTAGACTTTTGTTTCAAAATTGATTCAAAATGAAAAGTTTAGTGCGTTTCCAGTTGATTGTTGTGCTTTTAATGGGCTTAAATGCTTGTAAATTAGGACAGTCCGAAATTGTTAAAATTGACCCGTTTTATGCCAATTACGTGTCTGGTTACACATCGGGAATGATAAGTAAGCGGGATTACATTCAAGTGGAACTAAACGCTGAAAATATACGGGAATTAAAAAACATTGACTCCAAAATGATTCAAAAACTGTTCACTTTCGAACCAAAAATTGCAGGTGATGTGTTTTGGATGGGGGAACGAACACTTGAATTTCGCCCGAGAAATCCCCTACCTGCTAATCAATTTTTTAACGCCTATTTCAATTTGGAAGCGGTTGCCAATGTTCATCGAAACTACGAAACTTTTCATTTTCAGTTTGCAACATATAATCAAGTCATTTCTGTAAAAGACCACGGACTACGTCAATATTACTACAAAAGCCTCGATTATTATTTTCTCAATGGAGAAATTCATACTTCTGATTTTGAGGATTCTACAGCTTTACGAAAGGTATTAAGCATCACACAAAACGGGAAAAATTTAAACTATCAATTCGAGAAAAGTTATGATGAAAATTCTTGGAGTTTCACCGTTGATGACATCGAAAGAAAAGACGCTGTTTCAGAGGTTATAATCAAATGGACAGGAAAATCTATTCAATCTTTTTCCAATGGGGAAATAAAAGTAAAAGTCCCGAAAAAAGGAGATTATCACTTGTTAAGCGCGAATGTTCATGAGGATGATGATCAATACATTCAACTCAATTTTTCTGAACCGATTTCAAATATTCAAGATTTGAACGGACTAATCACTTTACAAGGTGAAAATCCAACATTCAGTGTAGAAGAAAATACAGTAAGGCTTTACCTCAAAAATCGAATTACTGGTACCCGCAAACTGACAATCCACAAAGGAATTGAAAATGCTAGCGGTCACAAATTGACCAACGAACATTACGAAGACTTGTACTTTTCTGCCCCAAAACCTAGCGTAAGAATCAAAGGAAGTGGAAACATTTTGCCCAATTCGCAAGGACTGATTTTCCCCTTTGAAAGCATTGGTTTGAAGTCTGTTGATGTTCGAATCGTAAGGATTTTGGAGCAGAATGTACACCACTTTTTACAAGTCAACGGATTGGACGGAGAGGACGAACTCACGCGGTTTGGAAAAGTTATTAAAACGGTAAAAGTAAAGTTGAACACCGAGTCCAACTACAACAGTCAAATTTGGCAGTTCCACGTTTTGAATTTGAATGAATTAATTTCTCCTCAACCCGGTGCAATTTATAGAGTAAGTCTAAAATTTCAACTTAACGATTCGGATTGTGGTTGCGACTTATCTGAAAATCAAGCGGAAACAAAAGAAAAACCAAATCTTTGGACAGAAGATACTTGGAGAAGTTGGGGCGATTTTGACGACGGATTTGATGATTGGTATTCCTACTACAACAATGAATCACCTTGTTCACCCGACTATTACACAGGAAGAGCAAGGAGCAAAAACATTCTCGCTTCTGATTTGGGGTTGATTTTCAAATTGGACGACGACAAAAAAGGTCATGTTTTTGTAAATAATATGCTCACCACCGATCCTGTAGAGGCGGCACAAGTGGAATTTTACACCTATTCCAAAGACTTAATCACCTCCGGAAAAACAGATGTCAATGGAATGATGACTGTCAATCTTAAAGAAAAACCGTTCATGATGGTGGCGAAGTTCGGTTCTCAACGCGGTTACCTGAAATTGCGCGACGGACATGTAAATGCTCTGAATCGTTTTGACGTGGATGGAGAAGTGAACGAAACAGGTGTACGTGGTTTTATTTACGGAGAAAGAGGTGTTTGGCGTCCTGGCGATAGTTTGTACCTCACTTTTATGTTAGGCGACAGGTTTCAGAATTTACCGAAAAATCATCCCGTCCAATTTGAAGTTCAAGACCCTTTCGGACAAACTATTTTCACTTCCACAAAAACCAAAAACGTTGATGGAATCTATGATTTCAGAACGGCTACAGACGAAAATGCCCCAACAGGAAATTACACTGCAATGGCAACGGTTGGAAATCAAACTTTTTCGAAAACGCTAAAAATTGAAACCATCAAACCCAACCGCCTAAAAATTGAATTTAAGACAAGTGAAAGTGGAGACTCTGATTCTTCCTCATTTCTGAAAGCAAGGTGGTTACACGGTGCCACTGCGAGGAATTTAAAGGCATCAGTCACCGTTGGACTTTTTCCGTCAAACACCGTTTTCAAAAATTTCAAAGAATATGTTTTCGACTCACCTTTTCGTTCATTTCGATCGGATATTTCCACCGTTTTTGAAGGAAAATTGAATGATAAAGGTGAAGCACAACCCAATTTAAAAATGAAACTTGAAAAAGGTGCTCCGGGCAAATTACTCGCGAAATATGTGGTGAAAGTTTTTGAAGAAAGTGGAGATTTCAGCATCGACCGTTTCCAGCAAATTTATTCTCCTTTCAAAACATACGTTGGTCTAAAGTCTCCGAAATTAAGTGATTACGATGAGTCGCTCGAAACCAACAAAAATCATCGCTTTGAGGTTGCAAGTGTGGATGCCGCAGGTAATCCAAAAAACGCTGAAAAAATCCGTGTTCGCATTTACAAACTCAAATGGCGTTGGTGGTACGAAAGGTCTGATGAAGACTTGAATGATTTTGTTTCGCGTTCGGGTACAATCGCTGTGAAAGACACACTTTTAAGCACCAAAAACGGAAAGGCAAACTTCAATTTTCGCATCAATTACCCTGAATATGGACGTTATTTGGTAACCGTAACTGACGAAATTGGCGAACACCAAACAGGAAAAATTCTAAATATCGACTGGCCTTATTGGGAGCGTGGCAACCGTTCGGAAAGTGAAGAAGCAAAAATGCTCAATTTCTCAACGGACAAAAACCTTTACACAAAAGGAGAAACCATTCAATTGCGCTTTCCTTCACCACAGTCCGGAAGAGCCTTGGTTTCAGTTGAAAATAGCCGAAAAGTATTGAAGAAATTTTGGGTGAAAACGGTTGCAGGCGAAACAACTTGCTCATTCGTAGCAGCCGAAGATATGGCGCCAAGTTGCTACCTCCACGTTACAATGATTCAACCACATTCTCAAACCAAAAACGACTTGCCAATTCGTATGTACGGGGTTGTTCCCTTGCGTGTTGACGACCCTTCAACCCATATCGACCCTGTAATTTCCGCCCCGGAAGTTATTAAAACTGAGTCTGTTGCAACTATAAAAGTAAAAGAAAAGAAAGGTAGAAAAATGACCTACACCTTGGCAATCGTTGACGATGGACTATTGGATTTAACGCGATTTTCAACTCCTCAACCGTGGCCAACTTTTTATCCGAAAGAAGCATTGGGTGTGAAAACTTGGGATATGTACGACGAAGTTATCGGCGCTTATGTCGGTAAATTGAACAACCTTTTATCCATTGGTGGTGACGGTTCATGGGGAAATGGAGCAGGTCCGAAAGCCAATCGTTTTAAGCCAATGGTGCGATTTGTTGGTCCATTCACACTTGCAGCAGGACAAGAGAAGAACCACCATATCGACGTTCCGAATTACATTGGTTCGGTGAGAATTATGGTGGTCGCGCACAACAATGAAGGCGCCTACGGAAATGCAGAAAAAACCGTTTTCGTTCGCAAACCTTTAATGCTTTTAACCACCCTTCCACGAGTGCTTGGTCCTGGTGAAGAAATTGATTTACCCGTTACGGTTTTTGCCTTGGAAAATCATGTGAGAAATGTTTCAGTTTCCTTGTCCACTAATGAATTCTTCGAGGTGATTGGTTCGAAAACAGAGCAATTAACTTTCACCGAAAACAGTGATAAAATCGTCACTTTCAAGCTGAAAATTCACAAAAAAATTGGAGTTGGAAAGTTGAAAATTAAGGCCATTTCGGGGAAAGAAAGCGCCTACGAAGACTTGGAAATAGATGTGCGTCCGTCCAACCCAAAAATGGTGGAAACCTCTTTGCATACGCTAAAACCTGGCGAAAAATTGGCATTACCTTTCGAATTGCTCGGAATGGCTGGAACAAATAAAATTACCGTCGAACTTTCCACGATGCCATCCATTGCGCTTGAAAAACGCCTGAATTACCTCCTTTCATATCCGCATGGTTGCTTGGAACAAACGACTTCCGCAGCTTTCCCTCAACTCTACCTTAATGGCCTGTCTTCCTTATCCGAATCACAGAAAAAAGAAGTCAACCACAACATTCAAAAAGCATTGGAACGATTAAAATTGTTTCAAACTTCAAACGGTGGATTTTCTTATTGGCCGGGTGAAAGTTACGAGCAAGAATGGGCTTGTTCTTACGCAGGACATTTTCTACTTGAAGCGGAAAGTGCTGGTTTTCAATTGCCAATAAATATGAAAGAACGTTGGGTCGCTTACCAATTAGAAAAAGCAAAAAATTGGTCTTCCGGTGCTTTCTACGGACGTGCTGAAAGCGATGAACTCAATCAAGCTTATCGACTTTATACCCTCGCTTTAGCTGGAAAAACCGAAATGGGAGCAATGAACCGCTTACGAGAATCAGGAAATTTAACCCATGCAGCAAAATGGCGTTTAGCGGCAGCATATACCCGAGCTGGACAAAAATCTACCGCTTTGAAAATGATTCAAAACTTACCGATGGAGAGCACGAATTACCGCGAACTTTCGGGCACTTTTGGTTCTTCTTTCCGCGATAAGGCGATGATTTTGGAAACCTTAGAACTACTTGGGCTAACCAAAAAATCCAGTGAAGTACTTTATTCTGTCGCAGAAACATTACGCTCGGACACTTGGCTGAGTACACAAGAAACCGCTTACGCCTCAATCGCATTGAGTGCGGCGGTTGGAAAAGATGCCCTTTCGAATACCTCCTTTTCTTATTGCTTGGAAAATGAAGACTGGCAAACGGCTCAATTTAACAAGGCCATTTCAAAACTGAGTTTTGCAGGTTCTTCCCTGGCGAAAAACAAGAGGGTTCAACTGCACAACACAAGTTCCAAAAAATTGTACGTCACCTTCACCTCGGAAGGAATTCCATTAGAAGGAAAGAAAAAGGAAAAATTCAACGGTCTTGCGATGCAATTGCGTTATTTGGACAACAACGGGAATGTATTAAGCTCCGATAAAATCGTTCAAGGCACAGAATTTACTATTGAAACAAGGCTCAGAAACACGAGTAAAAATCAGATGTACAGGGAATTGTCCTTGTCTCAGGTTTTTCCAGCGGGATGGGAAATCAGCAATGCAAGGATAGATGGACTTTCAGCTGGAAATGGAATACGTTACCAAGACTTCCGCGACGACCGAGTTTACAGTTACCTTGACCTAAAACCGGGAGAAACAAAAACGGTCACCGTTCGCTGTATTGCGGCCTACCGCGGTCGATTTTTCCTACCTGCAACCTTTGCAACGGCTATGTATAACGAACAGATTGTTGCATATATACCGGGGAAATGGGTTTATTGTTTGAAGTGAGATTTGTAGTCCCGATAACCATCGGGATAAAAGTGGAGGCCTGAGCGAAGCCGAAAAGTTTAGAGGTCTGAGCGGAGTTGAAGAGTATAGAGGTCTGAGCGGAGTCGAAGACCGAAATGAGCGAAGCCGAAAAGTTTAGAGGTCTGAGCGGAGTTGAAGAGTATAGAGGTCT
>CAZWSY010000082.1:10919-14344 GCA_964636775.1 uncultured Lishizhenia sp.
GAAAAGTTTAGAGGTCTGAGCGAAGCCGAAGACCGAAATGAGCGGAGCCGAAAAGTTTAGAGGTCTGAGCGGAGTCGAAGACCGAAGTGAGCGGAGCTGAAGACCGAAGTGAGCGAAGCCGAAAAGTGGAGATCCGCTGCGGCCATTAATTTGGAGACCTCGCCGACAAATTGACCATTTAATTAAAAACATCCTAACTGAAAAAGAATTAGATAATGCTGATTTTTAAATGAAAATCAAAATCATGGAATATTGGTCGTTTGAACCTCTAATTTGATGAACAAACGTAACTTGGAAATCTGAAACAAAAACCTATCTTTGGTCAACCTAACAATACAACGCACTACTTATGTCCCATTTCCTCACCCCAACAAAAAGCGGAGCAAAAACGGTAAAAATCGGATTAAGCATTGATTTAAAAACAATTAACTGTTTTGGGTCGGATTGGAGTATGGTGGAGATGGACGTGGTGTGTGGATAAATATGTTAGGTCAAATGCTAAAAGAAAACGTCCAGAAAAGAAACTGACCGACTTAAATGCTGACTAACAGTTTCGTACTTTTTAATACCTTCAGTGCTAAATCCCTAAATTCACAAATCCAAAAAAAGTTGTGAGTCATGCAAAAAGATTCGTCAGTGCGAAATATAATCATTAAAACAATAAACAGAATTTATGCTATTTAATTCAATTGATTTTGCCATATTCTTACCAATAATATTTGTACTTTATTGGTTCGTAACAAACAAAAATCTGAGACTACAAAACGTGTTATTGCTCGTAGCAAGCTACTTCTTTTATGCTTGTTGGGATTGGCGTTTCTTATTTCTTTTGATGTTTTCAACTCTCTTAGACTATTGCACAGGAATAAAAATGCAGGAGGCAGAAAATCAAAAAGGAAAAGCATTTTGGTTTTGGTTAAGCATAATTGTGAATCTTGGTTTTCTTGGTGTATTCAAATATTTTAATTTCTTCGCAGAATCTTTTGCCGTGGCAATTTCAAATTTCGGTGTACATATAAATCCTTGGACATTGAACCTAATTCTTCCTGTGGGAATTTCTTTTTATACTTTTCACGGGCTTTCATACGTTATAGATATATACAAAGACAGAATTAAAGCGGAACGAAATTTTGTGGAATATGCAGTTTTTGTTAGTTTCTTTCCATTGCTAGTAGCAGGACCAATTGAACGTGCTACACACTTGCTTCCACAAATCAAAAGAAAACGAACATTTGATTACACAAAAGCAGTGGATGGATTACGCCAAATATTATGGGGACTTTTTAAAAAAATTGTAATTGCTGATAACTGTGCAGAATTTGCCAACCAAATATTTAATAATTACACGGACTTATCAGGCAGTACATTAGTATTAGGTGCTATATTTTTTACATTTCAAATTTTCGGCGACTTTTCAGGTTATTCAGATATTGCCTTAGGGACAGCCAGACTTTTTGGGATAGATTTGTTACGAAATTTTGCTTTCCCTTATTTTTCACGAGACATTGCGGAGTTTTGGAGACGATGGCACATTTCACTTTCTTCCTGGTTTAAAGATTATTTGTACATTCCATTAGGTGGAAGTAAAGGAGGTGATTGGATGCGTATTCGTAATACGTTTATTATTTTTATAGTTAGCGGTTTTTGGCACGGTGCTAATTGGACTTTTATAACTTGGGGTGCGTTGAATGCTCTTTTCATTATGCCTTCTATAATAATGAAGACAAACCGAAATAATTTGGAAACTGTGGCACAAGGGAAATTATTACCAACGAAAAAAGAATTCTTGCAAATGGCTATCACGTTTACTTTGGCTGTTTTTGCATGGATTTTTTTTAGAGCAGAAAATTTAACACACGCCTTACAATTTATCTCGGGTATTTTTTCAAAATCTCTTTTTAAATTTCCAACTATCAAACCAATTTACCTAATGATACTTATTGTCCTTTTTATGATTATTGAATGGCTTGGTAGAGAGGAACAATACGCTATTGCAAGGCTTGGGCTCAAGTGGAATAAAGGATTAAGATTTGCGATGTACTATGCTATTGTTTTTGCAATATTTTGGTTTAGTGGAAAAGAACAACAATTTATATACTTTCAATTTTAGGAATGCCATGAAGAAATTTCTTATTAATTCTATAATCTTTGTACTACCATTATTAATAATGGCATATCCAATAGATTATATCATGTCGCATTATTTAAGCCAATCTAAGGATCATCCTGGCGAATTTGAAGTTTGGAATGATATATATAATTCGAATGCAAATTGTGATATAGCTATTTATGGTTCTTCAAGAGCCTGGGTTCATATAGACCCTAAAATACTAAGCGACTCTCTAGAATTTGATGTTTACAACTTTGGTATTGATGGACATAATTTTTGGTTACAATATTTAAGACATTTGGAGTTCCTAAAACATAATAAAAAGCCAAAAACCATAATTGTATCAGTTGATGTTTTTAGTTTACAAAAGCGCAATGACTTATACCAATTAGACCAATTCCTTCCGTATATGCTGTGGAATTCAAATATTCAGGAATATACAAGCTCTTATGCAGGATATAGTACATTCGAATATTATCTACCGCTTCTTAGGTATTCCGGTAAATCCAATGCACTAAAAACAATAATTAAAAATATTTTCAAAAGTCAATCCTCTGAGAACTACAGAAATCATGGTTTTTTAGGCATGAACAGAGAATGGAATAACGATCTTGATAAAGCAAAAAAAAATAGAGATACTTTCAAGATAAAACTTGATTCAACTAGCATTACACTTTTCAAGAATTTTATAAACGAGTGCAGAATAAATGACATTCACCTTGTATTTGTTTATGCACCTGAATATATTGAAGGTCAAAATTTTGTGACAAACAGGAAGGATATCATTCAATTTTTTAAGGATATGTCAACAAAATATTCTATTGAATTTTATGACTACTCAAATGATAGTTTGTGTTTTAACAAAAAATACTTTTACAATGCAAGTCATTTAAATATTTCCGGGGCTGAGATTTTTTCTAGAAAATTAGCTGGTGACTTAAAAGAAAGAACATTCAACAACAGAAGTGAGAAAGAGCGTGTGCAGTGATAAATCAAATATCTGTAAATTTAGTAAAAGTCAGTGCCTAATTAGAGTTTGCTGACCACAAAGCAAGGTAGAACTTGTCTTTAAGCAGGTAGAGCTAGAAAGTAAGCGAAGTCCTTCGCTAACAGATTCGATGTAATTCTAAATTCTTTTGTCAGTATCTCTTATGTGTTCGAAGATGAATACTAATACAAAGTTTACTCGCCGTAGCTGTCCTGCCTGCATCCATCTGAAAAAAATAGCTCATCAGTAAATAAGGGGCAGAAGTTTAGGTAAAAAAAAATTAAATCGCGTTTTTTTTTACCTCAAACGCAATGAAATTCAAGTTTT
>CAZWSY010000083.1:0-14332 GCA_964636775.1 uncultured Lishizhenia sp.
TTTAGTGTTTTTTCGTGGTTGTAATTCAGAAAGTTACAGTAATCTACCACGAAAGGAACGAAATTAACGTTTTCAGACACTTTTCTGTCTATAAACCCGAACTTAGTTATTCTGTCGTCTCTGAGATAGATAATTATGCCTTTTTTACAGTAGGTCAAATCAATAATTACCTAAGACATGTTATTACGACTCAATCAGAAAGAGTTGTTAATGCTGTGCAGGTTCAATATGAATAATTACGTATCCAATATTACTTATTGACTCCATTAATGCATCCTTTACCAGGTGAGAGATATCGTGTCCTGACGTGACAGACATATCTCCATCAACAATGACATGTAAGTCAACTTGGTAGTGCATTCCTGTTTTTCGAACGAAGCATTTTTCGGTTGCCACTACGCCTTTAACTTTCTCTGCTGTCTCTCGAATTAATGCGGTAAGTTCATCGTGATTGTTTTCGTCCATCATTTCACCAAAGGCAGGACGGAAAATTTTGTAAGCATTGTAGAGTATAAATCCGGAGGCAAAAAGTGCTGCAAAATCATCAGCAGACTCATAACCTTTCCCCATGATTAATGAAATTGAAATCCCTAATAATGCTGCAACCGAGGTAATAGCGTCACTTCTATGATGCCAAGCATCGGCTTTCAAAGAGGTGCTATTCGTTTTATTTGCTTTTCGTATTACAATTTGAAAGGAAATTTCTTTCCAAATGATAAGTGGTATGAGGATGTAAAGTGTAAATACTTTTGGTGAATCGTGAGGCGTAATGATATTCACTACACTTTCATAAGCAATAATCAATGCAGAAATAGCCATAAAGATTACCACTACAAAAGTGATTAACGGCTCCAAACGTCCGTGCCCATAAGGGTGGTCTTCATCAGCAGGTCGATGGGTATATCGCAATCCAATTAACACCAAAGCAGAGGCCAAAATATCACCTGTTGATTCTATCGCATCGGCAATTAAAGCATAAGAATTCCCAAAATAACCAGCGAGCCACTTGATAACGGCGACAATAAGATTTCCAAACAAGCTAAAAATACTCGTCCTTATTGCTGTTTTCTGGTTCGATTGATTCATTTAGCTCCTCAAATTCATCCATTTGGCAACATACTTACCAATGATGTCGAATTCCAAATTCACTTTATCGCCAACTTTGAGTTGATGAAAATTTGTGTGCTCGTAAGTGTATGGAATTATGCAAACTGAAAATGAATCTTTTTTTGAATCAACTACCGTCAAACTTGTTCCATTTACGGTAATCGAACCTTTCTCAACGGTAATTTCATCAGAAACATAGGAAAACGAATATTTCCAACTTCCATCTTGTTCTTCAACTGAGGTACAAGTTCCAATCGTGTCAACATGACCTTGAACGATATGACCGTCTAATCTACCGTTAAAAGGCAAACAACGTTCTAAGTTTACCGCTGTTCCTACTCCCCAAGTTCCTAAATTTGTTTTATCCAAGGTTTCCTGAATTGCCGTAACTGTATATTGGTTGTCTTTAATTTCAACTACTGTTAAACAACAGCCATTATGTGCAACACTTTGATCTATTTTCAATTCAGGTGTCATTTGAGCGGAAAGTGTAATGTGAATATTTCCTCCTTCTCTTACAATGTTTTCAACTTTTGCAATCTCTTCAATAATTCCAGTAAACATAAACGAATTTTCGTCAAAGGTAGTGGTTCAATAGGTTATAAACCTCGTTCATTAGAAAATTCGAAATTGATTTACTGTATAAATCTCTCAACCTTATTTCAACTGCTTTTAGGTTGTTTCGTTTGTCTTTCTATATTTGCTTTCTTTTTTTAGACAACAAACTATTTACCTATGAAAGAATTAATTGAAGCGTTTCCGCAGAACATCGTTGACGCATTAAAAATTGCAGAAGCATCAAGTTTCCAACAGCCTAAAAATGAAATACATAATGTATTGATTTGTGGTTTGGGCGGGTCTGGAATTGGGGCAAAACTTGTCGCAAATTGGATTCAAGATGAAATTAAAGTTCCAGTTGCCATTAGTAATGAATACACACTTCCAGCTTTCGTGAATAAAAATACCTTGGTTATTGGGTCTTCTTATTCAGGAAATACCGAAGAAACTATCATGAGTATTCAAGAAGCTCACGGACGTGGTTGTCATATTTTGGGTGTATGCAGCGGGGGGCAGTTAGAAACATTTTGTAAAGAAAACAATTATGACTGTGTAATTGTGCCAGGAGGAAATCCTCCAAGAAGTGCTTTGGCATTTTCGCTTGTTCAGTTGTTGAATATGTTTTCACGTTTAGGTTTAATTTCAGATCAATCCTTGAAGGAAATTGAAGCATCGGTTGCTTTAATTGAAGGAGACAAGGAACACATTCACCAAGAAGCAAAAGATTTAGCTGATTTTCTTTATGGAAAGGTTGGAATACTTTACGCTGAAACGAAGTACGAAGGTGTGATTGTTCGTGCACGTCAACAATTCAACGAAAATTCTAAGTATTTAGCTTGGCATCATACAATTCCTGAAATGAACCACAATGAACTCGTTGGATGGGGTGGTGGTGATGAGCGTTTTGCCCCTGTATTTTTCTACACAGGCGATTTGAATCCGCGCAATCAAAGAAGAATGGACATCACTTTAGAAGCTGTACAAAAGAAATGTGGTAAAGTTTTCCGTGTAGAACCGAAAGGAAATAACTTCATTGAGCGATCTATTTACACCATCAATATCGTTGATTGGGCATCTTACTATTTATGTAATTTAAATGGTGCAGATATTATTGACATCGCAATCATCGACTATTTGAAAGGTGAAATGGCAAAATTCTAAACATTGGAGCCACTTGTTCACGTCAAAGATTTAGGTTTAATTGATTATAAAGTTGCTTGGGATTATCAGGAGAAACTTTTCAAAGAGGCTATTGATTTGAAAATCGCTTTTAGGAATGGAGAAACTACCGAAATACCCACAAGTTACCTTCTTTTTTGCGAACATCCACACGTTTACACGTTAGGAAAAAGTGGCGACATAAATAATCTTTTGTTGGACGAGGCAGGATTGCAAGAATATTCTGCCTCTTACTACAAAATCAATCGTGGTGGTGATATAACTTACCACGGTCCAGGTCAACTAGTGGCATATCCCATTTTAGATTTGGAACAATTTTTCACTGATATTCACAAATACATGCGCTATTTAGAAGAAGCAGTGATTTTAACCCTAAAGGATTTTGGTATTCATGCGGGTCGAGTGAATGGCTTGACTGGTGTTTGGCTTGACGAAAACGGCGAAAATCCTCGAAAAATCTGTGCAATGGGCGTAAAAAGTTCTCGTTGGGTAACGATGCACGGTATCGGTTTTAATGTAAATACAGACCTTTCCTATTTTTCTCACATTATTCCTTGTGGGATTGATGACAAAGCAGTAACTTCAATGCGTCAAGAGTTGGGACATGAAGTTGATATACAAGCGGTGAAGGAGAAACTCACCCAACATTTGGCAAATTTGTTTTCATTTAATCCTCTTTAATCATGCTAAAAAAGGTCTTTCGTTACCTCCTTTACACCATTATTCTTCTTTTGGTGGTAGGAAATTTGTTCATTCTTTTGAGCGGTCGATTCTATTTGTACAGTGGAATTTCTAAAACTTACCTCGTTGGTAAAACTGGACCTACCATTTATGATTTGGAGGTTTTTCCAAAAGCAACAATTGAAACTTCTGGTGCGGCATTTCAATGGAAACAACACGTAAATTTTAACAAAGCCAGTTTTACGGAAAGCGAAGAAAAATTTCATAAAAAATGGAAAACACAAGCATTCCTCGTTTTTCAAGACGACACTTTACTCTTTGAAAAATATTGGAAAGGTCATTCGCGTGAAACGGTTTCCAATTCTTTTTCAGCTGGAAAAACAGTAATAAGTTTATTGATTGGGATTGCGACCGACAAAGGTTTAATAAAAAGCATCGATGAACCTGCTGGAAATTATATTCCTGAATTCAAAGAAAACGGCAGAGATGTTGTGACTATACGTCATTTACTGTTAATGGCCGCTGGATTCGATTGGGAGGAAAGTGGAACCAATCCTTTATCAGAAACGGCAGAAGCTTATTACACCGATGATTTGTATGGCTTAGTTACACGTCAAAAAGTAGTGGTAAAACCTGGCACAGTGTTCAATTACCAAAGTGGCGACACTCAAGTATTGGCTTACGTTCTTAAAAAAGCTACTGGTAAAAGCATTGCTGAATTAACAGAAGAATGGCTTTGGAAACCGATGGGTGCGGGTCAAACTGCTTATTGGAGTTTAGACAAAGAAAATGGAGACGAAAAAGCGTATTGTTGTTTGTATGCTTCTCCAAGAGATTTTGCGCTTTTGGGATTTTTGTTGCTTCGTGAAGGAAAAATTGGTGGAAAACAAATTGTTCCGCAATGGTATATGAAAGAACTGGTTCAAACCCCACCTTTACAAACAGAAGAAGGAATTGTGAATACACGTTACGGATTTCAAACTTGGGTGTATCCAAATTTTGGCAATCCTGTGCATTATTACCGAGGATTAGGAGGACAGTACATTATGGTGATGCCTAAAACGGGTAGAATGGTGGTTCGTTTGGGGCATCGAAAAACAACCAACTTTGAAATTCCAAAATCCAAGAAAAACGATAAAGAATATTGTAGAGTAAACAACCAGAGAGTCGGACATTCGTGGGATATTTTCCATTATCTAAAAATGGGAGAACGACTGTCCAAACAAATCAAAAATAAATGAGAGAGGAGTTAAAAGGACCTAAAGTTGAAGGTATTGCCGTTGCAATTGTTGATACATCATTGCCTGAAGCAACGGAGAAGGAGTACTACGTTTATTTGATGAACTTAAGAGAGGACATCATTGAAGGAATTATCATTACGAGTACAGGTTACGGTGAAAACGTACAAACTGGGGAAAAGATAAAAACATCAACATTAAGACATTGCATAGAGATTTTATTGCCAAACGAAGCGGCTAAAATTGAACCCATTATGCCTGATTTGTTTGGGATTTCCAACGAATACTGGGTGAGTTTTTGGGTAAATGATGTTTTGTACGACAAGAAATTCGTTTTCCTTGCCGGCACAGTTGAACCTTCGAGATTTCAATTTATTGATCAACTTGGTGCGAAAGGGATAGTTCTTAAGTAAAACTTTATATTTTCCTGAATTTCAGTTATTGGTTGAATAATTGAAAAGAAATTTTCATCTCTACCCAACCTTTGATTCCTACTTTTCATCTTTGTTTTTAATGGTAGATGATTGGAAATACAATGAGCAATCATTAGTTCAAGCTTGTATTAACGGTAATCAAGCTGCTTTCCGTTATTTGTATCAGCAAAATGCGCCTTGGATGTTGGCAATATGCTTGCGCTATTTAGGGGATAAAGACCTTTCTCAAGATGTTTTGCAAGAAAGTTTCGTGTTGATTTACAGGAAGTTGCCTTTGTTTAAATTTGAAGGATCATTAAAATCTTGGTTGAGAAAAATTGTTACAAATTGTGCCTTAGCGACTTTTCGCGATAAGCATTTTATTCATTCAACGTCAACTTTATTGGATAATCAAATTACTGAGGTGGACTTAGATTTGGTGCAAAGTTTGGACTTAGATGAATTGAAATATTTGATTTCGTGTTTATCTCCTGGACGACGTCAAGTATTTGTAGCTTATGTAATTGATGGATATTCTCATAAGGAAATTGCGGAAATGATGAATATTTCTGAAGGAACATCAAAATCTCAATTGCACGATGCAAAACGAGAGTTGAAGGATGCCATTGAAAATCAATTGACCACACTAAAAAAAATCTGAAATGAATCAGGAACAAAGTAATGACAAGTGGAAAGGTGCTTTATTCGAAAAATTCGAAGAAGAGGTTATTTCTGTACCGGAATACCTATACCCAAAAATTGAAAGTAAAATTTTTCCGAAAAGTCAACGTCGAGTTGGTTTAATTGTATCTTTTATTGTATTGTTTTTCAGTGTTTTAATAATATTGATAAGTGAATATAGTTCTTCCTCCCCCGAAAAAACTAATAACTCAAAATTCAACTTTAAATCAGAAAAATCAGACAAACGCAAAAGGATGAATAACAAACCTAATGAATCTAAAATCAATAGTATTGCTGAAAGTCCATTAAAAACGAAGGATTCTACTTCAAATGATTCAAAGAAAAATTTACTTAAAACAAGTGGAAATTTTCAAGAAAAACGTTTAGCTGGTGGAGATTTAACAAAAACTGAAAGTAGCTTGTATTTTACAAGTGGAAATGCAGTATTTGGTCAAAAATTAGGAAAAGACCAACCTAAGGACTTAAGTTTTGATAACGTTGAAAACAATAGTACAGGAAGCTTTTATTTTTCGGATTCCGTGAGAAGTAAGTGGGATAAACTTCAACTGGTACTCCTATCACCATGGATAATTGCCAGGAACAAAAGCCAATTTATCTTTTCGTCAAAGCTTTCTAAAAGTTCGACAAAATCTTCTCTATTTATGTCCTTTGATGTGAATAGAGGAATACAAATTCGACGAATAGGAGGGGAGATTGAAGCAGAAAACCTTAAATCAAGAACTATTGGAGCACGTCGAATTCCAAGTCGATTAACTCACTATCAATTTGTTATCGGAAAAAAACAAACCAAAAATTGGAGTCTTTTAGGTGGAGTAGGAATTGGTTTTTCTGATTTTCAAAGTCGTTGGTTTTATCGTCAGTTGTATAAGGCAGAACAAGAACAACCATTGAAATTCACCACTTTTGAAGGTGAGGCAAGACTACAAAGCAACGAAATTGATGAGGAACTCAGCGATGGTGACACTGTGCTGTATCGTCTAAGAGCTAATTATAAAAGTTCGTTTTTGAGTTTACCGATAGGGTTTGTATATACGTTTAGTGAAAAGCGATTTTCTCCATTTTTGCGTTATTTAATTAGTTTCGATTTCCACTCGAAAGGAGATCTCAGTTTGGATATACAAGGACAAAATTTTGAAAAAAGATATCAACTTGATTTTGAAAATAATAAGTTTTCTTTTGGGCTACAACAACAAGTTGGACTAGGGATGAACATAGCCATAACGAATAATTGGTCATTATTTTCTGAAGCTAGGCTGAGTTTGCCTCTAACGCGGAGAAGAATAACAAACGAAAACAATCTTAGAACCTCATTTCTTACAATTGGTTTTGGTATGAGTTATAAATTTTAAAATTGCATCATGAGAAAATTAACGCTTCTTTTTTGTGCTTTTTCCATTAGCGCACTATCCCAGGTTACCTTGAAAAAAGTTAAACCAAGTTCTACTGATCCATTGATTACTACTTTTGATGTGGATTCACACTATGTTTACCTGAATCAATCAAGTATTTCAAAAGAAAAATTGGTGGTTCATTTACCGGGAACTTTCGGAGAGCCAAAACGAGCGAGACTTTTTGGGAGTTTGGCGGCAAACTTAGGTTTTCATAGTATAGGCTTGATGTACCCAAATGTTCCTACCGTTGGGAGTTTCTGTACGAATAATGCAGATTTGAGTTGTTTTGAAAATGTCAGAAGAGAAATAATCGAGGGTGTTGATTACAGTGAAGAGATTGATATTCAGTTTCCTGAAGGGATTCAAAATCGATTAACAAAACTTCTTGTTTATTTGAGTGAAAATTTCCCAAATGAAAATTGGCAGCAATTTTTAAACAATAACGGGAATGTAAAATGGGAGAAGATTATTTTTTCGGGACATTCACAAGGTGGTGGTCATGCGGCGGTGATTGCCAAATTTTTTCCGATTTACAGGGCTTTATGCTTTTCTTCTCCTAAGGATTGGAACAACACCATTGATAATGTTCCACCGTGGGTTACCTCTGTTAATTGGCAGACTGACCGTCGTAATATTTTCGTTTTTAATCACACTCTTGATGAACATGAACAACAAATTCAAATTTGGAATGCTTTGGGATTGAGTGCATTCGGGGCTTTAGTAAACGTGGACACTAACCCTTTTCCATATACTTATTCACGCCAATTGGAGACCTCCTACAATGTCATTTCAGGTGATGAACATGCCTCAACGATACAAGATAATAAAACGCCGAAAATTAATAATGTACCTGTTTTCGAGCCAGTTTGGACGTATATGTTAACCATTGAAGATGTTTCTTCGCTTGATGAGGTCGAGACAAAAGGAAACTTGTTCTTTTATGACCCTATCCATCAAAAAATGATGTCCTTCGATAATCGCTCCTTCAGTGAAATACAACTTTTCAATCTGAATGGTTCGCTAGTTTCATTCAGTAAAGAAAGTAATGTATTGGATGTATCAGACGTTTCACCTGGATTGTATTTAATCGTTTGTGATAATGGTATTCAACAAAAATTCGTTAAGTTTTAATCTCTCCCAACCTTTTCAAGTTTTTTATCATCTTAAAGAAAACAATTAAAATTTTACCAATGAAAACTCACCTAATTACCCAACTTTCTATCGTAGCATTGATAGGAATAGGAATTTTAAGCTCTTGTCAAAAACATCAAACGGCGCAAACCGAAAGTGCTGAGGATGTTTTAAAAATGGACATGGAAGAAATGGATTACACGCCGGAAGAACTTTATGCTGACAATGATTGCAATATCAATTTTTCAACGTTGGTTTCAAGCTGTGCAACTGTAACAAGCTCATCTTCAACATTTCCTAAAACCATCACCGTTGATTATGGGACAGGGTGTGTGGATGCAAAAGGTCGTACGAAAAAAGGAAAAATTATTATCAATTTATCCAATAGTATTAAGCAAGTTGGTGCTATTCGTGTTGTTACTTTCGAGGATTTCTATGTGAACGATGTAAAAATTGAAGGAACGCGAACCGCCGAAAATATTGGATTGAACGGAGCTGATAATTATGTCATTAAAGTCACAGGAGACATTAAGGCCACGAAAGAAAATTTGTCCAGAAGTAGAACTTTTGAAAGGTTCCGCGAATGGACAAGTGGTTTTAACACATGTGACCCGCAAGATGACGAATTCTTAATTACAGGATCAGGTGTATTAACAAACAGAAACGGTCGAGAAATTCCTCACAGCATAATCGATCCAATACTTGTAAGGCCGAACCAATGCAATTATCCTTTAGCGGGAACCGTTGATGTGGGGAATGAAAACAGAGGTGTAGTAATCGATTTTGGTAACGGAATGTGTGATAACTTAGCTGAAATTCGCTTTAAAAAGAGAAACAGAACTTTTACAGTGAATTTAGACACCCGAAAGATTGTACAATAGAATCGACATTAAATCCTGTCAAATTCAAAGGATTTTAATGCTCACCAAAAAATGAACGCCTGTGAGAGCTATCATGGGCGTTTCTAATTTAATTTGTGTTTGAAAAAAAGTTGAAAACAATCCTTCGAAAAGATGTTGTTTTAAGTTTTGAAAACAAGAAAATAATGGGAAAATGCAGCTTGTTTAATCCTTTATGACTTAAGACATAAATCGCAAGCCCTTTTCTTCAATCATTAACTTTTTAGCCTTGTACAATTGACCAATAGCTTGTTTAAATAGTTTTTTACTCATACCGAATCGTTCCCGAATTTCATCTGGTGAACTTTTATCATGAAAAGGTAAGAATTGATGCTTACTGAGTTCCTCTAATAAATAAGAAGCTGCATTGTCAAATTTTTCAACTCCTAAAGGCTCGAATTGAATATCAAGTTTCCCGTCTGGTCTAACTGTTTTTACAAAACCTTTAGTACGCTCTCCCCGTTGAATTGGTCGACTAATTAAGTTGTTGAATATCAGTCCTGAATAACGATTTTCGACAATCACATTTTGACCCAATTCACCTTTTTCACAAATCAATAAATCAACTTCTTGTCCAACAAGGCTTTCATCCTCACATGCTTCGAGAAGTTTTTTTACGTTCATGCTTCCAAAAAGCCGGTCAGTTTCGTGATCGTAACGCAAAGTAAACAATTCGTAATCACCAACTTCTAGTTTTCTTGGTTGCTCGCGGAAAGGAATAAAAAGATTTTTGTCCAATCCCCAATCTGCAAAAGCACCGTAGGGATTTACGTGAACTACTTCCAAATAGGCAAAATCTCCTAAATGTAAATAAGGGACTTCCGTTGTGGAAACAATTCTATTTTCGGAGTCTTTAAATACAAATACCTCAACCTCAGCTTCAACTTGATGTTCATCCGTTAAATATTTGGTAGGAAGAAGAACTTCGTTTCCATTTTGGTCAGTTAAAAAAGCTCCGGGAGGAGTAATACGGTTAACAGTTAATTTATTTCGTTTTCCTAATTGCATTTATGGTAGTTTTTTGGTGCGCTTCACCCGCATTTTTCCTGTTGTAACAGATAGATTATTTGGGTCGTCACGTTTTTTAATTCTTTTTTCTTTCACCTTCGCAACGGGTTGTTGTTCGGCTTGTTTTGCTGCTTGCTCGCTTTCAACCGTTCTTGCAACGTGCTTAATATCTCCTTGATGTTTAATGTCGGTTGGATCAATCCAATCACCTTTCATTTTTCTTCTTTCTACTCTTCCGGTTTTTTCATTTAATGCGAAATAGTATTTGTTGTCCTTCGTTTCCTCTGGATTGGTGGCAATTACATCTTCTTGTAAATACCAAGCTCCATCTGAGTATGCATAGGCATCATAAGACATGTCAGGAACATAGTATGAGTACAAACCTGCCAACGTTGGCGATTCCGGCGAAAGGTGATCCATAACAACACGACCATATTTTTCTTCAAAACGTACGACCATATTTGATTTGTCCGAATATTCAAATATGACACGTTTTGTGGTGCTCTTTTTACCTTTAAAAACAGGCGAACCTAGTTTAATGTTATTTCCATTTATCGTTAGCACATCCAACAATTTAAAATTGCTTCCCGTTGTGCCACCGTCCCATCCAATTAGTAAGTATTCCGTTTTGTTGTTGCGTTCAAAGGGCACAATTTTATAGTAAAGACAACCGTACCAATTTTTTGAATCAAGAATACCCTCCGGTTTAGCACTATAGGCATCAACAGCGTCAACAAGTTCGGTAACAATAATTTTCCCCTTATTTTCATTCACATGCATCACAAATGCACTATACGTATAGGATAAATCGGTGTATTCGATATTCCAATTGACAATTCTGACCTTTTTGTCGGGTGCATCGAGAACAGCGACCGTTTTCAGAAGTTGAAATTTATATTCAAAAGCTCCCTCTAATTTCAGAAAATTCTCCATGCTTTTTTTGAAATCGGCGTTGAGCTCATTCATTTGTTCGTCGGTTTTTGCCGCTCGTAGTGCCAATAACTTCACATTCAACATTTTTTCTTTTTCCTCTAATTCCGATTGAGAAAAGGCAAAAGCAACATTAAAAATGAAAAACAAAAAAAGAAACTTAAATTTCATCATGTTTGGTGAACGGAAAATCGTGGTTGAAGTTACGAAATAAGTGGAGTCAATTAAAATGGTATCCCATTTTTCACGACGACCACCTAGTTCTAGGCATCAATTCCCCACTTCTCGACTTGAAGGATAATTTTGTTTGTCTTTTGTTACCAGCAATATTGACATACACCAAAGAATCTTTAGAGCAGATTGAACAAATGACGGTATTGTTATTAGATGAAATTGCACTGATAGATGAAATTTTGATTCATTTTCCTAAAGAGATCGTTGTAGAAGCGATTGTAAACGCTATTGCGCATCGGGATTACACCAACAATGGAAGTGTTCAAGTAATGCTTTTTAAAGACCGATTAGAAATTAGCAATCCTGGATCTATTCCTCTAGGGTGGACGATTGAAAAATTAAAAGGCTTACATACTTCCGTTCCAGCTAATCCTTTATTGGCAGAACCAATGTATTTAAATGGCTATATCGAACGACTTGGAACAGGCACGTCTGACATTATCCGTATCGCACGAAAAAGCAATTTACCTGAACCAATTTTTGAACAACACGAAGAATTTAAAACGACCATTTACCGACCAAGCACCGACCAAGTACCGACCAAGTACCGACCAAGCTTCTGATGATAGAGCAACAATTAGTATTGAAGTGAAAAATATGGTTAAAGTAGTAACAGAAACACTTGCACTTCAAGATATTTAAGAACGTTTAGGACTCAAATATCGAGGGAATTTCAGAGTAAATTATTTATATCCATCTATTAATCAAAGATTTATAGATATGTTATTCCCTGAAACCCCAAAACATCCCGATCAACGGTATTTGCTTACGTCAAAAGGAAAGGCTTTGTTGAACACACCCATTTCACTCGAAAAACAGGTTGAAAAACTATCAGCTAAAAATACTCTTGTGTCGGAAGGTGGTCGGAACGATGTCGGAATGAATTTATGTCATCGTCGGTATTAAGAGGGAACCACTAAAAAAGTCGCTTTGTGATTACTTCCGAGTTATTTTTACTTACGATACAAGTTTGATTTTATGACTTTGAACAATTTACATTATTTTGTACGATCAAAGTGAAACGGTTAATAATCAACATCAAATTACAGTATCTTTCATCACTTTTTACATAAAAAACAATTGAGTTCAAATATGTCCGTACCATTTGTTAATGTGCATTCGCATTTTGTGGAAGCATCGAATGTCGTGGGTGTTTTTCAGGCGACTACGAATGTGTTGAATCGACCTTTTTCCATTGGAATTCATCCGCAATTTTCGGAAGTATTTCATGCTCGAGTGGAGCAGTTGCTTCATCCTTTTTGCATTGCAATTGGTGAATGTGGGTTGGATAAGCGTTCCAAAAATCCGATGAAAGAGCAAATTTTAATTTTTGAAAAACAAATTGAATGGTCCGAAAAATTAAATCTTCCCTTGATTTTACACTGTGTAAAAAGTTGGGAGGAGGTTCGAGCAATTCACCGTTCGATGAAACCACAAATGCCTTGGATTTTTCATGGATTCAATAAAGTTCAGCTGTTGGACCAAGTTGTTTCAACGGGAATTATTCCAAGTTTTGGGGTGTCACTTTGCCACAATGAAAAATTATTGGATGCTTCCTTGGACTTAGATTTGACTCAGTTTTTTCTCGAAACTGACGATGCTAAATTGAATGTTTCAGTTGTCTATAATGCAATGGCAAAGGGAAAAAAGATAAATTTGGACACTTTAAAATTGGCACAGTACAAACAGTTTAAAAAGGTTTTTGTGAAATGGAAAAATGGCTAGAAAGAACTGCACTTTTGATGAGTGAAGAGAAAATGGAAAAATTACACCTAGCTCACGTTTTGATAGTTGGTTTGGGTGGAATTGGTTCATTTGCAGGTGAATTCGTTGCACGCGCTGGTGTTGGTACAATGACCATAATTGATGGAGATGTTTTTGACCCGACCAACAAAAACCGTCAACTTACAGCATTGGATTCTACAATCGGAAAAAATAAAGCTGTTGTTTTGGGTGAAAGATTACTGGACATTAATCCTAAACTGAAACTCAATATTGTGGAAGAATTTGTTTTGCCAGAAAGGGTTTGGGCTTTGTTAGAGGAATTTCAACCGGATTACGTGATGGATTGCATTGATTCCGTGACTCCAAAATTGGAATGGATAAAGGCATGTAAAATGAAGAAAATCAAAATTCTAACAAGTTTTGGTGCTGGTGGGAAAACTGATCCTTCGCGGGTTCAAGTGGCACATTTAAAAGATACTCACAATTGTAAACTCGGCGCACACATTAAAAAGCGAATGAAACGTCAAAATATGTCGTTTAAAGGTGTAAAAGCGGTTTTTTCAAGTGAATTACAGCAAAAAGAATCCTTAAAAATGACGGACGGTTCAAATTTCAAAAAGTCGTTTTATGGAACCGTTAGTTATATGCCTGCACTTTTTGGATTACACGGTGCTGCCGAAGTCATAAGATATTTGACAGATAAGGAAAGAGATTCGAATTAAACTTGAATTATTCAGATTTTGATTTTAGTTAAAAGCTAATAATCTTGTAAGTTTAACAGTTTAACGAGTACCTTATTGAAAGGAATTATTGCGCTTTAAAGATACTTTCTAGCTGCTTATCAATACTTTAGTTTAAATTTACAAAATATTTTCTTTATCGAGCAACCCTTTGATTATTGAAAGTGTATTTGCTTCGAATCTTAAAATCAAAAATTATGAAAACAACAATTAACCTGAGCAAAAAGGTACTAATCGGATTTGCTTTTTTAATGATGGCATGGCTACAAATGGCTTCGGCACAAGTTTTTCCGACCAATGAATCCGGACCGGGACAATGCGATGGATGGGCATACATTGATTCCTCACAAATAGTTACGAACACAATTTGGGCTCAAAACGGAGTGACAATTACAA
>CAZWSY010000084.1:0-11833 GCA_964636775.1 uncultured Lishizhenia sp.
CAACATCAGGGTGGGCAGCAACCACTTCTTCCATCTCAGCAGTCGAAAGCCGATGTCCTGCTACATTGATTACGTCATCCACTCGACCGGTTATGAAAAAATAGCCGT
Source organism: uncultured Lishizhenia sp. (assembly GCA_964636775.1). GTDB lineage: Bacteria > Bacteroidota > Bacteroidia > Flavobacteriales_D > Crocinitomicaceae > UBA952. The sequence continues at coordinate 109 of CAZWSY010000084.1, forward strand.
CTTCATCACAGAAACCGCCATCACCGGAAAAGTAGTAACCTTCAAATTTTTCCAAATATCCTTTTCTAAATCGCTGTTCGTCTTGCCAAATGTCCAACAGTGTACCTGGAGGAAGCGGCAGACGTATGGAAACAAAACCTTCCTCATTGGAGGGTAATTGCTCCCCTTTTTCATTCAATATTTCGATTTGATAACCCGGCACGGCCATACCTGCAGAACCCGGTTTTACTTGCGAATTTTCACCCGCAAATAGTGACAACATCGGCCAGCCTGATTCTGTTTGCCACCAATGGTCAATAACTGGAATTTGCAGTTGGTCTTGCAACCAAGTCAACGTGGAAACATCACATCGTTCGCCTGCCAAAAATTGAAATTTCAAACTTGAAAGGTCGAATTTTCGCAACATTTCCCCATCAGGATCTTCTTTTCGAATCGCACGGATGGCAGTTGGCGCAGTAAACATTACACGTACTTGATGTTCTGAAATTACTCTCCAAAAGGTTGAGGCATCAGGCGTGCGAACCGGTTTTCCTTCAAAAAGAACGGTTGTGTTGCGGTTGATTAGCGGTCCATAAACGATATAACTGTGTCCTACAACCCAACCTACATCGGAAGCTGCCCAGAATGTATCGCCTGGTTGAGTATTGTAAATGTGTGTCATTGAAAATTTTAGTGCCGTTGCATATCCTCCAGTATCTCGCACCACTCCTTTTGGTTTTCCAGTTGTTCCGGATGTGTACAAAATATAGAGTGGATGATAGGATGCCACGGGGACACACGACACTTCATCTGCTTTGTTTACAATAGTTTCATAATCCAAATCGCGTTCGCAAAGTGGAAGTTTTGCTCCCAATTTTCTGTTGTAAACAATTACATTTTTGGGTTGATGTTGAGCAAGTGAAATCGCCTCGTCCACAAGTGGTTTATATGCGATTAGTTTGTCCACTTCAATTCCTGAAGAAGCGGTAATTATCACTTTTGGCTGGCAATCGTCAATTCGAATGGCAAGTTCGTGAGGAGCGAATCCACCGAAGACCACAGAATGAGTGACACCAAGCCTTGCACAAGCCAACATGGCGTAAACTGCTTGTGGAATCATGGGCATGTAAATAATGGCAACATCGCCTTTTTCCAAACCGAGATTTTGTAAAGCTCCCGCAAGTCGAGCAACGTGGGTGCGTAGTTCGAGGAAACTAATTTTTTGAACGGTTTGCGTGACTGGCGAGTCGTAAATGATTGCTGTTTGTGCGCCAAAACCATCTTCAATATGTTGATCTACTGCGAGATGACACATATTTAATTCGCCATCTTCAAACCATTGAGGATAAGAGTTTTGTGTGTTAAGAATGTTTAAAGGTGTGTTGTACCAAGCAATTTGGTCGGCTTGTTTTGCCCAAAAATTTCTTGGATTTTCAAGGCTCTCTGCGTGAAGTTTGGATTGTAAATTCATGGTTAAAGGTTTAAGAGGTGATTCACTTGTTCAATTAATTTTTTGATGGAAAAAGGTTTGGTAAAGTAACCGTCAGCACCTGCGTCGAGTCCTTTTTGAATGTCTTGTTCTTTATTTTTAGCGGAAAGGAAAAGCACTTTACAATGAAATAATTTTGGTTGACTTTTAATGTAGGCCAATGTTTCAAATCCATCAACTTTAGGCATCATCACGTCGAGGATAACCACATTCGGCGTTTCCTTTTCTAAAATTGCGATAGCTTCCTCACCGTCACGCGCAATGAAAACTTCCATATTTTGCTTCTTGAAAGTATATTCCAAGGTCATTATTATATTTGGTTCGTCGTCAACGAGTAGTATCTTCTTCATAATTTTCAATTTTTGGCAAGGAAAAACGGACGGTTGCTCCTGCTTTAAGATTATTTTCAATGCTGATGGTCCCACCGTGCAAGTGAATGATATTTTTGCAAATTGCTAGCCCTAATCCGCTTCCGATTGGTTTTTTAAAGTTCTGATTTTCGGATTGATAGAATTTTTCAAAAATTCGATTGGCATCATTTTCAGCAATACCAATTCCATTGTCTGAAATTGAAATTTGCAAAATGTTATGAACTACCTCAGCCGTAATTTCAATACGTCCGTTTTGTTCGGGACAGAATTTGATGGAATTGGAAATCAAATTGGTTAGCACTTGTGTAATTCTATCGCCATCGTAAGTCCAAACTAATTTTTCAGGTCTATTGAATAGGACGGTGATTCCTTTATTTTGAAGGAGTTGGTGCAAGTTTTCAAGAACAGTTTGAAGTTGTAAATTGAAATCGTTTTTCGACAAGCGCAATTTTTGTTTTCCAGACTCTAATTTTTCCAAATCCAAAATCTTGTTTATCAGTCTATTTAGTCGGTCGGACTCGGTGATGATGTTGGCGAGGAATTGCTTTTTTAGTTCATCAGGAATTTCATCGTCCTCCAACAAAATTTCGCTTGACGCGCGAATTGCTGTTATTGGTGTGCGAAGTTCATGTGTTACGGTATCCAAAAATTCATCTTTTTGCTTGTCTTTCACCACCAATTCCTCGTTCGCGACTTTCAATTGTTCGGAAAGGTTTTTCAATTCGCGACTAGTTTCTGTCAATTTTTTGTTGAGTTCGATGTTTTCTTTGGATTCCTCTAAAATTTTCAAAACCTCCGTCAATGCGATTTTTTCTTCCTTAACAACACTTTCAATTAAAATTTTGGCAGATGCGGTTCCAATTCTACCTGTGAGTAAATTTTCTGAGAACTTTATTAATCGCGCGTCAGCTAATTCCAACTCGCTATCGATGTGGTATTTACGGTTAAAAATATTCATTGCACGCTGGGTGCGTTCTTCACCGAGAAAACGAACTAAGACGGCTTCAATGTCTTTTCGATAGGCGGTTCCTTTCCAAACAAAAGCATTTTCATGTGTGTGGCTGTATTTTTGAATATCAACATACATTTCAGCATAGTTGCGTTCGCGGTAATTTCCTTCAAAACTGATTGAAATAGCGAAGTATAATAACGTGTTGAAAAGCAAACTCCAAAACAGGGCATGAGGAACAGGATCTAGGTAATTTAACCCGAAAAGTGAAAATGGTTTAAGCCAACTTTGTTTGAATAATCCTTGGTGAATAAAGCTGTCGGTCTCTGCAAATTCTCCAATGGAATAAGGAATCATTAAGGTGTAAAGTACAATAAGAAAGCCGACAATCAAACCGGTTATCATTCCTTGTTTGGAGCCTCGTCGCCAGAAAAGAGATCCGAAAAATGCAGGAGCAAGTTGAGCTATAATTGCAAAAGCGATGAGTCCTGTTGAAACGAGATTGTAGTTTAAAATCAGTCCTTTATAGACAATGAACGCTAAAACTATCAACACGAAAATTCCAATTCTTCGGAGGTTAATAATGAATTTAGTATTAGTTTCTTGTTCCTTTCTTGAAAACCTTCCAAGCGCAGTGTAAGGAATTAAAATATTGTTGCTCAGCATGGTAGATAGACTTATTGCGGAAATGACTATCATCGAAATTGAAGCAGAAAAACCACCCAAAAACACCAATAATTCAAGCCATTGATGACCGAGAACTTTCGGAATGAGAAGGGCGTATAAGTCAGGGTTGACGTTTTGTCCCTCAAATAAAATATTGCCTCCCCAAGCAATTGGATAAACAAAAAAGTTGAATACAAGCAGATAAAGTGGAAAAAGCCAAATGGCTGTTTTTAAGTGTTTTTCGTTGTTGTTTTCAACCACCATTGTTTGGAATTGGCGCGGCAATAGGAAGATAGTGAGCAAGCTGAGTAAGGTTAGCATAAACCAATTCATCGCCTGAGGAAAGCCTCCAATCGTGTTGAGATTCTGGAAATTCGGAAGGGTTTGTGCTTGATGAGTGATGTCGGAAAATCCGTTGAAAACGAAGTAGGTTACAAAAACTCCAACGGTTACAAAAAACACCAATTTCAACAAACTTTCCATTGCAACGGCTGTGACAATTCCATTTCTATTTTCGGAGGCATCAACGTAGCGCGTTCCGTAATAAGAAGCAAATAGTGCCAGGGCTAAGGCGATGTAAGTGGTTGAATCTGCGAGAAATCCTTTTTCAATGGGGGTATTGGAAACCAAATGAAAAGTTTCGGAAATTGCTTTTAATTGAAGTGCGATATAGGGCAAAATTCCCACAATGATAATTATGGTGACAAGTGCACCAACTGTACGGCTATTTCCGTAGCGGAGGGAAATGAAATCGGCTATACTGGAAATATTGTTGACTTTTGAAATCTTTATGACGTTGCGAAGAATTAAAAACCATAACGGTGCTGCAATTACTGGTCCGAGATAAATAGGCAAGTAGTTTAATCCGCTTGTAGCTGCGATTCCCACACTTCCGTAGTAAGTCCAAGCACTGCAATAAACGGCAATTGAGAGCGTGTAAACCACTGCATTTCTGGAAAATCGTGCATTTTTTCTTTTCTCTGCCCAATGTGCAACACCAAAAAGGAGTAGGAGATAGGCTAGCAACGCAAAAAGTATGGTCCAGCTACTCATAGTATTTGTTTAAAATGATGAAAGACAGAATACTACCAAGTAGCCACCACACAAAAACGTAAAACAATGTAGCTGGAATTCCAAAAACAGGAGTACTTGAATCCGCCAACAAAATGATGGGAAAGTTCAATCCAAGGAATAAAATCAAGGAGAGAAAAATCAATTTTTGTTGGTGACGTTTTTTCATTTTACTCAATTTTTGAAAAAGCTAGAAGGACTGAAAATTTAATTCCAATCCTCCTGGCAAACTTTTTAAATCAATTTCATTGTGAAAGATAGAAATTAAAATCAATGTGCAACTGCTTCCCCTGCACCACTTGGAATTCTGATGTCTTCCACGATGTCTTGTACTTCTTGTGGCGGAGCTGGAAAAAATCGGTTTACTGCAATTGCAACGATGAAATTTAAAATCATTCCAATGAATCCAATTCCTTCAGGAGAAATTCCCCACCACCAATCTTCTTTTTTGTTGCTCCCCATGAGTCCTTCCACCCATGTGAAACCTGCAATTCCTGACAATTTGAACTTTAACACGTAGAACATTGTGAACAATAATCCCACAACCATTCCGGAAATAACACCCTCACGGTTCATTCGCTTGGAGAAAATTCCAAGGAAAATCGCTGGAAAAAATGTTGATGCTGCATAGCCAAACGCAATTGCAACTACTGATGCTACAAATCCAGGAGGATTAATTCCAAAATATCCTGCCACACAAACGGCAACTACAGATGCAATTCGTGCTGCTCTTAGTTCTCCTTTTTCGGATAAATCTGGTTTCAAAACTTTTTTCATTAAGTCGTGTGAAATGGATGACGAGATTACAATCAATAAACCTGCTGCTGTGGAAAGTGCTGCTGCCAATGCTCCTGCTGCAACCAAACCAATGACCCAAGCTGGAAGATTTGCAATTTCAGGGTTTGCCAACACCATAATGTCGCCATTGATGTATAATTCGTTTGGATTTTTTGATTCAGGATTTTCAACAATTCTTTGTCCCAAAGCCGCTCTATTTTCACTGAAAACTGGTTTGTTTCCAACTACTGCATCACCTGCTTTGTAATCAATGATTCCGTCACCATTTTTATCCGTCCAAGCTAAAAGTCCTGTTGTTTCCCAGTTTTTAAACCAACCCGGCATTTCGGTGTGTAGTTTCAATCAAATTCAAACGTGCAAAAACGGCGATTGCAGGAGCGGTTGTATAAAGTATAGCAATGAAAATCAAAGCATATAAACCTGATTTGCGTGCATCGGAAACTTTAGGAACAGTGAAAAAACGAACGATAACGTGAGGAAGTCCAGCTGTTCCAAGCATCAAGGCCGCGGTGATTGCTACCATGTCCAAAGTTGATTTTGAACCTTTTGTGTATTCCGAAAAACCTAAATCAACGAGTAATGTATCTAATTTTTGAATTAAGTAAACCCCATCTTCTCCTTGCGCACCCATGCCCAACTGAGGAATAAAATTTCCTGTCATTTGGAGGGAGATAAAGAAAGCAGGAACCATAAATGCGAAGATTAAAACGCAATATTGAGCTACTTGTGTGTAAGTAATTCCCTTCATTCCTCCAAGAGTTGAATAAAAAAGAACAACCACCATTCCAATTACTACGCCCCATTCAACACCAACACCTAGAAAACGCGAGAATACCAATCCGACACCTTGCATTTGTCCAGCTACGTATGTGAACGAAATAATCAAAGCGCAAAAAACGGCCAATAAACGTGCGGATTTTGAATAATAGCGGTCGCCAATAAAATCTGGAACGGTGAATTTTCCAAATTTTCTTAGGTAGGGAGCAAGAAGAAGCGTAAGTAATACATAACCACCTGTCCAACCCATCAAAAATACGGATCCATCATAGCCCATAAAGGAAATTAAACCTGCCATTGAAATGAACGAAGCTGCTGACATCCAATCCGCAGCGGTTGCCATTCCGTTCGCCAAAGGACCAACACCTCCACCAGCTACATAAAATTCTTTCGTGCTTGCCGCTTTTGCCCACCACGCGATTCCGAAGTACAAAGTAAAGGTTCCTATAACCCATATCCATGTCCAAATTGTTGCATCCATGATCTTTTAGTTTAAGTTGTATTTTTTATCTAATTTTTTCATAATCAACACGTAAGCGGCTATAATCACCATAAACGCATAGATTGAACCTTGCTGAGCGAACCAAAATCCAAGTGGAAAGCCACCTATTTTGAATTGGTTGAGATAATCGACAAAGAGGATGCCGCAGCCGAAGGAAACGATGAACCAAAAGCCCATCAAAATCGACAAGTAAAGCACGTTTTCGCGCCAGTACGCCTTGTTGTTTTTTGTTGTCATAGTTGTTTGTTTTAGATTATAGAAAAACTTGAAATTGCACTAGAATTTCAGACATCAAGCGGTAAGTGCTTTTGGTGTCGTAAACGGGTCTAGTGGAAAATTGTGGAGTGATTTTAGCGTGATGTCCATGTAGATAAAGGTTTGCTCCAAGGTCGAATTGGTTGGAAGCTTTATCAAGTGCATCGAAATTTTTGTGGCAATATGCTGCAAACGGTTGAATGCGCAGTTTTGGTGTTTCTTTGGTGTTCGGAAGTAAAAATCCAAGTTGAGTATAAAATATAGACCCCGTTCCGATTAAGGGTTGAGCGTTTCCAAATCCTGATAGTGCTGGAATTTTAGTGGATAGCGGATCGTGTGCGCCAACATTCATAATACCGATGTTTCGTAAATAGTTCGGACCAAAATTGTAATTATAGTAAACAGAGTATGAGGTAAGTGCCATTTTTTTGTCCTTGTTGCCGACAGGTAAATCCAAAAAAGCATCTGCTGAAAACAATTGGATAGTGTGAGACTGAATTTCGCCGTTGACCGAAGATTTAGTTCCTTTTGGTGCGATGTAAGAACCAACGCCAATGTTGAGCATTTTTTTCGTTCCAACATAAGAGCCTACTTTAAAAGGTAAAAAATTGGATTCGATGTCAAAAAACTGGTATTCGAAGTAAGAAGCGAAAGAAAAACGGGAATTTCCACTATTGTCAACTGCAACTGCGTTTTCGGGAACCGTGACGTCGGTTGGTGTAAGATTGGTTGAAAAGGGTTTGTTTAAACTCATTCTGTATTCGAAGCGACCGTATTTCCCTTTTACGAATGTTCCCATTTGTCGTGCGAATTGATCGGAATTATCAACCAAAGCCCAATTGAAAATCGGTGAGTCAATCGCCATGTTGTTGAGTGTACTTGCCATAGTCAAGCGCGATAAACCCATAACATAATGCAAACCCATTCCAATGGATAAACTAAATTTTTTGTCGGGTTTGGGTAGAAAAACAGCATATTCATTCCAAGCATCATGGAAGAAAATACCAGGTTTTTTCCCAACGCCATAAGCGCCAGTTCCAGAACTTGAAGCAGCACCACCACCATTAAAAGTTTGATTGTTGATTCCAAAATGAGTCAGAATCATGTAGCGAGGTGAAATTTGAGCGTACGCTAGAAATCTTAGTCGTCGGAGTGCGATATCGTTGTGTCTTTCCACAGATTCACCAGAAACGGCTGACGCAGGATTCATTTGCATGGAACGCATCCAAACTTGATTCCATGTTATGAAACGAATGTATTTACTGCCCGATTCATCGATTTTCAATTTGATACCACCGCCGTATTCACTTGCACCTTGTGAAAAGGAAAATTGAGTTCGAATGACAAAAGCAACTATTAAAAAGCAGCTAATTTTCAATGTGTTGAATAATTTCATAGCCTTTAGGTTTTGGTCTGCCCAAAGCTTGAATTATTCTGTGAATGCACAAAAAATGATATAGATAAATGTTAAATATATATTTATGACTCCGCTCCCTTCGACTCCGCTCAGGGCGGCGCAGGCGTCGGTATTCAACTTTCCATTTTCAACTTTTATCCCGATGGTTATCGGGGCTATAATTTTATCCCGATGGTTATCGGGGCTACAATTTTATCCCGATGGTTATCGGGGCTACACTGGTTATCGGGGCTACACTGGTTATCGGGGCTACAATTTTATCCCGATGGTTATCGGGGCTACAATTTTCCATTCTCAACTTTTAAACCTTTCCCATTTAATCAACATGAATTTATCGCCCAATTCAGTAATTACCATTCCTGCACCCGAAAGGTTTTCCTTTTGTTTTAAATAATTCTGAAGTTCATCATGATTTAGGATTTTGTAGGTTGGATGGTATTTTTGGTGTGGTGGTCTTTGAATGTTGTAGGATTTTACCCAATTGGAAATTGTGACGTGGGAAACACCGATTATTCGTTCGATTTCACGGAAACTCAATCCCTCTAAATACAACTGTAAACCTTTTGTGACATAGTATTCATCAATTTTTTTTCCCAATTTAAAAACCGTGAATGCGTAATTACACGACTTACAAGTATAACGTTGTCTTTCGTTAATAATTCCACTTTTCACCACACGTTCATTTTGGCATTTTGGACAACTTACCTCGTTCATGTATATTAATTTTGCATAAATATATTAATTTAGCATAATATACAGAGAATTGATGATTTATTTGTAGAGTTAGGCCTTTAAAAAAAGCATTGCTTTTCTTTTTCAATAGATTTTTAAGTTCACACCTCGTTTCAAAACCTCTCCACCAACTTATAATTTTGATAATTCGGATTGATGCCGATTTTGAGTAATAAATCTTTCGCCTTGTCTTTAAGCGTTCGATTTTGCATGGAAATATCCACGTCAAATTTCCAATTGATGCGCTTCAAGCGTTCTTCCATCACTTTCGGGTGCTTTCCTTTAAACGGCATCAATTGTTTCATGTGTGCTTCGTAGGAAAAAGCCGAAGATTTGACGATGTTTTTTTTCATCCACTCGTCGTCGTGCCAAAGTTTATTAAACGATTCTTGTTTTTCTTGCATGGCTCTTGGGTCTTTTACCCAACCGTAATGATGCATCCAAACAGGTAACTTTGCAACGCGCAATTTCTCGTTTTCACCTTTTCGAAATCCTTGCGCGTCCTTGTAGGAATAAATGTTTCGGTTGTTTCTGATTACTCTAATTTCCTCAGCGTACCAGGCATTGGAGTCACCAACAAAATCGTAGGAACCATAAAAGTGATGATAGTTGAACAATAAGCCGTCGATACGTTTGTCGCCCTTGTACTTTAACATTGCTTCTTTTACAACAGGTAAGTATTGTTCAGGAAATACTTCGTCGCCTTGAATGTAAAAACACCAATCTACGTCTTCCGGTATGGCATGAAAAGCTTTATTGGTTTCTACAGCTAATACAGCGCCACCTTCGCGTAAATTGTCGTCCCATACGGTGTCAATAATTTTGATTTTCGGGTCGATTTGTTGGATTAAATTTCGCGTTTCATCCTCTGAATTTCCAACAGCAACAACAAATTCATCACAAATCGGAAGGATGGACAGTATGGCTTCTACAACGGGATAATCGAACTTTACAGCGTTACGGATGAACGTAAATCCAGCAACTTTCATCGAAAATTATTTGTCTAAAACTTTAGGAATTCTAAAGTAGTCTGTATCTTTTTTGGGTGCGTTAAGTAATGCTTCTTCGTGAGAAATAGTCGTTTCAGCCACATCGTCGCGTAAACGGTTTACTTCTTCAGACATAAAAATCAAAGGTTCAACATTTTCAGTTGGCAATTCAGACAATTTTTCCATGAAGCCTGTAATTTTTTCCATGTCTTTTTTTATGGCTTCTTTTTCCTCACCTTCAAACGATAAGCGAGAAAGGTGGGCAATGTGATTTACGATTTCGTCTGTAATTTTCATGCTACAAAATTAATTTATTATCGGACTAATCGCCACCACAACCACCACAACTTGAACAAGAACTACCTGTTCCAGAATCACCACTTTCACTACAAGAACTTCCGGAGCGATCATTACTTTGCGGAATCGTCAACACAAAAGCGCTCCTTAAAGCAGTAAGACCAATATTGTAAGCGTCTCATTGCCATTTCTGATTGTCCTTAAATGATGTTGGTAGAACATTTCAATATTAATAGACCAAAAAATCTTTCGTATAGATTCTAGGTAACTTCTCCTGCACCAATTTTTGAGTTTCATTGAAAAGCAGATTGATTTTGTTGATATTCTGAATTGTGCTCAGAGCAGTCTGTTCTATGCCTTTTAGAATATACAGAATCCTATCTTCCCGGTTATTCTTAGTCCTAACTTCCTGTAATGGCCAGTAGTAATCTCCTTTGATTTGGATAATAAATGAACTCAAGTACAATACAGGTTTATATAACAGTCCTTTCAAAAATTAAATACAAAACATTCTAATCTTATAATATTTTTGACTACTCAGTTTAGTTTTGAAATTAAAAAGAGTATTTCCGTTGTAACTAGAATTTTTAAACCCATTTTGAAATTCTCTCTTCAAAAAATCCAACAATAAATCCTCATAGCTTGTTTTCAAGCCTTGCGCTAAGTCAAATCCGTTTCCGATGATTACTATTCTGTTCATTTTTTGTTTTAGTTTATTTTGAAACATTGTTGAATATGGGCTTTAAATTTGAATTGTTAATTATCCTCTCCACTATACTCAATTGTCTAAACCGTTATTCATTTGATTTAAGCAAGGAGAAGATTTTTATATTTTTTATTCTGCAAACGTTTAAAATTCAAACTCCGTTCACCAAAATTTATAAGAAGACCAACTTCTAAATTGTACGCTTCTAAATAGTTTATTGCTTGAGCAAAATGCACATCTTCCAATTTTGTCATTGCCTTTAGTTCAACTGACAATACTTCAGCAACCAAAAAATCTACTCTACGTGTTCCAATGTGCACATTATGATAATAAATGGGCATTTCAAATTCACGTGAAAAAGGGATTTCAGCTATGTTAAATTCAATTGCCAAAGCACGTTGATAAATTACTTCTTGGAAACCATTTCCTAAAGCAGAATGCACTCTCATTGCGCAACCAATCACCTTTGAAGTTAAGTCAGAATATTTGTATTGTTCATTAATCATGAACGTTAAGTTAGTGAAAAATACGCTTTCTATTTCCTTAAATTTCACTTTTTTTGAAAAACGCATGAATTTAAGGATTGCTCTTATGAATTGACTTTGTTAACCAACTGAGCTATTCTGCTCACATTAATCATTGAATCATAAATTAGTCAGTACTTTGATTTTTCTGATTTGTTTGATTTAAATGATTTTGACCCCCACCCTGTTCTCATTAATCATTG
>CAZWSY010000084.1:11933-14326 GCA_964636775.1 uncultured Lishizhenia sp.
ATCATAAATTAGTCAGTACTTTGATTTTTCTGATTTGTTTGATTTACATGATTTTGCCCCCCACCCTGCTCCCATTAATCATTGGATCATAAATTAGTCAGTACTTTGATTTTTCTGATTTGTTTGATTTAAATGATTTTAACCCCCACCCTGCTCTCATTAATCATTGGATCATAAATTAGTCAGTACTTTGATTTTTCTGATTTGTTTGATTTAAATGATTTTAACCTCCACCCTGTTCTCATAAATCATTGAATCATAAAAATCACAGTCTAGACATTTTGCTGTGCTGGTTATCTCACCCAAATCAACCTATCTCAACACATTCACGTGTCCTTTCGCATCAAAAACGCGCTTGTCTTCCCATTCAAACTGCATCATCCAAACGTATGTGCCGTCGGGAACTGGGTAACCTCTGTAAGTCGCATCCCAACCTTCTGTAAAGTCTCTACTTTCGTACACCATTTCTCCCCAACGGTTGTAAACTCTCACTAAGAAAGAACGAACGTTGGATGGATCTGAAAAAATAACGTACCAGATATCGTTTATCACGTTTCCATCAGGCACAAAAGTGTTGGGTACATAGTAAAATGGATCGTTTCTAAAAATGATGATTTTGTCCGCGGTATCTCTACATCCCTCTAAAGATGTGGCAATTAACGTGATTACAAAAGTATCTTTAACATTGGAGGGATAAGTAAAATTTCCCGGTTGAAAATAATTAAACCACTGATTATCTACTCCTAAATTCCATTGATAAGTGTCAGCACCTTGGGTTTGATTGGTGATTTGTACAGTCGAAGAACCACCAAATAAAATTTGATTGTCCACACCGATTGAAGCAAGAGGAGTTTGATGAACGGTAATGAAATTGTTGGCCGTCAAGGTATTGGAACAATTATTTGCATTCGTAACGGTCAACGAAACATTATACAAACCGCTGTGATAATAGGTGTGTTGAACATTTCCACAATCTGTAATTACATTTCCATCTCCAAAATTCCAAACACATGAAATTCCCGGTTCTGAGTTATTGAAAAAGCTCACTTCCATAGGATTACAACCCACTTGTTTGTCTACATCAAAAGCTACACTCACAGGCAAAGGTTGATTCAACACTAAACTTGTATCAAGTTGACAGCCCAAATCATCTGTGATAACCACACCATAATTGCCTGAAATCAAATTATTTATATTTTGAGTGGTAGCATTATTGCTCCATAAATAAGTGTAAGGTGAAGTTCCATCCAAAACATTCAATAAAATTTGACCGTCGTTATAGCCATTACAACTTGGTTGAATTGGTGTAACAGTCAATGAAAGTGGGGTGTTGGTTTGTGAAATGACCGTATTTTCAGTTAGTTGACAATTATTAGCATCTGTAACAGATAAACTATAAACGCCTGAACTTACATTCACCAAGAAAAGTGTTTGCAGATTCGTGTGTCCCCACAAGTAATTATACGGAGAAGTTCCACCTGAAATTGTCGCATTTATTGTTCCCGTTGCTTCACCAAAACAAGCCACATTTTCCGTTGTAAATGAAATATTTAGCGGTGAATTTGGCTCGCTTAAGTTGATAGCAAGTGAATCTGTACAACCATTAAAGTCTGTCACTCGAACCTTGTAATTTCCTGCTGGACGATTAATTAAATCTTCTGTGAAGAACAAATTATTCCAATTGTAGCTGTAAGGTGCTGTTCCTCCTGAAACGGTCAAATCAATGCTTCCTGTGCTTTGTCCATGACACAAAATATCCACATGAGTTTCTGACAAAGTTAAAGGTTGTAAAGGCTGGGTTATGGTAGTTGCAATACTGTCAACACAATTATTTATATCCGTCACTAAAACTTGATACCAATCTGCCGTCAATCCTTGTACATTTTGAGTGGTTTGCATATTGCTCCAAAGGAAATTGTATGGTGCCGTTCCTCCATTGACGGTGAGGTTAATTTGTCCATTATTTACTCCGTAGCACAACACATTTTGCTGGCTCATCGATAACGTAATCGGTTGCGCCGGTTGATTAACGGTGTATGAAAAATTGGTTTGACATAAATTACCATCCGTCACTGTCAATTGATAACTTCCAGCCATGAGATTGAAAAGGGTATTCATGTTTTCATTGCTCGTGCTCCAAGTATAGTTGTAAGGAGGAATTCCACCTGTAACTTGAACTTGAATGGAACCGTCCGAACCACCAAAACAATTTACATCAAGTACGGTTGCCGTTGCAGTTATTAAAGTTGGTGAAAGAATACTATCTGTCAATTGAATATTACAGCCTAAATCATCGGTTATTGTGACTGAATAAGTTCCGTTTGGCAAGTTGGATATGGAATCTAAAGTTGAGTTAATGTCCCAGAAATAATCGTAAGGCGCTGTTCCTCCAC
>CAZWSY010000085.1:0-13713 GCA_964636775.1 uncultured Lishizhenia sp.
AATTAAAAGTAAAAATTAGCGGACTGAGCGGAGTCGAAGTCCGAAAGTTGAGAGTTGAAATCCGCCGTGGCGGGGAAAATTAAAAGTAAAAATTAGCGGACTGAGCGGAGCCGAAGTCCGAAAGTTGAGAGTTGAAATCCGCCGTGGCTGGAAAAATTAAAAGTAAAAATTAGCGGACTGAGCGTAGCCGAAGTCCGAAGTCCGAAGGCCGAAGTGAGCGAAGCAGAAATTATTGAAAGAAAATTTCTGCTTTTTAATAAAAATCTTACTTTTCAATTTCAAAATAGTTTAACAGTTGTTTTTTCATGTCAAACAGATTAAAAGTTGCAGTAATAGGTGGGGGAGCGGCAGGATTTTTTGCGGCTTTGTCGGTTAAATTTCATCATCCAGAAGCTTCCGTAGTGATTATTGAGAAGTCCAACAAATTGCTATCGAAGGTTAAAATTTCGGGTGGAGGAAGGTGTAATGTAACTAATGCTTGTTTTGAAAACCAACAATTACTCAATTTCTACCCCAGAGGAAGTAAGCTGCTTAAAAAGGCCTTTGAACAATTCAGTACTCGCGACACTGTGGAATGGTTTGAATCAAGAGGAGTTCCTTTACGAACACTTCCCGATAATTGTATTTTTCCAGTAAGCGACAATTCTCAAAGTATCATTGATTGTTTTTTGAAAGAAGCAGAAAAACTAAAAGTGAAAATTCTCACGCAAACAATCGTATCTGATTTTTTGCCAGGTATTAATGGTATTTTAATTGTCGCAAATAATGAAAAGTGGTACTTCGATAAAATTATTGTGGCAACAGGAGGTCAACCGAAAATCTCTGGTTTAACATGGTTGGAAGATTTGGGACAAAAAATCGTTGAACCTGTCCCTTCCCTTTTTACATTCAATATGCCCAACAATCCTATTCGCGAGTTAATGGGAAATGTGGTAGAGCATGCAACTGCAAGAATTGAAGGTCAAAAATGGATTGGAAAAGGACCTTTGTTAATCACACATTGGGGTATGAGTGGACCGGCGATTCTTCAACTTTCTGCTTGGGGCGCACGATATTTGGCGGAAAAAAATTATTGTTTTGCTGTTCTCATCAATTGGCTGAACACCAAAAAAGAAGAGGAGGTAAGACAAGAACTTTTAGCAATCGCAAACGACCATGGAGCAAAAAAAATGGTCAACTTTCATTCGTTTCCTTTTACCAATCGGCTTTGGGAAATTTTATTGACAAAAAGTCAAATTTCAACCGAAACAAGATGGTCTCAACTTGCGGGAAAAAGTTTGAATCGACTTACCAACACCCTGGTTAATGACCGCTACGAAGTACAAGGAAAAACCACGTTTAAAGAGGAATTTGTTACGGCAGGGGGAGTGGATTTGTCAGGAATTGATTTTCAAACCATGCAAAGCAAAACGATTCCTAATCTTTATTTTGCAGGAGAAATTTTGGATATTGACGGGCTCACAGGTGGGTTTAATTTTCAAGCAGCATGGACTACTGCTTTCGTGGCAGGAAAACTTCTGTAGATATTATTTGTCCTCTAAATTACCCTTTTCATCGTCGGATTTAGGTACAAAATGATAAACAATTTTAAGGTTCGATTCCATTTGATTTTGGGCATGAAGAGCCTCTTGTTGTGCCTTTTCTCTTTCCTCCAATTGCTTCACTTTTTCCCAATACATTCCTTCTAAATCAGGAGGTTCGATACCCATTTCCTTTTCAATTTCGTATTGGTATTTAGGACGTTGAGGCCCATCTGTTTTATAAACAAAAGCGAGAACAATGCCCACAACAAATCCAGATAAATGTCCTTCCCACGATACGCGCGGTGCGGTCGGGAAAATCCCCCAAATTAAGCTACCGTAAAGAAAAACGATAAAAAGTGATAGCGCTTGAAGTGGCAAATAACTTCGCAGGGTACCGGATGTGAAAAGGAAACCCACTAGTGCGTAAATCACCCCGCTCATTCCAACATGATACGAACCTTTGTTTGCCGCAAAAATCCATAATCCAATGCCAGTAAAAACCCAAGACGCAATAAATACTTTCCAAGCAATCGACTTATAGGAGTAGAAAAGCAAAGTCGTTAGGAGGAAAAAGGGAACTGAATTATTCAAAATGTGCTTGATATCGTCTTTTGCGTGAATCAAAGGCATAAATAAAATTCCTTTCAAGCCTTCAATCGATTTTGGGAGGACACCGTATTGATAAAAATCAGCTAGAAAAAGATGATCTGCCCAATAAACCAACCATAGCACCACAAGCAAAACAAACGCAGGTCGAACAGCATATTTTAGGGTATTGTCAAAATGGGGGTATTGCGCCATAGTGAATAGTCGCCGAAATTTATGCCAATGAATTGTTTCTGACAAATTGGCGTGAAAATCAGTACTTTTCTATTTTTTGAACCATACGATCCAAAACAGGGTACCTCTTCAATAAATTCAAAATATGGCTGCGTATTTTAGGTGGAACTTTCAAGGTTTTACTTTCGTTGCTGTCATTTTTCCAAGAATAAAACTCTTCTTTGTAAGGAACAATATTTGTGCGGAAAAGGTAATGCCAATTTTTATGTGCAACTGAAACACCGGTGTTAAATCGCGCGATTTGATTATTGTTTAAAGTAATCAACATGCGATTGTCGGGGATTGGTTGAAGCAGGGAATAGCCCGTATAATTCTTCCAATAATTTTTCCAATGCTCCATCTTTTGAAGTCCCATTAAATCAAATAGGGTAGGAGCAAGGTCAATTCCCGAAGTGAGTTGATGTTGATTTTTACGGAGATTTTTGCGTTGTTCCTCCTTTAAAATTTTCGCAGGAATGTATGCAAACATTGGAATGCGTATTGCTTCAGCATAATTACTTTCAACATGACCGATGCTGTGATGTTCCATTAGTGCTTCACCATGGTCTGCGACAAAAAATATTACGGTGTTTTTAAGTGTGTTTCGTTCTTTTAAGAAATTCATGAAATCCCCTAAAATCACATCTTGATAATAAACGGAATTGTTGTAACTGTCTGAATATGATTCCGTCCACTTTTTGAATTTTTCAGGTACTTTATAGGGGTAGTGAGTAGTATTGAGTTGAACCACACCGAAAAAAGGACTTTCGTCACTCGAAATGGTTCGTTTAAGTTCTTCAATGGTCAAGCCGTCCTTTATCCCTAAATCGTTAAAATATGGATGTCCGCTATTGTCCTTATTCCACCAATGGTCTAACTTCTCTTGTTGGTAGAAACGGTCAAAATGATACCATTTTAAAGTATGTGATGAAAGGAAAAAAGTGCGATGTTGAAATGCTTTTCCCATGTCCCAAATAAAAGGTTGACGATACAAAACACTTGAGTCCTGATAAGCTGCGATTCCTGTGAGGATGGAAGGAACGGCAATCATCGTTGTTGAAGATGCGGCAACTGTTTTTTCAAATTGATAAAATTCCGCTTCGTTTTCTGCCTTGAACGCACTCATGTAAGGGGTTGTTTCAATTGAATTTCCGTAGAGTTGAAGACTATTCTTCCTCACCGATTCCATTACAAAAACCAAAACATTATATGGAAGAGGTTTATCCGTTTTTTCATGAACAAAAGCTTGGTGTTGACCTAATCCTGTTCCTTTAAATTCATCTAAATCATCCCAAGTAATCAAGTGTCGTTGAATACACATGGCCATATTGGTATCGACTATCGCGCATTGGTCGTATTTGTTGTGAAAGCTTACTAATCCTTGAAAAGCGACAAAAATGATAAGTCCACCAATGGCTAATTTTACTTTTGAGAAGGAAGGTAATTTTGGAAAGTAAAAACGATAAATTAAGAAGACACCTAAAAACCATATTGTAACAAATCCGATGATTGCGGACAAACTCAATGAATCTTTAACAATTAAAAATGCACTTTCGGGTTCTGTTTTAAAGTAAAGAAGTGTATAATAGTTTGGAAATAAACCGTTTAGTGAGAAAAATGTAAATGAACCAACCGTGAAAACTAGAAAAATTGGAAAAGCGACAGCTAGCCAAAAGATTTTCCAAAAATTGGAGGAAACTTGTTTAATGCTTAGTACAGCCCAAGTCCAAAAACTACCTGATAATAAAACAGAGGCAACATAAAAGACAAGCTGTTCAGGCTTGTATCGTTCTAAATGTATAGAACGAAAATATAGGTCAACGAAAAGTAAAACTATAGGGAAAACAAGAAGAATCCAGGTGCGATTCAAATCCGAAAATTTGAACAAAATTAACTTTAAGTTAAACCAAAGCTAAAGTAGATACAAAAAGATTATAACGGAAAATAATAAGCTTTTCAAAAATCAATCTACATAACTCAATTTCAACATGTTAGAACTACCCATATCTTCGATTGGAATAGACGCAATATTGATAACCAAATCACCAACTTTCAAATATCCTTCCGACTTCATGAGGTATTTAATGTCTGCAATTGTGTGGTCGGTAGAAATAGTTTTGTTGTAGAAAAAAGCACGTACCCCCCAAATTAAATTGAGTTGAGCTAAAATCTTCTTATTTCCTGTAAAAACAAAAATCTCTGTATCAGGACGTTGGGATGCAATTTTGTATGCGGTGTAGCCCGAAAACGACATGGAAATAATCGCTTTGGCATTTACCCTTTGAGATAAACGACAGGCGTTAAAACAAATACTGTCTGAGATAAAGCGATCTTGATTTTTTTCAGGAATTTCCTCTTTGTGATAAATGCCTTCGTGCGTTTCCATTTCCTTAATGATATTTGACATGGTGCGGATAACTTCAATAGGATATTTTCCTACTGATGTTTCACCCGACAACATTACAGCGTCTGCACCATCCAAAACGGCGTTTGCAACATCATTGACCTCTGCTCTTGAAGGAGTCATAGAGTTTATCATAGATTCCATCATTTGTGTAGCAACTATAACAGGTTTAGCGTTACGGATGGATTTTGTAATCAACATTTTTTGGATGAGGGGCACGTTTTGATATGGAATTTCAACACCTAAATCACCACGTGCTACCATTAAACCGTCACTTTCTTTGATAATATCGTCAATATTTTCAAGTGCTTCAGGTTTTTCAATTTTGGCAATCACTTTTGCATGGTGTTTGTGTAAGGCGATTTTGTGTTTTAATTCTATAATATCTCTCGACGAACGAACAAAAGAAAGTGCGATCCAATCCACATCAAGAGACAGTGCAAAAAGTAAATCTTGTTCGTCTTTTTCTGTTAGAGAGGGTAGAGAAATTGTTGTGTTTGGGAAGTTTACGCCTTTCTTTGAACTAAGAATTCCGCCTTGTAAAATTGAACATCGAATCGATGAAGAGCCGTCACTTTCAATGACTTCTAAAACTAATTTACCATCATCAAGTAATATTTTTTCCCCCGGTTTTACCTCACGAGGAAGTAATTCATAGTTAATAGCAAAACGCTCCTTATTTCCAACTACTCGTTCAACAACAACGTTAATTTCTTTTCCTACTTCCAATTCAACACCACCATTTTCCATTTCATAAGTACGGATTTTAGGGCCTTGTAAGTCTGCAAGAATAGCGACATTCAAACCAAGTTCATCGTTTAATTCTCTAATTAATTTCACTGAACTTTCATGTACTTCATAAGCTCCGTGAGAGAAATTCAAACGGCAAACATTTAGACCAGAGAGCATCATTTCACGTAATGTCTCTTTGTTGTTGCAAGCCGGACCTAAAGTAGCTACGATTTTTGTTTTCTTCATTTTTTTCTAAGGTTAAATAACTAAGATTGTCGAAATTTGATTTTTCAATCGGATAAAGAGCAATTATAAAGTCAATCTCGCGTAGTCTCCGAACAAAATCTTCGTCATCAAAATACTCTCTACATTTTGCTATTATGAAAAAATCCCATTTTCCAAGCGAAGAGTTAACAACAGTATTATGTTGTTTGTTTTTCATTATAAAAAACGAGGTTAGTAATTTTTGGGAATCAAAGCCGTAAAAAGAAAAATTGTATTGCTTCTCTGTTTTTTTATTTTCAACAGGAAAAAGGTTATCGCTCAACTGCAATTTCCATTCAAACTTTAAATTAAGAAAATAAGCCAATTGGTGTGGTGATTTTCCCGTTGAGATAGCCCAAATGAAAATTTCTTCTTCTTCTTCAAGCGAAAATTTATGAACGATTTGTTTCGACATTGTTTGCAAAGGTAAAAAAACACCAACAAGGGTTGTAACAAATAGTGTTAAGTCCGTTCAATCGACTGTTTAAAACTTTGTTGTCTTATTTTAAAAAATCCTAGTGCTCTTGGTTTTTTCGTTAATTTTGCGACCTATATTTTTTGCCTCGCAACTACTTATGCGCCTAATTTCGCTTTTTCTTACCATTATTATACTTAGCAAGTCAGCAAACGTGTTGGCACAGCCTACTAAAAGCATTACCAATCAAGACACCTATAACATGATGTTTGGTTTGTCTTGGGCTATGCTTGATGATGATGGAAGTGCATTTAGTCCATTTAATTTTGGGAATTATCACTATCAATATTATCCAACACGCGCATTTTTTGATAAATTCATCTACGATGCATGGAGTGCAGAAGTTGTTGGTACTTACCACCGATACAATCCATTGAAATTGGTAAATGATTCTTTGGGAATCACTGGTAGTATGTTTTCTTTTGATGCTCACATGAAATATAGTTTCTACAAATATGTGGGTAAAGGTTTTTTTGAGCCTTACATGGGTATGGGGCTAGGACTAACAACTCGTACCTCAGATCCAAGAAATACGGCAAAAGCATTTTCACCAACGTTAAACGTAGCTTTGGGTGTAAACCTTTGGATTTCGAATCATGTCGGTTTACAATTTCAATCTGTTGGAAAAATCGGGGTTACAGATTTTTTCAAAACATCAGATTACATCCAGCATTCTGCAGGTCTTGTTGTTCGAATAGACAAACCTGATGGCTCGAAAAGTGACTTCAATAAGAGTAAATATAAAATCAAAAAGAGCAGAACGAAGATTAAAATTCGTAAGTCTAAGCCTTCTAGGGATTCTTAATATTTACATTTCGTTCATTCCTCCACAAAGAAATAAATACGGTTTGGAGTAGTAACATAACTCCAAAAAGTATCAACGTGTGAATAACAAGTGCTTTGGATTTAAGCAAAACAACACCTATCGTTACAAATGCCAAAAAAGCAAGCATCTGAACTGTTAACGATAATATGAATTTGAGCACAAATGCTTGTTCGTCCTTGGATTTTATAGGCAAATACAATATAGTAGTGGAAATGGAATAAGTAAGGACATTGAAGAAGACAACCGCTAATTCAAAGTTTTTTGGTGATGGAATAATTTTTTGCTGAACGAGTCCAAGATACAACGCTCCTGAAATCAGGTAAAGTGATAACAACAACCAAGGTGTGTTAGTCCATTTTGTTATCATCCTTACTCAATTTTATAACTTCACGAATAACAGATACCAAACCTGCAATTACCCCAAAAATTGCTAATCCAATGGTCCACCAAGGTTGTGAGGTTTGAAATTTTCTATCCAAATAAGTTCCGAGCCACGTGCACAAACCAATCGTTGCAGCCATCTGAAAAGCTGCGGTTGTGAAACGGAGAAAAACGGAAATTTTGGGTTTATCCACCAAATGAAAAATCCTGATTGCTTGCAGACTTTGAAACTGGTGATTTCATCGCACAAGCACCTTCAAAGTAAGCACCTTCCTCGATATGCAATTTCAAGGTTTCAATGTTGCCTTTGATTCGAGCAGTGCTGCGCAAAGTCAATAAATTCTCAACTTTTAATTCGCCGTCTTGAGCACCTTCAAATTCAGCATTCGCACAAAGTAAATTTCCAGTTATTTTTCCAGAAGTACCAACATGTACTTTTCCTCCACAGGAAATATTTCCATTTACTTCACCCTCAATAAGGATATTTCCATTCGAAATGAGGTCGCCGGTAATGGTTGTGCCGGACATTATTCTGTTCCAAGTATCGTTCGTATTCATAATTTCCACAGTTGTTGTAGTGGGTGTTGAAGAACCAAAAAAATCTTTTCTCTTTAGCATACACTAATAAAAATCGTCATAAAATTGTTTGTATTCCTCGAACTTTGAGGTGTCAATCAACTTTTTCAAGTTTTCCTGAGTGATGATAAAGATACGATTATCTTGCAAATCATCTAAAATTTCAAAACCACTTTTGTAGGCATTGATGTATTCTTGTGCTACCTTGATACTTGGAAACTCAGATATCATAACAAAACTTTTCTCTGCATTTGTGAGTCTATGAGTAACCTTAACTTTTTGAGTTTTAAATTTTTTATTCGAAAAATCAGTAATTACATTTTTCGCATCATCGCCGTCGTCGTCCGCATCCATAATCACAATTACGAATTGAGGACCAGAATTATTGAAAACAAACTCGTATTTGCGTTCAAAACTAACCGCTTCATTTTTGGAATAACCGTTTTTCATGATTTCCAGCATTTCCTTAGCGCGAATAGCTTGAGGTGTACCTGGTTTTTCATCAATGATTCGTTTCAATCTTGGCTCTAATGATTTTTTGTCTTCAGTTAATTGTCCGGCAGCGAGCACATTAAGTAGCATATATTCAGCTCTTAATGGATTGGCTGGTTCTTTGTCCACAACAATCTGTGTGGCGTCCAGCACTTTTTTGAATTGTCGCAACATGTATTGATCTACCAACGCTACGTAATCTTTTTCACTTGCCTTTAAATTTTGCTTTTGTTTCACGAAGAAATCTGGATCTCTAAAGAATTTGGCAGCATCAGAATTGGGGTATTTATCGAGTATATGTTCTTTGTACCTAGCTGATTTTCCTGTTGACTCATTTAAACGATACAATTGAAACGCAGAAGAAAGATCGGTTAATCCTTCCTTCTTCATCGATAAAACAGCTTCAAATTGTTCGGTTGCTAATTCATCCTCATTCAAAATTTCTTTATAAAGTACCCCTGCTGTGTAATGAGCCTCTAATCTTCTGTTCATCGATGCTTCAAGTGCTTGAGGGGTTAAAGGGATATTTTTTAGTAAATTGGCAACTGTAAGCGTATCCTCTTTAGCCTCTTTTTTATCTTTTGCAGTGGAGTCGGTTGTATTTGCATTGTTATCCTTGGCAACTACAATTTTGTCACTTCTTCTCCAATCATCTTCATTTTCCCTTGTTCCCCACTGCTTTTTAAATTCTTTGAAACCATCTTCCCGCAATTTTGGATTCGACAAAGGAAACTTATTTGAATTATTGGTAGTGGTATTATTACTTTGAGATTGAAGTGCAAGTAATTTTGCAGCTTCTGCTTCCTTGCGTTTTTGTTCTTTTTCTTTGTAGTCCTTAATTACATCCTTTATAAAATCCTCACGTGCACGCTCAGACATTTTTGCGATGCGTTGAACACTGTCTTCGAAGTTGGCTGTTTCAATAGCTTTAACTAAATCGGAAAGTTTGACCGCACGATTTTTAATTTGTTCCGCATTAGGAAAATCATCGGGTACAAATCTCGCACAGGAATCGTAATATTTTTGAGCTTTCACATAATCTTTTTCCGCGTAGGATAAATCCGCTAATTTCTCGTAAGACTGAGCCTTCTGACGTTTGTTGCTATTGGAGTAAAAAACAGATTGAGAAAGGTATTCCTTGGCTTGAGGTTTGTTCAATCGGTTAAGCTCGTAGCTTGCAAGCGCAAAATAGATTTGATCTTTGTAAGGAGCATTTTTGGCATCGCGCAACATTCTCGTTAAATCTTTGCCTAAAGCACCAGAACTACCCACAACAGCGCGGTTAAGTCGAGCATTAAAAGCAATATCGAAAGATGCAGACGTTTTAACTGCTTGATTGTAATGAATTGCCGCGGAATCATTGTTTTTATTCCATTGATGCAATTGACCCATAATGTAATTGAGTCTTGCTTTTTCCTTTTTGTCTTTACATTTCTCAATAGCGAGCAACAAACCTTCTTTAGTTGCATTTAAGTCCTTACGTTTAAGTCCAAGATCTGCATAGGTTTTATAAATTTCAAACTGCAATTTTGTGGTCATTCGGGGTTTCTCCTCCTCTTTTTCTTCCTCCGTTTTTTTGGGTTTGTAGAAGGGAATGTAGTCAACTATGGTTCTTTTCTTTTGCTCCTGCGATATTTCGTTGAGTACATCAAGCAACATTTTAGCATCTGCAAACTTCTTTTGTTCAATGTAAATCTTTGCAATCCATAGTTCTGCTTCGTATTTAGATGGGTCTTTTTCAAAAAAGCGTTTTACGAAGACGAAGTTTTTCATCGCCTTTTCGTAATCACGTTTGAGGTACAAAGCTTTTCCCACCGTAAGCCAGTTTTCGTCAATCCAAGTATTGTATTCCACTTGTTTGGTTGCCATATTTTCAGCAGAAGGCATACTGTGATCCCGAATGACTTTTGAACATTTTGAAATGGCAGTATCAATTGCAGGTAACATACCTTTGACCTCGTTTTCATCAGGCAAAGGATTGATAGGCAAAATATTGTAAAAATCTTCCTTTCGACTATCGCTATACGTTTTCATGGAAATACGCAATAGTTCAGTAGCGTTGAAATGCCCGTTGTATCGCGCGGTTGTGGAGTGATAAGTTCTATTCACAAAGGTGTTACTCTCGGTAGAACAACCGATAAGCAACCCAATAAAAGTGAAATATAAAAAGACGAAACGATTCAATTGAAGAAAAATAGGGTAGTAATTAATAACTGCAAATCAACAGTTTTAGTATGTTTTAGGCAATATTTGTAAATACTTGTTGAATATCATCATCGTCTTCAATCTTATCGAGCATTTTTTCAATGTCTTCCAATTGTTCGTCCGTGAATTCAACAGGTGTTGTTGCAATTCGTTTTAAACTTGATTTTTGGACTTCGATTTTCATGTCCTCCAGTGCTTTTGCGAGGGAACCAAATGCGGTGTAATCACCATAAACAACGACTTGTTCGTCAGTCACTTCAATTTGTTCACAACCTGCATCAATTAATTCCAACTCCAATTCTTCCGCATCTAAATCCGCTGTTTTATTGATTTCAAAGACACTTTTTCTGCTAAACATGAATTCGAAAGAACCGTTGGGAACAACACCTCCTCCAGCTTTATTGAAATAAGATTTTACGTTGGCGACAGTACGAGTTGGGTTGTCGGTTGCACATTCCACATAAACCAAAACACCGTGTGGACCTTTTCCTTCATAATTCACTTCTGTGAAAGCAGCAATATCCTTTTGAGCGGCACGTTTAATAGCGTTTTCAATATTGTCTTTAGGCATGTTTTCAGCCTTCGCATTTTGAATAGCTGTCCGCAATTTAGCATTGGTCGTTGGATCCATTCCTCCTTCTTTGGCTGCCATTGTAATAGCTTTACCCAATTTCGGAAACATTTTGGACATTTTGTCCCATCTTTTTTCTTTAGCTGCGCGGCGGTATTCAAATGCTCTTCCCATAATTCAATTTTCGGCAAAAATAATAACACGTACTGAATATGAAAGGTTAAGACCCATTTTAAAAGTTGACTCTACACCTCGTTTAAATGTGAATAGAGAATAATTGCATGAAATTGGTTTAATTTGTCCATCTAAGTTGGAATTATAAATGCTCACAAATAATTTTATGAAGAAAGTTTCAAGTCTTTTTATCGCGCTTTTACTCCTTGTTCAAGTTTTCGCGCAAACCGTAAGTAATGTTGACGGAAGTAAGTATCAATTCAAAAAAGTAGTTCACCTCGACAACACACCCGTTGAAAGCCAGGGCAGAACTTCTACTTGTTGGAGCTTTTCAGCTCTTTCATTTTTCGAGTCAGAACTGCTTCGAATGGGTAAAAAGGATGTAGTCCCACTTTCAGAAATGTTTATTGTGAGACATGCTTATGAAATGAAAGCGGAAAAATTTGTTCGAATGGATGGGAAAATCAATTTTGGCGAAGGTGGAGCTTTTCATGATATTCCTTTGGTAATTAAAAAATATGGAATAGTTCCACAAAGCGTTTACACTGGAATAACGGAAGGAGGCTTGGCTGGAACCTTACCAAACGGCAAAAGAGGCGAAGGTTATAATCACAAAGAATTGTTTGCCAATTTGGAGGGAATAATGAAAGAAGTTATTCAAGGGTTGGAGGCAGGGAAGGGACTTGATAAAAACTACAAACAGAATATATCTTCTTTTTTGGATAAGTACCTTGGTGAAGTTCCAGAAGAATTTACATTAAACAAAACTATTTACTCCCCAAAAAGTTACTCAAAAGAATTAGGATTAAACATGGATAATTATGTGTCTATCACTTCTTTCACCAATCACGAGCCGTACAAAAAATGTTTGTTGGAAATTCCAGACAACTGGGCTTGGGGAGAAAGTTTTAATGTAGGTTTGGATGATTTAGTGAGCATTACTAATTATGCTTTAAAAAATGGTTTCACTTTGGCTTGGGGAGCAGATGTTTCAGAAAAAGGTTTTAGCTTCAAAAACGGAATTGCAATTGTTCCAAAAGACGGTGTAATTACAGTTGAAGGTAAGGACAATAAAGGTTTTAATGATGCCGGTGCTGACCGTATTTCTGAATCCTTCCTCCGACCTGTTGAGGAATTGAAAATCACAACCGAACTTCGTCAAGAGGCTTATGACAATAAAGAAACAACAGACGACCATGGAATGCACATTGTAGGTTTGTACACCGATCAAAATGGAAAAAATTATTACTACGTGAAAAATTCTTGGGGAACGGACAATTTACCAAAAGGCTATTTGTTTGTTTCTGAAAATTATTTCCGTTACAAGACCATCAACATTTACCTTCACAAAGACGGAATACCCAAAGAGTTTCGTGAAAAATTTGGTTTGAAATAATTGGTTATCAAAAAAAATGGCAAACATCTGCATTGTTGAAGACGAAAAAAGTTTAGCTGATTTAATTCAACTGAATTTGGAGCTTGAAGGACATCACGTTCAAGTTTTTCGTGATGGGAAGAGTGCATCTGAGAAATTCGATAGTAACTTTTTTTTCGATTTAATTATTCTGGATGTCATGTTGCCTTTTGTTAGTGGCTTGGATTTATGCCGACAAATTCGCTCCAAAAGTCAAGTTCCTATTTTATTTTTATCTGCTAAGGGAACCACAGCCGACCGCGTAAACGGACTTAAAATTGGAGCTAATGATTACCTACCCAAACCTTTCGACTTGGAGGAATTGCTTTTGAAAGTTGGGATTTTATTAAACAGTAGTCTGAAAATCGACGATAAATCAGCTGATTTTTTCAAAGTTGGAAGTTTTGAAGTGAACCTTAAAACCTTTGAAATGTTGGACGAAAACCATCAGTTGGTACATCATTTTTCCAAAAGAGAATGCGAGTTACTCCGACTTTTTAAGGAAAAAGAAAACCTTGTTATTTCTCGCGACGAAATTCTGGATCGTTTGTGGAGTGGCGAAAATCCTCCAACCTCAAGAACAATTGACAATTACATATTAAACTTCAGGAAGTTATTCGAATCCGATTCTAAATCTCCAGTTTATTTTCACAGCGTCAGAGGAGTTGGATATCGGTTTACTTCTAGAGAGAATTAGGGTCTGCTGCAACATACCTAAGTTAAAGAATTTTCACCCATATACCTCTTTCGATTCGATTAAATCAAATTCAGTTAAATAGGGTCTGCTGAAAAAGTCAGTAGTGTCCGCCGCGGCCTTTAGATTTGCAGAAAGAAAAAACATAAATAAATACCTATTA
>CAZWSY010000086.1:0-13384 GCA_964636775.1 uncultured Lishizhenia sp.
AAAGGTAAAAAAGGGATCAAGTTCATCATTTTAGAAGAAACAGCAAATTTGGACACAACCAATTTCAGTACATTCCCTGAGATTGCTCGTAAACAGCACTATCAAATCATAACGATGACTCCTAGGCCATACGGATCTGATTCGGAAGGTGGTTGGTATCTTCATCATTTGATCCCTGGCATTGAAGATACTGACATTAATTATCCTGTTCCGAATAGCTTTTTTAAGACTAATAAAAATTCCAAAGATTTGCGCCAACACTTAGAACAACAAAAATGAATTGGATCATTTTAAAATCATTACATGAATTATATACTACAGGTAGAACGCAAAAAAAAGATACTGTTCTAAAAAATCCGTATGTACAATATTTACTGAATAGCACCAAAGAATTATTTAATTTCAAAAAGGAAATCGTAGCGAACAAGGCATTTCATTCATTGTATGAGTCAAAATTTCTAGACAATTATTTAAGTTATCATCAGTTCTTATCCGAAAACGATTTGCTCAAACCCCAAACACGTTTTGAAGAATCCGATATCAAAATACTTATGGATTTGGATGAAGGAATGAAATCTGGGGATCTTCTTCCAGTACGCGATCAAATCCTAGCTAATGAAGAGACAGTCAGAGGAGTTTCATTTATGTTTTTCAAAAATGAAAAGTATTTGGGATCAAGGGAATCATTATTAAAAGCCGTTAAGAAATTTCTACAAATAGATTCTTTAGCGGATGATAAAGACCAACAATACAAATACGTTCTTGAGTGTAAAGATCCAAAGTGTATTGTGCTTTGCGAGAATATAAACTTTCTCAAAAAGCCATCTTTCCCACGAGCTAATAACATTGAATTATGGTATGTAGGAGGCATGAATATTAATAAATTGGATTTTTCAGACACACGTGGACTTCCAATCTTTTATTCTGGTGATTGGGACTACCACGGTCTATTTGAAATTTATCGGCTTGTTAAAGATAAAATTTCAGCAATTCAACTTCTGACTCCTAATGGTTCACCAAAAGGTATAATCGAAACCGAACATAAAAGTCATTGGAGAGGATGGCCAGAGGAAATTGACAATTTACTTAATGTCGAACAAAGAAATCTTTTAAAAACACTCATTAAAAAGAATCAATGGATAATTGAGGAATCAAATGATTTTAAGCTATTTCTAGATCAAATTTCACGTTAAGTTTCTTGTAAAATATATTCTTTTAAAAAACATTTTTTTCGTATCTAGAAATTTTAAACAGAAAAAGTTACACGAATATATGACCATTAATCCTTTGCCAACCTTTCTATATCCTCTCTTAAAAGGTTCGATAATTCTGACCCGTAGTCAACAAAAAAGGAATACGAAAGTGTTCCTTTTTTTTGTGCCTTAGGGTGAGAAGTTTATCCCGACGAAATGTCGGGAAGCCCTAGTGGGTTAACAAAAAAGGAATTCGAAAGTGTTCCTTTTTTTTGTGCCTTAGGGTGAGAAGTTTATCCCGATGGGAAGAAGGGCAAGAACCTAGTCATTCAATAAAGGAATTGATTTAGTCCCTTTTTGGAACCAGCTACTTTTGATTTAGAAATTGACGTTTTAAATATGTAGAGTGATTAACCTTTAACTCATTTTAATGTCAATCGAAATTTCGCCTTTTAAACCAAGTTTGTCAACATAGTTTTAGAAAGATTTCAAGCAGTTGTTCTTTGGCTTCAATATGGACCATGTGTCCAGCTTTTTCAATCACGAAAACTTTTGCGTTTCCAACTTTTGAGATTAAATCTTCTGTACTTACTAAACGATCTAAGTCACCATGAATGAAAGCGAATTTTTCAGGAAAAGATTGAACAAAAGCGCAGTAATCATCTCTATCTTTCATGGAAAGTGCTGCGAACGCAATTGATTCTGATTTTATTTGCAAAGCCTCGTTTTTCAAAGCTGTAATATCGTTTTGGAAATTTTCAGTTTTCGCAAAAAGATTTGGAATAGCTTCATTGATAAAAACATGTTTGGCTTTAAAAACAATTTTTGCAACGCGTTGTCTGTCGATTTTCTTTTGTTCGCTGTCTGCCCAACAATTTGAATTTAGGAAAACCATTTTGTTTACTTCAATTTGTTTGCGGTGCATTACCTCCACTCCTACATAGGCACCCATCGAATGACCGATAATTCTACAATCTAAAACGGATTCATTTTTCAAAACTTTCTCCACTTCCTCTGCAAAAAAAGTCATCGAGGCACTTTCCAAAGAAGCATTCAAGCCTGATTTGCCATGTCCGGGAAGATCAATTAGGATTTTTCTCCCTCTGAAAATGTTCAAATCAACGTATTTCCACATGGAACTTGATTCCAAAAAACCATGAAGGAAAACCCAAGTTTGTTCCCCCTCACCAATTATATTATAGTTCAGCATTTAGACATTCATTAAATCTTCAATTTCCTCTGCTTCAAGTGGAATGTCTTTCATAAGATTGAACGGCGAACCTGTTTCTTGTACCACAACATCGTCCTCCAAGCGAATTCCAAGCCCTTCTTCTGGAATGTAAATACCTGGCTCAACGGTAAAAACCATATTTGCTTGAATGGGCTGATGCCACAATCCAACATCATGTGTATCAAGCCCTAAGAAATGAGATGTGCCATGCATAAAGTACTTTTTATAAGCAGGCCAATCTGGATTTTGATTTTGAATATCGTTCATGGAAATTAGTCCAAGGTTAACCAATTGTTCTTCCATGATATGTCCGACTTTCTTATGGTATTCAGCCATAATTGTACCCGGAACCAAAAGTTTTTCAGCTTCTTTTTTAACGTGTAAAACTGCATTGTAAACTTCTTTTTGACGTGGCGTGAAGCTACCATTTACAGGTACACATCGCGTTAAATCTGAGGAGTAATTGGCGTATTCCGCGCCAACATCAAGTAGAATTATATCGCCGTCTTTACACTGTTGGTTATTCTCAATGTAATGTAAAACACAAGCATTTTTTCCAGCGGCAACAATTGGTGTGTAGGCAAAACCTTTGGAACGATTGCGCAGAAATTCATGTGCAAGTTCAGCTTCAATTTCATATTCCCAAACGCCTGGTTTTATGAATTTCAACAAACGTCTAAATCCTGCTTCTGTAATTTTACAAGCGCGTTGCATAAGTTCCAATTCAACCGCTTCTTTGACCGAACGGATTTGGTGAAGAATAGGAGCTGATTTGTGAACCTGATGTGCAGGATAATCTGCTCTAACTAGTTTTATAAAACGATCTTCTCGTGTTTCAACCTCTGTATTTGCACGTAAATGTTCATTGGTGTTCAGATAAATACCACGAGCCTCTGCCATCATTTGCTTGAAAATTGTGGGGAATTGTTGTAGCCAATACACCGTTTTTATCCCTGAAACGTCGAAAGCAGCGGACTTTGTTAGTTTTTCACCTTCCCAAATAGCAATGTGTTCATTCGTTTCTCTTAGAAACAGTACTTCGCGATGTGCAGGATTACTAGCATTCGGAAAAAGCACTAAAATCGATTCCTCTTGATCTACACCAGACAAGTAAAAAATATCCCGGTGTTGTTGAAAAGGCATAGTTGCGTCGGCACTAATTGGGTAAATATCGTTGGAGTTGAAAACGGCTAATGTTTCAGATTCCATCATTGCAGTAAACTTCTTTCTGTTTTTGATAAAAAGTTTTGAATCTATTCTTTCGTATTTCATCTTTTTTAAATGTTTTGATAAAGTTAAGGACTTGCCTGAAATTTATCTTAAGAAGTGTTTTGATTTTGTATTTTAATCAAGGTAATGAGTTCGATTTATGGAAACATAAAAAAGGTCAGAGTTAAACCCTGACCTTTAAATAAATAGTTAGTTCTTTTATTGCTTAGTGTAAGTTGCAGTACATATTCCACTACCTCCAACTAAAGGAATAGTATTGTTATAGGTGTAGCTTACATTAATTATGTTTCCAGTTGGTACCATAACTCCTGTTCCTGAAAATATAATTTCACCACCTGTCACTGGAACTGTTTGTTCAGGAAATACAATATTTGCTCCATTTACAGTTGCGTTTGCAGTTCCACCTAACAATGTAAACATTCCGTCAAATACTAATGAGTTAGGTTGATTTCCTGCCGTAACGGAAGGCCCACCAGCTAAAGGAAATTCAGTTGTTCCACAATTGGAAGTAACTTCCCAAGCTTTGATATACGAATCTTGGCGAATAGCAACACGAACTGTTCTTTGTGCAGTTGCTGTTCCATTGTCATTTGTCGCTGAATAGTCAACGGTATAAACACCAGTAGTTCCATCGTTTACGTTGTTAGTTGCGGTAACTTCAACAACAGATTCATCACGATTTTTGGCAGTCGCTCCTGGGTCTGTGTAAGTGTTTCCAACACTAATAGTAGTATCAGTAGCTCCAATGATTTGGATTGTAGGAACATACAAACATGTTCCATCATCTTTTTTTGCTTTGCTGTTGTAATTTGTAGCAGTATTGTCTATACAGCCTTTTTTCTTACATGCTGTCATAGTGAGAGCACCAACAGCAACGATTCCAACTAAAAATATCTTTTTCATATCAAAATTTGTTTGCCCAAAAATAAAACTTTTATTGAACAAAAAAAGCGAAGTTTTGTAGAACTTCGCTTTTAACAACCAAACGATATACACTTAGCTTAATACTTCCACCTCATTGTTTGGTACACCACTAAGAGCGTTTTTAATTTTTATTTCTAATTCCTCAGTTAATTCTGGATTGTCTGAAAGGATATTTTTGACTGAATCTCGACCTTGTCCAAGTCGTGTTTCTCCGTAAGAAAACCATGATCCAGATTTCTTTAAGATATTCAATTCAACTCCTAAATCAATGATTTCGCCAATTTTAGAGATACCTTCTCCATACATAATATCAAATTCAGCTTTTCTAAAAGGTGGAGCAACTTTATTCTTAACAACTTTTACTTTAACTCTATTGCCAAGAATTTCTTCGCCTTCTTTGATTTGGGTTGCTTTTCGGATATCTATTCTTAGCGAAGAATAAAACTTCAAAGCATTACCTCCAGTTGTTGTCTCTGGATTTCCAAACATCACACCGATTTTATCTCGTAATTGGTTGATGAAAATACAGCAACATCCAGCTTTATTAATTGAACCGGTCAATTTCCTAAGTGCTTTAGACATTAAGCGTGCTTGCAAGCCCATTTGTGAGTCGCCCATTTCTCCTTCAATTTCTGCTTTTGGTGTTAATGCCGCAACAGAGTCGATGATAATGAGGTCAATTGCTCCAGAACGAATGAGGTTATCAGCAATTTCTAAAGCTTGCTCTCCATTGTCTGGTTGAGAAATCAATAAGTTAGAAACATCAACGCCTAATTTCTGAGCGTAAAATTGATCGAAAGCATGTTCAGCATCAATAAATGCTGCAATACCTCCTTGTTTTTGAACTTCCGCAATCGCATGAATGGCCAAAGTTGTTTTTCCGGATGATTCAGGTCCGTATATTTCAACAACTCTTCCTTTAGGGTAACCATTTACCCCTAAGGCTAAATCTAAAGTGATTGAACCTGTTGGAATTACATCCACTTTCTCAACTGGAGAATCTCCTAGTTTCATTACGGATCCTTTTCCGAAAGTTTTGTCTAATTTCTCCATTGTTAATTGGAGAGCTTTTAGTTTTTCTAAGTTTACTTCTTTTGACATATCGTTTGTTGTTGTGAGTTATAAAACTCGGTTAATAATTTGGTTGATGCAAAGGTGTAATAGGATAAACGTAATCTATTTACGTTCTTTTGAAAAAAATTAAAAATTATAAGCAGAAAGAATTTCCGTCGCGTGATCTTTTGTATTTGGTTTATCGATTCTGTGCACTAACTCTCCGTTTTCGTCAAAGAGAAAAGTGATTCTGTGGATTCCATCATATACTTTCCCCATGAATTTTTTAGTTCCCCATACTCCAAAGGCTTCAATCACTTTTCTCTCTTCGTCAACTAATAGTGAAAAAGGAAGTTCGAATTTTTCCGAAAACTTTTGATGAGAACTGAGTGAGTCTGCACTAATACCCAAAATCTCAATTCCTTTTTCTTGTAACGCAGCGTAGTTGTCTCGAATACTACAAGCTTGAGCAGTACAGCCAGGAGTGTTGTCTTTGGGGTAAAAATAAACAACGGTTTTTTTACCAATTAATTGTTTTGAATCAATTTCTTTTCCGTTTTGATCGATTGATTTGAATTCTGGAAGCTTACTTCCGATGCTTAACATTTCCATTTGATTAAAAATTAAAGTTGAACATGATTAAATGTTAATCAAAATTAAGTAACAAATTTTGAATATTGCAACTTTCAACAAAAAAAATTCAAAAAAAGTTTTTTACTGCTTAAAAACCTTGATTGCAAAAACTATCCACGATACAATCATTAAGACTCCACCAATTGGCGTTAGCGGAACTAAAGCAGTTTTCGGAATTTCAAGCACGGAAAACAGTAAGAGCAAATAAATTGAAACACTAAAAAGTAATGAGCCAATCATCAA
Source organism: uncultured Lishizhenia sp. (assembly GCA_964636775.1). Taxonomy (GTDB): domain Bacteria; phylum Bacteroidota; class Bacteroidia; order Flavobacteriales_D; family Crocinitomicaceae; genus UBA952. The sequence goes on from CAZWSY010000086.1 coordinate 6,508, forward strand.
TAACTTAAAAATTGGCTTTAAAGAAAAGGTGAACAATTGTTGTTGAGTTCCAAAAAATAAAAGAGCCAATCCTGTAAAAAGTTGATAGCGCACACCAACTTCAAAACTCGCTAACTGGTCTGATGTTAAGATGTTTTTCAATGCATGAGCACCTAAAGCACCAAGAAGAATTGCGAATGCGATGTAAAAACTAGCAAAGGCTACTTTGTTTTTATCCATAGTTCAGTTATTTAGATATAAAAGTACATTCAAATGGCTAATTTTGTCCAATGTTTTCAAAGTTTTGGTTATTCTTATTCACACTATTGTTTTTTCTAGTTTCCTGTGGGGATTTGGAAAGTGAAACAAACCAAGACGTCAGGGAGGATTATTATCAATTCCAAAAACTTAATCTTTCACCTTTCGATTTAGACGCGAGTATATATTTGCCGGATGCTTCTTGTGGAATTGGAACGGCATTTAAACCAGAATTAATTCATGCAGAAGGCGACTATAAATGGGAAATTCAGGTTGGTCGTTATTTCAAATTATACATTGAGGACTTTGGTGATTTCAAATATTTAATGGAAGAAAAGATTAAACAATTGGAGCAAAGTGCTATATATGAAATTTCCTTTATTAAGAAAACCAGTAAATACATCATTTATTCCCGCTCAATTCAGTCCAAGGAATCTAGTCTGCCATCAAAACGAACCTTTCACTTTTATGGCGTTTTTCAAATCGATGGTATTTTTTACCAGTTTATGAACAGAGAAGAAGGGAATACTGAAAAGGAAGTAAATTTTATCGAAAAATCATTTAACTCAATCAGAAAAAGCAATGATAACGCGTGATGCAGTATTGGAAGTTCTCGGAAATATCACCGAGACAGAATTAAAAAAAGATATTGTTTCGGCTAATTTGGTCGAAGAGTTGAATATTTCAGGAAATGAAATCGATTTAGTTGTCGGGATTACAAACCCTGCTTTTCATGCAAGAAAAAGGATGCAAGAGGCTATTGAATTTAATTTGAAAAGGGTTTTAGGAAATGAGATTATTGTAAAATGCACGGTAAAATCTGTTGATGCTGCTGTGAGGAATGCTCGTCGAAAAGTTTTACCCGAAGTTAAATATGTTGTGGCAATCGCCTCCGGTAAAGGTGGGGTTGGAAAATCAACAATAACTGCAAATATTGCGGGTGGTTTGGTAAAGCAAGGATACAAAGTCGGAATCGTTGATGCAGATATTTATGGACCATCAATGCCGACCATGTTCGATGTGGTTGGGGAACGACCGACAATGACGGAAATTGACGGTAAATCATTAATCGAACCAGTAAAGGCGAAAGGATTAAAATTGCTATCCATTGGTTTTTTTACCGATCCAACTAATGCCGTTGTTTGGCGTGGACCAATGGCTTCAAAAGCACTTACGCAAATGCTGACGGATACCAATTGGGGCGAACTAGATTTTCTTTTAATTGATTTACCTCCAGGGACTGGAGACATCCATTTGTCGTTGCTTCAAACAGTTCCTTTGGACGGCGTTGTGATTGTAAGTACTCCACAAGAAGTAGCGCTAGCAGACGCTCGTCGTGGGGTTCAAATGTTTAAAATGGATACAATGAAAGTTCCGATTTTAGGTATTGTCGAGAATATGGCATGGTTTACGCCTGCTGAATTACCTAACAATAAATACTACATTTTCGGTAGAGATGGAGCGAAGAATTTAGCAGCTGGTTTACAAGTACCGTTTTTAGGTTCAATTCCTCTTATTCAAGGTGTGTGTGAAGCGGGAGATTTGGGTAATCCTGCTGTTTTTCAGGTTGATACAATGGTAAGTGCTCATTTTGACGAATTAGTGACTACATTTGTTTCTGAAATTCAAAAAATTAAGGACTAATAAAGTCTTATGGAGAGAGCAGAAAAATTAGAGAAAATTGAGGAAGCAATAGAGCAATTACGTCCATTCTTACATTCTGACGGTGGAGATATGGAGTTTGTTGAGTTGACTGATGACGATACAGTAAAGGTGAGATTTGTTGGTTCTTGTAGTGAATGCTCCATGAGTTCGATGACCCTTAAAGCTGGTCTGGTCGATGTTTTAAAGGCAGCTATTCCTGAATTAAAGGGAGTTCAAACAGTTTGATTCAATGGCAATTCGGTTAATCGAGGTCGGTAAAACAGATGCTTCTTACTTAATTGAAGCTGAAACAAACTACGAACAGCGGTTAAAGCATTTTGTAAAATTCGAAAGATATACGGTTCCGGATATTAAGAACGGAGGTGTATTACCCAAAGAAATTTTAAAGGAAAAAGAAGGAGAGTCCATCCTTTCGAAGATAAACGCTTCTGATTATGTTGTTTTATTGGATGAAAACGGCAAAGAGTTTACTTCCAAAGAATTTTCAAGTTGGATTGAAAGAACACAAATTCATCATTCCGGAAATTTAGTTTTCGTGATCGGTGGCGCTTTTGGGTTTTCAAAGCAATTGTATGAAAGAGCTAATGTTAAACTTTCACTATCCAAAATGACTTTCTCTCACCAAATGATTCGTTCATTTTTCCTAGAACAACTCTATCGAAGCTTCACCATTCTTAAAGGAATTAAATATCATCACGACTAAGTATGTTTGAAAAGTATTTTTCGGTTTTAGACATTCTAATTGGATTAATTTGGTTCGGGATATTGTTTTCAGTTGTTTCAAATGGACAAAAAAAAGCATTAAATGAGGAGACAAAAAAATACCACGTTCTAGGTTTTTTATATAAAGTATTTTTTGGACTTTTTTTTACGATAGCTTATTACACTATACTTGGTGGAGGAGACACAAAAGCCTATTGGGATGGAACGGTTGTTTTGAATAAACTATTCTTTAATGATGTGGGTAAATACTTTGAACACTTAAATAGTGTTTCAGATCAGGTGGCATATATTAAACACTTCAATAAAGACACAGGTTTTCCTCCTGGTTGGATTTATCGAGAGCCTGAAGCTTGGTTTGTTTGTAAGTTCAACTCTTTAATCTCGCTATTTACATTTCGTTCCCTACCCGCCAATTTGGTGATTTATGCATTTTTTTTATCACGTGCATCTATTGCATTGTTGGAACTTGTGGTTAGGATAGGATTACATTCGACAACTACGGCAGCATGGTGCGTACTATTCGTGCCATCGGTTGCATTTTGGTGTACTGGGATTTCTAAGGACACAATTATGTTTTGGACCATTTTGAAATTGGTTAATATTTTACTGAGTTTCCTGATTTTTAAAGATAAATTGACATTAACGAAAATTTTATCTCTAGCCTTTTTCTTTTTTCTTGTGTTAAACATACGCTCATTTACGCTCGCCGCAATTTTAGCGCCGCTTGGTGTGGCATTAAGTGCACGTTTAACAAATAACTTTTCTTCCGCTTTTGCAAGAGGATTTGTTCGACTCATTTTTTTAGGTGTCGGAATAGGTGGATTTACCGTTATCGGATCTTCAACTTATGTAAAAGATTTGGCGGATGAAGCAGCGGTCATACAAAAAGATTTTGCGCAGAACTCAATCTATACGGGTAAACGCTATGAATTAGATGTTTCCGACCCTTCTCCTACGGGAATGTTGCGGGCGTTTCCACTTTCTGTATTTATTGGTATTTATCGACCTTTGATTTATGAATCCTTTACCGCAACCCTTATTTTTAATGGTATAGAAAGTACTATTCTCTTATTAATGACACTTAATTTCCTCTTTAATGGTAATCCAATAAAGAAAGTACAATGGATATTTAAAAACGAATTTCTTGTGTTTAGTTTGATTTTTGTTCTTCTAATCGGATTTATGGCGGGTTACACATCTGTATTATTTGGCGTACTTGTTCGGATTCGTGCCCCCCTTTTACCATTTATATTTTTAATTTTCAGCACTAGAACAGAAATGCAAATGCAAGAGCTTAAAAATGAAAAAGAACTTAATAAAACTTCAACCTAATTAACTAATATATAATGTGCGGAATAACTGGATTTATCGACTTTAAAAAGGTCACTCCATCGGATACTTTGGACGCTATGACCAACACACTTCATCACCGTGGACCTGATGCTAGCGGAAAGGAACTTCTTCAAAACGAACATTCACTGATTGGTTTTGGACACGCTCGTCTTTCAATTATTGATTTAACACCTTCCGGAAGACAACCTATGTTTTTCAATGGATACTGGATTTGCTTCAACGGAGAAGTTTATAATTATGCAGAAATCAAGAAAGATTTAGTTGAACTTGGACACACTTTTGTTGGTGGTTCAGACACTGAAGTTATCCTGCATGCTTATATCGAATGGGGAGCAAAATCAATTGAACGATTCATTGGTATGTTTGCTTATGTCATCTATGACCCAAATAATCAAGAAGTTTTTTGTGTTCGTGATAGAGCGGGAATTAAACCTTTCTTTTATTATTGGCACGATGGATTATTTTTATTCTCCTCCGAATTGAAAGCTTTTCATGCACACCCAAACTTCAAAAAAGAATTAAATTTTCCTGCTGTTGCTGCATTTATGCAATACGGTAACATTCCAACTCCTCATTGTATTTTTAATCATTGTTGGAAACTTAAACCAGGTCACACACTTACAATTCCCCTCAACAATCCAGCTTCAACCTTGGATGATTCTCTTTCCCATCAGAAAGTTTACTGGAATGTTTACGATTCTTACAATAAGCCAAAACAAAAAATCTCATTCCAAGATGCGCTCACTGAAACTGAAAAATTATTGAAATCGGCTTGTGATTATCGAATGGTCGCAGATGTTCCTGTTGGTGTGTTTTTAAGTGGTGGTTATGACAGCGCCTCTGTTGTAGCTCTTCTTCAAAAGGATCGTACCGAAAAATTAAAAACTTTTACCATTGCTGTTCCTGATATTGGACTGAATGAAGCTCCTTATGCAAAAGATGTTGCCAAACATTTAGGGACAGACCACACTGAAATTAGTTGTACACAACAAGAAGCTTTAGATTTAATTGAAGGTTTACCGTATTATTACGACGAGCCTTTTGCTGACAGTTCAGCTATACCTACCACCTTGGTGTCTAAAGCGGCACGTCAACATGTGACCGTTGCACTTTCAGCTGATGCGGGAGATGAGGTTTTTGCTGGTTATAACCGATACGATTATTTGTATCGCTTTGGACCAAAAATCAATCGAATTCCTTCGCCTATTAGAAAAATGATGGCTGGTACAATGGATGTTATTCCCTCGAATGCTCTTCCCGTTCTTCGAAATAAATACAATTTCCACAACCGTTACGAAAAGTTGAAAGGAATTCTACGCAATCCTTCACCTGAAAGTATCATGTTGAGTTTAAGTCAGCAATTTACAGACAAACAATTGCGTGAGTTCATGGCTAAGTCATACGGAATTCTTGATACAGCCTACACTTCAAAGGAATTGAAAAAAGACTTCTTTAGTCCTTTGGCCTATATGATGGCAATTGATTATCAAACTTATTTAGTGGATGATATAATGCAAAAGGTGGACAGAGCTACAATGACTGTGAGTTTAGAAGGACGCGAACCTTACCTTGATCACCGAGTGATAGAGTGGGCTGCAACATTACCAGATGAATACAAATACAACAATGGACAGAAGAAATATATCCTCAAAGAAATACTTCATCAATATGTTCCAAAAGATATGATGGATCGTCCGAAAATGGGCTTTGCTATTCCAATTGCTGAATGGATGTTAAAGGATTTGAAAGCAATGATTGACTCTTTCATAAACGAGGAAATAATTCGCAAGCAGGGTGTATTCAATTGGAAAGAAGTGAAAGCTTTGCGCGATGCTTTTTTCAATGGCAAAAAAGAATTGGATTACAAAATGTGGTACTTGTTGATGTTCCAAATGTGGTATGCAAAATGGATGGCTTAAATGATCGAAGTTCGTCTTTTCAAACATTTATTAAAATTCAAACAACCTAGCGGGACGAGTAGGGGAGTCCTTAAGGATAAACCGTCATGGATTTTTGAAGCAATTCATCCTTCAGGTAGGATTGTTCAGGGGGAAAGTGCGGTTATTCCCGGTTTGTCTCCTGATTTTGATAAGGAAGAAGAATATATTGTTCGATTGAAAAGTGCAAAAGTTCAACTCGAGCAATTTTTAAATTCCCAGCGAAAGACGAAAGAATTCTTACTTGAAGCACGCGAAACTTGGAGCAATGAACCATCAATTCTTTTTGCTTTGGAAATGTTTGTCCTGAAATGGGAGAATAGTGGCGAGTTTGTTTTTGACAATGATGTGACTAAAGGAGTTTTGCCAATTCCCATTAACGGGTTGGTTTGGATGGGTAGTGTTGATTTCATGAGTCGTCAAATTGAGGAAAAATTGAAGGCAGGTTTCAAGACAGTAAAAATGAAAATCGGCGCAATTGATTTGGATGATGAATTGGAATTATTGTTTGGTGTTCGACGTCGGTTTTCCGCAAGCGATATTTCTCTGCGCGTTGATGCAAACGGTGCTTTTAATGAGAAAAATGTTCGTAGTGTTCTAAAGTCCTTGAGAGAATTGGAAATACATTCGATTGAACAACCTATTGCTATTGGACAAAAGGAATTGATGCGTGATTTGTGTAAAGAAAATATAATTCCAATTGCTTTAGACGAAGAACTGATTGGTGTAAATCACCGCAATGAAAAGGAAGATTTGCTCCAATTCATTCAGCCACAATTTATCATCTTAAAACCTAGTTTGCACGGAGGAATTTCAGGTTGTAAGGAATGGATTGAAATTGCACAAAATTTGAAAATAGATTGGTGGATGACCTCCGCATTAGAATCCTCAATTGGTTTGGATGCAATTGCACAATTTTTAGGAGAGTACAATATAATCTTACCTCAAGGATTAGGAACAGG
>CAZWSY010000087.1:0-13009 GCA_964636775.1 uncultured Lishizhenia sp.
GGCTGGGATCGGCCAGCAGGCCGAGCTCTGCGGCGGCGGCTGGCTGGCCAGCCTGATGTTGCGGAATGTGCTGTAATCGGGGTGAATAACGAATTGAAAGGACAAATTCCCCTCGCGATAGTTGTGAAGAAAATGAATTTAATCAAGGATGAAACCCAACTTGAAATTGAACTTATTCAAGCAGTTAGAAATACTATTGGGGCTGTTGCAAGCATGAAAACGGTGGTATTTGTCAACCGTTTGCCTAAAACACGTTCAGGAAAAATTTTGCGTAAACTGCTCCGCGACATGGTGGACGGAAACCAATTTCAAATTCCTTCCACAATCGACGATGCGGGTGTGATTGAAGAATTAGAACTTAGCTTAAACGCAGTTAAAGTGCTGGATATATGATAGATAGAAACATCATTTTTCGAAGAATCAATTTCTTTTATCCAGAACAAGCACTTCTGTTCAATAACAATGAACACTTTTATTCATTTGCAATGAACACTATTGTTTATTCTAAATAAACACATATATTTGTATTGAAAATATGAAATGAGATGTTGAAGAAAACTGCAATAAGCAATGAAATAAAGGAACAAAGATCGAAACTCGAGGAAACCACCTCAGGTTTACGAAGAAATGCCTTATTGAACCTAGCTATTGAAGAAAATTTCGCGTTAATCATTTCAGGAATTCGTCGCTGTGGAAAAAGTACTTTAATGCGACAATTTATAAGTGAACGGAAAATCGAGGATTATTTGTTTCTCAACTTCGATTCCGCTAAACTCTTCCAATTTGAGATGAGTGATTTTCAATTGTTGGACGAACTAATTTCGGAAGAAAAAGCAAGGTTTTTAATATTCGATGAAATACAAGTTGTGGAAGGTTGGGAACTTTACATTCGGCAGAAATTAGATGAAGGATTTAAGGTAATGATCTCAGGTTCAAACGCTTCATTACTTAGCAAGGAACTAGGAACAAAACTCACTGGCAGGCACATTACCAAAGAATTGTTTCCATTTTCCTTCAACGAATTTGTGGCTTTTCATGAATACGAGTACGACGAGAAAGCATTGGGAAAATTCTTGGATTTAGGTGGATTTCCGGGATACTTAGCAACTCAAAACACCGATATCCTCAATGCCTTACTGGACGATTTAATTTATAGAGATATAGCTGTTCGCCACAATATCCGCGACGTTAGAACCTTAAAGCATTTGCTTGTTTACTTAGCCACAAACATTTCCAACTTGGTTTCGGCTACCAAACTCAAGCAATATTTGGGGGTGAAAAGCACAGCAACAGTACTTGAGTATTTTAGTTATTTCGAAGCTGCTTATTTGATACAGTTGGTTCCAAAATTCTCCTATTCCCATAAGGTTCAAATCGTTAATCCAAGAAAGATTTATTTCTTAGACAACGGACTACAACAAGCAATCGTACCGAAATTCAGTGAAGACTTAGGACGAAGACTGGAAAATATGGTGTTTTGGGAATTGAGACGACAAGGTAAAAACATCTTCTACTTCAATGAAAATGGAGGAGAATGTGACTTTGTTGTCTTTTCAAATGCCCAAATTGAATCAGCAATTCAAGTGTGTTACGAAATGAATTTGGAAAACGAAAAACGCGAAATTTTTGGTTTGCTCGAGGCCATGAAGTTTTTTGAATTGAGCAAAGGATACATACTAACATTCAACCAGTCGGATGTCATTATAACCGAAGGAAAGCGTATAGAATTGGTGCCAGTGCATCTATTTTTTAACAATAGAAACAATGAAAATTGAGACATTAAAAAGAAAAATATGTAATTTCAATCAAGTTAAAAATGAGGGAAATGGAAAAAGAAATTAAAGTAGTAGAATTATTTGCAGGGGTTGGAGGCTTTCGTCTCGGATTGGAAGGTTGGAACGGAAAGTCGGCAACGTCAGGATATGAAAAAATGTTGAAATCACCATACAAAGTGGTTTGGAGTAATCAATGGGAACCATCAACAAAAACGCAACACGCTTCATTGGTATATGAAAATCGTTTTGGGAAAAATGGACATACCAACGAAGACATTTCTCAGGTTGATGTTTCAAAAATTCCTGACCACGATTTATTAGTAGGTGGGTTTCCTTGCCAAGATTACTCAGTTGCAACAACTTTAAAAAACTCAAAAGGACTTATTGGAAAAAAAGGTGTTCTGTGGTGGAGCATTCATAAAATCTTATCAGAAAAACAAAATAAACCAAAGTATTTATTTCTTGAAAATGTTGACAGACTTCTCATATCTCCTTCAGGACAGCGAGGACGAGACTTTGCTATTATCTTACAAAGCTTAAATGAGTTGGGCTATGTTGTTGAATGGAGAGTTATAAATGCAGCAGATTTTGGAATGCCACAAAGACGAAGAAGAGTTTTTATTTTGGCATACTTGCAAGGGACGAATGTTTATGAAAGCATAAAAGAAGTTACTTCAAGTGAATGGATTTTAAAGGAAGGAACTTTAGCAGCGGCGTTTCCAGTGACTTCTGAAATCTCTTTGTTCCCAAATGAATTTGAACTTAAAGGGGATATTGTATCAATTTCCGAAAACTTTAACAAAAATGGAACGACAGGTCTTTTTGAGAACTCGGGTTTAATGGTTAACGGTTTAGTTACGACTTTAAAAACCCAACCAAACTATGATGGAAATTTCACGTTTTTGAAAGATTTAATTCAAAACGGAGAAGTGACATCAGAATTTTACATTGAGGAAAACGACCTTGACAAGTGGAAATATCTAAAAGGTCCAAAAAAGGAAATGCGAAAAAATGCCCAAGGATTTGAATATAATTACAGTGAAGGTGGAATGATTTTTCCAGACCCTCTTGACAAACCATCAAGAACAATAATTACTGGTGAAGGAGGAAAATCTCCATCAAGATTTAAGCACGTAATCCAAACACCAAAGGGTTATCGAAGACTTTCACCAGTTGAACTTGAACGTTTAAATATGTTTCCAGACGACCACACAAAACTTGAAGGTGTATCTGATACCAAAAGAGCTTTTTTTATGGGTAATGCATTAGTAGTTGGGGTAATCGAAAAAATTGGAATTTCTTTAAATCAAAAAATTACAAATGAAGTTGCCCTACAATCCGAAAGATAAAAAATCAATAATTGACTATGCTAAATTGCTTAAAGGAAAAACTTTAAGAGAAGTTTGTGATATAGAGCTAATTAAAAACAATCGAACAGGCAAAGGTCATTTTGGACAAATATTAGAAGAGTTTTACTTTTTTTACAAGCCAAATTCAGATTCGGAACCAGACTTTCCAATCGCCAAGTTAGAATTAAAATCTTCGCCCTTAAAACAGATAAAAAATTCTCAATTTCGCTCGAAAGAGAGACTAGTGATGAACATAATTAACTACATGGAGGTGGTTAAACAAGATTTTGAAACAAGTTCATTCTGGAAAAAAAACGCAAATATTCTTTTGATTTTCTATTTACACCATGTAGATGATGACATTTTAGATTACCTAATAAAACTTGTTGACGAGTGGAATTTCCCAAGCACAGACCTAGAAATAATAAAAAAGGATTGGGAATTAATCAAACAAAAAATTGCTGACGGAAAAGCACATGAACTTTCAGAAGGTGATACATTTTATTTGGGAGCTTGCACTAAAGGAGCTAATGCTTCAACAGTAAGGAAACAACCATTTAGCGACATTCCAGCCAAACAAAGAGCATATTCGTTAAAACAAGGATATGTAAATCATATTATTGCTTCTATTGCAAATGATACAACCGGTGTTTATGGTAAATTAATTCCATCTGTGGAGGTTGCAAAAAAGCAAACCATTGAAGAAATGGTAATTTCGAAATTCAAACCCTATTACGGAAAGACAATTCTGCAAATACTTGAATCAACAGGAGTTGAATTAAATACAAAGGCAAAGAATTTCTATGCAAATCTTACAAAAGCAATTTTAGGCATTGAACTAGACAAAGAAATTGAAGAGTTCGAAAAAGCTGATATAGAGGTCAAAACTATAAGAGTTCAACAAAATAATTCGATAAAGGAATCCATTTCTTTCCCCGCATTTGAATTCGAAAAAATTTATAATGAAAATTGGAATTCAAGTGAAATAAAAGAACTCGTGGAAAAAAAATTTCTTTTTATTTTTTTCAAGAATGACAACACAAATTATTTTTTAGAGAAAATTGTATTTTGGAATATGCCATTCAAAGACCGAGTTGAAGTCCGAAAAGTATGGCTTAAAACCAAAAAAATAATTCAAGAGGGTCGAATTTTTAAAGAATTTGCAAAAGATAAAAGTGGAAATATTCGACATTCGAAAAAAGGTAATCCTATTCGATTAAACAATCTTCCGAAGATTAGTAAAAATATTGTTTGTCACGTGAGACCTCATAGTAAAGACTCGAACGATACTTTTCCTTTACCTATCGAAGATAAAATACTAAAAGAAAAAAAATATTCAAAACAATGTTTTTGGCTAAGTAGCAACTATGTCAGAGACGAGATTTATAACAAATGACATCGCGTAAAAATCACTTATAATGAACAAAATTTAACAAGAAATATAACCACCAAAACAAAATAACCATGAGTACTTTCAACATCAAAAACCTAGAACACTACTACAAAACGTACAGAAAATCAGTGAAAAACCCAAAGAAATTTTGGGACAAAATCGCTGATGAAAATTTTACTTGGTATCAAAAATGGGATAAAGTCCTTGATTTTGATTTTAATGAAGCCAAATTTGAATGGTTCACTGGTGCGAAAGTTAATATCACTAAAAACTGTATCGACCGACACCTCAACGTTCGCGGTGAAAAAACAGCTATCATTTTTGAACCCAATAATCCGGACGAGCCTGCTCAACATATTTCCTACAACGAACTTTACAAACGCGTTTCAAAAATGGCAAATGTGCTGCGAGAACAAGGTGTTAAAAAAGGCGACCGCGTTTGTATTTACCTTCCAATGATTCCTGAATTGGCAATTGCTGTTTTGGCTTGTGCTAGAATTGGTGCGGTTCATTCGGTTGTTTTCGCTGGATTTTCTTCCACTGCACTTGCAACTCGTATCGACGACTGCGGTGCTAAGGTTGTTATTACGTCCGATGGAGGTTATCGCGGAAATAAAACCATTGATTTAAAAGGAATTGTGGACGAAGCCCTCACAAAAGTTACCTGTGTTGAACAAGTTTTCGTTTTGGAAAGAACCAAAGAAACGATTTCTATGCAAGAAGGACGCGATGTTTGGATGCAACCTTTGTTGGATAAAGCTTCCGATAACAACGTGGCTGAAATTATGGATGCCGAAGATCCGCTTTTCATTCTCTACACCTCCGGTTCAACTGGAAAACCAAAAGGTATGATGCACACAACCGCGGGATACATGGTTTATACATCATTTACTTTTAAAAATGTTTTCAATTACCAAGAAAATGACATTTACTGGTGTACGGCCGATATTGGCTGGATTACAGGTCACTCATACATCGTTTATGGCCCACTTTTAAATGGCGCAACTACCGTTTTATTCGAAGGTGTTCCCTCATACCCAGACTTTAGCCGCTTTTGGCAAGTAATTGAAAAACATAAGGTTAATCAATTCTATACCGCGCCAACCGCAATCCGTGCCTTAGCTAAAGAAAGTTTAGATTACGTTCAGCCCTTTCCGTTGAGTTCTTTGCGCGTGATTGGTTCTGTTGGCGAACCGATTAATGAAGAGGCTTGGCATTGGTACAATGACCACGTTGGTGGAAAACGTTGTCCCTTGGTGGATACTTGGTGGCAAACAGAAACTGGTGGCATTATGATTTCCCCGCTACCTTTTGTTACGCCTACCAAACCTACTTACGCCACTTTACCACTACCTGGAATTCAACCTGTTTTGATGGATGAACTGCGAAATGAAATTGATGGAAATCAAGTGACTGGAAGTTTGTGTATTAAATTCCCTTGGCCGAGTATGGCACGTACAATTTGGGGCGATCATCAACGCTACAAGGAAACTTATTTTAGTGCTTTTCCTGGTAAATATTTTACGGGAGACGGTGCGTTTAGAGATGAAGTGGGCTACTACAGAATTACAGGACGAGTAGATGATGTCGTGATTGTTTCAGGTCACAACCTTGGGACAGCGCCAATTGAAGATGCAATCAACGAGCACCCTGCTGTGGCTGAAAGTGCGATTGTAGGTTTTCCACACGACATCAAAGGAAATGCGTTATACGGATTTATCATTTTAAAAGAATCCGGTGAAGACCGTGACAAAAACAACCTTGCAAAAGAAATCAATCAGCAAATTTCCAATCAAATTGGCCCGATTGCGAAGTTGGATAAAATTCAGTTTGTCAGCGGATTACCAAAAACACGTTCTGGAAAAATTATGCGTAGAATTCTACGTAAAATTGCAGAAGGAGATTTTTCCAATTTTGGTGACATCACAACGTTACTAAATCCTGAAATTGTAGAAGAAATAAAGGACGGTAGGGTATAGAAGTGTAGAGTTGGACAACCTCTTGACAGGATTACGTGTGTTTTTAAGCTGATTTATATGTAAAATGAACCACTGATTTCAACTTTGAAAACAGTGGTTTTGCATAAATATCATTTGAAAAAATGTAGAAATTTGAACGCTCTAAATCTTCGAACAAGCTTAGTTTTTTAATAACCCTTTGGCTCCAATTTTCTAATTCTTCTTCTGATGCTAAGTCCAAGTTATATTCGTAAGGCGCTACAATTTCCTCGGGATGCAACAGTCCATGTTTACCTGAAAGTATATAAATGGCGTCAACACCCTGATTTTCAGCTGCTTTTAGCCAATTGAAAAATAACGATGATTGGTATAATTCAATCGCTTTACAGGGAAAATTCCTTTTTTCTTTCACACAAGCTATCAAGGCGACTTTTCTCACTTTACGAAAAATAAAGCATTAGCAAACAACAATTTACCATTCCACCACTGTGCCCGAAAAAGCGGATTGTCTGCAAAACAAACGATGCGCCCTTCTCCAAATTTTACCACATCGGCAACAACACTTTCATCTGCAAAATCTTTCACTTGAGAACCCACAAATCCAGAAAGTGCTTTTGAATTTTTGGGAACTTTAATGACAGCTTCGTTTGAAACAAACAATAACTCGTTGCTTAAACGCTGCGTGTAATAATCCTTTATTCCAAAGGTCAATGAAGAGCTTAAGTTTAATTGGCACTTATAAATTGCTCCATTGATTCCATAAACTAATTTTCCCCTCTCCGAGTTATACATCACCCCTTTGTCGGGCGGTGTTTTATAGGACATAAATAAACTCGAGTCCAAATCAGAAAACGTTTTACTGACTGATGTAATGGAATTTTTTCCCAGTAAAATGAGTTTACCTCCGTTACTTACAAATTCAGTTAACTGTTCCGAATATAAATCCTCTTCCTTGTAATCAGCAAAAATAACAGTCTGTAATTCTGGCAAATACTCTTCCCAATTATCGGATTTCAACAATTTTAATGGGTAGTTGAGTTGTTGTTCAAAGTAATGCCAAACCTCACCAACGGTTAATGGATCCGTTTTATCTCCGAAAACTAACCCAATTTTTTGGAACCCCAAATTCTCCCAAATGATTGAATCTTTGAAGATAGTATTGTCATTTTCGTAGGTCGAAATTGGATGTAATTCAACGCTAAAGTTTTTTCTTAATTCGGTCAGAAGTGGAAGCTTGTTTTTATCTTCATTGTCGCTAAAAAGCAATGAAATACTGCCTTGTTCATAGGTTTTACCATTGACGATAAAGCTTTCCTTTGCCAACTTCAATTTCCATTTTTTATCCAGTAAATAAGCTAACAATTGAGCATCTTGAAAATTGTTCCAGGAGAAGAAAAAACCCAAATCTGTACTCGAAACTTTAAACTCATTTGAAGTAATCAATGGTTTCAATTCCTGAATTTCAATATTTTTTTCTGTTGCACAGGCAGGAACATTGTAAGCATAAGGCAATGCCCAAGCGGTAACATCATAAGTCAATGAGTCGGATAAATACGTTTTTGGTTCGAACAAAACTTGGGTGAGCGCGCTATACTTCTGATTTACTGAAACATAAATATCTTTTTCGACGGTGATGTGTGTTTTATTAATGCCTGTTTCGTAATCCAAACACTTCACTTTTTGATTTGCTTTTACAAACTGATAATCAATACTCTGCTTATCTAGAAACGTTAATAAATCAAGTCGATTAGGGGAATCTCCAAGCAAAAATCCGCTAAACTCGCTTTTCGATTTTTCAAAATATTTGTGTTGTTCTTTAATTAATTTTTCGCGGTATTTCACGCTAACTTCAAGAGTGGAAATCGCTGTAACTACATGATGTTCCACGCGATTAGCCAGACTTAAAGTATCGCCAGTCGATAAAATAACTGCCAAACCGGCTTTTCCTGAACCACCTTGTTCATAGGTCATTCCAACAGCTCCATTGAACGACGGATAGGTGTCGCCATAACTCGGGTAAAGCAAATCATAAACTTCCTTGGTAAAGAATTTCCATCCGTTTTCATTGAAATACTTAGAGTGATTTTCTCCGATGTAATTTTGAAATTGCTTTTGCCAATCGCTGATACAACGATGCATAGGTTCAGCCGCAGGAGGAAAGAAATAATCATCCTCGTAATGTTGTTCGTGAAAATCAACGTGAACATGAGGCTGCCATGCCAGAAAATGAGGCATTCGTTGTTGCGTTTCAATTTGAGTTTGCCACGCCCAATCGCGGTTTAAGTCGAATAAATAATGATTATAACGTCCACTCGGCCAAGGTTCTATGTGTTCAGCGGTAAAGACCTCAGTTGATGGATTTTTAGTGGTGTTTTGCAGAAAGAAATTCACGTAGCGGTCACGTCCATCTGGATTTAAGCAAGGGTCGATAATGACCAAAGTTTCTTCTAATAATGTTTGTTTCTCAGAGATTAATTTGTAGGCAGTCAACATTGCCGCTTCAGTACCTGAACTTTCGTTTCCATGAACGTTGTAGCTTAGCCAAACAATTCCTGTTTTTTCCTTTTTGTCAAAATTTGCATGGCTGTTCTGGATAGTTTTTCGATTTGTAATGGTTTCAGGCGAACCAATGAAAACAAGAATTAATTCACGTCCCTCGTAGGATTCACCGTACTTTTCAACCACACATTGCGCTGGAAACGCCTTAGAAAGTGCCTTAAAGTAATCTACAACCTTATGATGAGGAGTAAATCGTTGCCCAATTTCATAACCTAAAAACTGCCTGGGAAAGTCAAGTTTCTGTGCGAAAAATAGGAAGGAGGAACAAAGAGAAAAGAGAAAAGTGAACCAAAATTTCATCGACTACAAAAAATCAAAGCTAGCTAAAATCAGAATTTATTCTGGTAAAATATAAATCTGTCAATCAGAGCCTCACTCAACTAACTCTTTTTAAGGCCCTTCTTGTATGCTAAGAGACAAAGTGTCGCAATCGATTTTTTATCTTTCCATTTCTCTGAAATTGAAATCATTTGAGATTTTAATTTAGAGTTTTCATTTAAGTTGTACACCTGTACCATAATTTGCTTCAAATGAAAATCTTCAACTGGAAATACATTTTCTCGTCCCAATGTATAAAGCAAAATCATATCAATGGTCCAAGATCCAACGCCTTTGATGGAAGAAAGTTTTTCCCGTACTTCGACGTCAGAAAGATTTTCCCAATCCACTGTATTTTGCTCAAAAAAGTCACAAACCCGACTAATGGTTTCGGCCTTGTTAGAAGAAATTTTAATGAATTGTAAAGCTTTTTCGTCAAAAACAGAGAAATTTTCAAGTGTTAACTCCTCAATGTCAGCCTTTTTCAAAAGGTTTTTGAAAATATTCTTGGTGCTTCTGTAATGAATTTGCTGTTCAATGATACAACTCACTAAATCGTGGAAAACGTTCTTGGAAGAAACAATTAAAGGAATAGAAACCTTTTCAATTATTTCCAATAAGTTTTCATCCTCTGTGAAAATACCTTTCAAATTCATTTCAAGAGTGGGTAAGACTAAACAACTTCAACAATCTCATCCAAGTCCTTCCGAATTTTCGGTAGATGCTGGTTTCCATCTTCTTCCGATCGGTAGCCTATTGCACAAACCAAAACCGATTTTAAGTTCTTTTCTTTTAGACCAAGTATAACATCAAAAGACTCAGGTTCAAAACCTTCCATTGGTGTTGCATCTATTCTTAAACTCGCACATGTATGCATTAATTGACCCAAGGCGATGTATGCTTGTTTCTCATTCCAACGTATAATTTCTTCTTCACCTTTAAGAATTAATTGTTTTTTTACGAATTCTCCGTACCCTTTAATTTTTTCTGGATCTTGATTTCGAATTTTTGCTGTACGAAGAATGTGTTGGTCAATATATGTTGCGTTTACATCGGTCTTAATACATAAAACCAACACCTTTGCCGCGTCAGTGATTTGTGATTGTCCCCAAGCTTTTTCACGCAATAAACTTCTTGTATTTTCAGATTCAACTACTATAAAATGAAGTGGATAAAGGCCGTAGCTCGTTGGTGTTAAACGCAGCGAATCTAAAATTATTTGCCAGTGTTCGCTACTAACTTGTTTTGAATTATCGTATTTTTTAGTGGCATAACGCCAATTTAAATCTTCAAGAATTTGATGTTTCATTTTACAAAAATAGGTTTCAAAGAATTTAAAGAACAAGACTAAAGGAATTTGGTTTGTTTTAAAAATAGAAGTGTTGATAGAAAAGGTTTTTCTTAGTCTGCACCAAGCAATTAAAATTCCACCTTCGTAAAATGGTTTTAAATCGAATTTGGCTTTCGTTGTTTGCGATTGCAATAATAATGGGCTTTTCAAAGTTGATTTTTTGGCAAGATTACGCTGTTTTGCAGTCCATGTTGGATGCACTGTTTAGCTCTTCAAAAACAGGTTTTGAATTAGCGATTTTCATGACGGGAACGCTTTGTTTGTGGATGGGCATATTAAAAATTGGTGAGGAAGGAGGAGCAATAGGCATTTTATCACGCGCCATTTCTCCCTTGTTTGTTCGACTTTTTCCTGAAATTCCTAAAAACCATCCTGCTACTGGCGCAATTATGCTGAACTTTTCAGCTAATATGCTCGGTTTAGATAATGCTGCAACACCAGTTGGACTTAAAGCCATGCAGGAATTGCAAAACTTGAATCCTGAACCTAAGACTGCAACTAATGCACAAATTATGTTTTTGGTACTCAATACATCAGGTTTAACGATTATTCCCGTTAGTATTTTGGCGAGTAGAGCTGCAGCAGGCTCCAATTCGGTTACGGGTGTGTTTTTACCCATATTAATTGCAACTTTTTTTGCGTCACTTGCGGGCCTACTTTTCGTGGCTTGGCGACAAAAAATCAACTTGTTAGATAAAGTTGTATTACTCTATCTCGGTGGATTTACTACCTTCATAGTGGGAATATTATTGTTAATTAAAAGTTTCCCTGAACATATTGATGCCATTTCATCGATTTTAAGTTCAACAATTATTTTTTGTGTGATTGGATCATTTCTTTTGTTGGCAATGCGCAAAAAAATTAATGCGTTTGACACGTTTATTGAAGGTGCAAAAGGTGGTTTTCAGGTGGCATTAACGATTGTACCTTACCTTATTGCGATGTTGGTCGCAATCGGCGTTTTCCGTGCATCAGGCGCTTTAGACGACTTGATGATGGGCATAAAGTGGTTTTTGCTTGCCGCAGGATTAAAAGCGGTTGAATTTGTAGATGCATTGCCCGTTTTATTTATGAAACCATTTTCGGGAAGTGGTGCTAGAGGATTGATGGTTGAACTATTTGAAAATAAGCTGTTTGGTCCAGATTCATTTGTTGGAAATTTAGCCTCGACATTTCAAGGAAGTACTGAAACAACTTTTTATGTTCTTGCAGTTTATTTTGGTTCTGTGGGTGTTACAAACACGCGATATGCCGTTTGGGCAGGTTTGTTTTGTGATTTAATTGGAGGAATTTCGGCTATCTTCGTTTCTTATTTATTCTTTGCGCATTAATATGTTTGGACTGTTCAAAAAAAAGAATTCTAAGTCAGAAGTTGAAGCACCTAAAGTTGTTCCTTTAAAGCCAATAGATTATCCTTCTTTGGTTATTTTGGCTTGGGCGAAAGCGGTGGAAGGAAATCCAGATTTGCAGAAATGGTTGCTCGACGAAGGTTATAATGAATTGTACTTGTCGGTTTACGCCATTTACTTAAAGGATGAAGCTCGGGATTGGTTAGTGGAGAATGGATATGCACATATTATGGCAATGATTCATGCTGCCGAAGGAAATAAAAAAGCACGAAAATGGCTAATTGACAATCGTTTTGAGACGCTTTATCATATCGCACTAGCAGTTGATCATGAAGCGGAAAGTTGGGATTGGTTGACCAAAAATGCTTCTCGCGACCTTTTGATTTTAGCACAAAGTATTCAACGGGTGAAAGACCAAATCGAGGAAAATCACAACGATCCACATTCATTTAAGCGCGATTTTTAACCAAAACCAAATTCTTTTCAATGAAATTAAAAATGAACCTTCTCTTAACTGTTTTTACAGCAGTAATGCTATTCACACATTGTAAAAAGAATTGTAGCGATAAAATTGCCACTTGTAAAGAAATGCCGCCAAATGAAGCTTGTCAAGCCTATTTTTTGAGATGGTTTTACAATAAAAGTGAAAATAAATGTGAACAGATTGGATATAGCGGTTGCTCTGATAAAGGTTTTGCAACGGAAGAAGAATGTAAAGCGTGTGAGTGTAACTAAACGCAAAACCACCAAAACTCACTCTTATTTCAAAAGAATCAGTTTATAGTGGTTCTACAACTTGTTTAGGCTCTCGATTTCGAAAAGCTTTTTTGCTTTTTAGGATTAACCCAAATTACGCATTAGCGTAATTTGCCTCTTGGGCAGACGAAAATCTTTGATTTTGCCAGGGTTAATCCTGACAAGAAATTGATAAACCATCAATTTCTTCGTCATTAAGCA
>CAZWSY010000088.1:0-12760 GCA_964636775.1 uncultured Lishizhenia sp.
TGGTATAAAGACATGTTGTTGATTCGAAAATTCGAAGAGAAAACTGGTCAATTGTACATCCAACAGAAATTTGGTGGTTTTTGTCATTTATATATCGGACAAGAAGCCATTGTAGTTGGTACGGCGAGTGCTTGTAGGAAAGATGACAAACACATGACTGCTTATCGCGACCACGCGCATCCGATAGCACTCGGGACAGATCCTCGAATTTTAATGGCCGAATTATTCGGAAGAAAAACTGGATGTTCAAAAGGAAAAGGTGGTTCGATGCACTTTTTTGATAAAAACGTGAACTTCATGGGAGGACACGGAATTGTTGGTGCACAAATCGCAATGGGCGCAGGTGTTGGTTTTGCGGAGAAATACAAAGGAACGGATAACGTGGCTTTTGTTTCGATGGGTGATGGCGCAGTTCGTCAAGGTGCGCTTCACGAAACATTCAACATGGCTATGATGTGGAAATTGCCTGTTGTTTTTATTATTGAGAACAACAACTACGCCATGGGAACATCCGTAGAACGCACAACGAATGTAACTGACCTTTCAAAAATTGGTTTGTCCTACGAAATGCCTTCTAAAATTGTGAATGGTATGCGACCTGAGGATGTACATGAAGCCATTGAAGAAGCTGCAGACCGCGCGAGAAGAGGTGATGGTCCTACTTTATTGGATATCAGAACTTACCGATACAAAGGTCACTCGATGTCAGATCCACAAAAATACCGCACCAAAGAAGAGGTAAGTGAGTGGATGGAAAAAGATCCTATTGACCATTGTTTAGACATTATTAAAGAAAACAATTGGTTGTCTGAACAAGAAATTGCCGACATCAGTGCTTGGGTGAAAAAAGAAGTGGAAGAATGTGTAGAATTTGCTGAAAATTCTCCTTATCCAGACCCCGAAGAGATTTATGAAGATGTTTATGTAGAACCAAATTATCCATACATTAAAGAATATTTATAACATGGCAGAAGTAGTATTAATGCCCAAATTGAGCGACACCATGACTGAGGGCGTGGTGGCTGCTTGGAATAAAAAGGTTGGAGAGACAGTTAAAGCAGGTGAAATTCTTGCAGAAATTGAAACGGATAAGGCGACAATGGAATTTGAGTCGTTTTATGACGGTGTGTTGTTGCATATCGGAGTGGAAACGGGTAAATCAGCGGAGGTAAATGCGATTTTGGCAATTATCGGTGAGGCTGGAGAAGATATTTCAGGTTTACTTTCTGCTGCTCCTGCGG
Organism: uncultured Lishizhenia sp.; assembly: GCA_964636775.1. Lineage (GTDB taxonomy): Bacteria > Bacteroidota > Bacteroidia > Flavobacteriales_D > Crocinitomicaceae > UBA952. Next base: position 1,242 of record CAZWSY010000088.1, read on the forward strand.
CTAAGGTTGAACCGGCACCAAATCCTGCTCCTGTTGCAGTACCTGCTGTTGAAAAAGTTCAAGAACCTGTGGTCTCTGCGCCAAAACCAGCTGTAGCAAGTGCACCTAAACCTGTGGTTTCAACCAACGAAAGTGGACGGGTGTTTGCCTCTCCATTAGCCAAAAAGTTAGCGGAAGAGAAAGGTGTTGACATAGCACAAATTGCAGGTACAGGCGAAGGTGGAAGAATCGTAAAGCGTGATGTGGATCATTTTGTTCCTTACACTCCAGCGGAAAGACCTGTTCAATACGCCGCGGTTTCTGGTCAAGAGTCGTTTACGGATGAACCCGTAAGTCAAATGCGTAAAACAATTGCAAGACGTTTGGCTGAGAGTAAATTCACTGCTCCGCATTTCTACTTAACGCTCGATATTGACATGGACAATGCAATTGCGGCAAGAAAGTCATTGAATAGTATGGAAGGTGTAAAAGTGTCATTCAATGATATGGTTGTGAAGGCTGTTGCAATGGCTCTTCGCAAACATCCAGCTGTAAATTCTGCTTGGATGGGAGATTTCATTCGCCGAAATGACCATGTACATGTTGGTGTTGCGGTTGCCGTTGAAGATGGACTTTTGGTGCCTGTGGTACGTTTTGCAGATTCAAAAGGATTAATGCAAATTGCCGCTGAGGTGAAAGAATACGCTCAAAAAGCGAAAAACAAAAAATTACAGCCGTCCGATTGGGAGGGCAACACCTTTACCATCTCTAATTTAGGAATGTTTGGAATAGAAAGTTTTACTGCAATCATAAACCCACCTGATAGCTGTATTTTGGCAGTGGGTGGAATTAAGGAGGTTCCTGTTGTGAAAAACGGTCAATTGGTGCCTGGAAATGTAATGAAAGTAACGCTTTCGTGTGACCACCGCGTTGTGGACGGAGCATCGGGTGCTGCATTTTTACAAACGTTCAAATCTTACATGGAACAACCCGTTTCGATGTTACTCTGATTTTGTAAATTCTAAAAATTTAAACGGCATTTAAACTCAATTTAAATGCCGTTTTTTTTGAATCGAACTCAGGTTTTGAGTATTTATTTTCAGTAACACACTACCAACGAAGGTTTGATTCGCCGTAATGAAGACGCATTTCAATTTCGTTTGCATCCATTCTGCTGTGGTGGAGGTATTTTTTCTACAAGAATTTTTACCGGCGAAAAATTGAATTTTAATGGGTATTAATATTCTTCAAAACCTCCAATTCCACCTTAGCGAGACCGTCTCTAACAAAATTTAATTTTTTAGCAGCACTTATGGTAACATCCACTATTCGTGACGACTTCTGTGAAAGACGATCATTTACACGAACAACGACCACAGAATCATTTTTTAAATTTCGAATACGAATTTTTGTGCCGAAAGGTAAATTCTTGTGAGCCGCAGTCAAACTATCATTGTGTAAACGTTCACCAGAAGAAGTTCTATTTCCCTGAAACTTCATGCTGTAATAACTTGCTGTTCCTTTTTGAGTATCCAAAACGACATAAGAATACAAACCAAAAAACAATAACAAGAGTATCATTTTTGCCTTTTTCATGGTGGAAAAGTAAAACGCTAAATTGAAATGACCAAATATTCACTTTCCTCATTTCTATCAATAGGGGTAATAATTGAAGATGTACAAAGTTTTTTAAACCATTTTAACACTTTTTCGATTTTCACCGCAAGTAAATGGTGAATACGGCGTCTTAAAGGAATAAACCGAAAAACATGAAACTACTTGGCAACAATTTTCTCACCGTTCCTTTGTTAGGAGGCGGACTTTTCTTGTTGATTTCCGGAACAATTGATTTAGACAACTTAATTAATTATGAAGGTCAAACTCAACCCAATTACATCACAAAAAACAACACACCCAACAGCAATCCCATATCCAATGCTGGAGCAACATTAGGTCGTGTACTGTTTTATGACAAACAACTTTCGCTTAATGGAACAATCGCTTGTGCAAGTTGCCATAAACAAAGTCATGCCTTTGGAGATGATGTTATTCAAAGTGAAGGATTTGATGGAGGAGTTACTGGAAGACATTCCATGCGATTAGTTAATTCAAAATTTGGAACAGAAACCAATTTTTTCTGGGACGAACGAGCAAATTCACTCGAAGCACAATCTACCATGCCAATACAAGACCATATTGAAATGGGTTTTAGTGGAACAAACGGACAACCTTCGATTGATTCTCTTATTGAACGGATGATGAACCTACCATACTACGCTCCACTTTTTCAAAAAGCTTTCGGAAGTACACAAATAACTGAGGCAAAAATGCAACGAGCACTTGCACAATTTGTTAGAAGTATTCAATCCTATGATTCAAAATACGATATCGGTAGGGCACAAACAGGAAATGACCAACAGCCTTTTGCTAATTTTACCCAACAAGAAAATACCGGAAAACAACTTTTTCTTGCCCCTCCCCCACAAGGCGGTGCTGGTTGTGCTGGTTGCCATCGTCCACCTGAATTTGATATCGATCCGGCGTCAAGAAATAATGGAATTATTGGAATTGCGGGGTCCACAACCGGAACAGATTTGACTAACACACGCGCCCCATCATTAAGAGACTTGTTCAATCCAAATGGCGTTTTAAATGGTCCTCTGATGCATAATGGTATATTTTCAACCATTGACCAAGCCTTAAACCATTACAATTTGGTACCACAAAACCCGAACAACAATAATCTCGATCCGAGACTACAAGGTCCTGGAGGAAATTTGGGATTGAACCAAAATGAGAAAGATGCTATTGCAGCCTTTTTAAAAACACTAACGGGTTCAACTATTTACACCGATGAACGTTGGTCTAATCCATTTGATGAAAACGGGAATATTACCATTCTTCCCAATACAGCAGAAATTATTTCACCTGATGCATCGAAACTTAACGTTTTTCCCAACCCCGCAAACGAATTTATTCAAGTTCAATTCAATGTTGTGGGTAGTAAGGTAACTATTTATAATGCTCAAGGAAGCATTGTGTTCAACCAGTCTTTAAGTTCTGTGAATCAAAAATTGGATATAAGCCAATTTCAAACAGGTGTTTACATTTTAGAAATAACAGATAATTCAAATGGAAAAAAAATGACCAGGAAATTCTTCAAGAATTAGTTATTGCTCTTATCCCTTAAAGAAAAACGAACTAAATTTTGGTTCGTTTTTTTTTTTTGACCAAGGTACAGACCCTAAATTTCATCACGCTTGTCCGCCATTCTCTTTCGCAATTTCAATCCACAAATCGGCAAGTTCGAGAGTTTCAGCTCCTACTGCATGAGAAAGTAAAAATGCCAAAGCCATCAAAAGACAAGAATTTTTGTATAAATCAGCATTGCTTTTTAGCTCATTGAGATTCAATTGTATTTTCTGAAAAAGTTGGTTTTGATGTTCTGCAATAAATTGTTGAACATCCAATTCAATCCCGTCAAAATTGGGAGAAATAAGCGTCAACCATAAGTCATTTCCGATGTATTCACGCAAGTCTTGCGAGCTTTTTTGAGCCAAGCTTTTCCATGTTTTTAAAGTTTTGAAGGACTTGTCATTTACCAAATCAGTTTCCAAATACAATTCAAAAGCTAAATCGGCCAGATTTTGCATTAATTCCAAATAAGCGTTTTGTGCAAACTCGAAATCTGCGGTTTCTTGTTCTCCTAAATAGGCTTCAACAGTGAGCTTTGGGAGATTTAATACCTCTGAACAACCATTTAAACAAGGAAACTTTTCTCCTTCAAAAAAATAGGTAGTTTCCTCATTCTGAATTTTTCTACCAAGTGGAAATAGCCTGCAAGCAAGTGGGCGCCCTTGATGAACGCTGCACCCTTTCGAAGAGTCAAATTGACTACAAGAGGCTAAGTTGCGGTGATCTTTTTTACCGTTGAAAAGTAAAATCGTTCCACTTTTATCCGTGAATTTTTCTTGAAAAGATAGAGCAGATATCCCTTTGGCTTTAGCGATTTTTGAAAGTTCCCATGGGTTTAATCGAACTAGGTTTCCATGACAACATGTTCCTTGTCTCGTACATGTTAAGGGAAGAATACTATTAAGAGTCAGTGATGTATGATTAAAAGGCATTTTCTGATAAGTCTATTTTTTGCGTGAAAGTAATGATTCAAAAAGAACTAATTTTTGTTAAATGGCTTTCAATTAGAAAGAATGAAGTAATATTGTATCGTAAACGATTTAATTGTAAACGATATGAACAAAACAAACCTCGTACAAAATGTTGCCAAAATAATCTTGGGAACCTTCATGCTTTTTGCTGGAATTGGACATTTAACCTTTCAACGTCAAGAATTTTTAGCACAAGTACCACGCTGGTTGCCTGATTCTGAATCGTTTATGGACTTTGTTGTTTTATCATCAGGTGTTATTGAAATAGCTTTGGGATTAGCGATGATATTATGGAAAAGTCAAAGTCCAAAAATTGGGATTGCACTAGCGGTATTCTTTATTTTGATTTTCCCAGGAAACATTTCTCAATACACGAATGGAATTGATGCTTTTGGCTTAGATACTGACCAAAAAAGATTCATTCGCTTATTTTTTCAACCCGTACTGATACTTTGGGCTTTATGGTCAACCGGTGCGATTCCCTATTTGAAACACTATTTTCAGCTCAAGGAGTGGGCAAAAAAACAGAATTTTTATGATTTTGAAGCAGAAGATATTCGCGGACACAAAGTGAGTATGAACCAATACAAGGGAAAAACAATTGTTGTCGTAAACACTGCAAGTAAATGTGGATTAACCCCTCAATATGAAGGACTTGAGAAAATGTATAAATCACTCCATGACAAAGGAGTAGTTGTACTTGGTTTTCCGTGTAACCAATTTGCAAAGCAAGAAAGTGGTTCAAACGAAGAAATTGCCTCCTTTTGTGAAATAAATTACGGGGTAAGTTTTCCGATATTTTCAAAAATTGAAGTGAATGGTACAGCAGCTCATCCCATCTTCAAATACCTAAAAACAAGACTAGGTGGATGGTTTGGTAATGATATCAAATGGAATTTCACAAAATTCGTGTTGGACAAAAATGGTCAGCCTGTAAAACGTTTTTCTCCCCTGGCTAAACCTGAGGAAATCCAAAAATTTGTCGAAAAGCTTTTATAAAATGGAACAAGACAACGCCATTCTTTTTCTGGAAAATCAACTTTGTTTTCCGCTTTATGCCGCTTCGAGATTGACCATTCAGCAATACACACCTTATCTTAACGAACTGGATTTGACCTATCCGCAGTATTTAGTATTTCTCGCATTATGGGAACACAACGAACTTAATGTTAATACTTTAGGAGAAAAACTTCACCTCGCTTCCAATACATTGACACCATTGCTGAAGAGAATGGAAGAAAAGGGGTGGTTGAGTAGGACTCGATCCAGCAACGATGAACGAATGGTTAACGTCAAGCTAAGCAATCAAGGGCAAGCATTAAAAGCGGAAGCACTTAAAATTCCGATAAAATTGTTGACCAAACTGCAAAATCCGACAATTTCCGATGACGAGCTCAAACAATTTCAACAAACACTTTGGAAACTGATTTCAATTTTATCCAATCAATGAACTTTTCAAATAAGTAATAACGCATTTAAACGATAAGAATTCCGTTCAACATTAATTGAATAGAACTCAAATCATCCTACTTATTTTCGTTCACAAATTTTGACCACATGAAGACAATTAAAACTATTGTAATTGACGACGAAAGATTAGCTCGCGAAGAATTAAAAAAAATTCTTTTGGATTATCCTGAAATAGAAGTGATTAGTGAAGCTGTCAACGCTGAAGATGGTATCGAAAAAATCAAAGAATTACAGCCAGACTTAATTTTCTTGGATGTTTCTATGCCGGGAATGAGTGGCTTTGACATGTTGAAACATTTAGATGAAGTTCCGAATGTGGTATTTGTGACCGCACACGATGAATTTGCTCTTAAAGCATTCGAAAACAATGCCTTAGATTATATTCTAAAACCTGTTTCCAATGAAAGAATAACTCAGGTTGTGAAAAAAATCGCATTAGAGGAGCAGGCTGAACACAACCGATTATTGGACGAAAGAAAAGAACGTCGGTTGAAAGCAACAGACAAAGTATTCATCAAAGACGGGGATAAGTGTTGGTTTATAGAATTGAATCAAATCCGAATGTTGGAATCTGACGGGAATTATGTAAAAGTTTATTTCGATAGCTTCCGACCAATGATATTGCGTTCACTGAATGCTTTCGAAGAACGATTGGATCCAGAACAATTTTTTAGAGCTAACCGGAAATACATCATCAACTTACAACACATTGTTTCGATTGAAAACTGGTTCAATGGAGGAATGAAAGTTGAACTTAGTAAAGGTGAAAAAATCGAAATTTCACGAAGGCAAGCCATTCGATTCAGAGAGGTATTTACGTTGTAGGTGGAGTCTGATTAGGCTCCTAACACACGTTTTAAATCGTGAATTTGTTGTTCCCAAAGGAGAATAGCACTTTCCTTTTCCGAGGGGTCAGAAAAATCAACAACTTTGATAGTAACCGCGGATGTCATTGGATCTACAATGTACCCAATTTCAAAATACGTGTTGAGGCCATCTTCTTCGTCATTCAACCACCTGAAACGGATATTTGAGTTGACTTTATGGTGAATTAAGCGTGCTTTTTCTTCACTTCCCTCCCACTCAAATGTATAAATATCACCATCAACATTCACGTCGTCTGCAAACCATTCTGACATACCGCTTGGTGTACAAATCATATTCTCCAAAACACGAGGTGAAGTTTTAAATAGAAATTCAAGTTCAAATTTTTCTTTCATGACCGAAATATTAAACAATGATGTTTTTTTCAGCGCAATGTAAGTAATTTTTTAGAAATGAGTGATTATAAACTTATTAACAAAAAGTGTAGGATGAAAGAGAAACAGAATTCTTTTAAAAAGTTCAGTTTAGACAAACGATGACTCCCTGTTAAAGTGCGGTTTTCTTTCCCAGAATCCTAAGCCTTTTCAGTCCAAAAATGGACAGATTTTTGAATGATGTTCAAATAGTTTTTTGATGTTCATTCAATAATTCGCTTAGCTGTTGAAAGAATGTTTTGTAAACCATCCATGCATCTCTTTCCAGTACAAAAACACCAATGGACAAATCAAAATTTGGGAAAATACGTAAATGCGTTCCCCAAAAACCACCGTGTCCGAACGAAATTTCTTCCTCTAAACTTGACTTCATTAATCCAAGTCCATAATGATTCTTTTTACCGTCTAATGTGGCTGGCTCTACCAACATAAGTTTTAAACCATCCGGATTCTTGAGTAATCCACCGTTCAATAACTCATATCCGAATTTGGACATATCTTCAACAGTAGATGCCATTCCGCCACCGCCAAAAGCATCAAAGGAGGGGTGTAAACGATGGCTTTCAACGCCAAGACTTTTTGCTGTTTGAAGATGAAAATCATGGGTATGAATTGGCTTTGTTTCTTGAAGAATGAACCATGTGTTGTTTAAATTTTTTGATCCAAAATCCAATAATTCTCTGATTGCTAAATGAAACGGTTGCTTATAACAACGCTCAATTATTAGGGTAAGTAAAAGGTAATTGGTTTCTGAAAACTCAAATCGCTCGCCGGGTTGAAATCGATTCGCAGAATTGGAAAGTGCTAACAAAATTTGTTCTTCATGCGTCCAAGAATAGGATGGCGATTGGGTTGTTCTTTGTTGAAAAAATGGAGTATCAACATAATCGGGAATTCCGGATGTATTTGACAATAAATGCAATATCTTAATTTCATCGGGAACAAATGAGGCATTACGCAATTTATTTATCATTCCTGCATCGAGAAATTCAGAAATTGGTTTATCCAAACTCAATTTATCTAGCTCAACAAGTTTCATAATTGCAACAGCAACATACATTTTAGTCACCGATGCAATATTTACAGGTGCTTGCCAGTCCAAATTTCCAGTAATTCCTGATGAATAACCAAAGTCGAGGTTGAATTTTTTGGATTTCAAATAAACCCCCAAACCATTCGATTCAGGATTCTTTCTCACCAAATCATCAATTAAATCTTTGATTTTAATGATTAATTCTTGGTTTTCTTCTGATGTTGACATGTTTGTGATGTTTCAAAAATCAGTTTAACGATTCGTTCTTCAATACAAATGGACTGATAATCACCCAAACTGCTCCACCAATTATTAGTCCTACAAAAGAACCGATTACGACATCACTAGGATAATGCACACCCAAATAAACGCGACTCCAAATCACTGCTAATCCCAAACTGAAAACACCAAAGAGAAGCCAATTTCTTTTTGAGAGAACAATATACAAAAATCCAAACATCCCAAAAAAATTGGCAGCATGGGATGAAACAAATCCATATTGTCCGCCCTTGTAAGGTTGACCTTGAATTGGTTCATAAAAATGTAACAACTTGGATAATTCGTTGTGATGTGACGGTCGGTAGCGCAGAAAGAATTCCTTGAACAGATGTACGGAAATTTGGTCTGTTAGGGCAACCGTTACAGCGACACCAAGCAATAGAATCACAACTTTTTTTGGAGAAAAATCTTTGAAAAGGAAAAATAAAATGAACAAATAGAATGGAATTAATCCAAATTTTGAAGAAAAAAACCAAGCTATTTCATCGATAATAGGATGATTTAATCCATTGATAAACAGAAGAATTTCTTGATCAATTTTCTCCAGCCATCGAATCATCATGCAATTTTTTCCAAATCAAATCTTTCAATTCCATCAAGCCTGTTTGCGCAACCGAAGAAATAAAAACATGCGGAATTCGAGGTAATTCTTTTTTCATTGCTTTGATCAACTCGGCGTCTAACATGTCCGATTTCGTGATTGCCAAAATGCGTTCTTTGTGCAACAATTCAGGATTGTAAAGTTTGAGTTCCTTCAATAAAACGTTGTATTCTTTTTTGATGTCGTCACTATCCGCTGGAACCATGAAGAGCAACAAAGAATTTCGTTCAATGTGCCTTAAAAATCGTAATCCCAAACCTTTTCCCGCATGGGCTCCTTCGATTATCCCTGGAATGTCAGCCATTACAAAACTTCTGTAATCGCGGTAAGAAACGATACCTAAATTCGGACGCAAGGTAGTAAACGGATAATCGCCAATTTCTGGTTTTGCCGCTGAGACCACAGAAAGCAAAGTACTTTTTCCAGCATTTGGGAAACCTACCAAACCAACGTCTGCCAAAATTTTCATTTCCAGAATCATCCAGCCTTCTCCTCCCGGTTCTCCCGGTTGGGCAAATCGCGGTGTTTGATTGGTTGCCGATTTGAAATTATTGTTACCTAAACCACCTCTACCTCCTCGAATTAAAATTCTTTCTTCGCCGTGCTCCGTAATTTCGAACAAGGTTTCGCCCGTTTCTGCATCCTTCGCAAGTGTCCCTAAAGGAACTTCAACGTATACGTCTTCACCTTGAGCACCCGTTTTCAAACCACCTGAACCATGTGCGCCATGTCCCGCTTTAATGTGTTTGTGGTATTTTAAGTGCAATAAAGTCCAAAGTTGTTTATTGCCACGAAGAATGATGTGTCCGCCTCGTCCACCGTCTCCCCCGTCCGGACCGCCCTTGGGAATATATTTTTCACGTCGAAAGTGCGTACTTCCTCCACCACCATTACCCGAAGTACAGTGAATTTTGACGTAATCTACAAAGTTATCAGATGCCATACGTCTTATTGAATCGCCTCGATTGCTTCAAAAAGTCGTGCAGTAATTTCGTCGATTGAACCAATTCCGTTGATGGAAATAAATTTATTTTGTGCTTTGTAAAACTCCTTTACAGGCGCAGTTTCACGATTGTAAACAGCAATTCTATTTTCAATTACAGCAGGGTCGGCATCGTCTGCTCTACCACTCACTTCTGCTCTTTTTAATAGTCGTTGTTTTAACTCTTCCTCCTCCACTTCCAAAGCCAACATTAAAGCGATTGAAGTATTTAAAGAAGCAAGTAATTCATCCAATGCTGTTGCTTGTGCGTTTGTTCTTGGAAAACCGTCAAAAATGAATCCTTTTGCGTCTTCACGTTTCAAAACTTCTGCTTTCAGCATATCTATTGTCACTGAATCCGGAACCAATTGTCCTTGATCCATGTAACTTTTCGCTAGTTTTCCTAACTCGGTTTCACCTTTAATATTAGCGCGGAAAATATCTCCAGTTGATAAATGTACAAGGTCGTATTGTGCGATTAAACGTTCGGATTGAGTTCCTTTTCCTGCTCCTGGAGGGCCAAACAAAACAATATTCAACATGATTATTCTTCTTTTAATTGATAGATTTCTTTTAAATTTCTGCCGTATTCATTGTAGTCGAGTCCGTAGCCAACCACAAAACGATTAGGAATTTCGATTCCCACGTACTTCGGAGGATTCTTCCCTTCATACGCTTCAGGTTTATACAACATCGTACAAACTTCAACTCCCGCAGGATAATGTGCGCGAAGCAGCGTCAATACTTTGTCAATGGTGATTCCTGTGTCAACAATATCCTCAATAATGAGTACGTGTTTTCCAACGATAGAGGAATTCAACCCGATAAGTTCGTCAACGCGTCCGCTCGTCTGCATGTTTCCCTGATAAGAACTAACTTTCACAAAAGAAACAGAAACATTTTTTGACATTTCTTTCATGAGGTCAGACGCGAACATAAACGAGCCGTTGAGAACAGGAAGAAGCAATAAATCCACTCCTTCATAATCGTGCTCAATTCTTTCAACCAAGGATTTTATACTTTGCTGTATTTCAGCTTCTGTTATAAATTTCTTGAACACTTTATCGTGTAGTTGTACCTCGTCCTGCATAAGTAATTTGCGTGCAAAGGTAAAGTTTTAAATCGAGTTTGCTGTGAAATTGATACATGATACCAACACACTTCATTTGAAAGCTTTTGAAAAAACTGCGGCATTTACTGAGGATTACAAAATTCACACACGAAAAATTCTTTGATTCTTGACTTGCTGGAGTTCGTCCATCGTGTTTGTAAACTATTGTCCTTGTTGTAAAGTATGCAAACTCATTACCATCCACTTCTTCGATAGACATGAACCACCCCAAAACGACTTTGACCCTCGTCAAAATTGTTCGCTTAAGGCGGAAAACTCGCTGAAAATTTGGCTTGGGGGAAGGGGTAGTTATAACGAAATAAACTCCTTCCAGTCGTTGAGAAAGTTCTCCTATCGTCGAATTAGCGGTAAAACAGTTAGTTAGGTTATTTTAGATATCCAATAGTTATATGCGATTTTAGAAAACCGACAACCAGACATTTAAAAAAAACGACTTCTATGTTTCACTTTAGGGAAACATTTGTAACTTTGCACTGTGGACAAAAATCAGAAACATAGAAAGATAACGTTTTATAAGAACTATTTTCAAGACTTCTTTAACAAACAAAACAAGAAGGTAAAAGCAAAAATTGTTTGGACTTTTGACTTGGTTGAAGACTTGCAAAGAGTTCCTGAAAC
>CAZWSY010000089.1:0-9803 GCA_964636775.1 uncultured Lishizhenia sp.
TGTGCCCAAGGCAGCCGGAATTTTTTCCAATACAATGGCAAAACACCCGGCTTCAGCAAGAAGGTGAGCGTCCTCGATCAGGCGGTTCGCTTCTTCGTCTTCTCTTGCCCGAACCACATAGGTGCCGAATTTATAAATAGATTGAGGGGTTAATCCTAAATGTCCCATCACCGGAATTCCGGCCGTAAGAATTCGTTTTATTGATTCCAAAATCTCCTGTCCTCCTTCCATTTTAACGGCATGTCCTCCAGATTCTTTCATGATGCGAATAGCACTCGACAAAGCTTCCTTAGAGTTTCCTTGATACGAACCAAATGGCATGTCAACAACCACCAAAGCACGATCAATCGCCCTTACAACTGAGGAAGCATGATAAATCATTTGATCGAGGGTAATAGGTAACGTTGTTTCATGTCCTGCCATCACATTTGACGCAGAATCCCCAACCAAAATCACATCAATTCCAGCGGCATCAATGATTCGAGCCATCGAAAAATCGTAGCCAGTTAACATAGATATTTTCTCTCCAGCGTTTTTCATTTCTTGGAGCGTGTGAGTTGTTACTCTTTTAACTTCTTTGTGTATTGACATTTTTTTGATGTTAGGACGTTAGGATTTTAGGACTTTAGGATATTAGGACTTTAGGATGTTAGGACTTTAGGACTTTAGGATGTTAGGACTTTAGGATTTTAGGACGTTATGAGGGTACGCCGCGGCGGAGAGGGATTGAGTTTATAAGGGGAGGACATTAGCACATTAATTCATTAGCACATTTTCAAATTTTCAAATCAACTCATTTTCAAATCATCTACCTCCCAATCCAAAGTGAAGGATTTAAACTTTGAGTTCCATTGCTATTGACCAAATGTACTTCAAAATGACAAATAGAAAAATTTCCATCGCCAGGAAGTAAAGTTCCAATAGATTGTTTGTTGTTAACCTTACTACCTGTTGAAACATTTACATCTGCCAAATTGCTGTAAACAGTTCTGTAATTTCCGTGTTTGATGATGACAACCTTACCTGCTCCAGTGATATTAAATACACTCGTCACTTCTCCTTCAAAAATGGCACGAACAGTAGAACCTTTCGAACAGGAAATATCGATTCCGTTGTTATTTGTAAAAACCCCGTCAAGAGTAGGGTGGGCATTTCTTCCGTAACGCTCTGTTACTGTTCCTTTTTCCACAGGCCAGGGTAAACGTCCTCTGTTTCCTTCAAAGTTTTTAGCGACAACTTTACCTTCTGTTGATTCTTCATAGTTGTAAGTTCTTTCTTGCGTATCATCTTCAACAGTAGTAGTTTTCGAATTTTTCTTTTTCGAAGATTTGCTTTTGGATGCAGCGTTTCTTTGTCTGCGTTGGTTTTCTGCAATTTCAGCTTTAATTGCAGCATCAATTTTACCTTTCAATTCAATCTTTTTGCGCTCTTCTTGCTGAAGTTGACTGTAGAGTTTTTGTTCCTCTTTTTTGAATTGCTGATAGGTTTGTTGTTTAATTGCCTTATCCTTTTCAATTTGTTCCCTTTCTCGTTTTTTCTCTTCTAATGCAAGCAATTTAGCTTTTTTCTCTTCCTCAATTTTTGTGATTTCGTCTTTGATTAACTGTTGGTGTTGTTCAATTAGGGCTCGCTGTTTCTTTTGCAGTCCTGCAACTTTTTTAAGGTATTTATTTCTCTTAATTGCCTCATTGTAGTTGTCAGCAGATAGAATAAACATGATTTTTCCAATATTATTTCGATGTTTGTAAGTGTACAAAATCATTGATTTATACTGTCTTTTAAGGTCTGAAAGGCGTTTGTTTAATTGTTCAATCTCATTGGTTCGTTCAATCATTTTCACCTCTGCAACACGCACTTGATTATCGAAAATGCGCACTAACTCTTCGCGAGTACGAATTTGATTATCCATCAATCGTAATTCATTGAGTGAGGCCTCTGTATTGGTTTTTACTTTGTTAAGTAACAGTTTTGTGTTTTCAATCTTCTTTTCAATCTTTTTTTGCTCTTTCTTTAGCGCAACACTGCTTGTTTGTGCCGTGATGTAAAAGCTAGAAAAAACAAGAATTAGGCTAATTGCATTTTTCATACTTCTCAGGTATTACGATGATTAACTCTTGAGGTTCGTTTATTTCCGCTTTATCATAACGCAATTGTATAAGCAACTGATTTTTTGGTGTTTTAATTTTGATTTTCACCTCTTCCGGTACGTTAATATTTTGGATGAATTGCCATTTCTGATATTCCACCTCAATAACAGTACTATCGCTCGGACTATCAATAGACATACTTTGTAGTAATTTGGCGTTGTCAGTGAGGACATAATTGATAATCACATCTTCTTTTGGTTTTCGGTCAAGACGTTTGCGTTCTCTTTTTTTGTGAGTAGAAATTCCGTAGAAATAAGGATTGTTGTCCATGAAATATTTTTGTCCTTCCGAAAAATCAAGTGGACGACCAAGTAAAAGTTCCTCCACATTTTGATAGTTAAAGGCCACACCGAAATTCTCTTTTATAAAACCGAGATTTTCTTTTTGAAAACATTTATCTCTTTTATTCACCACAATCACGCTGTCTTTTGTAATCATTGCTGAAACAATGGGGATTTTCAAATAGGTGATTAGTGCATTTGTGGCGCTATCCGTAACGATTTTTAAACTTGTTTTAAAGGAAATAGAACGTGTAGTGTCCTTGAAATCAACGTTTAGTTTGGAGTAAAATGTTTTTGGTTTAACTTCCGATAAACTATCGAGAACGGCAATTAATTCCTTTTCCTTTTTCTTAGGAAGTTTTTGTTTATCCAATACCTCTACAACTTTCGGCTGACAGGCAAAAAGCAAGGGAAAAAAAAGAAAATATATTATTTTAAAACTGCGGATCATAGTAGGTTGCGCTTTGAATTTTATCGTTCAACTTTTTGTTTGTTGAACCTGCTTTTTGAGCTGCTTTCCATTGTTCAAGTGCTTTGTCTTTTTGACCCTTGAACCAAAAAGCATCGCCAAGTAAATCAAGGATTATTTTGTCGTCTGGCGATTTTTCTGCTGCTGTTGAAAGAGTGTTTAACGCATCATCGTAACGTTTCTCTCGAAGCAAAAGAAAACCTTGTGTACTTAAAAATCGGGCATCATTTGGTTTTTCTTTCATAAGAATTTCCACTAATTCACGGGCCTTGGTCAAATCTTGTTGGTGTAAAATCAATCGAAAGGCGTAGTTGTTTTTAATGAACAAACTGGACGGAAGTTTATCCATCGATTTTTGATAGTAGGTCTTTCCTTTGTCAAATTGTTCAAGACCGAAATAAGCTTCACCCAACTGACCAAGTGTTTCCGATTCAAGATTTGCATCTTTCACCATTAAATCCAAACCCTGGTTCAATAATTCAATTGCTTTGTTGTAGTTCTTGGACTGATTATACACTACGCCAGCAGTAAAATAGGGAAAAGGTTGAACGGGAAACAACTCCATACATCTTTCACTATCAACCAGAAGCGTATCCCAAAGTTGTTGCTGGTAAGCCATTAAAAGCACTTGATTCCAAACAGGATAAAGGTTCGGATCTGCTTTAACGGCATTTCTGTAAGACCAAAGCGCATCTTTTTCACGGTTGTTTTTCACCAAATAATCCCCTTGAATGGAATGAGCTTTTGCAGATTTTGGATAGCGCGTAACCATGTAATTGACAAGGGCTTCGAAGTCTTTATCCGTTGCAAAAAGTTGTTGAAAAGCAAGCAATACGTTCATTTTTTGATCTATGCTTGGACCTTCCAAACGGATGGATTCCTTCATCAATTTTAAACCTTCAGAGGTTTGATTGTTTTGATAGAGAATATCTCCCAACATCATTTTTGCAAGTCCGTTTTCAGGGTCGGTAATGGTGAGTTCGCGCAACATCGTCACACCTTCCTTGATGCGATCACGTTGGAGGTAAAAATCAACCAAATTGGCGATAAAAACAGGTTCATCAGGAAATTCATCGCGACCTTTTAACAACATCGCAAGCGCATTTTTGTCGTCCTTGGATCGGGAATACATCTTGAACTTTTCCATGAAGATTTCAGGATTTTTCCCGACAAACTTTTCCATATTGTCATAAACCGTAATTGCTTTTGCTATTTTTCCTGCTTTCGACCAACTTTCCGCTGCGCCTAAATAGTATTCTGGATTTTGGGGTTGTTGCTTCGAAAGTTTTTCAAAAGCTAAAGCAGCTTCTTCGTGTTTGCCGATTTCACAGAACATGTAAGCCAATTCAGACTGATAATGCTGGTTTTTTGGGTCAATTTCTGCTGCTTTTTGTGTGTGGAAAGCCGCGGTTTGCACGTCATCTTTCATGAGGAAAAGTTGTGCAAGAGCAAAATGAACGCCATCATCTTTTTGATTTTCGGTGAGGCAAAGTTTGAATTTAACAATAGCCTCATCAACTTGTTCGTTCATTTTTAATCTAACACCTTCGTGAAAGTTTTTGATATACGTTGAAGAACGAACAGGTGCCTTTACCTCTTTACTCGTTTTACAAGCAAAAAGAACCAAAGCAATCCCGAAAATCAGAAAAAATTTATTCATGTATGCTACTAAAATCTCCCAAACTTAAATCTTTAGCGCGACCGTCATACAATGCGTATGAGCCAATCATTGCATTTTCAATTACGGCTTTACGGATAACGGTTTGATGTTGGATATTCGTATTTTTAATAATGCTATCTTCAACAATTGTACCTTTTCCGAGCGAAACATGAGGACCAACAATTGCATTTTTAACCACCACATTTTCACCGATAAAACAAGGTTGAATGACGATACTATTTTCGATTTTCGCAGAAGCGTGAACCATTTGAAGGCCATTTTCCAAGTCAAAATCCAAAACACGTTGATTGGTTTCTACCGTTACTACTTTGTTTCCGCAGTCCAACCATTCATTCACCTCTCCTGGTTTGAAAACAACGCCTGCTTCAGTTAAACGACGAAGCGCATCAGGAAGTTGATATTCCCCACTTTTCATGACATTATTGTCAATCAAATATTGAATTTCCTGATTCAATTGTGCACCATCTTTGAAATAATAACATCCAATCATTGCAAGGTTGGAAACGTATTCTTTCGGTTTTTCGACAAAGTCGATAATTTCTCCTTTTTCATTCATTTTAATTACACCGAAAGCACTTGGATCTTCGATTGCCTTAACCCATAAAATACCTTCGTCGGCAGCACTAATTTTGAAATCAGCACGGAAAAGTGTGTCCGCAAAAGCAACAACAACTGGACCTTCCAATAATTCTTTCGCACACCAAACTGCGTGACCTGTACCAAGTGGATTTGTTTGATAATGAATAGAACCAACAGCACCTAATTTCGCAGCTACTTCTAATAATTCTTTCTCCACGTCAGCACCAAATTCTCCAACAACGAAACCGATTTTTTCAATTTTTTCGTCGCAAACGGAGGCAATATCTTCCACTAATCGATGTACTATTGGTTTTCCACCAACAGGAACAAGAGGTTTTGGAACGGTTAAGGTGTGAGGTCTGAGTCGGCTGCCACGTCCAGCCATAGGGATGATTACGTTCATGATTTTCAGGTTATGTAGGATTTTTATTTCGTACCCGTACTTCCAAAACCACCTTCGCCACGTTCGGAAGAAGCAAGGTTGGAAGTTTCTTCAAGTTTTACAATAGTTATTGGACAAAAAACCAATTGAGCGATTCTTTCTCCATCTTCAAGAATTACCGTTTCGTTGGATAAGTTAATGAGAATCACACCGACTTCACCACGGTAATCAGCATCAACTGTTCCGGGAGAATTCAGAACGGTTAAACCTTTTTTAAGCGCCAAACCACTTCTAGGACGAACTTGACATTCAATCCCGATTGGCATTTCCAAGTAAATTCCTGTAGGAATCAATTTTCTTTCAAACGGTTCCAGAGTAAATGGATTATCAAGGTTAGCCCTTACATCCATACCTGATGCGCCTTCTGTAGCATATTGAGGTAGTTCGTGCTTGGACTTGTTAATAATTTTAACGTTCATTTTTAAACTTTGCAAGGGTCAAAAGTAGCAAAAACACGGGGTTGTAAATTTTGGTGTAATACGTTTAATGAACATTTGAAAGTTGAGTTTGATTTTTAGAACTTTAGGACATTAGGACTTTAGGATATTAGGATGTTAGGATGTTAGGATTTAAGGATATTAGGACTTTATAAGGGAATGAGTTAATTTGAAGATTTGAAAATGAGAGAATTTGAAAATGAGGGGATTTGAAAATTTGAAAATGAGAGAATTTGAAAATGAAGGAATGAAGGAGTGAGGGAATGTGCTAATGTACTAATTCTTCAATTATTCAATTAGCACATTGAAACATTAGCACATTATAACTTCATGATGTTACGACTTTTCGGAGTGGACTCATTTTTTTTCAAAAATAAAATTGTGTCATGTTCCTTCATTTTTGACATGCCTTTAATCATCAGAAAAACCATCGGAATTTTTGTGATTAAAAACGTTTTAATATTTTGTATATCAATAATTTGATTAACGGAACAAATATCGGAATAAATAGCGTTATTTTGTTACTTTTGTGTTTGTTTTTTAGGCTATGAAATATTACATGACTCCAAATACAATGGACCCTCTTTTTCCAGATGATAGCACAGGCGAACTGGAGTCGCTCGCATTGGAATTGGTCAATAAAGCTGGTCGCTTATCGGGGACAATGAATCCATTAACCCGAGAAGCAATTGCAAGATTTTTGCGCCCGATGAATAGCTATTATTCGAATTTAATTGAAGGTCACGACACGCACCCCATCGACATCGAGAGGGCTTTGAACAATGAGTATTCAAATGATACAACCAAGCGCAACTTACAATTAGAAGCCATTGCACATATCCAATTGCAAACAATCATTTCAGAGGAAATTCAACTTGGAGGAAATACCATTAATCCAACGTCTATGGACTTTCTGAAATCAATTCATCGGAGATTTTATGAATGTCTACCAAGTGATTTTAAAGAAGTGAAAGCTAAAGATGGAACAAGTAAGATTGTTTTGCCAGGTCAATTTCGTGATTGTGAAGTAGCGGTAGGGAGACATGTCGCACCCTTTTCTGAAAATCTCCATCTTTTTACCGATAGATTTGAGGAGTTTTACAATCCTTATCACCCAAATAATAGATCTAAGATTAGGCGTATAATTTCAATTGCTGCCTCCCATCACCGTTTGGCTTGGATTCACCCTTTTCTTGATGGAAATGGTCGTGTTGTAAGACTTTACTCTGATTCGTGTTTTATGTTTGAAAACATCGAATCGTCTGGACTTTGGTCAATTTCACGTGGTTTGGCAAGAAAAAATGAGGATTACAAATTTTATCTCGCTCAAGCGGATATGTCGCGCTACAACGATTATTATGGACGAGGAAATTTGTCAAATAGTAAACTGGTTCAATTCTGTAAATTCTTTCTTGGGACGGCAATAGACCAAACAGAATTCATGTTCAAAATCATTGATACACACAATATTCTAAAACACATTAAAAGTTTCACAAAATTGATGGTCAATAAGGGAACCCTTCGGCCAGAGGCTGAATTTATTTTGTGTGATTTGTTTTTAAAAGGAAAAATCAGCAAAGTCGAGGCGATGCGAATAACGAACACATCGGACAAAACCTTGAAAATAACCGTTGACAGGTTAACAGAAATGGGATTGCTCATTCCAAAAAAAGAAAGTATTTCGATGATGTATTACGTTAGTTATTCCGTAAAATACTCGCCAATTATTTTCCCCGGTTTGTACCCTGAAAGTAAAGACGTTGAAATGTATAGTTTTATGTAAATGGTTATGTGTCCGCCGAGGTGGATTACAAAAAGGCTAAATATTATTCTCCAGTGACGGAGGTATCTATTAAGAGTTTTTAAGTCTCTGGATTTCCTTTTCTGGAAATTCAATCTTTTCTTTGAGTAATTGAATATTATCTTCATATAATTTTTTCAATTCTAAATGCATATCATAATGACCAATCTGTTGTTCAATGTTACAATTGAAAATATTGAAAGCCATATTTTGTAAAGGTTTTTGTTCCCAAACAAACTCACCAAAACGCTTTGCTGAATCTATTCGCAAGTAAAAAGGTTAACTTAATGCCTAATATTCAACTTCTCACTAAAGATAACACGCTTGTTTTCGTCCGTTAAAAGTAGAACATAAATTCCTTCATTAATTGTTGAAGTGTTGATTTGAATGTTGTTTTCTAGGGCGAATTTTTGTTCGCTGTAAACCATTCGTCCTTGTAAATCAAAAAGTTGGATTAAAGTGTTGCCATTGTTTAAACCTTTGCCGTTTATGGTTAAGTTGTTGTTGGCAGGATTTGGATAGATTGAAATTTGTTGTTTTTCAAGTAGTTCATTTACAGACAGAGGTGCTTTAAGTGACCAACGGAAAATTTTTGGAGCGCCTAATGAGTCAAAAGTTAATTCAGCAATAGGAAGTTTACCGTCTTTTGCAAGCCACTGATAAGTTGTAACAGTATCTTGACTTGTTTGGAAAAGTTGCCAAGTTGGAGGAAAAACGGCTTGTACCCAAACGCTGTCGGTGGTGAAATCCACTTTTTTCACTCTCAAAACATCATAAGTTGCATTTGGTGTTGTTAAGGTTCCCCAAGCATCGGTCGTGTCTTTGATTAATCCTGTCCTTTTTACACGGATTTGATTTACCAACGGTGAAATTGCGCTTCCATCTAAAGTAACATCAGATTTGTATTCGTCTGAAAAATTGGAACCGTAAGTTCGAGGTAAATTATGTAATGTTTGGTCTGGATTCAAAGGAGCAACAATGGTTGTAGTCGTACCAGGAAAAGCTCCTGCGATACCTTTAACTAAAATAGATGAAGCAGATTGATTGAAAAACACGTAGCCACCATTTCCGTCAGTTAGTGCGAGGTTGGAAGATGAAAATTGACTTGCGTAAGGCGTTGTGGAAGGTGCAACAGCGGTTGATGTTTCATCATTAACATAAGTACTTGTTTGAGTGAAATTCCAAATTTGGTTAGAACCAGCATTACCAGGACCAGAAAGAACAGTCATCGTGTCTGCTTTTCGGTTTATTACATCACCAATTACTGGCATATCGCTGAGGTCGATGGTAATTTGTGCTTGAGAAAGAGGTGCTAAAAAAAGCAATAAAGACGTGTAAAAAAGTTTCATTTTCAGTTATTTCTGACAAATTTAACATTTCGACCGAACCAAATGCTTGTTCCTTGAGTTCTGTGCTATAATTTGAAAATTACTTCTTCATTTGGCAATCGGAAACGTGGACCCCAAATGCCTGCTTCTGTTCCCTTTCCAACGGAGATAATCATATTGATTTCAGCGCCTCTTGGCAAATTCAGTGCTTTGCGAACCCGATGTTTGTCGAATCCCTCCATCGGACAGCTGTGAAAACCTTCAGAGGCAATGGAAAGCATGAATGTTTGGGCGGCAAGAGCGCAAGATTTGTGAACGGTAACACGTTGATCAGCTTTTCCTCCAAAACGCATAAAAGGTTTGTTCAGCCCCATGAAAAAGCAAATCGAACGACGTATTAAAGTGAAAAATCCAAAAGGGTCATTTTTGTAAAGTAGTGGCATCAATTTTTGGTAATAATCCAATCCACCTTTGGCTAATTTATCGGGTTCACCTTTTAAATTATTTTTGATTTGGTCGTAATTCCATTTTGCACGTTGTTTGTATAAGTCTTGTCTGGTAACAAAAACCACCATTGTTTGAGCCGTACTCAGGAAAGTCGGAGCCGAGTAATACAGCAACTTAATGGTGTAAACAGC
>CAZWSY010000089.1:9813-12747 GCA_964636775.1 uncultured Lishizhenia sp.
TTTGTATAAGTCTTGTCTGGTAACAAAAACCACCATTGTTTGAGCCGTTTTTGCAGCACTTTGATTCAAACAAAGCGGAATAAATGCCTTTAATTTATCGGGAGAACTAATCCAATAAAATTCCCACAACTGCATATTACTACTGTTGGGTGATAATACCGCTCTGTTCAAAGCACGTTGAATCACCTCATCAGGAACGGGGGTATTTGGATCAAATTTTCTATTTGAACGACGAAATTGGATAATTTCATTGAAGGTACTAGACCAATTTTGCATAAGTGAATTTTTCTCAAAGGTGTTTAATTTTCTTTAATCACAAACTAAGTGTAAAAATGACGTTAAGAAACTTTGGCAAACGTAAAACTAAATCATTGTTACTTTTGTTCAACTGAAAATAAACAGACAATGAAGAAAATTGGAATCAATGGTTTTGGTAGAATCGGTCGTTATTTGACCCGTATTGCCTTGCAAAAGGATGGATTGGAAATTGGATTGGTAAATGATTTAGCAGATATTGAAACGCTTTGTCATCTTCTTAAATACGATAGTGTCCATGGTGTATTGCCTTTTGATTTTAGTATTGAAGGCCAAGTTGCTACTTTCAGTAACGGAAAAAAATTAACTTTTTCTTCATATAAAAACCCCGATGAAATTCCTTGGTCTTCCTTTGAAGTTGAAACGGTTGCTGAATGTTCCGGATTGTTTTTAACAAGAGATAAAGCGAGTAAACATTTTGTTGGGGGTGCGAAACGAGTGATACTTTCTGCCCCTGCCGGAGACGATACAATTCCTTCTATTGTTTTGGGTGTTAATGAAGAAATTCTAAATGAATCATTTGACATACTCTCCAATGCCTCATGTACCACTAACAATACTGCACCGATGATTAAAGTATTAAGAAGTCTTGGCGAAATAGAGTTGGGATATATAAATACTGTACATAGTTATACTTCTGATCAACGTTTACATGATGCGCCACACAAAGATTTGAGAAGAGCAAGGTCGGCTGGGCAATCAATCGTTCCAACTTCGACTGGAGCTGCAAAGGCAATTATTAAAATCTTTCCTGAATTGAAAGGAAAGGTTACTGGTTCAAGTATGCGCGTTCCTGTTCCTAATGGTTCTGTTTCTGAAATAACCGTTTTAATGAAAAACGAGCTTACCATTTCTGAAATTAACCAAGCAATGAAAAAGGCAGCTGAAGGAGAATTAAAAGGAATTTTAGGTTACACATCTGACCCGATAGTTTCGGTGGACATTATTGGTAATCCTTTGAGTGTACTTTTCGACGCTGAGTTAACAAGTGTTTTAGGAAAATTAGTGAAAATTACAGGTTGGTATGATAACGAAGCCGGATATTCGAACCGCTTATTTGAATTGTTGTTAAAGGTTGCTTAATTTTAATTATCTTATATCCTTCCAGAGTAAGGTTTTCTTGATTTTTTTACCTTGTAATTCGCAAGAGCCGTTTCCTTCATTAGCAGGTCCACCAGTTGGTGCGCAATAAATATTGCAATCTTCGTCATATAGATAATTGAATTCATCGCAGCATTCAGATGTAATCAAGTAGTGATTGACTCCGTTTATTCTCCATAACCAAAGTTCAGCTGGCTCAAAGTTGACTGGTTCAGCAAGAATTGAATCAACTTTTACACGCATACATGGTGGAAATAACGGATCAGTCGGGTTCTTCTCACAAGAGAAGAAACATAGGATAGTTAAAGTTAATCCGAAAAAAAATATTAGAGTGAATCGCTTGTGCATGATTTGTCGATGCTAAAGTAGGTGCTCAAAAATACTGATAACCGTCATATTTCACATTTTTTTCTTTTGTTAATTTTAGCGGAAAATTCATACAAATGTTAGCACCTTTTAATTTACAGCAGTGGATAAACGACAATCGCGATTTATTGAAACCACCTGTCGGAAATAAAAACCTTTACAAAGAAGCTGGTGATTTTATTGTAATGATTGTTGGTGGACCTAATGCTAGGAAGGATTATCATTACAATGAGAGCGAAGAGTTATTTTATCAAATTGAAGGAGACATAACCGTTCGTGTTCAGTTTGAAGGTAAAGCGCAAGACATCCAAATTAAGGAAGGTGAAATGTTCTTACTTCCTGGAATGGTACCTCATTCCCCAATCCGTGGGGCTAACACGGTAGGTCTAGTGATTGAAAAGGTGCGCAAAGGAACCAATTTAACGGATGGATTAATGTGGTTTTGTGAGAAATGTAACCATAAGTTACATGAGTACAAGTTTCCATTAGAAAATATTGAACGCGACTTTTTACCTCGTTTTAAAGAGTTTTACTCGTCAGAAGAATTACGCACATGCAACAATTGTGGTCATGTTATGGAGGCGGATGAGCGTTTTATTTAGGATTGTCAGAGATTAGTTAAAAGTGTTGGGTTAAAAGTGGTTAGTCGAATTCTATTTTGCACATTGTAGTTTTAGAAATTTTCGGTTCTGTTCATCCAATAATAAAAAATTATTGAAATCATTCTCGCTATTCAAATAAGTTTGGATTGGCTTGAAGGTTAATTATGTGTTCAAACGTCTGTTTTCATCTTCTCGCGATTTTTGGTAATTCATCTTCCGCATTTCTTCAAGTAGTTGCCATTTCCGACGAATTAGTCGCAACTAAAAATCTTTCCAAACGTTTTAACAAACAGTTAAATGTTAGAATTAGTTAAATTTTCTGCTAATTTTAAACGATTTTTATAAACGAAAACGAAAAACCTATCGCGCTGAATGTTAGATAGAATAAGGCTTTTAAGGCAATTCATGTCGAATTGTTGCTTGGGTATTTTTCCCTCAAGGGGAGACTTACGTACTTCGTTTTCGTCAGGATTTTCCCCTTCCAATTCTTTGAAAGTTAACCTTGTGGCTGCAAACATGGAACAACGATACGCTATTTTATACCGAATAT
>CAZWSY010000090.1:0-12723 GCA_964636775.1 uncultured Lishizhenia sp.
AGACAATAATTGGAAAGTGTATTCTTCTTCAAAAAAGATTGCTTGGAAAACAGGAACAAGTTTTGGTTTTAGAGATGGTTGGGCCATTGGTGTGACGCCTGATTACATTGTTGGTGTTTGGGTTGGAAATGCGGATGGCGAAGGAAGACCTGGATTGACAGGCGTAAAAGCTGCCGCTCCCCTCTTGTTTGACCTATTTCGTTTGTTGCCTTCAAAAAAATCTTGGTTTGATGAACCATTTATTGAGAAGCGTGAAATTCGTGTTTGTAAGAAAAGTGGTTTTCCAGCTGGAAAGTATTGCGAATCGAGCGTATTAACAGCTGTTCCTATTTTTGCACATTTCAAAGAAACGTGTCCCTATCATCAATTGGTTCATTTAGATGAAAGTGAAATATACCGTGTGGACAGTCAATGTGAAAGTGTGTTTCACATGAAAAACCGCAAATGGTTTGTTCTTCCTCCATCGATGGAAAAATATTATCAATTGAATCATCCAGATTATAAAGTTTTACCAGACTATCGATCGGATTGTGGTTGTGCGAAAAATGCTTCTTCGATTGGTTTTGTGTATCCAAGAAATAATTCGACTATTTATGTTCCGATTGAAATTGATGGCTCAAAAGGTCAAACCATTTTTGAAGTTGTTCACCAAAGCAATCATGGAAAATTATTTTGGCATCTTGACGATGTGTTTTTAGGAACGACTATTGACATCCATCAATTAAGTGCGAGACCTTCTGTCGGTAAACATCGACTGACCGTGATGGACGAGCAAGGAAATCGTGCTTCGGTTCGTTTTTATGTTGAAGGAAATCAAAATAGATAATATTTATAAAAACGTTCTATATATAAGTTTTTTATTATAACACTCAAAAAAACGGCTTTCATATTTTGATTCTCACGTGTTTTTGTGAAAAATTAAACTACTAACACGTTCTTTATTAAGAAACGTCTTTAAAACGAATTTATTTATGTTTTTACCTTCCAAGGTATATTAAAAGAATAGAAATATCGCTTGGAGACACTCCAGAAATACGTGAAGCTTGTCCGATTGTAGCCGGTTGAATTTTTGTCAACTTTTCAATAGCTTCGGAGCTGATGCTTTTTAATTGACGATAATCGATGTCAACAGGAATCTTAACATCTTCCAATCGTGTCATTTTTGCAGCCAATTCCTCTTCCCTTTCAATGTAGCCTTCATACTTCAATTGTATTTCTGTTTGATCAACAATGTCCGGATGTTTTACTTTCATTGCCTCAGCAATTTCCGCTGCTTCATTTGAAACGGCTAAAATATCCTTCATAAAAATTTGAGGACGCGTAATAATGCTCGTTAATTTTACTTGCTGATTTACTGGAGACGAACCCTTTTCTTCTAAAAGTGGATTTACTTTTTCGGGTGTCACACCAATTTGGCGTAATTGTTTTTTGAATAGTTCCGTTCCTTCTTTCTTCGTTTCTACCTTTTTTAGCATATCATCTGATGCCATTCCAATTTTATGTGCCATTGGTGTTAAGCGTAAATCTGCATTATCTTGGCGCAAGAGAATTCGGTATTCAGCTCGACTCGTAAACATACGATACGGTTCTTTCGTTCCTTTTGTAATCAAGTCATCAATTAGCACACCGATATAAGCTTCACTTCTTGAAAGAATAAATGGTTCTTTATTTTGTAGTTTTAAATGTGCGTTTATCCCCGCCATCAAACCTTGACAAGCCGCTTCTTCGTAACCTGTCGTTCCATTGATCTGACCAGCAAAATATAAGTTTTCGATAAGCTTGGTTTCTAAGGTATGTTTCAATTGAGTAGGTGGAAAATAATCATATTCGATGGCATACCCTGGTCGGAACATTTTTACATTTTCGAAACCTGGAATGGTTTTCATAGCTGCAAATTGCACTTCTTCAGGAAGCGAGGTACTGAAACCATTTACATAAATTTCGACTGTATTCCAACCTTCTGGTTCGACAAAAATTTGATGCTTTTCACGTTCTGCAAAGCGATTTATTTTATCTTCAATACTTGGACAATAACGCGGACCTGTACTTTTGATAGAACCATTAAACATCGGTGAGCGATCAAATCCTGTTTTGAGTAATTCGTGTGTTTGAGGATTTGTATAGGTAATATGACAAGGTAATTGTTTTGAAAGAGCCTCAGTATTCCAATAACTAAATTTAGAAGGTTTTTCATCACCTGGCTGTTCTTCCATTTTTGAATAATCCAAAGATCTACCGTCCACACGAGGAGGTGTTCCTGTTTTCATTCTTCCTGCTTCGAATCCCATTTGAATTAAATCTTCTGTTATTCCTGTTGCTGCACGTTCAGCTGCTCTTCCGCCTCCAAATTGCTTTTCCCCAAGATGAATTAATCCATTTAAAAATGTACCATTGGTAAGAATAACAGACTTAGCGTAAATTGGCATTCCAATACTTGTTTTCACGCCAATTACTTTGTTTCCTTCAGTAATTATTCCGTTACACATGTCTTGCCAGAAATCTACATTTGGGTTTTGCTCCAACAAATAACGCCATTCTGCTGCGAAAAGCATTCTGTCGTTTTGTGTACGTGGTGACCACATTGCTGGTCCTTTGGATAAATTAAGCATACGAAATTGGATAGCACTTTTATCACTAACAATACCTGAACCACCGCCTAAAGCATCAATTTCTCGAACGATTTGACCTTTCGCAACACCTCCCATTGCGGGATTGCAACTCATTTGTGCGATTGTATTCATGTTCATTGTTACCAATAAAACACTGCTTCCCATCTTCGCAGCTGCATTAGCCGCTTCACATCCGGCATGACCGGCTCCTACCACAATTACATCGTATTCTTTTAACATACTCAATGTTTCACGTGAAACAAAATTACTAATCTTCTATTTTATCTTGTTTATTCTAATCAAATGTTTCACGTGAAACATACTGATCTAAATAATATTGTTCTTTATTTCTCATTAGTTGTTCATCTTCCTCTGATTTATCTTTGTAACCACATAAATGCAAGACACCATGGAAAATCACACGTGATAATTCATTAGAAAAAGTAGTGTTAAAATACTTAGCGTTCTCTTCTACTCTATCTAAAGAAATGAATAAATCACCAGAAATTAGATTTTGAAAACAATAATCAAACGTGATAATATCCGTGTAATAATCATGATCTAAGTGTTCTCTGTTTATATCAAGTAAATACTCATCTGAACAAAAAACAACCGTAATATCACCCGTTGATTTACCTTCGTTTTTTATTAATCCTTGTAAACATAAAACGAAAAATTCCGGATCGAAACCCGGAATCTCTCTATCTTCAAATTCAAAATCTATCATTTCGAAAAATAAATTATCACTTCATTACCTAGGTCATTATAAATAACTTCATCTGCCAAATTTCGCATTAAGAAAATTCCACGACCATTTTCTTTTAACATATTCTCAGGAGCTGTTGGATCAGGAAGTTCATCATGCGCAAAGCCTTTTCCACTATCTTTTACTCTGAAACAAAATTCATCTTGTTTATCACCTACAGCAACTGCAACTTTTAAATCCAAACTAAAAGCATTACCATGTTGAATTGCATTATTTACCGCTTCAGTAACTGCAATAAGTACATTACCATACGCTTCTTCTTGTACACCTAGATCTGTACAAACTTTATCAATCAAGACTTCTACATCTGCTAAAGCATTGAAATCTGATGGTAAATGCAACTCCTCAATAATTGTGAATCCTTCTTTCATATCAATAGTCTAATGCTGATTGAAATATTGATTCGCTTTATCCTTATAATACTTTTTAAAATTAGGATCTATCGAACGCAACATTTCAACTTGCTTCAATTTCTCCTTGTTATACTCATCTAATTTAATTTTGTTACTATAATTTACATCTTTTGCAGATTTAGATTCACGCTTTTCTTCAAATCCTCTCTCCATCAATGCTTTTTCACTTTCTAAAAGACGAGTCAATATTTCCTGTTGACGTTTAACCGTCTCCTTCGTAAATTGTTTATTAACCAAACTTTTCTCTTGTTCCTCCAATTCTTTAATCAAAGGATTCAATTTATTACCAAGACCTTGACCCTCTTTGTTCAAATCATTGCGCATTTGTTCCAAACGTTGACGAATAGCCGTTTGTTCGGCGGCCATTTTTGCCAACTGTTTATTTCCCATTCCCCCCATGTTTCCATTGGAACCACCGTTTGGCATTCCTCCAGGTTTTTCACCTGGCTTCTCGCCTGGTTTATCACCCGGACTTTGTCCTCCTGGATTTGGACCTTTCTTCATTTGTTCCAACTGCTTTTTAAGCATTTCTTTCATATCACCCGTATTCATCGATTGACCAGCTTTAGGTCTACCTTTACCTGGATTATTACAACTTCCACTACCCTGACTTTGAGATTGCATTTGGGACTGCATTTGTTGCAACGCTTCATTCAAAAGCAAAGCTAAATTATTATAAGAAGTCATAACTATTTGCTGATGCTTTTCTAAATCACGCTTACGATGATCATCAATATCTTCAATTGAAAATTTATGATTCGTTTCAATTGTATTCAATTCTTTATCAATAAAAGAAGCGATTTTGGGTTGACGTTTCGCTAGAGCCATCAAACTATCTTTCACCATCTTTGTATCATCAATGATTCTGCGTTGACGACGTCCCAATTTTTTATACATAGGGTCAGCGGTGTTCACACGTTTGAAATTCTGCATGTTCTCCTCTTGATCGAAGCTGAGTGTCATTAAACTCTCTAAAATCGCTCTAAGCGAATCTATATCCTCTTCCTGCTGCTTCTGGTTGGCTTTCTTTTGCTTTTCATCTAAAGATTTTGCCATGTCCTTCATTTCCTGCGCTGCAGACTTTTGTTTTTCACCTGACTTTTTAGATTTACCTTCGTCCAAACTTTCTTTCGATTCTTTCATATCCTCCGAAATTTGTTCTTCTTGTGGCTTCGTATCACCTAATTCCATTGGACGTTCCAAATCTTTGTTTAATTCTTTTAACTTGTCTAATTCCTTTTTAATATCCTCGAACTTTTTGTTTAATTCATCTTGTTTTTGAGCACCTTCCTTGGTGTCCATTTTCTTCTCATCAATATCTTTCTTAAGTTCTTCTTGGTCTTTTGCTAATTGTTCTAACTCCTTTTCGATATCATCAATCTTTTCATTCACTTGTAAACGCTTCAACATTTCAAGACTTCTGTCCAATTGTTTTTTCATATCTTCTGCAGAAGTGTTCAATTCCTCCATTTTTTCTTTGAGTTCTTGTTTGTTGTTTTGCTCCATCAATTTCTCCATCTCATCCAACAACTTCTTCAACTCATCGTCCATTAACTCTTCCAATAATTTCTCAATCATGTCTTGCTTTTCAAGCAACTCTTTGTCCATTTCTGAAAGTTGATTTTTTTCCTGGACACTTTGCTCCATTTGCTGCTTAACATCTTGAAGCTTTTCGATTAAATTCTTTTGTTCTTCTTGTAATTGATTGATTTGATTCATCTTATTCCAATCCGAAGATTTTGAATTCATCGCTTCTTTCTTTAGTTTTTCAATTTTCTTTTGAAACTCATCAGTCTTTTTAAGTAGATCACTCAAATTTTCCTTTGTCTGCTCTTGATCGGCTTCACGTTTATCATTTAATTCACCTAAGGATGGCAGTTTGTAGGTATATGTTTGACTCTTAGTTGATTTACTTCCATTCACTCCATCATTATCGTACACAACGAAATAATACTCTATTCGATCATTCAATTTTACATTCTCCTTTCGGAAGTCTACACCAAAATCAAATAAGGCTTGTGAACCACTTAAATTCCTGACTAACAAACGATTATCTCTATGTTTACCATTTTCAGAAATAACACTGTACACAAAATAACACGATTTCAATCCATAATCATCTTCCAATTGTCCGTTAAAATAACGAACCCCATCCGCTACAGAATCTGAATGTTCATTCACGTAAATTATTGGAAATGCATCTTTTATGACATTCACCTTTGATAGAACGGTATCCACTTTACTCGTAAAAGCATTCTTTATTTTAAACTTCAAATTTCCTGTATTGAAGAAGCTTTTTGACGTTCGGAAACCTAAAGCATTTTTGTAATAAATCAAACCGTTCCAATCCAAAAAAGAAATATCCTTCGTGTTTTTTGTTATTACGTTCCACGTGATACGCGTACCTTCAGGAACCACCAAATCACCAGCATTAGCAATCGTTTCATCTTGCTTATTCAAATACGCAGGATAAATAAGTTGTGCCTCCATTTTCCCGACAATAGACTTTCCTGTCACTATCAATTGATATGGATCACTTTGAAATTCTTCCGTTTGAAAATAAAACACAGAAGAACTTTTAGGTTTACGAATTTGACCTTTGAAGAAATTCTTGCGTTTGCGTTCCATTAAAAATTTACCGTTCTCACACACCAAATACACTTTGTCGGGTAAATCATCTCCCTTCAAGGTTAATTCAACAGGAACATCTTCCCCTTCCTCTACAGCTAATAAATTGGTATTCACATTCCATGTAAAGGGTGCCACGGGTTTAAATTCCTTATCATAATTAACAACACGCTCTGTTCCTTGTGTCAATAAACTCGGTATAAAAACACCTATTGTTATCAAAACAATTAGCAGCGGCAAGACATAGCGTAAGTATTTTTTATTTTCGGAAATATCAATTGCAGAAGCAAAAGGAACAACTGTTAATTGCGAAGAACGTTGCATAACACTAGCGCGAAGCAATTCAATGTTCCCTTCACTTTGATTCAACGCATCTTGTAACTGTAACGTGTTTTTTAGTCGATCAGAAATATCAGGAAAAAAACTACCAATGATATCTGAAGCTTGGTAACGATTGATACGTGAACCAAAAGAATACAATTTGCTTAATGGCATAATGATGTAACGCAACAAGATGAAAACGTTCGTCAGAATGAAGCTGAAAAACAAAATAGCTCTTGTTGTACTTCCAAAGCGACCAATGTACTCCAACGAAGTGGTCAACAAAAAGGAAAAAAGAAAAATTCCAATGAAGAAAAACAGTCCCTTGACTATTTCATTTTTGTAGAATTTTCGAATAAAAGCATCAATTTGGTCGAGTAAACGTTCGAATGAATTGTTCATAACCTACGAATTTAAAACATATCACAGACAGTGCATACAACTTAAAGTAAATTAACGTTCAAAACCCTAGAAATTCATCTTTCAAAAAGAAATGCTTTTGTACTTTAAAATTTGAAAAAAGAAACCGAAAATTAAGAAGCAATTTAGAAAATAAAAATTAACTCAACTACCTGATAAATAAAATATTAACCCTATAATTTAGCTGTTTAATCAAACATCAAAAAGAAGCTACAAAATTTTTTTCAATTTCGCAAAAGGTCCCCCTTTCTTTTAAATAATAAGAATAAAATCTTTTTTAAATTTCTAAAAATCTTTTGTTGTTGTTATTATGGTTGTGAATATGTTTGAAAAAAACGAAGTGAATCCTTGTGAGGTTATTCATTCACATTTGATGTGTGGTTATTAACATGTAAAAACAAGGTTAAATTCATATTAATCAATCTTTTGTGGTTTAGTTAACAGTTGACTCACAACTCTAGACCATGGAAAAATAAAAGCCATTGTTAATAACGTTTTCGTGGAAAAACGGTGATAAACTCACGTACAAAAACCTTCTAACTTTCATGGTGGATTCAAACATTTTTTGGCTTGGAAAATTAATCGGATAAAGCAAGATTTAGTTTCTAAAAGTTATGAACCTTAATTAACATTTTGTTCGCTTTATTGGCGCATATCTTTTTTTTAAAATCCCTTATTTCACAGGCTTTTTGGAAGAACGGAAAAAAGGCAATGTGAAAAACTTCCCTCATTTGTTAATTCAAATTACCTTTGTCAAAAAAGCAAAAATGTACACTTCCCTCCTACCAATTGGTTCAGATCACGCAGGATTTCAGCTAAAAGCTAAAATTATTGATTTTTTGGCTCAAAAAGGAATCGAAACAAAAGATTTTGGTTGTTATTCCGAGGACAGCATTGATTATCCTGATTATGGCCATCCTGTTGCACGTTTTGTGGAGGAACATCCGAATACCTTAGGAATTGTGATTTGTGGTTCTGGAAATGGAATTAACATGACTGCTAATAAACACGCAGGAATTCGTAGCGCGCTGTGCTGGAAAACAGAAATAGCAAGCCTTGCTCGTCAACACAATGATGCAAATATTTTGGCTTTACCAGCTCGTTTTTTAAATACTGAAGAAGCGTTGGAAATCGTTGAAACGTTTTTGAATACAGCATTTGAAGGAGGACGCCATCAAAATAGAATTGATAAAATTCCTTGTGGAAGATAACTACTTAAGCAAAATCTCCACGCGGCGATTCGCCTCTTTTTCCGCTTCGTTTTTTGGACTTGGATAAACAGGTTTACTGTTCCCATACCCCACAGCAGATAAACGCAAGGGATCAATACCCGATTCAACTAAGAAGTCTAAGATTTTCATCGCACGTTTTTTCGATAAGCGCATGGACGACATTCCGTGTTTTTTGTCCTTATTCACATGACCTTGAATTTCGATAGAAATTTGCGGATTCAACACCAAAAAATCCCGTAAACGCAACAAACGCGGGTACGAATCTTCTAAAATAACGGCTAAACCAGGCGCGAAATAGATTTCATCCAATTTAGCAACAGAGCCCCGTTTTAACGCTTCTAATTTGAAAGTGTCAGCCGTGTGTTTTATAGAACTGATTTTGTAGTTGGAATAATCTTTAGAATTGTAACCTTCTGCGTCCACTTTGATCGTGCAATTTTTTAAACCCTTAGTCAAATTCATCAACAAGTCACTTGCGAAATAGGTTCCGTCTATTTCTGATTGACTTGAAATCGTGATACGTGCAGTAATTGGTTTATTGGTTTTATCATCTACAATATGAATGGAGTAAATTGGTTTTTGTTGAGAATAAACCAAGTTCATCGTCAAAGTATCTACGAAATCTTCACCTTTTAAATCTTTTGGTGTGAAAACTAATTCAAAATCAACAGATTGTTTGTTTTTTTCTGGGGCAATAAAAACAATGACGTATTCATTTCCTTCGTTTAAATCCAAGAAAACGTTTTCCAATTGTGAGCAATTGGTTTTCACTTTGATAAACAGAGGTTCTGCTTTTTTTGTGTTAAAATCCAAACATGTTGTACCCACTCCTGTTTTGAAAATCACCATGTGAAAGCTGTCTATTTCCGATTTACATTTCACTTGTAATTTCCCGTTTTTACCAGGTTCAAATTTTGTCCAAATGGCATTTTTAGAAACAGTAATTTTATTGAGATAGCCGTACAAGTTGGTTTTATCAATCCCTTTTTTCCCTGTAAATTTCAAGGAATACGGCATATTTGGGCTCAATTGTACAGCACCCACACACGAAGAAAAGTCCAGTTTTTGCGCTGAAATCGAGTTTGTTACAAAAAATAGTATGACAAAAAGTAATCTTTTCACAATCCGATTTAACGGACTATTTCATATTTAGTTTCAAATTCCCGTCGAAATAGGTGCGCACAAAGACAGCATTATCAATTAAATACAAGCTGCGCACCACAAAATTATCTATCGTTCCTGAGAGCGAAACATCCGGCGTGAGTTTCATGTTCAATTGGTCGTTGATCATTTTCTTCGCATCTTTCAAAGAAGGATTCAAGTCGAACACAGCGTTCTTTTTTATTTCTTGTAGAATACGATCATTAAAGAGCCATTTTGCTGACTTCAACAACAAACTTTTGGTTTCCACATCAAAATCAATTTCATCCATGTACAAGGTTTGTTTCACCGAATCAATTTTAGGAATGCCTGTTAAGTAAATGGTTCCTTTTTTAGAGCCAGAGAAACGCAATTGAAAGAGCATTTTTTTGTCCTGAGTTCCTTTGATAACTAAGTCTTCAAGAATAACTTTTTTGCCTTTTAATTCCAACACTTTGCCTTTCATTTCCTTGTTGATAATGGAGGAAAGCGAATCATACGAAGCGCGAACATCAACAGTCATATCAAAACCGTCTTTCTTTTTAAATTCTTCCATTGTTGGAAGCGAAGTGGTTTTAATCGTTTGTTTTTCAGTGCTTACAAACGGAGAAACGGTCATGTTCAAATCCAAATAAACAACATTGTCTTTGAATGTAGGTTGACTAAATGACATTTTTTTGGGTGACAAATACATGAATCCATAACTACTTAAAGGAATCGGTTGTTGCATTTGTTTCCAAGCATCGTTTAATGCAGATTTGATGTCAATTCCTTGAATTTTAGAATCAATTTCATCTTCCAATTTTTCCAATTGTTTTTTGACTTGTTTCTTCACTTCAGTCGTCGCATCGTATTTGAAAACGGTTATTTTGCACGGATCTAAAATTTCAAACTTCTTTAGTTCGGTAGAGGTTTTGAACTTATAATTGGACGTGATTTCAATTTTTGTCCCATATCCAACCGTTACTCTTCGCATTGCTTCTGTTCCACTTCCACAGCTTGCGTAAACACGCGGGACAGTACACGAGCCATTATCCCATAATTCGTGGCATTTAGGGCAATAATTTAATTTGAGTTCAAATCGTCCGTCCACATCGTAGAATAACTCGTGTGGTTTAGAACTGAATTGAATCGGTTCGCGTTCAAAACGGTAAGCAAAACTAACACCCTCACATTGCTCTTCTTTTCCAGTAAAACTTGTAGGAAGGGAATTTTCAACTTGTTTTAAGTATTTTTTTAAATCAATTTGAACCGGAATACTGATCACTGAAGACTCGCTTTGCAGTGCTGGAACAGGTAAAGAATTTGTTGTAGGCGCAACCGCCTCAATGCTTTTACAGGAGGCCAGTAGAAGAAGTCCGAACAAGAAAAAAAGATGTTTCATTTTTTGGTTTTTTTGAGTAAAACACGCTGTGAAAAAGAAGGTGGGTAACTATATACTTCTGTATAATCTTCCGTTCCTGCGCCCGAGCTAGTAACGCGCACATCGGATTTTGTTCCACCGAAAATCTCGAATTCTAAACCACCTTTACCTTTCGATAGGCGCGAAGCAAAAAACATCCCGTACGATTCAAAAAAATCATAGAATGTTTCTCCCATCAAACGTGTTTCGATTACAATTCCGTCTTTTTCATCAAGTTCGAAAACCCAACCCGTTCCTTTCCTTTTTAATAGATAATCTTTGCGGATGGTTTCTTTCCCGTTTTCTGAGAAAATCATCAGATAAGTCCACGATGTGTCTTTTGTTATTTCTTTCATTTCAAAGGAAACAGCAACCGTTCGATGTGCTTCACCGTTGTATAGGTCCATCACTCCGGAATATTTCCCTATCCATTCTTTTGGGAAGGATTGAGAAGTACAACCCATGGAAAGCAAAAAAAAAACAAAAAGTAAACGCATAAAAAAAGGCTCTTTCGAGCCTCTAAATTATTGCATTTTTGCTTTCAAGCCTTTATCTAAGGCATCTAAAAATTCTTCGGTGTACACATAATGTTCGCCGTGGTTCACTTTGTTACCATGCACACAAACCGCTAAATCTTTAGTCATAACACCACCTTCAACCGTTTCGATACATACTTTTTCAAGTGTTTCGCAGAAGTTGATTAATTCTTGGTTTCCATCCAATTTTCCTCTGAAAGCCAAGCCTCTTGTCCATGCGAAGATAGAAGCAATCGGGTTCGTAGATGTTTTTTTACCTGCTTGGTGATCTCTGTAGTGACGCGTAACAGTTCCGTGAGCTGCTTCTGCTTCCATGATTTCTCCATCAGGTGTAATTAAAACTGAAGTCATCAAACCTAACGAACCAAAACCTTGTGCTACTGTATCTGATTGCACGTCGCCATCATAGTTTTTACATGCCCAAACGAAATTTCCATTCCATTTCAATGCAGAAGCCACCATGTCGTCGATTAAACGGTGTTCGTAAACGATTCCCGCAGCTTCAAATTTCGCTTTAAATTCGTTTTGGTAGATTTCTTCAAAGATATCTTTGAAACGACCATCGTATTTTTTTAGAATGGTGTTTTTGGTAGATAGATAAAGCGGCCATTTTTTGGAAAGCGCCATGTTGAAACAACTTTGAGCAAAACCACGAATCGATTCGTCTGTATTGTACATTGCCATTCCAACGCCGTCACCTTTGAAATTATAAACATCAAACGTTTGTACTTCTCCACCGTCTTCTGGTGTGAAGGTCATTGTTAATTTTCCTTTTCCTTTGAAAACAGCGTCTGTTGCACGGTATTGATCACCAAAAGCATGACGACCAACAATGATCGGAGCAGTCCAATTGGTTACCAAACGAGGAACATTTTGCATAACAATTGGCTCACGGAAAACGGTTCCATCCAAAATGTTACGAATCGTACCGTTAGGTGATTTCCACATGGATTTCAAGTTGAATTCTTTTACACGCGCTTCATCGGGTGTAATCGTCGCACACTTGATACCAACTTTGTATTTCTTAATTGCTTCTGCCGCGTCAACCGTAATTTGATCGTTTGTTTCATCGCGTTTTTCGATACCTAAATCGTAATATTTAATATCCACATCAATGTAAGGCAAAATCAATTTGTCTTTGATAAATTTCCAGATAATGCGGGTCATTTCATCCCCATCCAGCTCAACAACGGGATTAGCAACTTTAATTTTAGACATATACAATAGTTTTTGTCTAACAAAAGTAGAATTTTTAA
>CAZWSY010000091.1:0-12627 GCA_964636775.1 uncultured Lishizhenia sp.
ATCGCCAGTTGTACAGTTTGCACCAGCTGCTTCGGTGGTGGTTTTTGCTAAAGTATTTTTTCCGTCAGTTCCGTTTGTTCCGTTCGTTCCAGCAACTCCTTGGATTCCCTGCGCACCTGTTAAACCTTGTATTCCTTGTGGACCTTGTGCTCCCGTTGCACCTACTGCTCCGTTACATACATATTTCGTCAAAGACGCATTTATTTCGCTTGCATCTAATGTTCCGTTGTTATTGGCATCTAAACCGTACTCAATTTTAACACCGCCAGTTGCACAGTTTGCACCAGCGCCTTCAGTGGTTGTTTTTGCTAATGTATTTTTACCGTCAACACCGTTAGTACCATTCGTTCCATTTGTCCCTGCAACGCCTTGGATTCCTTGAGGGCCTTGCGCTCCCGTTGCGCCATTAGCTCCCGTTGCACCTACTGCTCCGTTACACACATATTTTGTCAATGTAGCATTGATTTCACTTGCGTCCAATATTCCGTTGTTGTTGGCATCTAAACCGTATTCGATTTTAACACCGCCCGTAGTACAGTTTGAGCCTGCGGCTTCGGTCGTTGTTTTGGCTAATGTATTTTTACCGTCAACGCCGTTTGTACCATTCGTTCCGTTAGCACCTGCAACTCCTTGGATTCCTTGAATACCTTGTGCACCAGTCGCTCCCGTTGCACCAACTGCTCCGTTACAAATATATTTCGTCAAAGAAGCATTGATTTCACTTGCATCTAAGTTTCCGTTGTTGTTGGCGTCTAATCCGTATTCGATTTTGATTCCGCCTGTTGTACAATTTGCACCTGCGGCTTCGGTGGTGGTTTTTACTAATGTGTTTTGTCCGTTAGTTCCATTAGCACCTGCGATACCTTGTATTCCCTGTGCACCAGTCGCTCCTTGAATACCTTGTGGTCCTTGTGCCCCCGTAGCGCCCGATGGACCAACCGGACCTTTGATATTTCCAGTTAACACCCAAGTGGTTGCGCTGTTTTTGTAATACACATTCCCCGTAACAACATCCAAATAAAAATCACCAAGAACACCAAGTGAGTTGAATGGTACCGTATTCCCATAACGCCATTGGTTCAATTGTGCGCCCGATGTTTTTGCATACAAAGCGTAGGGTACGCTCATTAATTGTTGTGTTCCAAAATCTTGATAATTAACACCGTTGGAAAAATCCACTCCCAGATTTACAAAAAACGGCCCTACTGCCCAATTAATGTTGTTAAAGGTTCCAACTTGTGGAGTACCCGCACCAATGACCATGTTAATCAATCCTTGGCTGGATGTGGTAATACTTTGACGTTCTTGGTAAACTGTGGTTCCAGATGCGCTTCCTTGTCGGATTTGTACACGTATCGCCACTGTTGAATTAGTGACTAAATTACCGCTGCTGTTGCGCATTACGGCTTGGTAGTTGATACCCTCAGGTGCTTGTGAGAAAAGCAAAGTGGATACAAAAAGGCTGATAAAAATGAATAGAAATTTCATCTGATTATGGGTTTAGATTTTATTTGAATAATGGATTAAATGTCCATTTTAATTAAGCGCGTCTGCTGAATGAACTGTCCTGATAAGGTGTAGCAATTCAATAAGTAAGTTCCTGGAGCGCAATGTGATGGGATTTCTAAGCGATGTTGATTAGGAAGGATTTCTTCTTGAAGAATGAGTTTTCCGTTCAAATCAATAAGTTGAACCCGAATAGCTTCTTCTTGTTGTTCAGAAGTGTTTAAAGTAATGAAAGTTCCAAACGGATTAGGATATATAGCAATTTCATTAGTAACCTGACTTATTCCAGATGGTGCTGGTGGACTAACCGCAGAAATGCCTATGGGTTGAATGAATCCGTTATTCAGCTGTCTTGATGAATTTGCCCCCCGATAAATAATAGGTTCGCCAATAGTGTAGGTCATGAATCGTTGCGACAGACCTGTTAAACCATTATTGGCATCTCTACCTGCACTGGCAATGACTTTACGGTCGGCATTCGATTGCGCTAAAAAGGAATTGAACCAAAAAACATTAAAGAATAGGAAATAAAATAACTGCTTTAAAATCATTTTGTTATTGCATTTTAATTTCAAATGTTTGCAAATATAAACACAGTGTGCAATAATACAAACACATATATTAAATCATAAAACCGCAAATGTTATCGTTTTATTAATGGTATTCAGGAATTTTGCGTCATGCAAGACATTCACATTGGTACGCAGATTAAATCAGTCTTGGAAACCAAGGGAATTTCCGTAACGGAGTTTGCAAGAAGAATCAATAAATCGCGCGAGAACATCTATTCTATTTTCACACGCAAATCGATTGATACAAGCTTATTGGCAAAAATATCAGAGGTATTGGATTATGATTTTTTTAGGATGTATAGTAGCAGTTATACAATAATTGAGGATAAACTGCAAGAAGTTCAAGAACAAAACAACATCCTAAGAGAGTACACCGCCTACCTCAAAACAAAAGAAAAAAAGGAAGGGGACGAATAGGTATTGGTGATTGATAAAAAATGGGATTTTCAATATTCCTCAACCGAAAAAAAATACCTTATTGGTATGGGTTTCTACCTATACATTCGTTTTGGTAGATAAATAAACCCATATCAATGAGGTAATTTACACATATTTCCCAACGATTTTAATAGTTTCCCCATCGGGATTTTCTTTGGTGAGGGGTGCGGGATTTATCCCGCACCAACAGTGTAAATCCATTTCAAATCAAAAAAAAAAACGCACCATTTCTAGTGCGTTTTGGTTGTTGTTTTTAGTTAAAAACTACTTTGCCATCAACTGGTCTTCTGAACTTGAAGAAATCGCCGACTTTTCCAAGCGCAATTTCGTTTTTTCGGATTCAATCAAAACAGTGTTGTCTGTTACTTCCAAAATGATTCCGTGAATACCACCGATTGTTACCACTTTATCACCTTTTTTCAGACCCTCTCTGAATTTCTTCAATTCTTTTTGTTTCTTCATTTGTGGTCTTATCATGAAGAAATAGAATACTAAGACCATCAGTCCTAGCATTACCAAACTTTGGATGCCTTGTCCGCCCATTTTTATTGTTTATTTAATTTTTCCTTTAATCATTACTACGGTCAAATGCGGCTCCGTATTAGCCATTACTGTTACTGATTTATTCACCAATTTACTGTGAACTTCATTCGTGTTAATCTGTGCGACAATCACTCCTGACTTTCCTGGAAGGATTGGTTCTTCTGGTTTTTCGGCAACAGTACAAGTGCACGAACCACGAACTTCGCCAAAAACGAGTGGATAATCGCCAGTGTTTTTTACCTTGAATTTGGCGTTGATAATTTCGCCTTTCACAACTGTCCCTGCGTCAAAAAGCGTGTCAATTTCCATGGTTGTCTTTTGACCAACTTCTACCTTATCGCTTCCGCCACAAGAGGCCAGAAAAAGAGGAAATAAGAATAGTACTATGTATTTCATAAACTCAAATTTATTCGTTTAACAATCCTCGTCCGATTTTCGTCACTTTACCTTCTGCTTTTAAACGTTCCAAGGCTTTATCCAAAATTCCATTCACAAACAAATTACTTTTTGGTGTGCTGTAGAATTTTGAAATTTCGATGTACTCGTTAATCGTTACTTTAGTCGGAATGGATGGACAAACCTGTAGTTCTGTGATTCCCATTTTCAACAACAAAATATCCATTTTAGCGATTCTGTCTAATTCCCAATTCTTGGTCAAATCGTCGATAAGTT
Source organism: uncultured Lishizhenia sp. (assembly GCA_964636775.1). Classification (GTDB taxonomy): domain Bacteria; phylum Bacteroidota; class Bacteroidia; order Flavobacteriales_D; family Crocinitomicaceae; genus UBA952. The sequence continues at coordinate 3,732 of CAZWSY010000091.1, forward strand.
GTTCATTTTCTTTGTCCTTCAATAGCGTTTTTGAAAGTAAAGTCAAAATGAATTCTTTTTCATCGTCGTCTTCCTTGTAAAGCGGTAAAACGCGGAAATTTTCATTTTCCTTGGCTGCTTTTAATGTTTTGATGGTCATTGAGCAACACAAATCAATATCGTCTTGCCAAATGATGTGTTCCTCTTCAAAGAAATGTTGCAAGTAGTCGGAATTCGCAATGTCATTTTTGAAAAGTTGAACCATGAATTTCTTGTCTTCTTCAAAACCCTCTAAACCATTTTTCATGAAAGTAAAATAGGTTTCACTTTCCAAAATTTGAAGGAACATTTTTCTGAAAATCTCTTGTTTCTCCGCTCCAACCCAATTGACTTTTCTGTTTTCAGATAATCTACGCAATTCAACGCTTTCCTCAATTTGAGTAATTAGCGCATTTTGAACGAGTTTTAAATTAGGGTTCAAATCTTCTGGCGTTGGCAAATATTTGTTTTTGCGTTCCTCGATTTTGGTCTCAGCCGCTCTCTTCACCTCTGGAAGCGTCAACAGTAAATAGAGGTACAAATCGTACATCAATTCCACCGACTTTTTCAATTGCTCCACTCCTTTGGCTTGATCTAAATCGCCAGATTGGTAAAGTGCATATAAAATCTGTAGGACTTTAATCCTAAGTTGTCTTCTGTTTAGCATCCTATATTATAATGGCAATTTAACTTTTCCGATCGCTTCAATACGCTCTTCGGCCATTTTGTTGGCAATTTGGTAAGTTGGAATGTTTTCATCTGCCGAACGCTTCACAATATTGAATATCGTTTGGTAAATGTCTTCCGCTTTTTGTAAAGCCCATTCACTACTTAAACCTTGAACTTCGGAAAAACAGTTGATTACCCCACCTGCATTAATGGTGAAATCAGGGGCATAAATGATTCCTTTTTTCATCACTTCAACACCGTGTTTAGCCTCTTCTTTCAATTGATTATTTGCTGCACCGGCAATAATGGAGCATGATAACCTGCTTAATGTATCGTCATTCACCGTTGCACCTAAAGCACAAGGTGCGTAAATGTCCATAGGAATGTCATAAATTTCATCAGGCGCAACAACAGTTGCACCATAAGTCGAAGAAACGCGCTTCAAAGTTTCCTCGTGAATGTCCGTGATGAAAACTCTCGCACCTTCATTAGTCAAGTGCTTCACCAAGTATTCGCCAACATGTCCAACTCCTTGTACAGCAACAACTTTTCCTTCTAAAGAATCTGAACCGAATTGTTGTTTGGCACAAGCTTTCATTCCCATGTAAGTTCCATAAGCCGTAACTGGCGACGGATCTCCGCTTTTCCCTGGTAAGCCAACCACGTGTTTTGTTTCCATGCTCACCCAATTCATGTCTTGCGGGTTGATTCCAACATCTTCTGCCGTAATGTATTTTCCCGCTAAACTATTCACGAATTTCCCGAAACGACGGAACAAAGCTTCTGACTTCATCGAACGCGCATCGCCGATAATCACTGCTTTTCCACCACCAAGATTTAAACCTGAAATTGAATTTTTGTAGGTCATTCCGCGAGACAAACGCAAAACATCGTTCAATGCTTCCGCTTCGTTGTTGTACATCCACATTCTCGTTCCGCCTAAAGCTGGACCCAAAACGGTGTTATGAACAGCAATGATGGCTTTTAAACCTGTTGCTTCGTCGTTACAAAAGAGGATTTGTTCGTGTCCCATTTTGGACATTTGACCGATTACAAGGTCTTGATTGTTGAGGGTATTTATTTCTGACATAAAATTAAGTTCGTTAACTTAAGGAATAACGCAAACAAAAGGACAAGCGGTGATAAAAACTGACATTAAAATTTCAACTACCACCTTAATACTTACTTTTGCAAGCCTTAAAGCGTCGGCAAAATTAGGAATTCTGAATGAAGTCACTTAGTTATCTCAATAAATATTTCGTCAAATACAAATGGCGTTTCATTCTAGGCATCTTGTTTACGGTGATTAGCAACTACTTCGGTGTAAAAATGCCGGTTTATGTTCAAGACACGGTGGACAGTATGTTGAACAATGATTCCGTTTCCGGGATTGAACAAGCACTTTGGTTATCTTTACAAGTAGGTGGAATTTACATTTTACTGAGTTTAGGAAAAGGATTTTTCTTGTTTTTGATGCGTCAAACGATTATCGTCATGTCCCGATTTATTGAATTTGACTTGAAAAATGAAATTTTCGCACATTATCAAAAGTTGGACTTGGCTTTTTTCAAACGAAACACAACGGGAGATTTAATGAATCGCATTTCTGAGGATGTTGGTTTAGTGCGAATGTATCTTGGACCTGGAATCATGTATTCGGTAAATCTTGTTGTTCTTTTCGCAATGAATCTTACACAAATGATTAACATCAGTCCAAAACTGACACTTTTCGTCTTGATTCCACTGCCTTTGATGTCCTTTTTGATTTACAAGGTTTCTGCCCGAATGAATCAATTAAGCGGAAGTGTTCAACGCGAACAGTCCATGCTTTCAACCATTGCACAAGAAACATTTGCAGGAATTCGGGTAATAAAAGCGTATAACCGACAAGAAGAGGTTTCGGATAAATTCGCAGAAACAGCAGAAAATTACCGAAAGAAAAGCATGTCCTTGGTGATAGTTAATGCTCTTTTCATGCCTACTATCCTTTTCTTAATCGGTTTAAGTACTTTGATTGCCATTTATTTAGGCGGTTTAATGTACTACGAGGAAAAAATTTCTTACGGAAACATTGTAGCATTTATTTTCTTCGTCAACAACATGACATGGCCCTTTGCAAGTATTGGTTGGGTAACCTCAATTATTCAACGTGCGGCCGCATCACAAACACGAATCAATGAATTCTTAAAAATTAAACCCGAAATTTCCAATTCAAACTTCCAACCTTTCGATTTTCAAGGTGAAATTGAATTTAAGAATGTAAGCTTTACCTATCCTAACACAGGTATTCAAGCGTTAAAAAACATTTCCTTTCACCTTCGAAAAGGCGACACTTTGGCCGTTGTGGGTAGAACGGGAAGTGGAAAAAGTTCAATTATTCAATTGTTGATGCGTCAGTACGATTGTACCTCTGGTGAAATTTTAATCGATGGCTTGCCAATTCAACAAATCAATTTAGATGCATATCGCGGACAGAGTGGTGTGGTTTCACAGGATGTTTTTCTTTTTTCAGATTCCATTGCAAACAATCTAAAATTTGGAGCGAAGAATGTTGAGGTTACAGAAACCGAACTTATAACTATCACTAAAGATGCTCATGTTTACCACAATATTGCTGATTTTCCTGACCAATTTGAGACAATTTTGGGCGAACGCGGTGTGAATTTGAGTGGTGGACAAAAACAAAGAATCAGCATTGCACGTGCTCTTCTTGGAAAACCCAAATTACTTCTACTCGACGATTGCTTGTCCGCTGTTGACACAGAAACAGAAGACACTATTTTGCGCAATTTGAAAAAAGGAGAGAAAGACCGTACCTCTGTTGTGGTGAGTCATCGCATTTCTACTACACGTAATGCCAACAAAATTTTGGTTTTAAATGAAGGTCAAATCATTGAAAATGGCGACCACAATACATTGGTAAACCTGAATGGTGTATATGCTGAAATGTACAAGTCTCAGTTAACCGAATAAGAAAGTGCTAAATCTTAAAAGGATTGCCCTAAGTACTTTAGGAATAAGTGATTGTGCGATTTTTGGTTTGGTGAGTGTTTTTCAATCCTAAAATTCCAAAACATTTGATTCAACCAAAAATTCATTTTTGTGCCAATTCATTGGATTATTTTGAATGTATTTGCGAACCGCCAACAAACCGTTCACGTCTCTGATAATGCTGTCATGAAAACGAGATTGCCATTCAAATTCAATATTGTTTTCATTAGCAAAACGCTTGGTGGTGGATTTAAATGCACATATAATAGCACCTAAATTCCTTGATTGCACACCAAATTGATTTGGACTCCACTTATTGTGGTCGGGGTTATTCAAAATCAATATTCCATGAATGTGATTTGGCATTACCACAAATTCATCCAAGGTTACAAAAGGATAATGTTTTGGTATTTCGTTCCAATATTCGAGGGCGATTTGTCCGATTTTCGTAGGGTTTAGAAATGCATGGTTCGTTGAAACAATGTTCCCAAAATAACATTCTCGATTTTTCGTGCAAATGGTTACAAAATAAACGCCATCAGAACCATAATCATAACCAGGCAAGCGAGACGATGCTATTCTATATTTGTTTTGAAATTTTTCCATTGTTAAAAATTTGAATTGCCTTACCCGAATTTAACACAATTTTCCTTTTGAAACAATATTCCAAATTGGTAATTTCAACGCGAATTGTTTTCAAATAAATCAATTAACCCGAATAACCCACGTCGCCGAATAACCCATGCCCCCACGCCCCCACGTAGAGACGCACAATTGTGCGTCTCTACGTGGGGGCGTGGGGGCATGGGTGAAAAACCAATTCCATCATCAACAATCTTATGATTATTTTTCACGAAAAATTTTTTCAATGATTTTCCTTTTTCTCCTTCTTTTAATGTTTGCGGCGCAATACGTTTTCTCGGTTTCCTTTTGGGCGCAACCGTCTGTTTACTTTCAAGGAATTGCGATAGGACAACTGATAATTTATGTTTTATCCCTGTTTTTCTTGTTTTTGTATTTTTCCAAGCGACCAAAAAACCACTACAAAAAAGGATTCACTGCATTTGGAATTTGGGTTGCATTTGGTGTACCTGCATTGGTTTTCCTTGTGCCAGGAAGTATTTTTCTTTACACAAAAACTCCTTTTTGGTTTGAGTTCGGTGCTTGGATGTCATTTTTTATTTTTCTTGGAATCCTTTATGGCATTTTCTTCGGACGTTGGCAATGGAAAATTCACCGACAGGAGTTAAGTTTCCCAAATCTTCCCGATGATTTAGATGGAATAACCTTTGTTCAACTGAGCGACATTCACATCGGTAGTTTTTTCGGGAGAACGGACAAGGTTCGAAAAGCAGTTTCAAAAATCAATCATTTAAATGCCGATTATTTGTTTTTTACAGGAGATTTGGTCAATAATAGCGCAGAAGAATTGGAAGGTTGGGAAGAACTATTAAAGGAAATTACTGTGAAAAAAGGGAAATTCAGCATTCTTGGAAATCATGACTATGGCGATTACGTTCAATGGCAAAACGATTCGGAAAAATCCAAAAATTTGAATGACTTAATCCATTGGCATCAAAAAATTGGTTGGATACCCCTTCTAAATTCTAAAATAGAACTCGCCCAAGGTGCGTGGTTGTTGGGTGTCGAAAATTGGGGGAAGGCGCCTTTTCGTCAAAGTGGAAAATTAGACCAAACACTTCAAGGAATTCCTGAGAAAGACTTCAAAATTCTACTGTCCCACGATCCAAGTCATTTTGATGAACAAGTAAAATTCAAACCTGTTGATTTGACACTTTCAGGACATACTCACGGAATGCAATTTGGAATTGAACGTTTTGGAATACGTTGGAGTCCGGTGAGTTTTCGTTATCCAAAATGGGCTGGGTTATACAAGGAAAATGACAGATTCCTTTATGTTAATCGGGGTTTCGGCTACCTCGGTTTTCCTGGTCGTGTGGGCATTTATCCTGAGATTACGCATTTTACGTTGAGGAAGGGGAGAGTTTAAACCTCCTTCGACATAATATAATCATTCATAAAATAGCCATTTCCAATATCAAAATCGGCGGTTTCGAGAATCCGCATTCCTTGTTTTTGGTAAAAATTGACTGCGGGATTGTTGCGATTTACTTGTAAATAAACTTCTTTAATTCCTTCTGTTTTGGCTTTCTCAAAAGCAAAATGCAACAAAATTCTTCCATAGCCCATTCCGTGCTTTTCGGTGAGAACGTAAAGTTTATGCACTTTTAGTCTTTTATTTTCAGCTTCGATTTCAATATCCAAAAATCCTTGGGTCTCGTCTTTATCAGAAATTAAATAGAATTGATGTCCTTCCTTGTGTTGTTGTTCCAGTGCGTCTTGATTGTACATCCAATTCAGCATGTACTCTATTTGTTCTTTTGAAATCATTTCTTTGTAAGCAATCGGCCAAATTTTCAGGGCTAATTCCCTCACTTTATGAAGTTCCCGTATTTCCAGTAAATCTATTTTCATTACTAATTTTTTTGAATTTTCATTTGTTTTATTCTTCCCATTTCTTCCCAGCGAAGTAAATAATTTCCTTTCGCCGAATTAGCTGGAAACGAAAAATGACCATTCTCAATTTGCACGTTAAAAGTTTTTCCTTCTAAAGAAATGAGTTGCGCTTTTCCAGTAAAATTGGAGGATTGAATTTGAGCATTTGCTGTTGTTGGATTGGGGTAAATAACCACTTTATTTGAAATTTGCGCTTCATTCAAACCAACCATTTCCAAAGCCATTTTCACAGCAGCGTAAGCATTCACTTTTCCCATTCCCCAACGCGGACTTCCTTCATCAGAAATTGTGCCTGTGTTGTTGTCCGTTCTTGCTGTTTCCATAATAATGGTTTTCACTTGTCTTGCTGTTAGATAAGGATTCGCTTCTAAAATTAATGCAGCAACTCCAGCAACCATAGGTGAGGCCATCGATGTTCCCGACAACCGCGCGAAATGATAAGTACGTCCGTTGAATGGAACGTTGGCAACCGACGTGAAAGTTTGAGTAGTGAAAGAGGACATGGAAGAGGCGGTTGAAACTCCTGGAGCGGCTACATCGGGTTTCATTCTTTCGTCGTAACGAGGGCCTATACTTGAAAAACTTGCGATTGCTCCACCGCTAACAGTTCCTCCTGCCGAAACACTTGTTGGATTATAAGCCGCAACACTAATTACATCGTCGGCGCAAGAAGGTTCGCTAATTCCATACTGATTGTCTCCACCCGTACTGCCCGTACCTAGTATGGAAAATGGCATTCCCCAATTTCCGACATCGTTGGATAATTCGGTAACATTCCAATAATGCACCAATCCTGATGTTGCACGAGAATGATACATTATTCGAAGATTGGTATTCGTGCATTTCACGCGAAGTCGAATATGTGGGCGATTGTTGAGTGGATGGGCAGCATCAACAGTCACGTTGTAGAAAATGGTGTCGTTTCCGTACACTAAAATCGTGTCATTGTAGGGAGAAGCAGTTGCTGTATTGTAGAACGGACTGGCCAATAAACTTGTTCCCGAAGCATTTGCAATATAAAATCCCGATTCAAAAGCTTGATTCGGCGTCCCCCATGCATGAATACTTTGTCCCCACATTTTTGGGTGAGAGGAATAGGGATAAAATTCCACACGTGATTTTAGTTCGTCATTATTGAATTGTTTTTTGATGTGAAAATTGACATTTCCATTGTTTCCTCCTGAATTCACAAAAACAACTCCTTCATCTGTATAAGTGGAAATTGCCTCACTCAACAAGGAAGTACCATCCAGGGTTCCAAAATGATACAAGCCCCAACTCATGTTGATTATCAATCTTTTGCTGTCGGCTTGTGCTTTTTGAAACATCCATTCCCAAGCATCAAAAACAGCCCCTTCGTCCACCAAAAACGTTACGAAAAGCAAGTTGGCATTTGGTGCAACACCGCGATGAACCGTTCCTGCACCAGAACCACCAGCAATACCCGCAACATGATTTCCGTGGGTTCCATAACCGTAAACATTGGAAGTGTCCGACTGAGCTGCCAACAATTCATTTGCTCCTTGATAAACCGTTCCGTAATCAAATCCTTGTGGAGCAGGACCTGAAGTTTTAAACTGATCCCAAGCGGCAACAATACGTGTGGCGTTTAAAGCTGTATCGTAAAAATTCGGAGAAGTGTAATCAAACCCCCAATCCGTGATTCCGATATAGATATTTGTACCGTGATAACCTTGAGCAAAATTGATTCCCTGATGAACGCTGTCTGCACGAATATCTTTTACCGACTTATCCAAATCCGGTTCAATTTTTCGGGCAATTTGAGCCACTTGAATCCCTTTAAAGTGTTGAAATTCGTTCAATTTTGAAATTGGAACTTTTACACGTACAATTTTTCCGCGTGTTGCGCCAATGACACCAATTTCTTGTCTGAACTTCTCTGCATTAAATTCATTTGTAACCCGAAGCAGCATAGAAACATCTTTTACATCTTGAAATTCAGAACTTTTACGCTGAATCAATTCGTTAAGATAAACTTTATCTATGGCGGATAAAACATTTTGAGAAAACGCTAGCTGTGACGATAAAAACAGCGTTAAAACGGCTATTAAATGGAGTTTAAACATGAACTAAATTAAGATTAATTTCTTGAAACCTTCAATATTTTGTGCAATAAAAAAGGGTCAACTTTCGAAGACCCTTTTCTAAAATTATAATTAAGGTGGATTATTTACCACGCTCCATTTTTTCTTTCAATTCAGCCAAACCACCTAAATCACCTAAAGTCGATTTTTCATTGTTTTGGTTGATTGCTTTAACCGCTTGGTCGGTAGAGTTACCTCCACCTTTCTTCGCAGGCTTAGCAGATGATGAAGAAACTTTATCCTCTCCTTCTTCGAATAGACGAGTGTGAGAAATAACGATTTTCTTCAATTCTTTGTTGAATTCAATCACTTTGAAATCCAAAACTTCTTCCACTTTCGCAGTAGAACCATCTTCTTTCTTCAAGTGCTTAGCAGGACAAATTCCTTCTACACCATAAGGAAGAGCAACGATTCCAGATTTGTCTTTCATATCGATGATTGTTCCGCTGTGAACTGAACCTTCAACAAAAACTGTTTCGAATACGTCCCAAGGATTTTCTTCTAATTGTTTATGACCTAAAGAGATTCTTCTATTATCGCTATCGATTTCCAAAACAACCACTTCCATTTCCTCA
>CAZWSY010000092.1:0-12500 GCA_964636775.1 uncultured Lishizhenia sp.
GGGTGGTTACACAACCGGAAAAAAGGAAATAATTGAAATGTTGCGTCAACGTTCACGTCCATATTTATTTTCAAATTCTTTAGCGCCTTCCATTGTTGGGGCAGGAATTAAAGTTTTTGAATTGTTAAGCGCGACCACCGAATTACGTGATAAATTGGAGGAAAACACTTTGTATTTTAAAGAAAGAATTAAAGCTGCTGGATTTGATATAAAACCAGGTGATTCCCCGATAGTCCCAATTATGCTTTATGATGCGGCACTTTCCCAGCAGTTTGCCAATCGTTTGTTGGAAGAAGGAGTTTATGCTGTTGGATTCTTCTATCCAGTTGTTGCAAAAGGACAAGCACGAATTCGAACACAAATTTCCGCTGCCCACACAAAAGCCGACTTGGACAAAGCAATTGCTGCGTTTATAAAAGTTGGAAAAGAATTGGGTGTGATTTAATTTACTTCAGGTCTGTAATTTTCTGTAATAAAAGCACATCCTCGTGTAAGTAACTTATAATCATCAATTTCAGGGACACTAAATTCAATATAATGTCCTGTTTTTAAATTAAGATGTTCGTTTACGAGAAAACTAGCAATTTGAGAAATACCTTCATTGTGACCTACAATGAAAACATCAAAACCGTTTTCTACCTTTTCCATTTCATTGAGAATAGTTCTTGGTAATGATAAATAGAGGGAGTGAAGAAAATTGAATTTTTGATTTGTAATAGACATTTCTGCAGTCTGGGTAGTTCGAATTGCTGATGAAACCAAAAAAACGGTATTATCAAAATTTTTATTTTGAAAGTACTTTTGAAGTAATTCACACTGTTTATGACCTTTTCTAACTAATTTTCTATCGAAGTCTTTTCCTGATTCAGAAGTTCTTTCCGTTTTTGCATGCCTTAGTAGGTGGATTTTCATAAAATTGAGTTTTTAAGAAGATGTTCGCCAATTTTATGAAAATACGGCATGGAAAGAGATTTTTCCAACAACATTAAATGCTCAATTCTATGGCAATCCGTTCCAACAAAGTCAAATGCTGAGGCATCAATCAATTTTTCTGCTTGTTTTTTAATATCAGGACCATAATGTCCCGTTAGCGAATTTAGGTTAATTTGAATATTAATACCTTTTTCTCGCCATTCAATCGCTTTCTCAATTTTACCCAGATAATACATATATCTTTCAAAATGTGCAACTACCGGACGATAACCTCTTGATTGCAATTCGAAAAACATTTCATCGGCAAATTGTGGTGGAGAATGAAAAGCAAATTCAACTAAAACGTAATTATCACCAAAAGTCAAGATATTTCGTTCCTGAATTTTTTGAATAAAGGTTTCATCGAAATAATATTCAGCTGCGGCCTCAATTTCAATGGTCATTCCCAATTTCGAAATTTCTGTTTTAACTTCCTCTAAACCTGACAGAATGGTTGTTTTGTCATTTGGATAGGTATCCGACATGATGTGTGGAGTCGTGATTACCTTTGTATAGCCTAAATCCTGAAATTTCTGAAGCATCGCTATGGTTTGATCCATCGTTTGCGAACCATCATCAATTCCAGGAATTAAATGGCTATGAATATCTATTTTCAATTTCGACAAATCAAAAGGTTCTAGTTTTGGTGGCTTTTTCTTGAAAATGTCGAAAATGCCCATATTAACGGTTGTTGTACATGGTTTGATAATACTCTTGGTAGTTTCCACTGGTTACTTGGTTCATCCAATCCTCATTGGCTAAATACCAATCAACGGTCTTTTCTAGTCCTTCTTCGAAAGTAATTGATGGTTTCCAACCAAGTTCTGTTTCTAACTTCGTTGCATCAATTGCGTACCGTTTGTCGTGACCAGCTCTGTCTTTTACGTAAGTGATAAGTTTTTCAGATTCACCTTCTTTACGACCTAATTTCTTGTCCATTAATCTACACAAGAAAAGTACTAGTTCAATGTTTGTCCATTCATTTAAACCACCTACATTATAGGATTCACCTAATCTTCCTTTATGAAAAATGGTATCAATTGCACTAGCGTGATCCTCAACCCACAACCAATCCCTGATGTTATCGCCTTTACCGTAAACAGGAAGTGGTTTGCAGTTCTTGATATTATTTATCATTAAAGGAATTAACTTTTCGGGAAAATGATGGCTACCATAATTATTCGAACAATTCGACATTTTTACGGGTAATCCGTAAGTATGAAAATAAGCAGAAACAAAATGGTCGGATGATGCTTTTGATGCCGAATATGGACTTCGTGGGTCATAAGAAGTTTCTTCGGTAAACAAACCCTCATCTCCTAAGCTTCCATAAACTTCATCAGTAGAAACGTGGTGGAAAACGTGTTCTTTTCCGTCCGTCCAATATTCTTTAGCTACCTGTAAAAGATTCACTGTTCCAACCACATTGGTCATTACAAATTCCATGGGACCCTCAATGGATCGATCAACATGGCTTTCCGCTGCTAGATGAATAACATCCGTTACTTTGTATTTGCTAAACACATTCTTTAAAGCATCAGCATTAACTATATCTACTCGCTCAAAAGTGTAATTAGGTGCATTTTCAATGTCCGTCAGATTGGCGAGATTTCCAGCGTAAGTGAGTTTATCCAAGTTGATTATGAAATATTCAGGATATAATTTCACAAACCTTCTAACAAGGTGAGAGCCGATAAAACCGGCTCCCCCTGTGACAACAATATTTCTCTTGAATTCAGACATGATTATAAACTCCAATAAGTTAAATCTTTGATTTTTCCTTTGTAGATTCCTTTAACGTCAACGAACACACCTTTTCCTTCTTTCAATAAACCTTTAAAGTATGATTCGTCAAGTCCGATGTATTCTTTGTGATTTACAGCAACTATTATGGCATCATAATCCTTTCCTGGCTCAGAAATTAACCCAACTCCATATTCATGAACCATTTCGTCATTATCAGCATGTGGATCTATTAAGTCAACAGTCGCAACTTCGAAGGACTTCAATTCATTCACGATATCAATAACTTTAGAGTTTCTAATGTCGGAAACATCTTCTTTGAAAGTTGCACCCATAATCAAGAAACGCGCATCTTGAATGTGTTTACCTTGCTTAATTACTTTCTTAACAGTTTGATCAGCGATATATGCACCCATTGAGTCATTTACATCACGTCCACTCATAATAACCTTTGCGTGGTAACCAGCTTGCTGTGCTTTGTGAGTGAGATAATAAGGGTCAACACCAATGCAGTGACCACCAACTAATCCTGGAGAGAATTTTAAGAAATTCCATTTTGTTCCTGCAGCTTCCAATACATCAAAAGTGTTGATACCAAGCTTATTGAAAATAATGGACAACTCATTAATTAAAGCGATATTCAAGTCACGTTGAGTGTTCTCGATGATTTTCGCAGCCTCTGCAACTTTAAGAGTTGGAGCTCTATGTACCCCTGCAGCAACAACAAGCTCATAAGTTTTCGCGATTTGATCTAACGACTCTTCACCACAACCAGAAACAACTTTGATTACATTTTGCAATGTATGCTCTTTATCTCCTGGATTGATTCGTTCAGGTGAATATCCAACTTTAAAATCTTCCTTGAATTTCAAACCTGATAATTCTTCGAGAATTGGAATACAATCTTCCTCTGTACATCCTGGGTAAACAGTAGATTCATAAACAACATAATCTCCTTTTTTCAAAACTTGACCAACAGTTCTACTTGCGCCTAAAAGCGGTTTAAGGTCAGGTAAGTTTGAATCATCAATAGGAGTTGGAACTGCAACGATGAAAAATTCAACATCCTTTAAATCATTGATGTCTGCGGTGAAAAGGATGTCGCATCCTTCGAAAGCAGAAGCTTCAAGTTCATTACTTGGATCGATGTTATTTCTCATCATATCCACTCGTTGTTGGTTAATATCAAATCCAACAACTTTGATTTTTCTCGCAAACTCTAGGGCAATAGGAAGTCCAACGTATCCTAGTCCGATTACTGCTAATTTGGATTCACCATTGATTAGCTTGTCATAAATTAATGCACTCATATTACTTGGTATAGATTAGTTGTTCATTACGTACTTTATAAATTCTTTCAATAATTTCCACCACTTTCAATCCCTCAAGAGCATTTGTGGTTGGAGAAGTTCTACCTTTCAAGGTGTCAATTACATTCGAAATAACATAATTGTGATTAGCAGCAGAACCTTTGTAAGGACCATAATCGTTCGCAGGATTTGATTCTTTTAGGGTTGGCATTTCATAACCTTGTATATTACAGACTTCTACTTCATTCATGTATTGTCCACCAATTTTAACACTTCCTTTTTCACCCACAATCGTCATTGAACTTTCAAGATTTTGGTCTGCAACGGCAGTAGAGTAATTAATACAACCCATTCCACCATTTATAAAATCAAAACTCACAAAACCTGAATCTTCGAAATCCGTTGACTCTTGATGATTGAAATCGGCAAATTTACCTTGAATATTGTCAATATCACCAAAAAGCCAATACATTATATCAATGAAGTGAGAAAACTGTGTAAAAAGTGTACCACCATCAAGGTCTTTCGTTCCTTTCCAACCGCCAGGTTTATAATATCTTGCATCTCGATTCCAATAACAGTTCAGTTGAACCATAAAGACATCCCCGAGTAATCCTTGCGTTATAACTGATTTAATCCATTCAGAAGGTGGAGAATATCTGTTCTGCATTACACAAAAAACTTGTTTGGAAACTTGAAGCGCCTTGAAAATAATTTTCTCACAACTTTCTTTGGTTAATCCCATGGGTTTTTCACATACCACATGTTTTTTGTGTTCTAAAGCAAGTAATGATTGTTCTGCATGAAGTCCATTCGGTGTACAGATATTGACAACATCGAACTCAAGACCGCTTGCGAATAATTCTTCCATTGTTTGGAAGAAAGGTACATCAAAATCTTGTGCACCGCATTCTTCTTTTGTTCGAACATCAACCATAGCAACCAACTCACCTTCAGCATCACGTCGTACCATTTCAGCATGTCGTTTTCCGATGTGACCAGCACCAACAACTGCAAATTTTATTTTTTGATTCATAATTAACTATCCTTTTTTAGAAACTACACCGTCGATTAATTCATATTTATCCCCACTTTCTGGGCAGATAGCTGAACCATTCTCATCAAAAGTCAGACGATGACCGTATTCGGACATCCAACCAATTTGTCGTGCTGGATTTCCAACCATTAATGCATAGTTTGGAACGTGTTTGGTGACAACTGCACCTGCACCGATGAAAGCATATTCTCCAATATCGTGTCCACATACTATTGTTGCATTTGCACCAATACTTGCACCCTTTTTAACAGTTGTTTTGGAATATTGTCCACGTCTGTTAACACCGCTTCTAGGGTTAACAACATTAGTAAACACCATTGACGGACCTAAGAAAACATCATCTTCACAGATAACACCAGTGTAAATTGATACGTTGTTTTGAACTTTAACATTTTTGCCTAAAATTACCTCGGGAGAAACAACAACATTTTGTCCTATGTTACAGTTTTCACCTAATGTACAATTCGGCATAATGTGAGAAAAATGCCAGATTTTTGTACCTTTTCCTATGTTGCAACCTTCATCAACGATAGCGGTTTCGTGTGCGTAGTAGTCCATTTTTATTTAGAGTTTGCAAATTTATCAAAATTACTATGCTCTGTCTGAAAGAGTTCAGATTTATCCAAACCTTCAAAGTATTTTAAAGTTTCCTTTAATCCGTCGTGTCTATTAACCTTTGGCTCCCAACCAAGAATTTGTTTTGCTTTGGAAATATCTGGTTGTCTTTGTTTGGGGTCATCTGTAGGTAACTCTTTGTGAATAATTTTCACATCCTTACCAACCAATTCTCTTATTTCTTTTGCAAAGTCAAGTATGGATATCTCTTCGGGATTTCCAAGATTAACAGGTTCTGAATAGTTGCTAAACAGCAATCGCACAATTCCTTCAACCAAATCGGAAACATGACAAAAGGAACGTGTTTGACTTCCATCGCCAAAAACGGTAATATCCTCACCTCTTAACGCTTGTCCTATAAACGCAGGTAGTGCCCGTCCGTCATTTAATCGCATTCGAGACCCATAAGTATTGAAAATGCGAACAATTCGAGTTTCTAAACCATGAAAACTATGATAAGCCATTGTCATTGCTTCTTGAAATCTTTTAGCCTCATCGTAAACCCCTCTAGGTCCAACAGGATTGACATTTCCCCAATATTCTTCTGATTGCGGATGAACAAGCGGGTCTCCATAAACTTCAGATGTACTTGCTATTAAAACTCGCGCACCTTTAGATTTGGCTAATCCAAGACAATTGTGAATACCCAAAGAACCCACTTTTAATGTTTGAATTGGAATTTTCAAATAATCAATAGGACTCGCGGGTGAAGCAAAATGAAGGATATAATCTAAGTTTCCTGGAACATGAATAAATTTTGAAACGTCGTGATGATAGAATTCAAAGTTTTCAAGTTTGAAAAGATGTTCAATGTTTTTTAATCTTCCGGTTATCAGATTGTCCATTCCAATTACACGAAATCCATCAGCGATAAATCGATCACATAGGTGTGAGCCGAGAAATCCTGCTGCGCCTGTAATTAGAACGGTCTTTTTCTGCATTATTTTGCTTTATTCAAGTAAGCAAGAACATTCTCAATAATATAATCTTGTTGATCCTCCTGCATTTCAGTGTGTATAGGTAGAGAAATAACTCTATCGGTCAACCAATCGGTCGTTTCCAACTTTAGGTTTCCGCTTCCAAAATGCTCAAACATTTTTTGACGATGTGCAGGAATAGGATAATAAATCATTGAAGGAATGTCTTTAGACGCAAGGAATTCACTTAATCCGTCGCGGTCGTGTCCTTCAAGAATTAAGGTATATTGATGAAATACGTGTTTGGAATCCTCCGACCTGAATGGAATTTGAACACCTTCAACACTTGCGAAAGCCTCGTCATATTTAGATGCAACTGTTCTTCTTGCATCAATGTAGTTATCAAGATGACGCAATTTAATTCGAAGAATTGCGGCCTGAATGGTATCTAAACGGGAATTACATCCAACAACATCGTGTACATATTTAACGCTTTGCCCATGGTTGGCAATCATTTTGATTTTCTTAGCCAATTCATCATCGTTCGTGAAAAGAGCTCCACCATCACCATAACACCCTAAATTTTTGGATGGAAAAAAAGAGGTACAACCAATATTTCCAATTGTTCCCGTTTTTACCACTCGTCCATCTGTCAAGTGGTAATCTGAACCAATAGCCTGAGCGTTGTCCTCAACCACAAAAAGATTGTGCTTTTTTGCAATTTCCATTATTGCATTCATATTTGCCGCCTGACCATATAAATGAACAGGAACAATTGCCTTCGTTTTTGAAGTAATAGCGTTTTCGATAGCTTTTTCATCGATACAAAACGTGTCTTTGTTTACTTCTACAAAAACCGGTTTTAAACCCAAAAGAGCTATAACTTCAGTAGTTGCAATGTAAGTAAATGACGGTGTAATAACCTCATCGCCTGGCTGTAAACCTAAAGCCATCATTGCAATTTGTAAGGCGTCAGTTCCGTTTGCGCAAGGAATAACATGCTTTACACTTAAATATTTTTCGAGATCTTCTTTAAAGGCGGTTACATCTGGACCATTAATAAATTGTGCATTTGCAATAACATCTAAAACTGCTTGGTCGATTGAAGGTTTAATTTTTTCGTACTGAGTACTTAAATCAACCATCTGAATTTTTTTCATAAACGTAAATTAGGAGTGCAAAAGTAGTGAAAACCAATAACCAAAGTATAATTCAGACCAAATACCCCCTACTTTTTGTAAATTTGACACCAATATTTTTTATGCAAGAAAAACAACGAAAACTAAGGGTCGCTCAGTTACTGGATTCATTGACAAAAGGAAATAATACTCAAACGCTGAATGCACTCAAAGAATTGAAGGAAATTGGTGATGTTTCTGTAATTGAAACTTTAGTGCCTTATCTTCTCAATCCCAATAATGAAATCAAAAAAGAAACGGCTGAGATTTTTTGCTCTTTGCAACAACAAGAAGCCACAGATGTCATAATTGACGTGTTAAGAAAATCAGATGATGTTGTCTTAAAACAAATCTTACTTAATACAATGTGGAATTCAAAGTTGGACTACAGCAATTACTTGGCTGATATTGTGTCGATTGCTTTGGAGGGGGATTTTATGTTGGCGATAGAATGCTTGACATTGATAGAAAATATGTCTGGCCCTTTTGAAGAACATCATTTACTGGAATCTCAACTTCATCTGAAAGAATATTTGGAAAACGAAAGAGGAAAAGACGACCGAAAAGATTTAATGGTGAGTGATATTGCTAGTTTTATCCGCGACCAAAATGAAGGTGTTGATGCAGATTTATTACTCGACTAAAGCAAATTTATGATTCACTCCATGACAGGTTTCGGAAAGGTTAACGGAATCTACAATAACAAAAAAGTATCTATTGAAATTCGTTCCTTGAACAGTAAAGGTTTGGATTTGACCATCAAATTACCGAATTCTTATAAAGAATTAGAAAATGAAATCCGTCGAATTGCCTCAGAGAAAATCTCTCGAGGAAAAGTAGATATTGGCGTGTATATTGAATCTGATAGTGTCGAATCAAATGCTATAATTAATACTGAAATTGCCAAAAGGTACATTTCCGAACTCAAAACGCTCAACGAAGAAACAGGCGGAAAAGAAGTTGATTTTCTTTCTATCGTCATGAAATTGCCGGATGTTGTGATTCAACAATCGAAAGAATTGGAGGATGCGGAGAAATTGTGGCTCATTGATTTAGTGCATGAAGCGACCAATCAACTATCACATTTTCGCGCAATAGAAGGACAAGCACTTTACAAAGATTTAGTTTCAAGAATTGAAGAAATTCGTTTACTTTTAGAAGAGGTGAAACATTATGAAACAGAGCGTTTGCAAACGGTTAGGGACAGAATTCTTAAAGGATTTAACGAATTGAAAAATGTTCAGATTGACGAAAATCGTTTGGAACAAGAAATGATTTTCTACATGGAGAAACTTGACATCTCCGAAGAAAAAACACGTTTAGCCAATCATCTCGACTATTTCCTTACCTCAATGAACGAACTGAGTACCGGTAAAAAACTTGGTTTTATTGCACAAGAAATTGGAAGGGAAATAAACACTTTGGGTAGTAAGAGTAACCACGCTGAAATGCAGAAGTGTGTCGTGAACATGAAGGACAGCTTGGAAAAAATCAAAGAACAATTGCTCAATATTTTGTAATGAATAACCCTCACGGTAAATGCATCATTTTTTCTGCACCATCAGGAGCTGGAAAAACTACAATAGTTCACGCTTTATTGGCTAAAAGAAATGACTTAGCGTTTTCGATATCTGCCTGTTCTAGACAACCTCGAGTGAACGAGAAGGATGGTGTTGATTATTATTTTCTCTCCGTTGATGATTTTAAACAACAAATTTCTAATGATGCTTTCATTGAATGGGAAGAGGTTTATACGGATATGTTCTATGGAACATTGAAATCCGAGGTTGAACGACAATGGAAAGCTGGAAAAACAGTGCTTTTCGACGTTGATGTGAAAGGTGGAGTTAATTTGAAAAAGAAGATTGGTAAACAAGCGCTTTCTATTTTTGTAAAACCCCCATCTATAGAAATTCTTGAACAAAGATTACGGAATAGAAACACGGAAACCGAGGAAAAAATTCAGTTGCGTATTTCCAAAGCAAACGACGAATTACTTTTAGCTCCCGAATTCGATTTGGTTGTTGTAAATAATGTCTTAGAAGATGCCATTAATGAAGTAGAACAGGTGGTAAATCAATTTTTAAAAAGTTAACATCCATGAAAGTAGGACTTTATTTTGGAACCTTTAATCCTATTCATATTGGTCATTTGGTTATTGCAAATTACATGGTTGAGCATACCGAACTCGAACAAGTTTGGATGGTTGTAAGTCCTCACAATCCACTAAAAGATAAGTCGTCTTTGTTGGCTGATTATCATCGTTTAGCTTTGGTTAAAGTCGCAATTGATGACAATGAAAAACTTCGCGCTTCTGATGTAGAGTTTTCTCTATCGAAACCAAGTTACACCGTTTCAACCTTAGCTCATTTAAAAGAAAAATATCCAAATCATGAGTTTTCATTGATTATGGGTGAAGACAACTTACGCACTTTTCACAAGTGGTTTAACCATGAAATAATTCTTCAGCGACACAAAATTTTCGTCTATCCGCGTGTACTTACTGTGCAAGAAGAATTAGAGGTAGTAAAAATGCAACAAGATCAAATAAATAATTTCCGTCAACACAAGAATGTAGTGTTTTGTGAGGATGCCCCAGTAATGAAAGTGTCTTCAAGTTTTATTCGTCAGAGTATTAAAGACAAGAAAAGTGTGCGTTATTTGCTGTCTCCTGTGGTGGAAAAATATATTGACGAGATGAATTTCTACAAACTCTGATGCTTAAATAGGGCAAAAAAAAAACGCCCTCTTTCGAAGACGTTTTTCTAATCATTTGTTGTTTTATTAACCATTCAAAGCTTCTGCTCCACCAACGATTTCTAGGATTTCGTTTGTAATTGCAGCTTGACGTGCTTTGTTGTAGCTTAATTTTAGACTTCGTTGTAATTCTTTCGCGTTGTCTGTTGCTTTATGCATTGCAGTCATACGTGCACCATGTTCAGCAGCAAATGAATCGCGAATTGCTTTATAAAGTTGAATTTTCAATGTTTTAGGTATCAAATCTTCAACAATTTCTTGTTTTGAAGGTTCGAAGATGTAATCAGATGCACCCCCATTTCCAACCTCGGTAGAAGGGACAATTGGTAAAAACTGTTCCGTTTCGATAACTTGAGTTGCAGCATTAACAAATCTGTTGTAAACAACAACCACTTGGTCGTACTCTTTATTCAAGAATCCACGCATCAATTCGTCTGCAATTGCGCTAACGTTTTCAAAACTCAAATTCGCATAAACATCCTCCAAAGGTGCAAGCGTATCGTTAATGAAGTAGTTATCTGTTCTTTTGTAAACGTCTTTGATTTTCTTTCCTAAACACAACAATTTAACATTTTTACCCTTGTATTCTTCGTTAATCAAGAAACTTGAGCGCTTAATAATGTTATTGTTGAATCCGCCGCACAAACCACGATTTGAAGTTATACCAACAATCAAAATGTTTTTAACCTCGCGCGTTTCCGAATAAGCGTTTTCAGAAAGGTCAAGTGTTGCACTTAAGTTGGCAAGAATTTCCTTCAATTTTGTTGCATAAGGACGCATTTGAGTTATGGCATCTTGTGCGCGTTTCAATTTCGCCGCGGAAACCATTTTCATGGCAGAAGTAATCTGCATGGTTGATCCAACCGACGTTATTCTATTGCGTATTTCCTTTAAACTTGGCATCTTTTTTAGGATTGCAGTTTGCAGATTTTAAAATTACAAATTGATTTATAATCTGTAATTTGAAATCCTCCAATCTGTAATTTTTAATATTTATCAGCTACTTCCTTAGCAACTTTAGTCAAAACATCAGTTAACTCGTCGGAATATTTTCCTGCCTTAAGTGCAACCAAAACATCAGCATGCTTTGCCTCTAAAACATTCAAATATTCTTTTTCAAACTCCTTCACTTTAGAAACAGGAACTCTTTGAATCAAACCTTTGGTACCAACGTAGATAATCGCAATTTGTTTTTCTACTGGATAAGGGTCTCCTTCACGTTGCTTCAAAATCTCAACGTTTCTTGCTCCTTTGTCCAAAACTGATTTAGTTGCAGCATCAAGATCAGAACCGAATTTAGCAAACGCCTCCAATTCACGGTACTGAGCTTGGTCCAATTTCAAAGTACCAGCAACTTTCTTCATAGACTTAATTTGTGCTGATCCCCCTACACGAGAAACGGAGATACCTACGTTAATCGCTGGACGAATTCCCGAGTTGAACAAGTCAGATTCCAAGAAAATTTGTCCGTCAGTAATGGAAATTACGTTTGTAGGAATGTATGCAGAAACGTCACCAGCTTGTGTTTCAATGATTGGCAAAGCAGTTAATGAACCTCCACCTTTAACAATTCCTTTCAAAGAATCTGGCAAATCGTTCATTTGTTTTGCAATGTTGTCATCAGCAATCACTTTCGCTGCTCTTTCCAATAAACGAGAGTGAAGGTAGAAAACGTCTCCAGGATATGCCTCACGACCTGGTGGGCGACGAAGAAGCAATGAAACCTCACGATATGCAACTGCTTGTTTTGATAAATCATCATATACAATCAATGCTGGTCTTCCTGAATCGCGGAAAAACTCACCAACAGCAGCACCCGTCATTGGAGCGTAAAACTGCATTGGCGCAGGATCAGAAGCATTAGCCGCTACAACAACCGTATAAGCCATTGCACCCGCATCTTCCAATTTTTTCACGATACCAGCAACTGTAGAACCTTTTTGTCCAATAG
>CAZWSY010000093.1:0-12445 GCA_964636775.1 uncultured Lishizhenia sp.
CCATCTCGTCTGATTTCGACAAGTTCTCCTAGCTCAATTAGCTCGTCAATAGCTCGCTGAACAGTTCTGCGGTTGAGGCCACCACAAAGCCTGCCGATTGTTTCGTGAGATGGATACGCGCCGTGTTCGCCCTCAAAGTTTGCAATAGCGATCAGAACTAGGCGTGTCGAATAAGTTGCTTTGGAGTGATAGAGCGAAAGTGTCAAAGCTGAAATGCTCAATGTTCCTCAATTCCTCGGCAATGACCTAGAATTAGGAACTGCCGATAGTCTCGTTATCGGTTATGAGGGCAGGTCGTGATTAGCGGCCTGTCCTCTTTCTATTCTATCAGCCTTTGGAAAGGGCTGTGATTTTGATTGCAGGATTTTATTTACCCTGTTTTTTTGGCTACCAACACCAATGCAATAGCGATGCTTCGCGTGGCTCTTTACAGGTTGCCAGCCAAGTGCTTCTCTAATTTCAGCCAAAGACTTATCTCCAAATTTTTCTGGGTTTCGCATCCTGTAAATGTTCGCAAGACGAGCAGTTACCTCAACTCCTGAAGCATCGACATACCGGATACCCTCATTTGACATCCCCAGATAAAAGAAATTCAAGGCTTGATACACATAACCTGCGTGACCTTGCCCTGAATCGGCGAAGCTGACAATAAGTCCGACTTCTTTAGGCAGCATCTTTAGCGACCTGCTAACGATGTAGCTTGCTGTGTTTTTTGGGGCATCAGGATGAACCCAGAGCCTTATTAGTTCTCTTGCATTTGAGCTGTCGTATCCCTCGATGACTGCACCGAAAGTTTTACTGTTACCGCCCGGCCCATAAGCCACCGCGCCAACGACAATCTCGTTGTGATAGCCAGCAAACGCTTCTTGTGTAGCATCTGGCATAACACCTGAGTAATGTCCTGTAACTATTGCCCGTCTTATTTCTTTTACAGGAACTCGTTTGACAACAATTTCATCTAGCTTTATGTCTAGTTTCAGGTCATCAAACAGGCTTGGACTTGCAATCGCAGAGACATCGAAGGCCCTCGTCACTTATTCCCCCTTCATCGTCTTGAAGCCAAGCAACCAAGTCAACTACAAGATTGGCTGAGTCCTCGTCGCCTTGTGCTATGTATTCATCGTGAAGCTCCTCAAAGCGTTTGATGATGTCGGCAAACATTTCTTTTCTACCCTGTTGGCGATAAAACTCTCTAACATTTTCCGAGTGACTCATTCGCCTAAGCTCACTCTCTGAAAGCAGTCTTTGGCTAGCTTGTCTCTAGCCCCACCTGCGTAACGACCTGCATTGAAATACAAACGAGCAAACGCGTCACGCTGATCCTGTCGGCGTTTGCGTTCTGCTAGGTCGGTGTGTTCTTCATCCGCCTCAATAGTTAGAGCGCGGTCTCGCATCTTTTTGGCGAGTTCTTCAATGTCCATTCTTTCCCCTTCTTAGATTAGATAACTGGGTGCTTCTGTCTTTACCCTGCCACCATCCTCGGTCAATTTATACCAAGTCAATTCGCTCTGGTCAAATACTGGGTCGCTGATGTCGCGCCAAGATTGCAGTTTGTGTCCGAACTCTCTGGCATCGGCAGCGGTTTGAGGGTCGCTTTCCATAAGTCCGTTGTAGGTGTTGCAGACACGAAGTAGGTTCTGTGGCGTGTCGAGCAACTTTGAGCCGCCCATCCCTCGGTTGCGTCTGTGATGCAGGACTAGGTTGTCAGTCGCGCCACAATGCCAACAATGCGAGTCACGCTTTTCTATTTGTCTTCTTACCCTGTCTGAAACAGTCATAAACGCCTCTCTAACGCCTCAAAATAGTCGGGGACAGGTAGAGATACTAAAAAGACCCCTAAAGCCCTCTAATCGCCTCACAGGGCTAATTAGAGCCTAGTCTCCTGCGACATAAGTTTCGCTTGCGTAGCCAGAACCATTGAGGCAGTCTCGATTGACTTTATCTTTTGACGGATACGCCCTAGTTCTGCCTTTCGCAAGTCTCGCTGCAATCTTAGGTCAGCCGATTCCAGTTTGGCGATGGCTTCTCGATCTCTGACTGTTCCTGATGCTTTTATGTAAGCCTTTTGCTCGGCTAGGTCGAGTTCGTATTCAGCCTCGGCTAATGCTTTCTCTGCCTCGAATAAAGCAGTCGAACCCCTAGAGTTCTCCGCTATTAGTTCCGCGAGTTGTCTCTGTATTTCCTGAATCATCTAAAGCCTTGATAAGTAAGTCGGTGAGTTCTTTGTTCCAAAACTCAGCTTCACTTTTTCTTCCCCTGTATCGAGCTACTAGATACCCCTCCTGAAGTTCCTTTAGCTTGGCTTTCTGCAAATCGGTCAGCATAACCTTTTAGCCTTTCCAAAACTTCCTGTGGAGCGTTGTTAGCTCTCGCCTGTGTGTATAGCTCTCGAAGTTGCTCGATTGTGTCAAGGCTAGCAGCTTTCTCTAGCCAATCCTGAGCGACAACCTTAGTCATCTCCTCGCGTGAGGCTCGCTTATTACCGCTAAAGACATAGTTAGCCAACGCTCTACCAATTGCCGAGGTCTCGCACCGCTCAAGAGCAAAAGGGTCAGTCGCGGCTTCTGATGCCCACCCGGTAGTTTTAGGCAGGTCAGCTGCCTGATCGCCAGCGGTCAGATAAATCCTCGCCTCGATAATCCATAGCTTTGAGTCAGTTGTGTGATTGACAGTCACGATACGAGCATCGTCACAGGTAGACCAAAAAGCTTTTAGTCTTTCCTCGACTGTTGCGTAATCCTCTAGGTTGAAGCGAGCCATTATTTTCCTTTCCTCTTGTGAACTACTAGATAAGGTAGTCCGTCTCTCTTTGCCTGTCTCGAAGCAATCTTTATCTTCTGTCCGTCAATCTCCATATAGGCACTCTTAGCTTTGCCCATTGCGTCTAGGGTTTGTGATTTGTAATAGCGCAACTCAGCCTCAGCTTTGTCATAAGCGTCTTGTGCGTTAGCCAGCATAAACAGATTCTCTATCTCAACCTCAGTATCGTCAATGTGTGGGTTCTGATACCTAACCGCCTCATAGGTTGATTCCGACCCGTCCCAAGCAGGTTTCTGATCAGCGAACACGCAAGCCATAAACTCCTGAGCGAACTGTCTTTGTGCGCCGATTTCAAACTCGTCACGCTGAATCTCAAAGTCATACCAAGTCATCCCTGCGACAGCGACAATAAATCCTCGCTTCAGGTCAAGAATGTCTAGGTAGTGATGCACCTGAGCAACATAGCCAGCAGGGACAGTTTCCCAAGTCTGTCTGCCTGTCTTGACCTCGATGACAACCCACTCGCCTGTCTCTTTGTGTCGAGCTACTGCGTCAGGGTTGGCGTGTCGGAATGGCAGCAGAGTGTCTTGATAGGTTCCGGTTGTAAAGACCTCGAACTCAGGGTGTTCCTCTTGCCACAGTTTTAGGATTGGTTCCTCAAAGGCTTTGCCAAATCTGATGGCCCAGTTCTCCTGAACATTGTTTTCTATTTTCCCTGTCTTCACCGCCCATAAGTGATAGGCAGATTGAAACGGATTTAGTCCGCAGATAGTCGAGATGTCTGAGCCACCGATTGACTCTTTACGAGCCTCGTGCCACTCAGGGCTACCGGGTTCAAAGACCCCTAGAAGTTTGCCGTTGCCGAATGTTTCAGGTGAGTAATTTTCCATACCCGAAGTGTTGCAGACAGGTCTGACATTTATTTTCTAGACTGTCCGAATGGCTCACTTTGACGAGAAACACTACCGCCTGCTGAAGGCTATTCACGCCGCTGGCGGTGTGCCTTGTGAGGACTTTCCCGAAGTAATGTATCCGGAAGATCAGCGCGACCCAATGAAGCGACAGCTCTTGACGCTGATTGCTAAAAGACTTTGTTCTGAGTGTCCTGTAAAAGCGGAATGTTTCCGTTATGCAGTTGAGTCAGGTCAGAAGTTCGGCATTTGGGCAGGAACGACCCCCCAAGAAAGGTGAAACCCCCTGACCGAAATCAGGGGGTCTGTTGGGGGACAACATAAGGTTCTACGGACTCTTGTAGCTTACTCCTTGTGGCTGACAATGGAAGTCAACACGCTGAGAAGTCCTGCGCCCAAAGACACAGAGGCTAGACCTGCCCAGTCAATCTGAAACAGTCCTACTGATCCTGCACCGAGAAAAGCAATAGCAGCCTGAGCGACTGTCTTGATGCTTCTTTCCCCTGCGTAAGACCAGAACTCGTAACTAAAGAATTTCATTATCTTCCTTTCTTGTTTTGACATCTTCGTAAGTAGCAAAAGCAGTATAAGCCGTCAGGATTATAGAGATGAGCGCAACTCCCCCGATGATGAGTTCTCGTGAGACTGGCGAGTCGGCGGCGTAAGTGGCAGCCCCAAACATAATCATTAAAGAGGCAAGGAAAAAAGACAAGTAAATAAGCCTTCGTCTATGCTTCCAGCTTGGCATTTGCTATCTGCTCGTCTATGAAGGACTCAGGGTCAAAAACAACCCCCATAAATACTGAATTTACTTTAGGGCCGATAGTGAGGTGAAGGTGTGCGCCCCTTGATGCTGAGCCTGTATTCCCTACCTTGCCGATTGTCTGACCTTCTTTTACCCTGTCCCCGACTTTTAGTTTCGGCTGTTCCTGAAGGTGGCAATAACCGATGAAAACTGTTCGGCCCTTGATGGCATCCCAAGCCGATTGAACAACAACCCAACCCAAAATCGCTGACCATTTGTTTGTCTGAATAGTGCCATCGGCAACAGCAGGGATTCGAGTTCCCTCTTTAGGTGCGTAATCAAGACCTCGGTGAGCCGTCAGCCTTCTGGCAGTTGTGCCAAAGCGTGAGGTTATGGTCTTTTTTGGAAAAGGGTGTCTCATTTGAACAAAGCCCATAGTGCGGCGATGAAGCCTGAAAGTCCTGCGCCGAGAGCAGAGAACGCCAATCGCTCAATCCACTCGAAGCGAGCTAGTCGCTGTTCGACTTGGTTCATTCTTTGAGGCAGGTCGCGCAAGCCCTTTATCTCTGCCACTAGCTCGATCTGAACTGAATTTATCTCGATGAGCTTTTCGTAGATGTCGCGCTGAGTAATTCTTACGCCTGTTGTTTCGTCTGCCATAGGAAAAGTTTATCGCAGGTTACGAAATGAAAGCCTGTGCCTCAGCCTCGGTCAGACCTAGTGCGATCAGCTTTGCAACAGCCGAAGCCTTAGCATCTGCCTTAGCCTGAGCCTCAGCCTCACGAGCGGCCTGTTCTTCGGCAGCCTTTTGAGCATCAAGCTCACGCTGCTGAATCTCGGCCTCGGTTAGAGGAATAATTGACTCTCTTTCGCCTTCTGGGCGCGATAAATCTATGACAACTTTTACAGGCACATCAGCCATTTTTACCTCAGTTTCTCAGGGGCGTAAGTCTTTAGTAACTCTAAAGCCCATTCTACCTTGTCTTTTACTCTTTGTCCCGGTGGTTGTGACCTTACCCAAAGTTCCAGATTTTCAATTCGGTTATCGCTCTTGAGTCCGTTTTTGTGGTGGACATTTTCCGATGGCATAAGTGGTCTGCCCAAGAACTCAGACATCACCCAACGATGCTCTGCTATCTCGCCGTTTTTATGAGAGTTTGGGTGCCCGGGTTTATAAATAAGTTTGTATTTATCTTGACCTGCTCTTGACTTATTTACTAGAGTTTCGGGACTTCCATAGGTTGACCACCGGCGATAGTGCATCTGGCACATTTTTCGAGCCTGAGCTGGCTTAGAACAGGGCTTATCATTTTCAATAACTCGACAGGTGCTTATCTTTTTTACCCTGACAGGAGCTTCAAGAGAGCCGTGTCTGGTTAGTCGAAGCAGGTGCATAGCGCAAAGTCTTTTAGCCTTTTTAGGCTTTTCGCAGCCCTCAACTGAGCAGACTTTGATTTGAGCCTCTAAATGCTTTTGAGCTTTGTATAGCGGATCGCCATACTTTCTAAAAGCCCGATAATGATTAGAGCAGTAGCCCTTAGCGGTTGGCTTATTTGAACAATCCTCAACAATACACACATACAGAGTATAACAGAGAAAAGTTACGAAATTATGTAAAGGCTTGCGGTTGAATTTTGAACCAAAGTTCCACTAGGCATTACTAAACCTAAAGTTGTAATTGCAGCAGTTCCCGACCAACTGCTCGCTGCTATCTGGTTGGTAACAAAAGCATTATTACCTTCGTCATTTTGGTCAATAGAAACAGACTTGGCCACTGAGGAGGTGTAGTTTGAAACATAAATAGCGGAAGAACTAAAGGTGTTGGCTGTTTGTGTGCTGTCGTTTATCAGAATAGAGGTTCTTGCGCTTGCGCTAGTTGAGGTTACAGAGCCATTGTAACCAGTCAATAATCTACGGGCATAATTACCGCTGGTCGTATCAGAATTGAAAGTCAAGGCAAGTTGATTGCCAGTGCTTGTAGACTCTCTTGCGCTAACAACACATAGCAAGTCTTTCCCTGTCTGCGGAATGTTCGTGAACTCGATTGAAGCAGCACCGCCCGATCCAACTGTCACAGTAGAAACCAAAGTCATAGCCATAGTTAGCTCACTATTCCGTATAGGTAAAAGGTTGAACCAGAAGCAAAGTTTGCGGCAAAGCTAGTAACCTTTAGAGAGTTTATAGCTGAGGTATTAGCCCATCTTCCTGCTGCTGCAAAAACTTCTGCAAGGCTACCTGATGCTCGCCCTGACCTAGTTAGAACTGTTTTGTGCTTATCAGTTGCCGAATAATCCATAATTTGAACATTTACGCTGGCAATTACGCTGGAATCAAAAGTTCCGCTGCGACCTAAAACTATGTAATTTGCGGCTGAATAACTAGCTGCGCTACTCCCATCTCCAACCATCTCAACTCTAGAGTAATTAGATGTGGTGGTATCGCCGTTGAACTCTAAGTAAGCATTAGCAACAGAACTTGTTACAGTTCCAGTTACAACTAAAATCAAATCCCGATAGGTCGCAGGGATAGAAGAAAAGGTCACGCCAGAAGCACTAGAGGTTAGAACATTACTAGCGATTAGGTCATAAGTAGCTGTCATTTTTTACCCTGCCTCTAACGGATTCCATAAAGCGAAATTCGGGAGTTTTGTGCAAAGTTTTCGACATTCGCAAAAAGAGTAATTGAATCTATTGCACTTGTTGATATCAACAAACCTGAGGTTAGTCGGACTTGATTGTTATCGAGTAAAACCCTTCCTCCAATGTCTCTAATAGTTTTATTTTTTGTCGTTGTAAAAGCATCTAAAATATCCGTTACGCCCACTGCAAACGCATTTGCAGTAGCCGTATTCGCAGGAAAAGACAAAAGGGTAATAGAGGTAGAAGGACTGGAAAATGAAAAAACCCCCGTGCCGTCTGCTTGCAAAGCGTGATTTGGGTAAGTGCTTGTGCTGCCGTTCAATCGCAACTGCAAAACATCTGTTGAGGAATTACGAGTCCCTCTTAATGCATACCTTAGTTGCAAATGCTTATAAGTGCTTCCATAATTTGTATTTAAATTACTAAAGGTAACGCTATTCACTGCTGTTCCTAAAACAGTAGTTGTAAGCAGGTCATAAGAAGAAGCTAAACCCCCTCCACCTGCACCTGCAACAGCAAGAATCCCCAATGGAATAGGCATTAGACAGTAATCTTTCCAACTACTCGATAGGTGTTAGCAGCAACCTTTTGAACAGTTGCGGCGTTGTAGGTTTGGTCAATCTTGAAAGTCACGGCGGTTCCAGCGGTTCCTGCGCCGCCCCAATCAGTCACGCCTGATCCTGCGGCAATGGTTACTGTTCCACCTGCGTTGCGCCAGATCGTTAGCGTGTCCCAAGTCTGTAAAACATCAGGGACAGTGATCGTTACAGCGGCAGTTCCATTTACCCAGATAGTTCCGTTGTCTAGCGCAGCGGTGGCGGTCATTGAGGTAGTGGTGGCGGTTCCGCCGAACTGAACCTGAGTTCCTGCGATTGAGGTGATGGAGGCAGGGTAGACCTGCTGCCAGAGCGAGCCGTCATAGACAGTTATGGTGTTTGAGTCGAGCTGATAAGTGACCATACCCTCTGAAACCACAGCAGTTCCGAGAGCTGACCCTCTAGCCGCTGTTCCAGCAAAAACCATAACGGCTTGGTCTTGCAGGTAATCCTGAACATTAGCGGCGGTAAGAACCTCGCCGGCTGTAAAAACTTTGCGGCCTAAACCTGACATTTTTCTCCTAGAAGGCTAACGCGTTGCCTGAGTCAAGCTTACCAAACTGAGCGTCATCCAGCACGAACAGGGCGAAGTCGAGTGTCGAGAAGCCTAGCGAGAGGATGTGATTATTGAGGTCAACATTGTGGTCAATGCGGATAATCTCAGCGTATTTGGTGATGGCTGGTGGTATCAGGTTTGGGGTGAACTTGATTTGGACTACATCGCCAATTTCAAGGTTCAATAGGTCATTTTGTTGCCCTGCCGTCAACTCGTCTAGCAGGATGTCAACTGACTCAAAGCGGTATTCAGGCTCGGCGTATTTCTGAGCGTAGAAGTCGGCTAGGTTTTCTAGGTCTGCGTCAGAGCCAATTAGAAGCCCAGTTCGAGTCAGGTTGAAAAGACCATACTCCTCAACCGAGTCAAGGTCGGTCTGAGTGACTTGTGTGTTTGTTATGGCTGACTCTAGAACAATCTCATTAGCCAAGAGTTCTGATCCGTATTGCACTCTCAAAGACTGATAGGGAATGCCTGTGCCGTCATCGGCTAAGGTCACGCCGTTTGAGACAGGGGCAGCGGTGCGGTCTTTGAATACAACAGAGCCATCTTTACCGATAAAGAACGACCCCGGTTCTGACTGCTCGATAAGTCGGAAGTAGGCGAGTGCGTTTGTGTTATCAGCGATTGTGTCTGCCCCGAGTGTCATTAGTCCTGTGTCTATTTGTCGCAGGGATAGAGGCCAGTTGATTTCAGGTAAGGAAAGAATTTCATTTACTCTTTCCCCTGACTTCTGCGCTGTATTGGTTCTCGTGAATAGTGTCTGATTAGCAAAGACAGCAGTTGCGTCAGAGCAAGCAGCAGCCGCTAGAGAATCGCCGTTAGGTTCATACTGAAGATTCCAGTCATCTACCAACCCAAAGAACTGAAGCTCACCGCCAGAGGAGATTCTGATTTGACGCTTTGGGATAATCTGCCCTGCGTAAGGGCTTCCGGCGAACTCAGGGTCAAAGGTTCGAGAGTTGTTGTTGAACACGACATTGGCAAGCCCCTGATCAAACTGGTCAAGCTCGCGGTTCTTGCCTCTGCGGATAGCGATAGAGGTCACTAAAGAAGTGACATCAAAGAACAGCGTTCCGCCCAAGAGAAACTCGGTGTTGTCTAGGACACCTGCGATTGGGTCATCAAGTCTGAAATACGGCCCTGTTCCTGTATCAGTTAGGTCAAACCCAATCTCGACCTTTTGCGTTGGCATAGTCATTAGACCGCAATCACTCCTACGCCCCTAAGTCCGCCACCGCCGCCGGTGTATTTGTTGATGGACTTAGATACGGCTGCCCCCACCATAGCAGGGCTTTGTGTTGCGTCAGTCTTGACATTGACATTTATCGTTGTCCCCTTCATCGCGGTCAAAGCACCGGGTTTTGGCAGGGTTTGGATAATTGGGGTTGTGTTAGTTCCACCCGAAGTCTGTGGGAAGGTAGCGATTGTAGCTGCCTTAGTTCCTAGCGCAGAGGTTCCACCTGACAGGCTGTTTAGCATATCTAAGAACTTCTGAACAGTTGCGCCTAGTCCACCTAGTCCGTTTTCTAGTTCCTTGATTTGTTCTAGGAAAGCGTCTTTGATTTCGGTGACTGTTTGTAGGTATTCGTCCCTAGCTTCTTTTAGAGCTTCATTTAGTTTTTCACTTGCCTGCGCGAAAGCCTCGTCACGAGTAGCAGTAGCCTGAGCCATAGTTTCGTCAAAGGCTTTGAGGATTTCTGCCTGCGTGTTTGTGTAGTCAATCTGAGCTTGCTTTAGAGTCTCAACCAAGTCAGCCTCGGTTTGAGCAAACAGCTTCTTCAGCTCAGTTGTGGCAAGTCCTGTCTTCTCGAACATAGTGCGAGCAAGCGAGTCCATACCTGTCTCGGACTCAGTTTCCAAAGCTCCGAATAGAGATTGAAGCTCGCGCTGAGTCTCAGGGGTGGCCTCCAGAATCGCCTTAGACAGCTCGTTGCCTGTCTCTAGTCCTGCTCCTACAATCTGCTCGATAAAGGTCTGAGAGAAGCCCTGAGAGGCTAATTGAGCCGCATTTGAGACTAGGGTTCGAGAAGCGGTGAGGCGGTCTCTTAGGGTCTGAACCAAAGTGTCTACCGACTTAGCGACTTCTTCGGTTCCAAACAGGTCAGCGACATTTATCCTGACTGCGCTTTGGTAGGCATCACGAAGGCGGTCAATGGACTGCTGAATAATGTCAGCTTGACGCTGTGCAAAGTCGCGCTGAATGTTAGCGATGTTCTTGGTGTGATCAGCGAGCGCATCTGCCAAAGACCTGTCGCGCTCTGCGGTGGCTTCGGCTAGGGCTGATGAGTAAGTCTTCTCAGCCTCGCGGATTGTTGCGCTATAAGCTGCGTTGGCTTTAGCGATTGCTTCGTTGTAGCGAGTGCTTGCTTCTGCGAGTTTCTTTTGAGCATCTTTGATTATCTTTTGAACCTGCTCGAAAGCTGATGGCCCTCTTGAACCCCTAGCTCCACCTGCACCGGGGAGAGTCGGGATTGCTCCTGTAAAGATTGAAGTGCCTGTTGACTTAGCTCTTGCGGTAGCTTCGTCTTGACGCTTGTAGATGTCCTGAACGAACTTGTTGTAGCGAGTTAGGAAAGTCGAGAAAGCCTTACCTGCGCCGGCGAAGTCACCTGTGAAAATCTTGCCCAAAGTGGAAGCTGCGTCACCTGCAACAAACGCAATCTGAGCCAAACCGACAGCAGCAGCGTCAACTAGGTTTATGAAGAAAGTCAGCGCGTTGCTTCCTGAGATTTGGATAAACAGCCTGTCAATAGCTTTCATCGCCTCGCCAATGGAAGTTCCCATCTTGGTAAAGGCGGTCTGGAAGTCTGCGCTTGCAAAATAATCGGCAATGTCATTCAGGTAGGGCAGGAACATCGCCCCGATTTGTTCCTGAAGCTCACCGAAGATAACTGTCAATCTTTGGAAGGGGTCATTGCGAGCGGCGGTTTCGGCTGCGCCAGCGAACTGCTTTTCAAGTTGGTCAAAGATGTTCACGCCTTCTTGGGCTTTGATACCCAAGCGAGAAAGCGCAGTTGTTTGTCCGTTATAAGCCTTAGACAGGGCGATAGAAACAGAGCCAAGATCACGACCAGTTGCGGCAGAAACATCTAGGGCAATTTGTAGAAGTCTTTGAGCCTGAGCTGCGTCACCTGTGGTTCTGACTAGCTGTGCCATTGCAGGGCGTAGCTGATCATCAGCGACAGCCGAGCTGAGTTGCATCTGCTTGATGCTCTCCTCGACAGAGGCAACAAGTTCGTCAGAAGCTCCGACTGTGTTCTTTAGCTGTGACTCTAATAGAGCGGCACTCTTAGCGTCTTCAGCGGCGGCTTTGGCAAAGTCTAAAAGGGCATTGACCGAGAAAGCGGCGGCAATACCAGCACCGATTTTCCCGATGCTTTTACCGAGTCCGTCAAA
Source organism: uncultured Lishizhenia sp. (assembly GCA_964636775.1). GTDB lineage: Bacteria > Bacteroidota > Bacteroidia > Flavobacteriales_D > Crocinitomicaceae > UBA952. The sequence continues at coordinate 11,604 of CAZWSY010000093.1, forward strand.
AGCCTTTTCGGCCGAAGAAAGACCTTTATTGTCCCAGACTGATTTGAGGACTACATTTACTGCCATTAGCTGAAAATCCTATTCGCTTGTCGGTAATACTTTAGAACTACCTTGTCAACATCTTTCTCAAATCTAGGCAGGTCTTTCTCAATAGAAGGCCAAGCAATTCGAGAGGCTGAACGCTTCACTATGCCTGCTGCGCTGTTTAGGCTTTGAACGAACTTCTGGCCAGCCTCAATAGGTGTTCGTCTTGCGTAGGACACTAGCGAGCCGTCAGCAGTTCTTCTGACAACTGGGGTCAAGCCTGAGTTGCGCTTGCCTTTTCCTATATATCTGCCTGAGCGACCAGCCATATCCATTATGTTTATGGCGGCTGAGTTGAGCCTGATTGAGAGAAGTGAAGCATTCATACTTCTTCCCCCTGCCCTCATCTTTGATCTAACTGTGGTCGAGTCAATAGGCTTGCCGACATTCCAAGCAGTCTTTCCTGAGTGAATCATTCCGCTCAGAGGTCTGACCTTGCGAATCGCTGACTTGATTGGCTTTTGAGCGTCTCTACCAACTGACTTGATTTCTTTGACGAACTCTCGGTGCAACCCCGGCTCAATCTGATTTAGCTCTTTTTTGAGCTTCTTCAAGTCTTGCGCGTTGATTTCTAAAAGTTTGGACACAGGCACACCTCTAGTCAATTCTACCTAATAGAAAACCGCCCCGATTGAGGCGGTCTCTATTTGTTTAGTTCTTGCGCTCGCCAGACTAAATACCTGCCCATTGTCCAGAGCATTCGCTCGTCTAGCTTTAGTAGTTCAGCCGGACTTATTTTGTATTCATAAGCCAGATTG
>CAZWSY010000094.1:0-254 GCA_964636775.1 uncultured Lishizhenia sp.
CTTCCATTTCCTCACCTACCTTACAGAATTCAGATGGATGTTTGATTTTCTTCTGCCAAGAAAGGTCAGAAATGTGAATCAATCCATCAACACCTTCTTCTAATTCAACAAACACACCGAAGTTAGTGAAGTTACGAACTTTTGCATTGTGACGTGAACCAACAGAGTATTTAACTTCGATGTCATTCCATGGGTCTGGCATTAATTGTTTAATACCTAAAGACATTTTACGCTCTTCGCGGTCTAATGTCAAA
>CAZWSY010000094.1:293-12323 GCA_964636775.1 uncultured Lishizhenia sp.
GATAGCCATGAAGTCTTGTGCAGAACGCAAATGTTGTGACCAGCTCATCTCTGAAACGTGAATCAATCCTTCAACACCCGGAGCGATTTCGATGAATGCACCGTAATCAGCCATAACTACAACTTTTCCAGAAACTTTATCACCAACTTGTAAGTTAGCATCTAAAGAATCCCATGGATGTGGTTGAAGTTGTTTTAAGCCAAGAGCAATTCGTTTTTTGTCGTCGTCGAAATCCAAGATAACAACATTAATTTTTTGATCCAATTCCAACATTTCTTCAGGATGCGAAACACGACCCCAAGAAAGGTCTGTAATGTGAATCAAACCATCTACGCCGCCCAAGTCGATGAATACACCGTAAGAAGTGATGTTTTTGACAACACCTTCCAATACTTGACCTTTCTCCAAGCCAGAAATGATTTGTTTCTTTTGCTCTTCCAACTCAGCTTCGATAAGAGCTTTGTGAGAAACAACAACATTACGGAATTCTTCATTGATTTTAACAACCTTAAATTCCATGTTTTTACCTACGTAAATATCGTAGTCACGGATTGGTTTAACGTCAATTTGAGAACCTGGTAAGAACGCCTCAATTCCGAATACGTCAACGATAAGACCACCTTTGGTACGGCATTTAACGTAACCAGTGATGATTTCACCCGAACGCAATACTTCGTTAACGCGAATCCATGCGCTGTGCATTCTTGCTGTTTTGTGAGAAACGATTAATTGACCTGTTTTGTCTTCCAAAACTTCAACATAAACGTCCACCTCATCACCAACTTTCAAATCCGCATTGTATCGGAATTCGTTTGCTGCAACAACACCTTCTGATTTGTAACCGATATTTACAATTACCTCTTTTTTGGTAATCATTGCAACGGTTCCTTTAATAACTTCTTTTGGATTGATAGAAGTTAAAGTTTTTTCGTACTGATCAGACATTTCAGAACGTTGCACTTTCGTGTATCCGTCTAATTCTAATGCTTCCCAGTTAAAATCCGCAGTTCCTTGCGGTTCGATTGAATTTGCCATGTGGCTTTTTAAAGTTTGTATTCCGATGCCCTACACAATCGGAAGGAGTTAATAATCAGTCACTTTGTAGGGTTGTGACTCTTTTTTAAGGGTGCAAAGATAGGGATTTGATAATTACATTCTACAGAATACGAAAAATTAGTAGAAATTGGGTTGTGTTTTGGTAATAACCTCAGTTCGAGTTATAAAATTGATAGAACAGTCAGAAAAAAAGCCTGTTTGACCTATTTTTTATGAAGTGTTCGTCCTTATTTTCCAAAAACTTCCTAAAATACCCTCCTTTGTAGGCACTATTTCCTAATTTTGCAATCCTTAATTTTTGCACAATCATGGATAAAGTGTCTTATGTCGGAAATGCCGATGTCAATGCCATAGACCATTTGTATGCTAGCTATCGTCAAGATCCTGATAGCGTGGATATTGGATGGAAAAAATTCTTCGAAGGCTTTGAATTTGCTCAAACCAATTACGAATCAAATGGTGAAATACCAGAAAATTTTCAAAAAGAATTCAAAGTTCTAAACCTGATTAACGGTTACCGAACACGTGGACACCTTTTCACAAAAACCAATCCTGTTCGCGAAAGACGTAAGTATTCACCGACTTTAGATATTGAAAATTTCGGTTTAAGTTCTACTGATTTGGATTTAACTTTCCAAGCTGGCGAAACAGTTGGATTAGGTGCAACAACATTGCGCACAATTATCGCTCATTTAGAGGAAAGCTATTGTCAATCAATTGGTTCGGAATTTATTTACATGCGAGATCCAGAACGCATTGAATGGTTAAGAAAACGCATTGAAACAAAAAATCCTGTTCCTTTTTCAAAAGAAAGAAAGGTTCAGATTTTCAAGAAATTAAATCAAGCAACTGGTTTTGAATCTTTCCTCGGCAAAAAATTCGTTGGACAAAAGCGCTTTTCCATTGAGGGTGGAGAGGCATTGATTCCTGCCTTAGATACCTTGGTTGAAAAAGGTTCAGAGGTTGGTGTGGAGTACTTTGTAATGGGGATGGCACACAGAGGTCGATTGAACACACTTGCTAATATTTTCCAGAAAAGACCACAAGATATATTCTCAGAATTTGAAGGAAAAGAATTTGACTTTGAATCGACTTTTGATGGTGATGTAAAATACCATCAAGGGTTTACGTCTCATATTACGTTGGCTAATAATAAGCAAATAGGTGTTACTTTGGCTCCGAATCCATCGCATTTAGAAGCTGTTAATACAGTAGTTGAAGGAATTTCAAGAGCAAAAATTGACCATGTTTACCAAGACGAGAAAAAAGTTTGTCCTGTATTAATTCATGGTGATGCCGCTGTTGCAGGACAAGGGATTGTTTATGAAACGATTCAAATGGCGCAGTTGGATGGTTACAGAGCTGGTGGAACTGTTCACATTGTTGTAAATAATCAGGTTGGTTTTACCACAAACTACCTTGATGGACGTTCTTCCACTTACTGTACGGACGTTGCAAAAACGACGCTTTGTCCAGTTTTTCACGTGAATGGTGATGATATTGAGGCGGTAGTGAAAGTTGTTGAGGCAGCTATTGAATACCGTCAAACTTTTAATCGCGACGTTTTCATTGATTTGCTCTGCTACCGAAAATATGGTCATAATGAAGGTGATGAGCCTAAATTCACTCAACCAACACTTTATGACTTAATCGCAAAACATCCAAATCCGAAAGTGATTTACCAACGTGAATTGGAAGCACAAGGTGTTTTGTCAAAAGAAGAAGCTAAAAAATTAGAAGACGATTACAATGCTTTTCTGGAAGCTGAATTTGAATCGTCGCGCAAAAATGAAAAAGCACTTGTTTACGATTTCTTGAAATTAACGTGGGAAGGTTTCCGTTATGGAACGGCTAAAGATTTTGAAGAAAGTCCTGAGACAGGTGTGACGAAAGAGAAACTTTACGAACTTGGTGTAAAACTATCTTCTCTTCCTGAAGGCAAAAAGTACTTCCGTAAAATTGCCAAGATTTTTGAAGACAGATTAAACGCATTCAAAAACAATAGTTTAGATTGGGGCTCCGCTGAAATGTTGGCTTATGCTACTCTTCTGGTGGAAGGTCATTCCGTTCGAATTTCTGGTCAAGATGTGGAACGCGGAACCTTCTCTCACCGACACGCTGTTGTTAAAACAGAAGATACTGAGGATGAGGTAGAAAATTTAAACTTGTTAGCAGAGAACCAAGCTAAATTTTCGGTTTACAATTCCTTGCTTTCAGAATATGGTGTTCTTGGCTTTGAATACGGTTATTCACTTGCTCACCCGAAAGGTTTAACAATTTGGGAAGCTCAATTCGGAGATTTCTTTAACGGTGCTCAAATCATGGTGGATCAGTTTATTTCTGCTGGTGAAGACAAATGGGCAACTCAAAGCGGATTGGTTATGCTACTTCCTCATGGATATGAAGGACAAGGTGCGGAACACAGTTCGGGAAGAATGGAGCGTTTCCTTCAACAGTGTGCAGATTTGAATATGCAAATTGTGAATACTTCAACGCCTGCAAACCACTTCCATTTATTGCGTCGTCAAATCAAACGTGATTTCAGAAAACCCTTGGTTGTATTTTCACCAAAAATGTTGTTGCGTTACCCTTCTGCGATGTCGTCTTTGGAGGAAATGGCAAATGGACGTTTCCAAGAAGTGATTGACGATCCGAATGCAAAGGTGGACGCCGTTGATACTTTGGTACTTTGTTCGGGTAAATTCTATTACGAAGCTTCGGAGAAAGCAGAAAAAATGGGCGTTACCAATATGGCTTTTGTTCGTGTGGAGCAATTGTATCCTTTACCACAAAAGCAAATTGACGCTATTGTAGCGAAATACAATGCGAAAAACATACTTTGGGCACAAGAAGAACCGGCAAATATGGGTGCTTGGACCTACATGGCTATGAATCTTCGTCATTTACCGTTAGTTGGAATCACACGTCCAGCGAGTGCGGCAACTGCTGAGGGTTCTAAAAAATTACATGAAAAAAGATTGGCGAAATTGTATAATGAACTTTTCGCTTTTGCTAATATTCCAGTTGAAAAATAAAAAATAAAGAAAATGGCTGTTCTTGAAATGAAAGTCCCAAGTCCGGGCGAATCGATATCAGAAGTAGAAATTGCACAATGGTTGGTTGCTGATGGCGACTACGTTGAAAAAGACCAAGCAATTGCAGAAGTAGATTCCGATAAAGCAACATTGGAGTTACCTGCTGAGGAAAGTGGTGTAATAACGCTTAAAGCTGCGGAAGGTGATGTAGTGAAAGTTGGTCAAGTGGTGTGTTTAATCGACACTTCTGCTGCTCGTCCTGAGGGTAGTTCTGCCCCGGTTGCAGTTGCGAAAGAAGAGGTGAAGGAAGCACCAAAAGCTGAACCAGCTAAAGTTGTTGCACCTAATCCAGATCCTGTTAAACCAGTTGCAACGTATGCTTCAGGAACTCCTTCGCCAGCGGCTGCAAAAATGTTAGCTGAGAACGGACTTAATGCAGGCAAAATTTCAGGAACAGGAAAAGATGGTCGTATAACCAAACAAGACGTTGTGAATGCAATGGCTGCTGGATTTAGTACAGAGGCAGCTCAAGGTTGGGGTGGTTCACGTGAACAAAAACGTGAAAAAATGTCCATGTTGCGTCGAAAAATCGCAGAACGTTTGGTTTCTGTGAAAAACGAAACGGCGATGTTGACGACTTTCAATGAAGTGGACATGAAACCAATCATGGATATTCGCGCAAAATACAAGGACAAATTTGCAAAACACCACGAAGTGAACCTTGGATTTATGTCCTTTTTCACCAAGGCGGTTACGGAAGCTTTAAATTTATTTCCTGCTGTGAATGCACAAATTGAAGGTAATGAAATGGTTTTCCATGATTATGCAGATATAGGAATAGCGGTTTCATCTCCTAAAGGATTGATGGTTCCGGTTGTACGTAATGCCGAGCAAATGTCTTTAGCAGAAATTGAAAGAGAAATTAAACGTTTGGCAATTAAAGCTCGTGATGGAAAAATCACACCTGAAGATATGACCGGAGGAACTTTCACCATTACCAATGGAGGTGTTTTTGGTTCTATGTTGTCCACGCCGATTATTAACCCCCCACAGTCAGCGATTTTAGGAATGCACAACGTAGTTGAACGTCCAGTTGCAATTAACGGAAAAGTTGAAATTCGTCCGATTATGTACGTTGCCTTGTCTTATGACCACCGAATTATTGACGGAAAGGAATCTGTAAGTTTCTTAGTTAAAGTAAAAGAAATGTTGGAGAATCCAGAGCGAATGATTTTTGGTGCGAAGGATCCGATGGAGATTTTGTTGGGGCTGTAGGGTTTTGAATTGAACTGAAAAGGAAAATTGAAAGTGGTGATTAGAGGCCTGAGCGGAGTCGAAGGGCGAATATCCGCCGTGGCGGAGAGAATTCAAGTAAGATTTATGTGTTTGAGGTTGGAATTAGGGTTTGATCTTGAAAAGACTTTGGCATTGTTTTAGCCTGCGGACTACCTGAATTTGTTTTTCTACCTTTGGCGTATGTTGAAATGGCTTGTTTTGGTTTTGTTTTTTGTGTTGGGAGTTATTACTTACGCACAAAAGCCAGACTTTAAAATAGACTCAATTCCTCGACCAACCATTGTTAAGGGGTTAGATTCTTTAGATTTGGATTTTACAGGTGTTGATAGTTGCGAACGGATAACGTTGAAGCTAAATTTATCATCAAAGGGATTTATCAAAAATGCAGTTGTTTTGCCAAATAGAACTTTGTGTACCAACGAAGAATTACTTGGAAATTTAATTGCTACCGTCAGAGAAAAAATGCGCTACAACGAACAGCCAGGTGTTTATGATAGAGTAGTTTATTTAACCATTGCGGTTAAGGAAAATGAGTAAGTATCAATCGACAGTAGATTGGCTTTTTAAGCAGTTTCCTTCTTATCAGATGTTGGGGGCTCAAGCTTACAAACCTGGTCTTGAAAACACTAAAAAACTTTTGGATATTTTTGGGAATCCACATAATAAATTGGATTTCATTCATGTAGCTGGCACCAATGGAAAAGGTTCTACTTCCTCCTTTTTGAGCACTTTACTAATAACTAAAGGCGAGAAAGTTGGATTGTTCACTTCGCCACATGTTTACGATTTCAGGGAAAGAATTCGCATAAATGGAATTTGTATTCCGGAATTCGAAGTAATTGAGTTTTGCGATAACGTTAAGAAATTGAATTTATCGTTTGAACCTTCATTTTTCGAAATTACCTTGACTATGGCCTTGTGTCATTTTGAAAGTCAAGGTTGTACAAAAGTTGTTTTGGAAACGGGAATGGGTGGAAGATTGGATGCCACAAATGTTGTTCAACCGTTAATTTCCGTGATAACTAATATAGGTTTGGATCACCAACAATTCTTAGGCGACACCATTCCTTTGATTGCCACTGAAAAAGCAGGAATTATTAAGCCTACGACGCCTATAATTATTGGTCAAAAGCAAAAAGAAACGACAACCGTTTTCCAACAATTCTCTGAAACAAATAAAGCGAAACTGATTTTTGCAGAGGAAGAACTTTTGAAGGAAATACAATTAGCAGGCTATCAACAGAAAAATTGGCATACCGCATTAGTAACGCTCAGTCACTTAGGTTTTAATTTTTCCCTTGCGAAACAGGAATTAGCTTATGCTCAACTGACCAAAAACACAGGCCTTTTTGGAAGGATGCAAGTTGTACAACAAAAACCATTATTGATGCTTGATGTTTCACACAATGCCGATGGAATTCTTGCAACGTTAAATTCTTTACCTGAAATAAAAGGTTCTTGGACAGTTATTATTGGTGCATCAAGGGATAAAGGTTTGAGTACTTTTTTCGAGCTATTACCCGAAAACATGACCATTCATCTCTCAACTTTTTCCAATGAACGTAGTTGTAGTAAGGAATATCTTAAAGAACTGTCAAATTCCAACCCAAGAATTGTTTCCGTTTGGTCAAACGTGAATCAAGCCATTAAAACCCTTCTTCCGACCCTTTCGCAGGATGACGCACTTTTGGTGATTGGTAGTTTTTTCTTGATTTCAGATGTGGAAATGGATAGCCGTTTTCCTTTTTAAGTTTTGGTTTTTAAGTATTTTGTCATGAGTCATGGCTACAATGACTGGTTTGAAGTGCTTTTTTTCGTTTTGTCTTGAAAAAGAAAAAATCTGGATTAATGATTGGACACAGTTATCTTGATTTTGATTTCAATTTTGAATTGACTACTACTCGTTTTGAATTGAAGGAAAACGTCGGGGAAACTTGGCGTTTTTTTTTACATAAAAATCAATCAAAAATAATTCTCTACCGCGAACTTGTATTGATTGATGAAAATGGTTTTGAAAGCAGCAATATTATTCAACTCATAGAAAGATAGTATTGCTTTTTTGTATTCGACAGGTTGAATATTTCTATAGGAAAGTGGACAAGAATCTGCGTGCATTAAAATTGCATTTCCGCTTAGTCTTGCGGTTCTTTTATTACCGTCTTCGAAAGGTTGAATGTAACTAATCAATAAGATAATTAAAAATGCCTTTTCAAAAACAGAAGATTTGGAATTAATTAAATCACATAAGTTCACCAATGCTTCTTGGATGACAAACTCATTTTCAGGAGGAAGGTAATTCGTACCTGTAATTCGAACATTTCTAGTTCTAATGTTCTTCGAAATTCCCATTTCTTGAGTCAATAAAGTATGAATATCAACGATTTTTCCAACTGACATTTCTTCATATAAATCCTTGTTGTTGAAGGTATATTCAATCGCTTTTTTGTGGTTTAAAAGCATTTGGGTTTCCTCTTTTGTATGCGAATCCGCTGCTAAATTGTACTTCAATAATTGTTCTGTATCCAATAAATTATATGTATTTCCTTCGATTTGTGAGGATTTCCAAGACAATTCAATCATCAATCTTTCAAACTCTTTACGGAATTGAGCGGGTGAGTTTTGCTTAATCTTCCTTTTAAAATTAGTATCGAGTGCGTTCAGTAAATGCAATTCTTCGGCATTGAAAATTTCAATTGTTTTCAATGTTTCAAAAATGGACACATTAAAGTGCTGTCTAATTATTCGCTCATCAGGTTCTGACTTGAAAAAGGAATCAAGATGAATAGGAACAGTAATTAATCGTTCCACATCAATGATATATTTCAAACTTGGGCCTTTACCAACAGACGAAATATAGCCCTTGTTTTTAAGTTTGGCTAGTTCTCTATTTAAAGTTGGTATTGAAATTTCTGCTGCTAAAAGTTCCTTAATTCTTGAAATTGATATCGGACTATTCTGTAAAATAAGACCTAATATTTCTTGTTCTCTTTTTGATTCCATATTCGTTTATCCTATCACAAACTTATGAAAATCAAATCGGAATGATAGGTTTTTAAATAAATATTGATAGGATTAAATAGTATTCAAACTTAAAAATCAAAAAAAAGTGTTTCTCAATTTTGCTACCAATTGTTACGAAATCCAACGTATTACGACGAAGGTTTGAAATGTCGCATTTTAATTTCAAATGAAACCTTGTCGGCATTACAACAAAACGGTTTTCAGTACGACATTTCGTTCCTTATTTGGTATAAAACCAACGTTTCAGCCAATGTTTTTGAGTTTGGTAACATATTCAGAACATTTCGGGCAAAGTTTTAAAAAAAGTTAATTTTTAGGAAGAGTTTTGTTACTCAATTCAAAAAATCAAAACATGAAAAGTTGTCTTTATGTACTCGTCTTTCTGCTAATCCAACAATTCGGAACATGGGCACAAAATTCGCCATTTGTCACAAAATGGAATTTTAGTTCTGCGGTAACAAGTATTGGCTTTAGAACCTTAACAAATGGTTCAGTGAACTACACCTACAATATTAGCCCTTCTGGACTAAGTGGGTCAGGAAATTTTTCTCAATTTGGTAGCGCCTCAACAGTTGTGCTTCCAATTTCAATTCCCGCAGGTTCTACTGTAACCTTATCAATGGAACCACAGAACCTAATGCGATTTTGCTTTGGAACTTCACCGTTTGATAATTCGAACTCGAACTTGCTTAGTATAGAAAGCTATGGAGATGTTGTTTGGAGTTCAATGCAAGACTTCATGTTTAATTGTGCTAATGCCGTTTCAATTCCGAACGAAATTCCCAATTTGAGTGGTGTCACTAGTTTACAAAATATGTTTTATGGTTGTTCAAGTCTCATCTTTCCACAAACATTAAATCAATGGAATGTTTCTAACATCACCACAATGAGCAGTATGTTTATTAATGCTGGGCGCGTCCCGAATTTAGGATCTTGGAATTTGAATTCAAATGTTAATTTGTCGAGCATGTTTAGTAATAGTTTAATGGAATGTGAAGCTTATTCAGCTACATTAAAAGGTTGGGCTCAAAATCCGAATTGTCCATCCGGTAGATCCTTAGGTGCAACCGGTAGAACTTACGGTACAGATGCAGTCAGTTTTAGAAATACATTGACATCTACAAAAGGTTGGACAATCTCAGGAGATATTGCGGGCACTTCTAACTGTTTGATTAGCTGCACCAATCCTGTCATTATTTCACAATCTCCCAATCAAACTGCAACGTTGGGATCAACGATAACGTTGAATGTTGTTGCAACTGGAACTAGTTTAACATATCAGTGGCAGATTTATTCACTAGGATCAGATGATTGGGTTAACATTTCAAATGCAACAGCGAGTACCTATACGATTTCTAATTTTTTTCCAGCAGGATCTGATTTTTACAGAGTTTTAATTTACAGTGGCTCTTGTTTAACTACAAGTGCGAGTATACAATTATCTCTAGCGTCTTGCACCAATCCAGTCATCACTTCCCAACCCGCCAATCAAAGCACCAACTATGCTGCAAATGCCACTTTCTCCGTTTCGGCAACTGGCACTAATTTAACCTATCAATGGCAAGAAAGCACCAATTCGGGTTCAACTTGGACAGACATTTCCAACGCCACCAACGCTTCCTACACTTTAACCAATGCTTCAAGTCTAGACAATATCAAACAATTCAGAGTAGTAGTCAAAAGTGGAACGTGTTCGGTGAATAGCAATGTTGCCACTTTAACCGTTAATAATATTCCTGCTCCTTTCGTGACCAAATGGAATTTTAGTTCCGCAGCTACATCCATAAAATTTGGCGCTCTAACCAACGGAACAGTAAATTATACCTACACCATGAGTCCTTCTGGAAATACTGGAAGTGGGAATTTCACCATGAACACTGTTGGATTGGTGACTTTGAATATGACGATTCCAGCAGGGAATAACGTCACCTTATCCATCGAATCACCGAATTTGAGAAGGTTTAATATGTCTCCGTTTGGGGCAAATACGACAAACTTAATAGATGTCGCGAGTTGGGGACAGGTGCCTTGGGCGTCAATGGAAGACGCATTCAATTCTTGTATCAATTTACAAATTACCGCCACAGATATTCCAATTTTAACGAATGTGACGAATATGTCTTCAATGTTTGCTGCATGTACAATTTTAAACGGTCCATCAAATATCAATTCTTGGAACACTAGTTCTGTTACTACTATGTACAATATGTTCTCTGGCGCTTCTGCTTTTAATCAAAATATTGGCTCCTGGAATACTTCAGCAGTTACTGACATGGCTCAGATTTTTAATGAAGCACCAGCCTTTAATCAAAATATTGGATCATGGAACACTGGAGCAGTTACCAATATGTCCTTTATGTTCAGCGGTGCATCTACATTTAATCAAAATATAGGATCTTGGAATACGGCATCAGTTACTAATATGTCAGGTATGTTCATGAGTGCTACGTCCTTTAATCAGAATATAGGTTCTTGGAATATTGGAGCGGTAACCGATATGTCATTAATGTTTAGTTCTGCAACCACATTTAATCAAAACATTGGTGCATGGAACACTGGAGCAGTTACCAATATGTCGGATTTGTTTTATAGTACATCCGCTTTTAACCAAAATATTGGCTCGTGGAATACAAGTTCAGTTACGAACATGTCTGGTATGTTCCGCATGGCCACAGCATTTAATCAAAATATAAATTCTTGGAACACCGCATCTGTTACCACTTTGGCCAATATGTTTCGTGGTGCAACTGCATTCAATCAAAACATCAGTTCTTGGAATACAGGCGCCGTTACAACCATGTCCAATATGTTACGTGATGCAACATCCTTTAATCAGAATCTTGGGACCTGGCAATTGAACGCAAATGTGAACATGTCAAGTATGTTAAATAATTCTGGATTGAACTGTACTAATTACTCTACAACCTTAAAAGGTTGGGTAGAAAACCCAAGTTGTCCATCAGGCAGAAGTCTTGGAGCTACCGGTAGAACTTATGGGACGGATGTAGTCAGTTTTAGAAATACATTAACGACCACAAAAGGTTGGACAATCTCAGGTGATATTGCTGGTACGTCCGACTGTTTGATTACTTGCACCAACCCAATAATCACTACCCATCCATCCAATCAAACAATTAATGTGAATGGAACAATGAACTTCAGTGTAACCGCAACTGGAGATAATTTGACTTATCAATGGCAATATAATATGGGAAGTGGTTGGACGAATATGACAAATGAAACAGCAAGTACCCTAACAGGTGGGCCACTTAACTCCTTCTACAATGGAATGCAATTTCATGTAATCGTATCGAGTGGTTCTTGTTCTGTTACAAGTAACACAGCTACTTTAACCGTAAATACTTGTACGCCAATAACGCCCAATATTTCCATCACGAATTCATCCAATCAACCAGGCGATCCTTTTGTTTGTCCGGGTCAAAGTATTAAACTAACAGCATCTGGTGGAGCGACCTTCTTATGGTCAACGGGCGCTACAACTGCCACTATTTCGCCTTCACCAAGTGTTGAAACAACTTACACCGTTACCATTTCTAATCCTGACGGATGTACAGCAACAACTTCTGAAACAATTTATATGGCACCTGTTCCTAACCCGTCG
>CAZWSY010000095.1:0-12116 GCA_964636775.1 uncultured Lishizhenia sp.
CAGGGTTAATCCTGACAAGAAATTGATAAACCATCAATTTCTTCGTCATTAAGCATTGGAAAATCTTCTAATGCTTAATCTGGGATTAACCTATGTTCGATTCTAAAATTGACATTACCTGCGGGATGCTCTGTTGTCAAATTAACATATAGCTCTGTTAATCAATTTATTAAATCAAAGGTTTAATGTCTAAAATACAATCGTCTTGCTCTACCATTGAATTTTGTTGCAAGTAAACTTTCTCAACTTTTCCGCTGTAAGGAGCATTGATTGTTGATTCCATTTTCATTGCTTCAATAACAAAAAGTGCTTGTCCTTTTTGTACTTCGTCACCAACATTTGCCGTTACTTTCACAAGTTTCCCTTGCAATGGAGCGCCAATTTCAGTTTCGCTTGTCACTTTTTTGTGTGCAGCTTTCGAACTTTTAATGGCATTGTCCTTCACCATAATATTTCGCGTTTGACCGTTGATTTGGAAAAACACTTCACGGAAACCTTCGTCGTTTGGTTCGCCCATGTGACGGAAACGAATCAATAAGTTCTTTCCTTCTTCCAAATTCACCAAAATCTCTTCATTTGGTTTCATCGGATAATAAAATGATGGTGTCGGTAGTTTTTCAACGAACCCAAAATGCTTTCTAAATCTGTATAAGTCTTCAAAAACTTTTGGGAACATGATGTAGGACAAAAAGTCTTCCTCAGTCAAGTCCTTATCGTATTTTTCACGGAAAGCTACTAATTCCTTCTCAATATCCATAGAAGGAATATGTGCATTCGGTCGTTCGGTGTAAGGTTGCACATCCTTTAAAATTAACTTTTGTAATTCCTTTGGAAAACCTCCATAGGGCTGACCTAAATCACCTTTGAATAATTGTTTTACCGACTCCGGAAACGCTAAAGTTTCTCCTTTCGTAAAAACATCTTCTTTGGTTAAGTTGTTGGAAGTCATGAATAAAGCCATATCGCCAACCACTTTAGAGGAAGGAGTCACTTTAACTATATCACCAAACAACTCATTAACTACGACATAATTATTCTTGATTGTTTCGAATTTATCCTCCAAACCAAGTCCTCTTGCTTGTGGTAACAAATTAGAATATTGACCTCCAGGAATTTCATGGTCGTAAACCTCTGCCGTTCCGGCTTTTAGTTCACTTTCAAATGGATAATAGTATTCACGTACAACCTCAAAATAATTCGAATAATCATTTAATGCTTTGAGATTCATTGGGTTTTCACGTTCATGTCCTTGCAAACATGCCACAAGCGTATTGAAATTTGGTTGTGAAGTCAATCCGCTCATTGAGGCTAAAGCAACATCCACAATATCTACTCCTGCTTCAATTGCTTTGAGGTAGGTTCCTCCTTGAATAGATGAAGTATCATGGGTATGAAGGTGAATCGGCAAGTTCACTTTTTCTTTCAAAGCACTTACCAGTTTTTCTGCTGCATAAGGCTTTAAAAGTCCTGCCATGTCCTTGATTGCTAACATATGTGCTCCCGCATCTTCCAATCTGCAAGCCAAATCCACGTAATACTGCAAATTAAACTTTTGACGTTCAGGATTCATAATATCACCTGTGTAGCAAATACAAGCTTGTGCCAGCGATTCTGTGCGCTCACGAACGGCATTAATGGAATAAGTCATACCTTCCAACCAATTCAATGAATCGAAAATTCTGAAAACATCGATTCCATTTTCAGCACTTTTTTCAATGAATTTTCCAATTACATTGTCTGGATATGCCGCATAACCAACGGCATTACTTCCGCGGAAAAGCATTTGAAGCAAAACATTTGGAGCTGCTTTGCGAATTGCGCGCAATCTATCCCAAGGGTCTTCGTGCAAGAATCGCATGGTTACGTCGAAAGTAGCACCGCCCCAAACTTCCAAAGAAAACAACTCAGGAAAAGAACGCGCCATACCTTCTGCAACGCGCATGATATCGTGGTTTCTTAAACGTGTTGCAAACAAGGATTGGTGTGCGTCTCTAAGCGTTGTATCGGTGTAGAAAATTTTCTTTTCGTTTCTGATGTAATCTACAAATGCCTCTCTTCCCATTTCTTTCAGCATGTCCTTACTTCCTTTTGGGAAAGGTTCGTCGCTGTTCCAAGTTGGAATCAATGGTTTCCTAAAAGTACGGTTAGGATCGTAAGATTTTACATCTGGATGACCGTTTACTTTTAATTCCGCCAGGTATTTCAGCAATTTCGTACCACGATCTTTGTCGTGTCCGTATTCCGGTTTTAAAAGATTTTGATTTTCTTGAATAAATCCAACTGTAGCCAATCCATTTTGGAAAGTTTCATTGGACATCACATTGATTAAGAATGGAATATTTGTTTTTACCCCTCGAATTCTAAATTCACGTAATGTTCTTTTTAATCGTTCTGCAGCACCTTTTAAAGTTCTTCCGCTTGCAGAAACTTTAACAAGCATCGAATCGAAAAAAGGTGAAATTTTCACGCCTGAATAACTGCTTCCTTCATCCAAACGAATCCCGTAACCACCTGCATTTCTGTAGGCTACAATTGTACCATAATCTGGTTTGAAGTCGTTTTCTGGGTCTTCGGTTGTGATACGACATTGAATCGCCCAACCATTGCATTTCACATCAGATTGTTCCTTTAAGAAAATTTGACTGTGAGAAAGTGGGTGTCCCGCTGCGATAATGATTTGTGAACGCACTAAATCAATACCCGTAATTTCCTCTGTAATGGTGTGTTCAACCTGAATGCGTGGGTTCACTTCTATGAAATAAACATTTTCGTCTTTGTCCACCAAAAATTCCACTGTACCAGCATTGCTGTAGTTTACATATTTAGCAATGCGAACCGCGTATTCGTATAATTTTTCACGGGTTTCTTGTTTAAGAATGGAAGGCGCAATTTCAATTACTTTTTGGAAACGTCTTTGAACGGAGCAATCCCTTTCGAAAAGGTGAACGATATTTCCGTGATTGTCACCTAGAATTTGGACCTCAATATGTTTTGGATTCTCAATAAATTTTTCGATAAAAACAGTGTCGTCGCCAAATGCTTTAAGTGCCTCATTTCGAGCGTCGTTAAAAGAAGTAGCTAATTCATCAGCTTGACGAACAACTCTCATTCCCCGTCCACCACCGCCAGCAGCGGCTTTTAACATTACCGGAAATCCAATTCTCTGAGCTTCTGAAAGTGCTTGTTCTGCTGAGGTCAGCTTTTCTTTACTGTCAGGAATCAAAGGAACATCAACAGCTTTTGCAACCACTTTTGCAGCAACTTTATCGCCCAATTGATCCATTGCTTCAGGAGTTGGTCCCACGAAAATGATTCCTTCTTCCTTGCAACGTCGAACGAAATTCACATTTTCAGACAAGAAACCATAACCGGGGTGAATGGCATCTACCTTATTTCTTTTCGCAACGCGGATAATTTCCTCGATATCCAGGTAAGGCTTCAACGGTTCTGATTCGTCACCAATTTGGAAACTTTCATCCGCTTTGTAACGGTGGAGTGAATAACGGTCTTCGTAGGTGTAAACCGCAACAGTTTTGATTTTCAATTCGGTAGCAGCACGAAAAACACGGATTGCGATTTCCCCTCGATTTGCGACCAATAATTTTTTGATTTGATGGATTGCTGTACTAGATTCCATTAACTTGTTGATTGATGATTGATAGATGAAGTGAAGTTAGCCAATAAATACTTCCAAAGATTTTAAATCGTGATTTTGAATACAACAAAGTTGGAAGGCTCATTCAGCTATTTTAGATTTTACAAAAATAGTTAAAGGGCAAAAATTAGCGCAATTTCGCTGGAAATAATTTTTTCGCTGAGCAATCTCATTTTTGACTTAAGGTTATTAGTGATTCCGTAATTTTTAGAAAACAATCGAGTTAAAAAAAGAAAATTATGTCTTTTGTTTAGCTCAAGTAATAGTAATTTTGGGGCTATTCAAAAAATGGCACAGAAAGAACTTAACATAAAAAACAAACGTGCCCGATTCGAATATCACTTGGAGGATGTTTATGACGCGGGAATTCAATTATCAGGAACAGAAATAAAGAGCATCCGAGCTGGAAAAGCGAGTATATTGGAGGCTTATGGAATTTTCTCAAATGGTGAAATTTGGGTACGAAATATGCACATTACCGAGTATGAAAATGGTTCTTTCTACAACCATAAACCACGTGCCGACCGAAAATTATTGCTCAACAAAAAGGAAATACTGAAAATAGAAAAGTTCCTTAAAGTCAAAGGAAATACACTCGTACCGCTTCAACTTTTTCTGTCCGACAAGGGGTGGGTGAAAATGAAAATTGCTTGTGCGATTGGAAAAAAAATTCACGATAAACGAAATGATTTAAAAGAAAGAGACGATAAACGTGAAATGGATAGAGCAATGAAACGTTAACTTTCTTATTTCTCTTCAAACAAAAAGTTTATTTTCGCAACGTATGGTACAAAAAGTTTTGGTTTTGCTTACAGTGCTTTCAGCAGTCGTTTTTTTAGTTAAAACCTTTGTTCATAGTTTTAGTCCTAAACAGGTAGGATGTGAAAAGTGTGCCTTTTCAAAGGATAACCAAGCCTTAAAATCATGAGTGACTGTCAACTTTATAAATACAACAAAGAATTTTTTGCAGTCAAAAAAGAAACTGCGCACGTTTTTTCACAAGGCTTTGTCGAACAAGAGTTAGATGATGATTATGTTTCATGGTTAAATTTTCACGGAATTGACTCAAGGGAAGATATAGAAACTCTCGCTAAAAAGTTACAATTAGACAAATTGAGTATTGAAAATATTTTCCAACCAATAAGACGAACAAAGCTTGAAGAATTCCCTAATTATTTGTTTTTCAGTGTGAAATCAGCACTACCAATTTCTAAAGGAAACGACTTATTGAAAGAGGAAAAAATAGATTTTGTGATAGGAAAAAACTATTTAGTTTCCTTTCAATTAGAGAAAGGAGATCACTTTACGGATGTACGGGATAGAATAGAAAAGTCACGTGGAAAAATTCGTTCCAAAAAATCTGATTTTTTATTGTATCGCATGCTGGAAGCGATTGTGGATAATTACTTTGAGGTGATTGAAGACATACAAAACATGATTGACGAATTGGATAAAATCTTACATGAAAATCCACAGACCTCCTTTTTAAAACGTATTGAAATTCAGAAACGAAAATTGATAGAATTGCGGAAAATCGTACTTCCAATGCGCGATATAACTGTGCAATTGGAAAATAGTGATAGTAATTTCTTAGATGATACGAACGAAATTTATTTTCGAAATCTCAGGTTTTCTTGCCAAACAGTTTTAGAAGAAATAGATGCTGGGAAGCAGGTATTAGAAGGAATGACCAACTTATTTTATGCCGCACAAGGTCAACGTATGAATGAAATAATGCGAGTACTAACAGTGGTGAGTTCTATTTTCATTCCACTAACCTTTATTGTAGGGGTTTACGGAATGAATTTCGAAAATATGCCTGAATTAAAGTACAAGTATGGTTATTATACAATTGTTGGTATAATGATTTTACTAGGAATTGGATTGCTTTCTTTTTTCCTGAAAAGAGGCTGGCTAAGAAAGGACTAGACTAATCTCCAGTAAGAAGAAACAAGTTGACAGCTGAAATGAAAAGTGCCAAAATAGCAACAAGTAGTGCAATAGTACTGCGTTTGCTGTGTCCTTCACGATAGCTCATTGTAAAAAGTTTAGTTAGTAGATTATTTGGTGGTGCGAATTTATGCAAATAGTTCAATCTATAAATTTTCGAAATGAAAAAAACGAATAAAAAAATTTATAACGACCATCTAAACTATTTGATTTCTAGGTCACAATAAAGCAAACTACCATCTCCGAAACTCAAAAACCGATAATTGTTATTGAGAGCATGCTCATAAATTTCTTTCCATTTTTCACCCACAAAGGCATAAATCAAAAGCAATAAAGTTGACTGTGGCTGATGAAAATTAGTCAATATCCCCTGACATGATCGAATTTGATAACCTGGCGCAATTAATAAGCTTGTTTTGCAAATTAACCTTTCCATTTTATTCAATTTTAAAACTGAAATCAAGGCATTAATTGCATCCTTAAAACAATAATTTTGTGGCAATTCATAAGCGTCCCACTGACCTATTTCCAATTCCTCAACCTTCTTGTCAGGATGAGTAAGTGTTTTAACTCCCATCCAATAAAGGGTTTCAAGGGTGCGAAGTGACGTCGTTCCTACCACAAAGACAGAATGGTCAAAAGCTTGAAGTTTTTCCAAAAATCCCATTTTAACATCAATAAATTCAGCGTGCATTTCGTGCTCACCTAAATTCTCCGACTTCACTGGCTTGAAAGTACCTGCACCAACGTGTAAAGTCACAAAATCATGTTTTATTTTCCTGTTTTCAAGCGAATTAAATACTCGTTGTGTAAAATGTAAACCAGCAGTGGGTGCGGCAACCGAACCATCTTCACGTGCATAAATCGTTTGGTATTGTTCTTTGTCCTTCTCCTCCGTTTCACGCTGTAAATATGGAGGCAACGGAATGTTTCCAACATAATGTAGAATTCCCGCGAAACTAGTTGTTGATTTATTCCATTTAAAATGAATCACAAATGCATCATTCATTCGCTGAATCATTGTCGCCGTAAGCAGGAAATTTTGACCTTCAACAGAAAACACACAACTTAATTCCCCTGATTTCCAACGTTTCGCATTACCCACCAAACAATGCCAATACACTTCATCATAAGTTGACATTGCTACTTGAATATCACTGTAACGGTTATCAGGTTCTAGACAAAAAACTTCAATTTTTGCTCCTGTATTTTTAGTGAAATTCAAACGCGCCTCAACAACTTTTGTGTCATTCATTATAAGTAGTGCATTTTCAGGAAGTTGACTAGCTAAATCCGTGTAATTAAAATCCTGAATTGTATTGTCTTTGAAAACTAATAATTTGCTCGAATCTCTTGGTTCAACGGGGTATTTCGCAATTTTATCCTCTGGCAATTCATAATCGAATGGAGCCATGGAAAGCTGTTTGATTTTATCGCTATTCATTTATTTTATAATCAATTTTTCAGATTGAAACAACTTGTTATCAATATCAATGGTGATTTGTCCGAGGTTAACGCCCGCCCAACCAACTTGGTTCACAACCGTCGGAAGTTTATCTAAATTTTCTACAACAGTTGCTTTCTCTAAAAAGGTATGGGTGTGTCCCCCAAGAATTAAATCAATACCGCGTGATTGTTGGGCTAGTAACAAGTCAGAAATTCTATTCGGGTCAACATAACTATAACCTAAATGCGATAAGCAAATGACTAAATCAGCACCTATTTTCCTCAGTTCAGCTGCTGTTTCGTTTGCCTTTTCGATAGGTGGGAGATATTTCGTTTTACCGTAAAGCTTTTCCGGAACAAGACCATTTAATTCAACACCAATCCCAAATACCCCAATTTTTATTCCAGCCTTTTTAAAGATTTTAAAAGTTTGTGTTTTTCCAGCTAAAACTGTTTCAGAGAAGTCGTAGTTGGCACAGAGAAAAGGGAAATTGGCAAATTGTTGTGCATTTAAAAATCCTTCAAGTCCAATGTCAAAATCATGATTTCCCATAGTTGCTGCGTCGTAGGCCATTGCTGACATTACTTTCATTTCCAATTCACCGTGAAAGGTGTTAAAATAAGGCGTTCCTTGAAAAATATCGCCAGAATCAAATAGCAATACATTTTCGTTTTTTTCGCGAATGGAATGAATTAAAGCAGCACGTTTAGCAACACCACCCAATCCAGGAAACTTTGCGTGATTGGCAGGAAAAGGATCAATGTTGGAATGCGTGTCGTTGGTATGGAGAATAACTAGTTTTCTACTTTTTTTCTCCGTCATTGCCCAACCTGGATTCGCAATCAAAGCAGCACCTGCAAGGGAAAATGATTGTAAAAAACGGCGACGTTGCATGGTGCGAAAATAGGTATTTTTCTGTGGAACGGTTTTTGGTTTCAAAAGCAAAAAATGAATTATGAAGTATTTAGGATTTGCCATAATCTTTTTGATTTCAATCAGTTGTTTTGGTCAAACTAAAAAATCTGACACCACTTTTACTATTAATTATTTCGCCAATAAGAAAATTTCGACCAAACAAGTTAATTTGAACAACGAACTGCTTTGGGGTTATGCAGTTGCTTATAATCAAGAAGGAAAACAAATTTATTGGATGCAAACCCGTCGTGCTGCGGGACATGCTTCTGTCCAATTTTGGTACTATCCAAGTGGAGCGGTAAGTAAAGCTCACTTCATAAGTCATCCAGATGGAGGAATTCAATGGAGTGACATCACTCACTACTTTGATGAATTTGGAAATGTCACCAATGTTGACGATAGGAGTTCAGATATGTATGGTCACCCAAGATTAACCACTATTTATACCCTTGAACCTTATCTTGAGCAAGAAAAAGAGAAAAAACAAGAGGTCAAAAAAGAAAATCCTACCGTCATAAAGCCGCAACCTGAAGTGGCAAAATGCGCCGAAATTTATCAGTCGAATGTATTTGTAGTTAATCTTTCGGGTAGAAATTTGCGATTATCCTCAAAATCCAAAAACAGAAAAATTGAAGATACAGTTCAAAATCAATTACTTCAGCGAGGAGATACGCTTAAAGTTGCAAGCTATATCGAAGCACAAATGTTCACCCATCCTAAAGAATTTTTAGAAATAGCATTCGAAAAACAACAAAAAAATATCCGACTTTTTTGGGATGATTTTGTGCAAGACGGAAAAGCAAAGAGAAATTATTTCTTATTTATTATTGATACAAAACGTAAATGAATCCAAGATTTTTCATTTAGCCTCTCAATTTCCTTTCTTCTTTTTAACCTGAGTTCAATTTATAATTTTTATTCCACGTTTTAACATTTTTCTATGTCAACTTTTTCAAGTTTTAAGCATTAATTTCTTTTCTGGTTCAAGTTCGTTACCATTCCTCCATTACCCCAACAACTTTTTTAAAAGAAATACCACCTTCAACGCTTAACTCATAACACTTACCTTTGCAACATGAAATTCAATTTATCCGAGATAACAGATTTAATTCGTCAAAGACGTACCATTTTCCCTGAGCAGTTTTCCACTAGAAAAGTTCAAAAGGAACAAATCGAGTTAATCCTAAACAATGCACAATGGGCACCAACGCATGGAAACACTCAGCCTTGGCGTTTTTTGGTTTTTCAAGATGAAGCACGAGAACGATTGAGTCAATTTTTGGGTCAAACCTATTTGGAAATCACCCCAATAGAAAAACAAGAGGATGCGAAATTGGCGAAAATGATGCGCCGACCTTTGTTGTCCTCCGTTGTGATTGCTGTTTGCATGAAGCGCCAATCAGAAGAGAGAATCCTTGAAATTGAAGAGATTGAGGCGGTTGCTTGTGCAATTCAAAACATACATTTAACTTGCACGGCTTACGGATTAGGCGGTTTTTGGTCAACACCAAAGTTGATTTATCACCCAAAAATGAATGAATTTTTAGGATTGGAAGAAAAAGACAAGTGTATTGGACTTTTCTACATAGGTTATCCTTCGGTTGAATGGCCGGAATCACATCGTAAACCATTGGAATACAACACGCAATGGCTAACCAAGTAGAGCATTTGGATTTGGGTTTTGTCAATTACACCCAACATCCCGAAAATCCAGATTATGTGGTGTATCGTTTTACGGATAAACCACGTGCCGATGATTTCCGTAGACATTTGACCGAGCAAAAAATTTGGTTTGAAGATTCTCTTGGTGAAAAAAGAGGAAAAACAGTTTATCTTTTCGGAATTCACAGGACTGATTTTAATCGTACACAAACAATAAATTTTCAAGTTGAAGCCCACCATAAAAAGCCAATTATTCCGTTTAAAGGCTTGAGATGGTTTGTATTACTTTTTGGATTTACAGCTTTAACTTTAGCTTTGATAGGCTATTGCAAACAGCAAAACGCAGTAAATCAACAAATTCAGGAATTTGAAGGTAGGTAATGAGAGGACTTTTAATTTTTATTTTACTCCTTCAATTCTACAGCTACGGTCAGTTTGGCGAGGCATACACACGTTTTCCAACTTATTTCGGTGTACAAGTGCGTTCCGTTTTGCCAACATCTTTAATTGGTGAAAAAGAATGGCTAGTTGAGGAAGACAACTATTCATCCACCATCTTTCAAAAACCGGGTTATTCTTTTGGTGGTGTTTTAAGAATTGGTTTGACCGAGTTAATTGCTCTAGAAACTGGAATTAATTTTACCCAACGATATTACGGAGTAAAGTTTGCACTTCCTGATTCCAGTATTTTCGGTGAGCGAAGTTTTGGATTTATTCAATACGACATTCCAATAAATGGGCTTATTTATGTGAAGTTCAACGATAAATTGTTCATGAATGCATCGCTTGGTGTGGCTGCAACTTATAAACCATCCAGCGCAGGAATAATTACGAATCCTTTCGGAAAACATGAATTTTTTCACCTTGGCTTGGTTGACATTAAGAAAAAAATTGGGGCAGATATCAATGCAAATGTTGGTTTTGAATACCGAACAAAAAGAAAAGGGTTTTTCTATATTGGCGGGTCGATTCGTTTGCCGCTTGCGCCAATGTTTATTATGGTTTCACGTTACCAAAACGTTAATTATCGAATTACAGCAACGGGAGATATTGGAGGTAATTACATTTCACTAGATTTACGCTACTTTTTTCACAACTCTGGAGGACTTGGAAGATATGCACCACACGGACCAATCGAATAAAAATCGCGTTAAAGAATTAGTTAAACAATTTGGACTAAAACCACATCCCGAAGGTGGATATTACCTCGAAACGTACCGTTCGGAGCAACAAATCGAAACAAAAAACGGAAATCGCAACATCGCGACTGCGATTTATTTTCTGATAGAAGAAGGAAATGTTTCCAACTTTCACCGAATTAAAAGCGATGAACATTGGTTTTTTCATGAAGGAAGTCCACTAGAAATTCATGTTTTAAGTCCTGAAAATGGGCACGAAACACTTCTTTTGGGAAATAACTTCGTGAATGGGGAACGTCCACACCAAGTTGTGCCTGCACAAGCAATTTTCGGAAGTTGTGTTCATGAAAGTGGTTATTCCTTCGTTTCTTGTGTAGTTTCTCCTGGTTTTGACTTTCAAGATTTTGAGCTTTTTAAGAAGGAAGAATTGTTGAATGATTACCCTAAACACGAAGCAATTATTAACAAATTGACCCCATGAAATATTTACTTTTAACGATTAACACTTTGATAATTAGTCATTTTTTTAGTCAACAACCTTTAGTAATCGGACACAGAGGAAGTCGCGGTTATTATCCTGAAAACACCATTATTGCCTTTCAAAAAGCAATAGAACAAGGAGCTGATGGAATTGAAATTGATGTTGTGGTAAACAAAGATCGTCAATTAGTTATTTCTCATGAACCTTACTTTAAAAGTGAATTTTGCACGGGACCAAACGGACAAGCCATTAAAAATGAGAAGCAGTACAATATGTACACAATGACTCAAAAAGAAATTTCCGCCTTCGATTGTGGAAGTATTGGCAATCCTA
The DNA here is from genome assembly GCA_964636775.1 of uncultured Lishizhenia sp. Lineage (GTDB taxonomy): Bacteria > Bacteroidota > Bacteroidia > Flavobacteriales_D > Crocinitomicaceae > UBA952. The sequence continues at coordinate 11,583 of CAZWSY010000095.1, forward strand.
AATTTCCTGAACAACAAAAAGTTTCTGCTATAAAGCCCTTATTCCAAGATTTTGTTAAAGAGGTCATTACGAAGCCAACGATACTTTTATTCGAAATAAAATCTGAAACAAAAGAATACGGGATTTCTCAACCGCATCCGAAAGAATTTGTGGAAATCATTTTAGATGAGGTTAAAAATTATCCATTTCCGGAGCAATTGATTTTTATGTGCTTCGATGCCAATTTGTTAAATGAATTGCATAAACAAGCACCAAACGTCAAAATCGTATATCTCACTTATTTACCAAAAAGTGCGGAAAAGCAACAAAAAGATTTGAACTTCAAACCCTATGCTTTTGGAATGTTTTATCCAACAGTAAAAAAACGTGATGTAAATTACACGAAAAACAATAACATCCAACTTTTTTGCTGGACAGTAAATGAGGTAAAACATGCTGAAAAATTGGGAAAATTAGGCGTAAACGCATTAATCACTGATTATCCTAAAAGGATTTTGGAATGGAGAGGAGGAAGAAATTAACGCTAAAACCAGC
>CAZWSY010000096.1:0-11769 GCA_964636775.1 uncultured Lishizhenia sp.
ACTCTCAACTTTCGGACTTCGACTCCGCTCAGTCCGCTAATTTTTACTTTTAATTTTCCCCGCCACGACGGATTTCAACTCTCAACTTTCGGACTTCGACTCCGCTCAGGGCGACGCTCTCATCTCTCTTCTCTCATAATTCCTACCTTTGTACATGCACTTTCGTCAATTAGATACCACTGTCGCTCTTCCAGTGATGGAACATTTTTACACGCTTCAAGGGGAAGGATTTTATTCAGGTAGAGCTGCTTACTTTGTTAGATTGGCAGGCTGTAATGTTGGTTGTGTTTGGTGCGACATTAAAGAAAGTTGGGACGTGGAGGAGCATCCAGATCTAGATTTAATAGAATTGGTCGAACAAATCGAACGCTTTGGCGCAAATTTTGTCGTTATTACAGGAGGTGAACCAACCCTTTACGATTTGACAACACTCACTGAACTTCTTCACAAAAAAAATATCGAAATCGCAATAGAAACCTCCGGCACCTATCCGCTTTTGGGTGAAATTGATTGGTATTGTTTTTCGCCAAAGAAATTTAAAGCGCCCTTGCCAGAGGCTTACCAGAAAGCAAATGAACTTAAAGTTGTTGTTTATCACCCTTCCGACTTAGAATGGGCTGAAAAACATGCTGCTCTCGTACATGAAAATTGTAAGCTATTTCTCCAACCCGAATGGAGCCGACAGGATGAATGGTTACCTTTAATTATAGATTATGTCAAACGTAACCCCCGTTGGAGGATTTCGTTACAAACTCATAAGTTCATGCAAATACCTTAATATGCTCAAATTTACATTAACCTTTCTACTCGGCATTTTTCTAATTAGTTGTTCTACAGCACAATTCCCTTATTCATCCAAGAATAAAAAAGCAGTTAAACTCTTCGAAGAAGCACAAAAAGCTCCTGAAGAATTTTTTGACCCTCAACGCGGACCGAATTTTCAAAAAGGAATAGAACTTGCATCAGAAGCAATTGTTAAAGACCCACTTTTTTGGGAGGCGCACTTATTAGTTGCTGAGTTTTACGAAAGAACAGCGAATCATACCCAAGCCATTTTTCATTACAAACGTGCTTTGGAAATCGAGCCTACACATAGTGTTAGTGGTGCAACTCATTTTTATTTAGCGACTAACCAACTTGCTATCGGACAATACGATGAAGCTTCACAAACTATTGAACGTTTTTTGAGAAATCCAAATGCGAAAGAAACTTTAATTGGTCCAGCAAGACAAGTTCAACAAAACGCGAATTTTGCCAAACAAGCTGTCAAAAATCCAAGACCATTCAAACCAATTAATTGCGGTGCAGGAATAAACACTGAATTACCTGAATATTTTCCTGCGCTAACCGTAGACGGAAAAACCATGCTTTTCACCCGTCGTTTACCCGATAGTCGCGTTCAACATTTCCAAGCTCAAGAAGATTTCTTCATTTCCAATCATAACGGAAAAGAATGGCAAAAAGCGTTTCCAATGCCACCAAACGTAAACACCTTAAATAATGAAGGAGCCCCTACTCTATCTCCTGATGGAAAAAGTTTGATTTTTGTAGGCTGTTCAGACGAAAGCGGAACGTATTACGGCGAAAATCGTGAAGGAAAAGGAAGTTGTGATTTTTTCTTTACGACACGCATCGGTAACCGTTGGACCAACCCAATCAACCTTCCTGGAAACGTAAATACCATTCATTGGGAAACGCAACCTTCCCTATCAGCGGACGGAAAAACATTGTACTTCATTCGTGGAATTCGCGATAGAAGTGGAAAAAGAGACAGTGATATTTACGTGAGTTACCTTCAACAAGACGGAACTTGGGGAACTGCTCAACGTTTACCAAACACAGTGAATACACCCTATGCCGAGGAATCTGTACACATTCACCCCGATGGACGCACCTTGTATTTCGCCTCACGCGGACACGTTGGAATGGGAGGTTCGGATTTATTTGTGACGCGTTTGGATGACAATGGAAATTGGTCAAAACCAGAAAATTTGGGTTATCCGATTAATACGATTTATGACGAAAATTCCTTGATGGTTTCGGCAAACGGTGAAATTGCATTTTTTGCGTCGAATCGCGATGGAGGTTTTGGAGATTTGGATATTTATTACTTCGAGTTACCTCAAGAAATTCGTCCAGTAAAAACCTTGTATTTCGACGGCGTTGTTTTTGATTCACAAACGAAAAAAGCTATCCCTGGACATTTTCAGTTGACGGATATTAAAACTGGAAAAGTGATGATTATTTCGGATGCGGATCAAATTGATGGAACTTTTGTGGTTCCTTTACCTATTAATCGTGAATATGCCATTAGCGTCACTTATAAAGGTTACTTCCCTTATTCATTGAATTTCAATTTATTAATTCCTGACGGGAAAGACAGTTACCATTTGGACATTCCACTAAATCCGGAAAACAGCTCGAATGAAAATATACTGGCAAACGTATTTTTTGACCTAGGAAAATCCAATTTACGCCTTGAATCCAAAGTGGAATTGGATGGATTTGTGGCTTACTTAAAGAAAAATCCAAAAATTAATATTGAACTTGGTGGACACACCGACAGCCGAGGTAACAAAGACGACAATTTAAAACTGTCAAATGACCGTGCCAAAGCAGTTTATGAATATTTAGTTAACAATGGAATCACCGCAGAACGTCTTACGTTTAAAGGTTACGGTTCCACACAACCCATTATTTCTGATGCTGAAATCGCGAAATTGAACAGTGAACAAGAAAAAGAACAAGCACATCAGAAAAACCGTCGAACTGTTTATAAAATTCTGCCGTGAAACACTTTTTTCGCCTCTTTCGAGTAGTCAACCTGCTGATTATTGTACTAACAATGGTTGCGGTTGCATACTATTTAATTGTATCGCATAACTATCTTTCAGTTGATTTTAATGTTTTGGATTACAGTTTGTTAATTTTAACTACTGTTATCATCGCAGCCGCTGGAAATCTGATTAATGATTATTTTGATGTAAAAGCAGACCGTGTTAATCGTCCCAAAAAACTAATCATAACTCGACACCTAAAAAAACGTTGGGCAATTTTAATTCACTGGACTTTAAATATATTGGCGGTATTTTTTTCCATTCTTCTAACCATTCGTTACAATAGTTTCTTGTTTTTGTTTGTGCATTTGATGTCGATGAATTTACTTTGGTTTTACAGTGTTCATTTCAAGAAAAAATTGTTTGTCGGCAACATAATTATCGCAGGTTTAACTGCTGTTGTTCCTTTGTTGTCAGTTTGGTATTTTAAAGTTGCCAACGAATCCTCTCTTCCATACAATGTTTTTCATCCTGAAACGTGGAGTACCAACCTGAATTATTCTTTCGTTTACTTCACTGCTTTGTGCGCTTTTTTCCAAAATTGGTCACGTGAAATCTCAAAGGATATTCAAGATATTCAAGGCGATAAGTTAATTCATGTGGTTTCACTTCCGATGAAATATGGCGTAAACAAAGCAGGTTGGATTTCCCTTTCGATATTACAATTCCCATTAATTCTAGGTTTTCTTTTTATCTACAACAACTGGATTGAAGTGAATTTAATTTCAATTATTTTACTCATAATTAGTGGATTAATCAATTTGTCAACCATTTATTTCTTCCTTAAAAGAAAAACCTTCCCTTTTGAATTGGTGAATACTTTAATCAAATGGAGTATGTTGGTTGGAGTTATTTCTTTGTTTACAAACACTTTATGAGAATTATTTTAGGTTCAGCTTCACCTCGACGCAAAGAATTATTGGGAGCAATGGGTTATGAATTTGAAGTTTTGACCGCCGACATTGACGAAAGTTATCCAGAAGAACTAGAAAAAGAAGCTATTGCTATCTACATTGCGGAACAAAAAGCAAAAGCACTTCTCCCCTATTTGAACACAAAAACGGATTTACTCATTTGTGCCGACACCATTGTTTGTCTTGACAATGAGGTTCTCGGAAAACCAACGGGTTCAGAAGATGCGAAATCGATGATAAGAAAATTATCGGGAAAAACACATGAAGTTTTTACAGGTGTGGTAATCCAAAATCAGGAACAAAAAAAATCATTTTTCGATCGAACGGCTGTCACATTTAAATACCTTAGTGACTCAGAAATCGATTATTACGTTGACCGTTTTAAACCATACGATAAGGCTGGATCTTATGGCATTCAGGATTGGGTTGGAATGGTTGGAGTCGAAAAAATTGAAGGCAGTTACACGAATGTTATGGGTTTACCAACAAGCAAACTCTATGAGGAAATGGCTGTATTTAATCGATAACTAACTGTATTTCAAAAAAATATGACAAGTTATTTGTAATTCAAAAAAAATATAAGTTCCTTTGCACTTAACCCTAAATTATTTTTTATGAATTCAAATGTTTTAATTGAAGCACTAATGGATCAACTTGGTGCAATGTTCTTTGTGATTTTGGTAATTTATTTTGCCTTAATCATTTTACTAGTATTAAGTCAATGGAAAATCTATGTTAAGGCAGGACAACCTGGTTGGGCAGTACTTGTGCCATTTTACAATCTTTATGTTTTTACTCAAATAATTGAACGTCAAAAATGGTGGATGCTCCTTTATTTTCTTGCCTTCATTCCCTTTGTTGGTACGATCGCTGTTATAGTTATTGTGATAATGGACTACATCAAATTGAGCAAAGTTTTTGGAAAAGATGGTGGATATGCGGCAGGTTTGCTTCTTCTACCAATGGTTTTCTTTCCGATTCTCGCATTTGGAAGTGCTACATATCAAGGAAGTAAAGCAGGTGCAAATGATTTGTTAGATAATTAAGTTAACACTTCTATAGTCTTTCAAGGTCACTTTCTAGTGGCCTTTTTTTTTGATTTGAGGAAATTGAATGTTAATATCAATTAGATACAAAAACGACAAAATTTCCGCATTTTCGCTTTGGCATATTGATTGACCTTTCAAGAAGGAACAAAAAATTTTAACTTTGTTTCAATCTCCTTTTATGAACCAAGAACAATTGTCCATTCTTATTTCAACAACACATTTTGCCGCAAAGGCTACTTTCAAAATTGTTGGTAAGCAAACAAACTTTTCATCATTCAAAAAGGTTATTTCAAGTATTAATGCTGACACTACAACTGACAAAGTGTCGTAAAACTATTGTATGAGCAACATTTTAGATAGTGATTTTTTTGGATTCGGTCCAATTGACCAAGATGCCGAATTCATTCCACTAATCACAGCAGAGGAAGAGGAAAGTGTGAATAACCAAGATTTCCCTACAGATTTACCGATTCTACCGCTTCGAAACAATGTACTTTTCCCAGGAGTTGTAATTCCAATCACTGTGGGTAGAGACAAATCAATAAAATTAATTCAAGAAGCTAATAAAGGGAATAAAATTATTGGTGTGGTTTCTCAAAAAAATCAAGAGGAAGAATCTCCTGGTTTTGAGGATTTGAACGAAGTTGGAACAGTCGCTCAAATCATTCGACTTCTCAAAATGCCAGATGGAAGTTCTACTGCGATAATTCAAGGTAAACGACGTTTCAAAATCGTCGAACCTATTCAAACAGATCCTTTTATGAGGGCAATCGTGCATGTTTTGCCTGAACAACCTGTTGACAAGAAAAATAAGGAGTTGGAAGTGATGTTCAAAACGATTAAAGACCTTGCACTCCAAATTATTCGCGACAGTCCAAATATTCCTTCTGAGGCTCAATTTGCTATTGGAAACATTGATAGTCCTACCTTTTTGGTGAATTTCATTTCCAGTAATATGAATGCCGACGTTGCCAAAAAACAAGAAATGTTGGAAGAAATGGACATGCAAAAACGCGTGATGATGGTTTTGGAACACCTCACAATGGAAGTTCAAATGCTTGAAATGCGCAACGAATTGCAAAACAGAGTTCGCAAAGACCTTGACAAACAACAAAGAGAATATTTCTTGCACCAACAAATGCGCACTATCCAAGATGAATTAGGTGATAGTCCCAATGTTCAGGACGTTCGCGATATGCAAGAACGAGCTAAATCTAAAAAATGGAATGAAAAAGTTGAAAAACTTTTCAAAAAAGAATTGGAGAAATTGCAACGAATGAATCCACAAGGTGCTGAATACACCGTTCAATTAAACTATTTGGACATGTTGTTGGATTTACCTTGGGGCGAACATACAAAGGACAAACTGGATTTGAACCGCGCTAAATCCATTCTCGAACGTGATCACTTCGGAATGGAAAAAGTGAAAGAACGCATCCTTGAATACCTTGCCGTTTTGAAGTTGAAAGGAAATATGAAATCGCCAATTTTGTGTTTCTACGGTCCTCCAGGGGTCGGAAAAACTTCTCTCGGAAAATCAATTGCTGAAGCGCTTGGTAGAAAATATGTTCGAATGTCTTTGGGTGGTTTACACGACGAAGCTGAAATTCGTGGACACCGTAAAACTTACATCGGTGCAATGCCAGGTAGAATCATGCAGAATTTGAAAAAAATAGGTTCGGCAAATCCTGTTTTTGTGCTCGATGAAATTGACAAATTAGGTAGGAGTCATCATGGCGATCCATCTTCTGCACTTCTAGAAGTTCTTGACCCTGAGCAAAATGCTGCTTTTTACGACAATTACGTGGAAACAGAATTTGATTTGTCTAAGGTTCTTTTCATAGCTACTGCCAATAGTCTTGCCGAAATTCAAGGACCACTTCGCGATAGAATGGAAATCATTGAAGTAAATGGTTATACCATTGAAGAGAAAATCGAAATTGCAAAGCGTCACTTGTTGCCGAAACAAATTCAAGAACACGGAATCAATAAAAAAGACATTACAATTGACAAAAAAGTCCTCGAAAAAGTTATTGAAGAATATACGAATGAATCCGGTGTTCGCGGTTTAGATAAAGTTGTTGCCAAATTGGTTCGCAATCGTGCGCGACAAATCGCAATGGAGGAAAGCTTTGAACCGAAAATTACCACAGAAGATTTATTTACTTTCCTTGGTGCGGGTAGAAAACGAACAAAATACGATAACAACAATGTAGCGGGTGTTGTTACTGGTCTTGCTTGGACAAGTGTTGGTGGTGACATTCTTTTCATTGAATCAAGCATTACAAAAGGGAAAGGAAAATTAACCTTGACTGGAAATTTAGGGGATGTCATGAAGGAATCGGCTGTGATTGCACTGGAATTTTTGAAATCCCACAGTCATTGGTTGAACTTAGAACAGGCACTTTTCGACCATCATAATGTACATGTCCATGTTCCCGAAGGAGCAACTCCGAAAGATGGACCAAGTGCAGGTATTACAATGTTGACTTCATTAGCATCTCTATTTACACAAAGAAAAGTGAAGAAAAACCTTGCAATGACGGGAGAAATCACGCTGCGAGGTGAAGTGCTTCCTGTTGGAGGAATTAAGGAAAAAATTCTTGCCGCAAAACGAGCTGGCATCAAAGAAATCATTTTGTGTGATAAAAACAGACAAGATGTGGAAGATATTCACGCAGACTACTTGAAGGGATTAACTTTTCATTATGTTACTAAAATGCGAGAAGTTCTCGACTTGGCTTTGCTGAAAGATAAAGTTGAAGAAGCTGTTGAAGTAGTGGTTTAATTAAAAACCAAACTTTTGAGTTCCGTTCAACGTCTTTTTCCTTCCAATTTTTTCGAGATACTTACATGTGTTTCAATTCTCGGACTGACTTCCCTAAAGTTTAGTCCGTTTTTTTTTACAGCTCTTGTAGTAGCAATTGTTTATCAATGGATTACAAATAAAGATTGGCGCGAATTGAATTTAGAGAAATTTGCCTTTTTGGGAATTTCTTTGCCCTTTCTTTTAACCATCCTCGGACTCCTTAATACTCAAAATTTCAAACAAGCTTTTGAGGATTTAGGTCGGGTTGCGCCTTACCTGTTATTGCCTTTGCTGGCTTCATTTATCCCTGGTGAACATTGGAAACAAACTAAAAAGAAATGGCTAGTTTTCTTTATTATCGGTTTGTTTATTCACTTTGGAGTTAATCTTTTCATTGCATTTTTTGCATACATGAACGACCACCAATGGCATCATTTCTTTTACACCTACTTGAACCGCGATACGAATGTACTATCCGTTACGATTGCCGTCACCGCTCTCGTTTTAATGGAAAAACTTGTTCAAAATCACGACTCAGCTAGAAGTAGAAGTGTTTTTTTTATAGTCGCTGTTTCGTTGCTCGCTTTGTATTTATTGTTGTTGCAAAGTAGAATAGTCATCTTGGTTTTCGTTTTTGGATATCTGGTCTTGTGGTTTTTAAAAGGATTAAAGATCTCTTTGACCTTTGGAATACCGCTACTATTTATGGGCACCTTGCTTCTTTTCGCACCATTTCGAGGTAGATTTCAGGAAGTTTCAACAACCACATCGGTCTCTAGTACTTCTCTAGAAGAAAAATCAGATATTAAACGGGATACCTTAGAAATGGATTGCATGGGTTCTAAATCGTTGCGATTGAATGCGTTGATTGCATCCAAGAATTTGATTTTTTCGAATCCAATAATTGGTGTAGGAAGTGGAGATTGGCGCGATGAACTCACTCGTTATTACCACAAAAATCAATTACCTTGTAATGCAAAAGAACAAACCGCCCCTCACAATCAGTATTTGCGAATTGCGCTAAAAAATGGATTTTTGGGTCTTGGATTTTTTTTGATGTTCTTGGTTTTGGCCTGGAAAATTGTTCGGAAAAATTCAAACCTTGGAACTTTTTCATTTCTTTTTATACTAACCCTTACAGCTGGAGGGTATGATGTTTTGGATGTTGGAACCGCAGCACCAGTTATGGCATTTTTTGCAACTATATTCTTTTATCGCCAATCATGAAATTGCTTTTACTCACGCAATATTATCCACCAGAAATTGGAGCCCCACAAAATCGTTTGCATGAACTAGCGGTTCGATTGAAAGCAAAAGGAATCGATGTAGAAGTTTTGACCGCTTTACCGAATTATCCACAAATGGAAATTTTTGAGGGTTATAAAAACGGGCAAAAACGAGTGGAGGAAATTGATGGCATAAAAGTAAATCGTGCTTGGATTTATGTTTCACAAAAGCGCGGAATACTTTCAAGACTTTTGAATTACTTCAGTTTCGTTTTCAGTTCTTATTGGTTGGGAAGGAAATTTGGGTATTTCGATTTTATAATGGTCGAAAGTCCGCCTCTATTTTTAGGTTGGAGTGCCATGCGTTTAAGTAAAAAGTTAAAAGCAAAATTGATTTTTAATGTTTCCGATTTATGGCCAGAAAGTGCTGAAAAACTAAACATTGTCAACAATCGAATGCTTTTAAATTTGGCTTATCAACTCGAAGAAAAATGTTATAAAAGCGCAACCTTAGTAACAGGACAAACTATGGGAATTGTTAAAGATATTAAGCGTCGTTTTCCGAATGTAAAAACACATTGGCTACCCAACGGCGTTGATATCAACTTTTATGAACCAGAAAAAATTGGTAAAAGTGATTACCGAACAAAAAATGGTTTCAAGGATTCTGACATTTTGTTTTTTTACGGTGGAATCATTGGTCACGCCCAAGGACTTGAAGTAATTCTTGAATCTGCCAAAGAAATTCAACATCGAACAGATATTCATTTTATTCTACAAGGTGCTGGTCCAGTTAAAGAAGAATTGGTACGCATTAAGGCGCAGCATCAACTCAATCAAGTACATTTTCTTCCTCCTGTTTCTAAAAATGAGATGCCGTTTGTACTTAAAAGTGTGGATGTTGCGCTCGTTCCTCTCAGGAAGTTAGCGCTATTTGAAGGAGCAATTCCATCGAAAATTTTTGAAGCTTTAGCAATGGAACTTCCTTTAATTCTTGCAGTTGATGGTGAGGCAAGACAACATTTTATTGAAAATGCACAAGCGGGGATTTTTGTGGAACCTGAAAATGTTTCTGAACTTTCTTATGCCGTTCAAGAACTAGCTGATAATCCCAAAAAGCGAAACACTTTGGGTGAAAACGGAAGGAAATATGTGATTGAAAATTTTAATCGGGATAAGATTTCGAAATTATTTTTTGAAACGTTATCAGAAATTTAATTGATTTAACTTAGTTCAAGTTATTTAACTACAAATTTATACAACTGAAAATCAGAAAGTTCTTCTTTTATCTTACCGGAATAATCCTTTACGAAAACAGTTAAACCGGCTTTTCTGTCGGTCACTTGACCTTTAATTACTTCATTTGGTTTAAGCGTAAAGGTTGAACTGTATTCCTGATTTTCGCAAGTCCAACATGTACCACCGTAAAAAGCGCCTTTGTGAAAAGTGACTGTTTTGGTAGTGTTTGTGGTATTTTTAATGGTTATTACTTCATACTCATAATCAAAATCTTTTGCTGATTTATCCGTTACCCTCTCCTTTCTCGTTTCAATGATAATTCCATCTTTCTCGAAAGTTCTTTGAGCAAAAAAAGTTGCGCTTAAGAAGGTGAAAAGTGATAATACGAGGATTTTCATAGTTTTAGTTTTGTTCAAAGATAAAGAATTCGAAACAATTCGTCTTTCCTTATTCTAATTTCTATTTATACTTAATCTGTATATGTTTGTTTTTCAAATTTCCACCCCATGAAATTCTTTGGTTAATTCTCGATATTGAGATGAGTAACTATTATCCTCATTTCGAATAACGAACAAGGATTTTTCCTCCATAACCTCCTTTTTGCTCAATTCGAAAATCACTCTGATGCAAGTGGAATCTGGTTTTGGGTAAACGTGAATGCTTTTCTTTATGAACCAGCCAATACTTGAAAATTGGTCCCGACTCCATACATCCTCTTGATAGGGTAAAATAAACCACGCCGAACCATTTTTATTGCACGCGTCAAAGGCTTTATGAAAAAACAGTTGTAATTCCTCGTGAAAAGTGTGTTTAACCCTGATAGAATCTACGGTCTGCGCTTTCATTGAGTTGACAAAATACGGCGGATTACAAATGACTAAATCAACTTTTTCGGGAAATTGAAATTCAAAAACATTTCCACACACCACAGTCAAACGTTCACTCCATCTCGATTTTTCAAAATTTACAGCAGCAACACTTGCATCGCCTGCATCTAATTCAATTCCCAAAATTTGTAGGTTAGTAAAGCGTTGGGCCAACATCAACGAAAGCACTCCACTTCCACATCCAAAATCAGCAGCAGTTTTTGCCAATGACGCGTTAGCGAAAGCACCAAGCAACATACTGTCTGTATTCATTTTCAAGCCTTTTTCCGATTGAATCAAATCGAAATGTCGAAAACGAAAAACAGACATTTAAAGGAAATTCTAGTAAGCTTTTGCGAAAACCACTCGTCTCGCGGAAGGTTTACCTGTTACCATACAAACGCCGCTTTCATTGTCCTCGTCTAAAGGAATACAACGTATTGTGGCTTGTGTTTCCTCTTTGATTTTATCTTCAGTTTCAGAGGTGCCATCCCAATGAGCAAGGAAAAATCCACCTTTCTCAATTCCTTTCTTGAAATCCTCGTAAGTGTCAACTTTGGTCATATTTTCGGAACGGAAGTTCTTTGCTCTTGACAATAAATTGGTTTGAATGTCAGCTAAAAGTTGTTCAATAAAAGCGTCCAAACCTTCATAAGCTACTGTTTCTTTGGCTTTTGTGTCACGACGTGCAATTTCAGCCATCCCATTCTCTAAATCTCTCGGTCCCATTGCAATTCGAACTGGAACACCTTTCGACTCGTATTCCGCAAATTTCCATCCCGGTCTGCGATTGTCGTCGTCGTCAAATTTGAAAGAAATACCTCTTGAC
>CAZWSY010000097.1:0-1550 GCA_964636775.1 uncultured Lishizhenia sp.
ATTCGTGATTTCGGTAAACTCTCCATTATTCTTATAATTTGACCTCGCCAAGATTTTCGGAATTGTTCATTCAAGTCGAAAGCCGCGAAGAATTTTAACTTATTGATATTAAATCCATTTTGAAAATACAATTCACAAATACGTTTTGTTGAACCAACAATAATCTCTGTGCCATCGAATAAGTCGTTTCGTTGTTGAAGCTTGTTTCCCTTTTCTACAATCACATCAACGGTTAAATCGAGATATCTGAGTGATTTCTTTAAAATTTCACCTAAAGTTCGAGCCTTTTCATCATCTGCAAAAAGTAATAAAACCCTTGGAGAACCCTCTTCGGCTTGAGGAACAAAATGGGAAACTAATTTCGTTAAAAAATCGGAATCTTTAAGCTCATCACACGTCGATAAAATAGACTTTCCTGATTTTAAATCTTTTTCAATTTGAGTTAGTAAATCGCTCATGAATTCAATTTAGGGTTATTGATGTGACGGTCTTTATCGCGAATATTTTTCTTTTCCAAATTTTTCAATACAGCTTCTTGCAAATTGATTCCTGTTTGATTAGCTAGACATACTAATACAAATAAAACATCCGCCAACTCGTCACCTAAGTCTTTGTTTTTATCACTTTCCTTTTCGCTTTGTTCGCCATATCGTCTTGCCATAATACGCGCTACTTCCCCAACTTCTTCCATCAAAATAGCAGTATTGGTCAACTCGTTAAAATAGCGAACACCAACTTTTTTTATCCAATCATCAACAAGAGCTTGGACTTCGGTTAAAGTTAATTGATTATCCATTAGTCGAAAGCAACCAAAACCGCCCCCTTTTCAACCACGTCATTCGCTTTGCAAGTAATTTCACGAACAACACCAACTCCCTCCGCTTTAAGTACATTTTCCATTTTCATGGCCTCAAGCGAAAGAATTGGATCACCTGGTTCTACCGATTGACCAACTTGAACAAAAATTTGCAAAACTCTGCCAGGCATTGGTGCGTTTAACTCTTTCAATTTTTTTACTTTCGGTTTATCCAACCCTAACGATGCTATCAAATCATCAAGTTCACCTTTCTTTTGAACTTCAAAAACGCGATGATTAATTTTGATTTTTAAACGGTTAATTTCGGTATTATCTTCCAGAATTTCACCGTTGAATTTCTCTCCGTTGTGTATTAAAAGAAAAAATTGATGGTCGTACCATTTAACGAAAGTACTGTCTTTGGTCTTTATAGCTTTACCATCAAAGATCCATTGATTGATTGTTTGCATCTGACAAAGTTAAAAATTATGGTGCTTAAAAATGATGTAGGAATAGTTGATTTCCTAGATTTAATTAATCAATAGAAAATTCCTTAATTTTCAAAAATCAAACATATCTAAGTAATTTTCTATTGAGAACAAACCCATTCTCTGCGTCATCCGCGTCATCTGCGGGATAAAAACGACATAACATTTTTCAGTACTTTCCTATTCAGAACAAACCCAATCCCTGCGTCATCTGCGTTTTCTGCGGGAGAAAAACGACACGCCATATCTCAGTAATTTTCTATTGA
>CAZWSY010000097.1:1650-11275 GCA_964636775.1 uncultured Lishizhenia sp.
GAAAAACGACACGCCATATTTCAGTAATTTTCTATTCAGACAAACCCATTCTCTGCGTCATCTGCGGGAGAAAAACGACTTAAAATTTTTCAGTACTTTCCTATTCAGAAAGAATAGAGATTAGCTCCTTTTGTGTGGAAAAATTTAGAGTTCTATCGACTCTCAAGTCCTTTTCATTTAGTGCCTTTTCTGTACTTTTCCCCCATGCTATTAATTGAGTCTTTATAGGAATTTGATTGGCTTGAAGGAACGCATTTACATTACTCGGACTCGTGAAAACATATATATCTTGCGGTTCAATGACACTCGGAGATGGAATGGTTTGATAAACCTCCAAATCAATTACTTGATCTTGAGTAAGCACGTTTTGCATGCTTTTCAAGGAAACGTTGGATCTTGGAAAACAAACTTTTTGCTCTCCCACCCACTCCTTAAATTGTCCGGCTACTTTTATAGGATTTCCCGCTTCTTCACCTACAAATTCACATCTGACTTTGTACTTTTCTAGTTTATTTGCCGTAACTTGTCCTATACAAGCATATTTCCAAGAACTTTCTATTTCATTTATTCCTTCAAAAAAGTAATGAGCAGCACGTTCACTTGAAAAAAAAACGATGTCGAAACTATCTTTTAAAACAAATTTGGTTTCCTGAAAACTTATTTGTGAAATCGCTGTAAGTAGCACTTGATTTTCTTCACACCATGCAAATAACTCGTCTCGAACACCTAAATTTTTGGAAATAAAAAGTTTTTTACCTTCCAGTTTTTTTGAGTTCATGTACGATTGTTAGTGCTTGATTGTCCGAATTTTCCCATCGGAAGGTTTGGTAAATTGCGGGTGAACTCGCATTTTCTGAATAGGCAACAAACACATTTTCTCCATCACAATATACACCTAAAGGCAATTGACAACCTCCATTCATGTTTTTGAGAACACCCCTTTCTATCGCTATTTTTTCCGCTGTACTAACATCATTCAGATGGCTCAGTATAGCAGCTAATTCTGTATCCTCCTCACGAATTTGCAAACCGAGAACACCTTGAGCAGGAGCAGGAACAAATTCCAAAGGATCAAGAGTAACAACCTCTAAATCTGACAAATCCAACTTTAGACGTGAAACACCCGCTTTTGCCAATAAAATCGCATCGTATTGACCTGAGCGAAGTTTGTTGATTCTTGTTGGAACATTTCCACGCAAATCCTTAATTTGCAAGTCGTTGCGATGGGCAATAAGTTGAGATTTTCTACGCGCGGATGAAGTTCCGATAACCGCATTTTTCTTCAAACCCCATTTTTCTGTTTTGTCAACAGCAGTGGGTAAAATAAGCAACAATTCTGAAGGGTCTTCTCTATCTGAAACGGCAGCGATAGCCAAACCTGGAGGTGAAGTTGTTTCTAAATCTTTGTGAGAATGAACCGCTAAATCAATTTCTTTATTGAGTAAGGCTGCTTCAATTTCCTTCGTGAAAAATCCTTTTCCTTCTAACTTATCAAAACTTAAATCTTGGATTTTATCACCTTGTGTTTCAATGATGTTAATACTCACCTGAACGCCCAAATTTTCCAATTGACTTTTGACATGATGTGCTTGCCAAAGTGCCAAATCACTTCCGCGAGTTCCAATTCTAACAATCTTATTTTCAGGCATTTTTAAGTAATATTTCTTTAGCCAACTTCATTGGTTCGCTAATGTATTTTTTTTCCATGTATCCCAAAACCTTGTCCAATACTGCTCTACTTTCATCGTCCAACTTTTCAATATCTTGGCGGAAAATTTCATTTAAAGCGGTCAATTTTATATCCTTAATTTTCTGAGGAACAGCACGCATAGCAATTTCTACATTTCGTTCTCGCAGCATTCCTTCAAACTCAATCATTGCATCGGCGATAATTTTTTCAACGTGTTGCAATTCTTGGGTTCTTTCCTTTAAATTTTGATTTGAAATCTTTTGAAGAAAATCAACGGAAATGTAATGTGGGTGGTGTTTTGTAATAATATCTGGATGCAAATCTTGAGGGATTGCAAGGTCGATAACCATTTTTGAATCTGTTTCACCTTTGAGTAAAGTGTCATACAATTCAGGCGAAATAAGGTGATAATCAGCTGCGGTACACGTAATAATCACATCAAAACCCTTGTCGAAATATTTGATTTCTGACAAAGCGTACGCCACACCTTTAATTTCTGATGCTAATTCTTCAGCTTTTTCCAG
The DNA here is from genome assembly GCA_964636775.1 of uncultured Lishizhenia sp. GTDB lineage: Bacteria > Bacteroidota > Bacteroidia > Flavobacteriales_D > Crocinitomicaceae > UBA952. Next base: position 3,865 of record CAZWSY010000097.1, read on the forward strand.
TGAACGATTGAAAACATGAAAATCATGAAAACCATGTTTTTTCAAAAATCGACACATTGTTGTATTTGTAACTCCCGCACCGATGACCAAGATTCTAGCGTCAAGTGAAAGTTGTTGTTTTTTCAATTGATGATAAGCCAAGGAAACAACCGAAACAGGTTTAGTAGCAATATTGGTTTCTGTATAAACTTTCTTCGCCGTTTGGATAACTTGTTTCATTAAGATGCGTAAGGTGTCTCCTGTCAAACCTAAATCCCTGCAAAATTCGAAAGCTGTTCTAACTTGCGTAATAATTTCACGCTCACCAATAATCATGGAATCAATGGAAGAAGCCACAGCCAAAGCGTGTTCTACAGCACGTGTTCCACTGTGAATTTCGGCTTTTTGTGCATAAAAACGAAGCGCTTCCTCTTCTAAACTTGGGTAGAGCAAAGCCATCACTTTTTGTACCCATAACATATCAACTGACAACCGGGTAGAAACAGTCAATTCAACACGATTACAAGTGGTTAGAAAGAACAACTCATCTATGTCGAAGGCTGATTTTATTGCTGAAAGTCTTTGCAACTGTTGTTCCTTTTCGATATGTAAAAGACCAATTTTGTTGACCTCAAGATTTCGATGGGTGAATGCGATAATATGTAGTTGTTCTATCAATTGTCTGTGCTTTCTCGGTTACAAATATCGTTTTGCATCAAACTTAAATTGTCATAAGATTGTCAGAAATGCTAATTTAGAGTGGTTTTAAATTAGATATAACACGGATTTTCTTTATATTCCACTAAATTGCCGACTTTCACATCCAATTCTTCGATTTTTAGCGTTCAGATTTTCGAGGAAACCCTAATTGAAGGAATGAAAGTTTTAGCACTCGTCATATTTTGTTTAGTTTCTAGCCAGATAAAGGCGCAGTGGAAATCAATTCCTAAAAATGAATTGTATCTAGTTGCTCCCTTCAGGCAATTTATTCTCAATCCCTACAAAAATCAATTGTGGTTTGTTGCTGACACCAAAGTTTCAACTCTTAATGAAAATGGCACTGTGCAATACTTCGACAGTAATAATTTAGGTGAATTGTGGACGGGCGATAACATAAGTTTTGTGTTTACTCCAAATGATATCTATTACAATATTGATTTTTATGGTTTCCATAAATTTACCAATTATGTTTCAATTCCTTTGGAGTCGTCCCTGTTCAATTACTTTAGCCTTTCATCAAACCGTGATACCGTTTATATTACAAAAAAAGACTCTCAAGGATTTGTAAAATACTACAATAACGAATCATTTCCCTTTATTAGAAATTTTAGAAATATTCATGCTAAAGGAATTTACTTTTATGGATCAAACGGAAATTCATCAATCGGAACATATAACTCGAGTACGAATGAAGTAACAAACTTAAACCAAGATCCCCAGTATCTGTACTCACTTTTTAATGATGTAAAATTCTCTCGCCACTCAGACACGCTTTATGTCGCTGGAAAGAAAGGAATTAGTTTTGCATACAACTATGATTTCTTAGACACCATCACACCCAACAACACCACCAATATGCCTTCAGCCAATGTGTTGGAGATAGAATTTGACCACGAAGATAAATTGTGGGCAGTTTTTGGTGATGCTACCGATGTTCCAATTGGTTTAGCAAAACTAGAAGGCTCAACTTGGGTCAATCGCTATGATGCGACTAATTCACCCATAGATTTCAATAATTACCTTGGAATGGAAATCGATACTTTGGGCAATGTTTGGGTGGTTGATAATCAGCATTTACACACACTTTTAAGCGAAAACAGTCCTGCATGGTTGTCAACGGTGGAGCTAAAACCAAGAACAACTTTCTCCATTCATCCCAATCCAACGAAAGATTATATCGAATTATCAACTGAAAACCCAACAGGCGAATACCAACTTTTAGACGCACAAGGAAGAATTGTAAAAACAGAAAAAATCCACGCAATGAATCAACTCATTGATTTAACCAGGCTTCAATCAGGAATTTATTTTATTGCGATTGATGGAAATGTTAAACGTTTTGTGAAGGAATGAGGATTGGATTTCAAGTTAGTGTAAGAACCTAACTAATCCACAGATTAAAAGCGAAATCTTTTCTTAAATTGAAGACTAATTGTAAATTTGGTGTTCAATTTCAAATATTATTTAGAAATGAAAACGGCCCTACAATTGGATGTCACCTTCGATCAAATACTTTCTTTGGTAAGACAGTTGCCGAGAAAACAAAAAATTAAACTTACTAGAGAATTAGAAAAGGATGTTGTAGGCACCCAATTAACACAACTATTGAAGGCTTTCAAGTCAACCAATCTTGATGTCGATACAATAAATTCAGAAGTTGAAAGTGTAAGACAAGAGATTTATGACCAACGGAAATCTTAGAGTAATTTTCGACACGAATGTTTGGATTAGTTTTCTCATTGGTAAAAATCTAATAAAAATCAAAGATTACATAGTCAGTGGGAAAATTAAGATAATCACCTGCGAGCAACTACTAACTGAATTAAAGGTTGTCACATCGAGAGAAAAGCTCAAAAAATATTTTCCTAAAAATAGAGTGAAAGAGTTAATTGAACTTATTGAAGTCATATCTGAAAATGTTTCAATTGAATCAAAACACGAAATTTGTAGAGACCCTAAGGATAATTTTCTTTTGGATTTGATTGATTTTTCCGAGGCCGATTATTTAGTTACCGGAGATAAAGATTTACTGGAACTCGACCCGTTTAAGTCAGCAAGAATACTAACGCCGTCAGAATTTGAACTAGAAATCAGATTGTGAATATTTAATTTTCTCTAATTAAGTGCTTGAATAAAAATTAAATTTAAACTATTGAAATTGAATACACTACATTGTAAAACAGTTTCTTCATCTCTTTTCCGAATATGAATTCATCCACTTTTTCCTACATCATTTTTGACCTCGGTGGTGTTTTAATTGACATTGATTACCATGCCACACGTGTCGCTTTTGAAAATTTGGGATTTGAAAATTTTGATAACGTTTACTCGCAATTCCAACAAGAAGATTTGTTTGATCGTTTTGAATGCGGGAAAATCAGTGCTCAACATTTTGTCAATAAAGTTTTACCATTTTGTAAACAAGGTACTTCCCCCAATCAGGTTGTTGCCGCTTGGAATGCTATGCTGGGTGATATTCCGGAAGAGAAAATCAAATTACTTGAAAATTTGAAAGGCAAACAACCTTATTCTTTGCTAAGCAACACAAATATCCTTCATCTTCCTGGTGTACAAACAGCTTGGAAAAAAGTGAGTAAGTTGGGTATAAATGAACTGTTTAATCACGTTTTTTTATCCTTCGAAATTGGAAAAAGAAAACCTGATGTATCCACTTTTCAATGGGTTCAAAACGAGTTAAAAATCAAAGAATCTGAAAGCATTCTCTTTATTGACGACAGTCCGCAACACATTGAAGGGGCGCAAAAAGCAGGTTGGTCAACACATTATTACCAAGACGCAAAAGATTTTTACGCACTTTTTTCTTGACACAATTCGACTAAAAGTCCGTCTGTTGATTTTGGGTGCAAAAAAGCAATGATTTTATTGTCCGCACCATCTTTTGGTGTTTGGTGAATCAATTGAAAGCCTAAACGGGAAAGCCGTTCAATTTCAGCACTGATATCATCAACATCAAAGGCAATATGATGAAATCCTTTACCTTTTTTCTCTAAAAATTTAGCAATGGCTGAGGTTTGGTCCGTTGCTTCCAAAAGCTCGATTTTAGATTCCCCCACTTGAAAAAATGCGGTATTCACAAATTCTGAAAGTACAGTTTCTGTTTTGTAACAAGTCGTTTGCAGCAAAGCTTCATAAATTGGAATGGATTGTTCCAAGCATTCAACAGCTATTCCTAAATGTTCAATTTTTCTAATCATTATTCTGTCTTTATGAATTTTTCTGTGAAATTATCGAAGTTGATGAAGTAAACCCCATTCACTAAATTGCGACAATCCACTTTATCGTTAAAACCAACTTTCAATAAATTTCCGAAAGCATCATAAACTTCAAACTTTGTCTTCACCGTTTTTCCATTGCTTTGAAAGAAAATGTAGTCGGTCACTTTAGCAGGATATTTTTTCACTTTGGGAACATCGGATTGAAAGGTCGTAGCGTTGGAACTTCTTTTCTGACCTGTATTATCCACTTGACTAACACGTACTTTATTATTTCCAGAATGTGGACTTAGTTCGAATTGGTAATTGTTTGCAGCACTCGATCCAACTCCTTTAACTTGTCCTGCTTCAACCCATCTGCCCCAACGAAATTGTTCAACAATAAAATCCAAAGAACCGTTTTCATTGGTCGTTTGCCATTGTAAAAGTCCCTTTGTTGTGGCGGAAATCTTCACACAATTAAATGTACTTTTTGGAAGAAGAACCTCCGGATTGATAAATTTTGGTTCACAACCTTCTGCATGTTCCAAAACAACAAAAACCTTATCTCCTGATTTTAGTCCGAAAAGCGAAAAATCAATTTCAAAATTGGCGGTTTGAATTGATGCAGGTAGAATATCTCCGTTGACTAAAACTTTGGAAACGCAGTAACCAAAACCATCAGATTGAGGAGAATTATTAACAAACAAATTTTTACCTTGGTAACTTCCTTCAATTGAAAACAGTTTCTCTTGACCGAGAATAGCCAAGGTTAGAAAAATAAAGGTTAGAACAAATAGAAATCGCATCATCTTAGTGCGACAATATTACGGAAAATGCCAACTAGCTCCAACGGTGTTATTACATTTGTCCCATGTCTTTTGATATTGTAAAATCCTTACACATCATTTTCATGGTGAGTTGGTTCGCGGGTCTTTTTTATATGGTTCGCTTGTTCATCTACAATCAAGAAAGTTTATTGGAAGAAGAACCGAAAAAATCCATACTGCACCAACAACTTTCCATTATGCAATCTCGATTGTGGTGGATAATTACCACACCGGCAATGGTTTTAACAATTGTCTTTGGTTTGTGGATGCTCATTTTAAATCCCGCTTTTTTGAAAATGCCCTGGATGCACATGAAATTGACTTTTGTTGCACTTTTGCTTTTGTACCACTTTTATTGTCAGAAGCTACATTTTGACATTTTAAAACAAAAATGCACTTGGACCTCCAATTCTTTGCGTTTATGGAACGAAGGAGCAACACTAATTTTGGTTGCAGTTGTGTTTTTGGTGGTTTTGAAAAATGCAGTGAATTGGGTTTATGGAACAATTGGCTTTTTTGGGGTTGCCATCTTGTTAATGCTTGGAATTAAACTTTACAAAAAGTTGAGAACAAATAAAGTATGAAATAGCCATGCAAACAAATTGCGCAAGCACGAATTAAAATAACATGGCGTATTCCACATGAACTTTTAAAGACAAATTGTTTACATGTGAAACCTTTATTCAACAATGTTTTCTTTGTCTGAATAAATAATTGTGTGTTAAGAAACTTTAACTACCTTTGCGCAAAATTTTGGGAAACCGACAAAAGAAATAGCCCACATGAAGCTTTCTAACAAATTGAAATCCATTGCTTTACTGTTAATTTTCAGTCTTTCATTTAATTTCATTTCACGCGCCAACCACGGAGGGGAGGAAAAGAAGTTCGACGTTACTGAAACCATTATGCACCATATCAAGGATGCGCATGAATGGCATTTATTCGGTCATACCTCAGTTTATTTACCAATAATCCTTTGGGATAATGGTTTGGTTGTTTTCAGTTCTTCTGAATTTTATCACGGTGAAGAAGTTCCAGTAATGGACAACAAGGGTGCGGAATTTCACTATCTATTAGGTGTCGGGAAAGCAGCAGGATATGCCATGTTCCACGAAAAAATTTACAAGTTAGAAGAAGGAGCACTTCATTTTGAAGACGGACATCCACACAATGCAAAGCCACTTGATTTTTCTATAACTAAAAACGTTCTTTCTTTATTTTTCGGTGCTATTTTGATTTTGGTAGTCATGTTTAGTGTAGCTGGATATTATAAGAAAAACGGAGCGGTTGCACCAAAAGGACTTGCTAAATTCATTGAACCGATGGTAGTTATGGTTCGTGACGACATAGCAAAAGCAAACATTGATCATCACAAATACCACAAATATGTTCCATACTTGTTGACCATTTTCTTCTTTATTTGGTTCAATAATATGTTGGGATTGATTCCAATTATTCCAGGGGGAGCAAACCTTACAGGTAACATAACAATCACGTTCTTCCTTGCGATTTGTACATTGGTGGTTACTTTGTTTTCTGCAAATGCCAATTACTGGAAACACATCTTCGCTACACCAGGAGTTCCGATTCCGTTATTAATTATTATGGTTCCGATTGAAATCGTTGGTATTTTCACTAAGCCTTTTGCCTTAATGGTTCGTTTGTTTGCAAACATCACAGCGGGACACATTATCATTCTAGCTTTAATTTCAATTATCTTTATAAATCAAAATGCTGCATGGGGAGCACTTTCTGTCCCTATGGCATTATTTATTTCAGTATTAGAATTGTTAGTAGCATTCTTACAGGCTTTCCTTTTCGCCATGTTATCAGCATTGTTTATAGGTGCGGCAGTTGAGGAAGCGCATCATTAATTAGTAATTTTTTAAACTATACATATATGTACGGAAGTATCGCAGCAATCGGAGCAGGTCTTGCAGTTTTAGGTGCAGCTCTTGGAATTGGACGAATTGGTGGTTCTGCAATGGACGCAATCGCTCGTCAACCTGAAGCTTCAGGAAAAATTCAAACAGCGATGATTATCGCAGCCGCTTTGATTGAAGGTGTTGCGCTTTTTGGTGTTGTAGTTGGTCTTTTAGGATTGAACACCGGAGCAAACTAATTAAAGAGAAGTACCTTAACGGTTGGTTGAGGTACTCTTTTTTTATTTAAACAGTTTAAAAACAAAAAAAATGGATTTAATTACCCCGGATTTAGGTTTGTTATTTTGGACAGGATTAGTGTTCTGTTTATTGTTGTTCATCCTTGTGAAATTCATTTGGAAACCAATTTTGTCTGCTGTAAACGCACGCGAACAAAAGATTTCTGAAGCATTGGAATTGGCTGAAAAAACAAGAAATGAAATGAAGTCTTTGCAAGCGGAAAATGAAAAAATTATTCGTGAAGCGAGAGCAGAAAGAGACGCGATTTTGAAAGAATCAAAAGAAGCAGCAACTAGAATGGTTGAAGAGGCGAAAGCAAAAGCAAAAGTAGAAGCTGAAAAAATCTTGGAAAGCACAAGAAATACGATTAACAGCGAAAAGGCTGCTGCTATGTTGGAATTGAGAACTCAAGTTGCGACACTTTCATTGGAAATTGCTGAAAAAGTAATTCGCGGTGAGATGGCATCAGACGAAAAACAAAAATCATTAGCTGACAAACTAGCTGGAG
>CAZWSY010000098.1:0-10819 GCA_964636775.1 uncultured Lishizhenia sp.
CCTTCGTGCATTTCGTAGTCCAAGAATTTTAACTAACCACGAAAAACACTAAAAAACACGAAATATTCCCCCCTTTATAGTCATTCGTACCTTTCGTGTCCTTCGTGCCTTTCGTGGTACAAGAACTTTAACTAACCACGAAAAACACTAAAAAGCACGTTATACCCCCCCTTTTCGTGTACTTCGTGCCTTTCATCCTTTTCGTGCATTTCGTGCATTTCGTGGTACAAGAACTTTAACTAACCACCAGTAACACTAAAATGCACGTTATCCCCCCCTTTTCGTGTCCTTCGTGCCTTTCGTGGTAAAAAAACACTAAAATGTTATATCAACCACCTTTTCGGGAATGGATTCAAGAAAAGCAATTTGAAATAAAGAAATAAAAAAGGCAAACCACTCGGATTCGCCTTCTAATTTGTAAGCTCTTATTCAAATTATTTAATCAATCTAACTAATTTAGATTGTTCACCAATTGAGATTTGCAAGAAATACATACCTGTATTCCAACTCGCTGAAATCACCTGATTTGCACCGTAAGAAAGTGCTCCGAAATTCAAGATTCTACCATTCAAATCGGTAATAGTATAGGTTGCATCTCTATCGTTATCCCATAAAATGGTGAAACTATCATTGATAGGATTAGGATACACTGATACTGAAATTTCAAATTCATTCAATCCCGAACAATCTTCAACTGTTACTGTAACCGCATCGATATCTGTACATTGGTTTTGTGCAGTAACGGTAACTGTGTAAGTAGTTGTTTGTGTTGGGGAAACTGTGCTACCATTTTGAACACCATTTGACCAAACATAACTAGATCCACCAGAAGCATTCAATACAGTGGATTGACCAGCACAAATAGTTACATTATTTCCAGCATTTGCAATAGGCGAAGGAAGAACAGTTACTAAAACCGAATCTAGTGCTGAACACCCATTTACATCCGTTCCTTCAACTGTAAAATATCCAGTTGCCGTTGGTGTAAATGCAACGCCATTTTGAATTGTTCCTTCCCAATCATAACTTAATGCGCCAGTTGCATTTAAAGTTACGGAGTTACCTGAACAAATAGTAATTTCATCGCCTGCGTTCACATTTGGCAAAGCATTTACAGTAATTAAAATTGAATCAAGACTAATACATTGATTGTTGTTTTCAACACTAACCACTATATATCCGCTTTCCGTTGGAAAATAAGAACCTCCATTACTAACTTCGTTTTCCCACTGAATTGTACCTTCACTTGATACAGCATTTAAGGTAACTTGATCACCAATACAAATAGTCTGATTTTCTCCAGCTTCAATCGTTGGAACTTGAAGAACAGTAATTAAAATGGAATCAATGCCTTGACAATTCGAAGCATCGGTTGCAACAACGGTTAAGTAACCTGTTTGAGTTGGAACAAAAGAACCTCCATTCGCAACGGCATTTTCCCAAGTATAATTTAAAGCTCCAGTTGCGTTTAATTCTACCGAACCACCTTGACAAACTGCAACATCATCTCCTGGGTTAAAAACTAAAAATGTGTTTACCGTCACCAATACTTGATCAGTGTTCGAACAATCATTGGCATCTGTTCCGGTCACTGAGTAGGTAGTAGTTGTTGTTGGAGTAAATGATTGACCATCCGTAACATTATTGTCCCAAACATAAGAAACAGCATTTCCAGAAGCAGTTAAAGTAACTGGGCTACCTTCACAAACCGCAACATTTTCACCTGCATTAACTGTTGGAAGTTCAAGAATTGTTACAGTTAAAGTGACAACACTCGCCACTTCTTGATTTGCTGGAGTAAAAGTGTAAGTCGTTGTAGCTTGGTTATTAAATGCTGGCGACCAAGTTCCCGAAATACCGTTAGTCGATTGAGTTGGTAATACGATGTCAGTTCCTTGACAAACTGGATTCACAGCGTCAAAAGTCGGAACTTGTTTTGGCGCAAATCCAACACCTTTCAAAATTTTAGAAGTAAGCGTAAAAAGTGTTACTACGTTTTGAACATCAATGTTGATAGCTTCGTTGTAACCTGCCAAATCAGTGATTTTAAAAAGTGAATTTGAAACTTGTGCACCTAATCCGCTGGTAATGTATAAATTAAAACCTGTTGTTCCGCTTTTCTCAGCTGCTAAACCAAATCCACCAAAATTAGTCGTGTAAGTTCCATTTGCAACCCACAATCCATCAACTAAGGAATATTTATAAACCGTTCCAACAGAATTTGAGGTTGCCTCAGTGATAAAAAGTACGTCATAAGTACTACCATTGTTACCACTTTGAACCATGTAGAAATCAGTCATATTACTATTTCCATTCGGAAGACCTGGTAAGGTTGAAACTATTCCTCCGACATAATTTGAAAGGGTAGAAACTGGGGTAGTAGTATTTGTTGATCGAAACACATAAACTGAATCTCCAAAAGCACGAATAGAGCGGAAATTACCCGTTGGTGAAGGTGCAGTCGCGTTATTCGTATAAAGTCCAGACTGATCGGCAAAATACCAGTTTACATTATCTTTTGTTGTTGCCCCTCTTGTTTGTTGACCAGTTGCATTTGCAGAGTAAGTTGCCGGAATTGCAATTTGTCCTAGTTGATTCAAAGTGACAACAGCTCTTGGATTCAAGGTATTTGCATTTCCTGATGGTTGGTCAAGGTTAACACCTGTAAATGTAAAGAGTGAACCATCTTTCGAACTCGATGTGTACATGGTTGAGGTTGCTGAACCCGATACACGAATAGCATTTGCTCCTGTACCATCAATTAAAATGGTTTGAATAGGTGTTTGTAAAGAACCCGTTTTGTTCAATTCAACCAATCCAGCGGTGGTGTTGTTTGCACTTGCATCAGCATAAACTACCACCAAGTTACCCGGAGTTAGTGCCGTTTGTGCAAAAGATTGACCATTTATTGCAAACCAGCAAATACTGAGCAGACCTGCAATTTGTCTCATTTGTTTTTTCATTTTTTTTTTATTGTTTGTTAAGAATGAACTGATTAAAATTGTTGTCAATTTCAATGGTTAGAAAATACATACCGGATGAAAGACTTTCTAAATTCTCCAATTTATTTTCCTCAAAGTTAGCAATCAATCTTCCGTCAAACGAAAAGAGTTGAATTTTCGGGTTGTTAGAGAAATTTCCAGAAATATTTATTTCGCTTTTAAACGGATTGGGATTAACTTTAATATGGTCACTTGAAACTTCACCGAGGTTCAATGGATTGTTGCTGGCATTAGGGGTAGGAGTTGTGAAGAATGTCCAAGTAGATGCTCCATCCAAACTTCTACCTTCTGAAACATCTGTAGTTTGTAAGCCAAATGTATAACTGTCAACCAACGTTTGTCCGTCAGGTGCGGTTAATACCAAATCTTCCCCGTTGGTTCCAAGTGCAAAATTGGTATGCAAATCTCCTTGTTCCGATTGATTATCCGCCCAAATTAAAAGGAAACCAAAGGCTGGAATTGTTGCTGTGGAATTGGTTGGTATTTGATATTTCAAAGGATTTGTAGCATCATCAGAAATGTAATAACCTGCTAACGAAACAGCAGAATTATTCGGGTTATACAGTTCAATCCAATCATTAAATTCACTGAATTCATCCGCGATAATCGAACTATTGGATGCCATAAACTCATTAATGTAAAGTTGAGCAGATCCTGATGGAATAGTAATTCCGCTTAAAGTCATTTGAGTAGTTGTTACACCACCTCCAAAAATTTCTAAGTCCCCACCTGCATTTCCTAAAGTGCTTCTGTTCAATCTCACATAAACAGTTTGATTGATAAGCGAACCTGAAGCAACTGGAACCTCAATTGAAGGAGAAAATCCACCTCCGCTTGTTAATGAAACTTCAAAATGTGTTGGAACTTCAATGGTTATGTTTCCTGTCAAATTAGTTCCATTCAAAGTTAGAATTTGTTCATTGGAAGGTGAACCAAGCACTTGCGTAAAGCTATTCAAGGAACTCGGACTAATTATTAACTGGGGTGAACTAGTTATTGGAGCCCCAGAAACTATCACATTATCAAAGCGCCATTTTCCAGCGGTGGCAACGGTTGTACTATTATTTGCTGTTCTAAATTCTCCTGAATTCGAATAATGTGCGGCAACAATTCGGAAACCAAAAAGTGCGTTATCATTTACAGGATTCAAGGCTGATAAGTTGATAATTCTTCTTCCCCAACTATCTCCATTCGCATCACCAAGATTATTTCCGCGATCAATTCGTCCATTGTCAAAACTTCCGTTGCATGAAATAGTGGTGTTGGACGAATTCAAATCGAAATTTTGCCAAGTTATACCAGCGTCTGTTGTGTATTGAAAACGCTCAGTTCGTGTAGCAGAATTCGACATCCTTAGGTCATATTGAACAGTCACCAATTGAAAACCTGCAGTGGAAACCAAAAACTGTGCTCCGCTGCTTTCATTTGTACCCGGATTAGCGTCTTCTGCCGACCAAGCACCTGTTCCCGAAACCTGTAAACAACCTGTTTCTGTTCCATGGTTGCGCAAACCTGTGTTCATGCTCCCAACAAAACTTGCTGAACCTAATCCAGTGGACGGCGAGGGAGTATTGTCTCCACCTTCTAATGGATTGGCTTCAAAATTCCAATTTGTAATTGTTACCTGCGCATTGATTAGCCCTGCCACAAGTAACATCATTGGTAATAATAACTTTCTCATAATGAATTATTTGAATGTATGTTGTAAACCTATTCTAAATTGTTCTGTCCAATTTAATGGATTAATAATCGCTTCTTCTTTTAAATTCATAAAGTACTGCGCTTTCAACATGGAAATAAAACCGTTGAACTGAAACGCGTAGGCAAAACTAATTCTTCTCAATTCTCCAACAGCCAAATCGTTCATATTTAACGTTTCAAATCGAGCGGAAAAAATGGATTGAAGTGGTTTGCTGAAATAATTAATTTGCGTGTAAAATCCACCAACGCGCAGCAAACCTTCATTGAAAGTTTTGTCCGTACCTTGAAAAAGTGCATTATTTTCCGACTGAGGATACAAATGAAATCGGTGCATTTCAAACTGAGCAGAAAAACCCATGTACTGAAAACTTGCGTCCAAACTAATCCCTTGTTTTTTACCGTCAATCACTTTCACCATGTACTCACCTTGACTTCCTTGTGGGAAAAATCTTCCGGGCGCCAGTGGACGATTGGTGTGTCGTGCACTTGCCGCAACGACAAACATTGGAATTGGTGAAACCCGATGGTCGATATCTTGATACCTGTATCTTGAAGGATAAGCCAATTCCGCTCTTGCAACGTACTCCAATTTTCCAGTTGCATCATTATCACCTCTTAAAGAAAGTTCACCCAAACCATTGTAAGCACCTAAAAACAAGTTTACTCTTTGCTTCCATAATGAAGAAGAAAGTGTAATTCCGACATCTCGACGCGAAAAAATATCTCCACGAACCAATTCCGCTCTTTGCCAATAAGGAGAATAAATAAAAGGAACAAGCGAAGAACGACTATATGGTAGTTTTCCATAACCCGCTGTAATATTCACTTTAGGAATATACTTAAAAGTTACGGAAGCATCCATCAAACCTGGATTTTCAGGATCAACTACAACTGTTGAACCTGCTGCCAAATCCGCGAAATCTGCTTGAAATTCGTATTCCAATTTATTCTTGTAACGACCTTCAATTTGGAGTTGAGCATCGCGTAGATTGAATCTGTTTTTCTTAAAATCAGTTTGTCCGTCTTTGTAAAATCGATAATTGTAATAAGTTGAAATTGAACCCGAAATCTCTAATGAATGGTCACCGTTGGTAAAAGAAATTTGTGAAATCAACGAAAAAATGTTCACCGTAAAAAGTAAGAGAATTGGAAAGGTTTTCACGAAAGTTTTCATTGAAATAGATTGGCTGAAAAATGATACAAACGTTCGCGATCATCGGAACAAACAATAAGATTTCCTTTTTCATCAAAAGTCAAACCTTCAGGGTTGATAATCGGAAGAATGTATTGATTTACAGGATTTAAAGTTGCTAAATCGCACTTAAATATTGTTCTGTCTTCATCACTCAACACCCAAAGAAAGCCGTTGTGAATGGTTAAAGCAGAAACGTCACGAACCTTAAATGGCAAACGACGCTCGTTTAAAACGTTAAAGTTTTTATCCAATTCGAAAAGGTGAATTGGGTCTTTTTCGGTGGCTGTGAAAAATGTTTTGGTCGCATGATTCCAAGTCACACTCTCAAATCCTTTGTTTCTACCTCCTAGGTAAGTGATGCGTTTTGATTGGAGTAAATTCCAATTCTTATCGCGAAGCTGAAAATTTCTTGGAGTTTCATCTACCGTAACCAAACCTTTATCACTCAACGTAATTCCTTCAAAATCAATACCTATTTCTTCCGTTTGACGAAGCAATTTTCCCTCTGTTGTAATTTCAGCGATATACCCGTTATCACTTACCACATAAAAGCTTTTACTCGTAGGGTCAAAAACAATGTCGGAAGGTTCAATCACCTCGCAATTAAAGGAAAGATCAAATTTTATTTTTTGAATTACGGGAGACGTTTTTTCAGAGGATTTGTTTGCACTTAAAAGCAACAAACCAAAACCAACGGTTAAATAAAGTGGGAACTTCATATTCTAATTGTTGCTTGCGCCGATTGAAGGAATTGTAAAAAATTGCCATTGAGTACCACCATCGGGATAACGACCCTCACTTGCGCCATCAATTGTATGTATTGAATAAGCATACTGATCTACAGTTATTCCACTCGTTAATGAGGAGGGATGGTAATAAAGAATCAAATCTTCGCCGGCAGCAGAGAGGTTAAAATTGGTATGAATCTGATTATCCACTTTATTCAAACCATCACACCAAATTACAAGATACCCTTTTGCAGGAATAGTCAGTTGAGGAAGTTTGTATTTGTAGGGATTGGTTTGTCCATTATCTGAAATGTACCAACTATCTGCCGCTAACGTTATTGCAATATTTTGTGGGTTATAAATTTCAATCCAATCTTCATTTGTACCGTATTCATTGGCATTCATTGAACCTTTAGTAACAAATTCATTGATATACAAATAGCCGTTACCAATAGGCAATTCGTTTGGTCCAGGAATATCAACAGGAACGATTCTATCTTTAACACAAGCAGAAAGTAAAACTGAAAAAAGAACGAATACAACTACAAAATGACTTTTCACGCCGCAAAATTACAATGCGAACCTAAGGAAAATGAAATGTTTGTATTAAGAAAATATTATGAATTCAGTTCACAAATTCTACAAATTGGCTCCTTTTCCCCTACCCTTTTCCAATCGTGAAAACCTGAAACCCAATTTCGGTCAACTTTTCACGATTTAAGATATTTCTTCCATCAAACAAGAAAGCGGGTTTGTGCATCTTGTCGTAAATGCGTTGCCAATCGTACTCTTTAAATTCATCCCATTCGGTCATTACGGCAATTGCATGAGCATTATCGCAAGCCTCGTAAGGGTCGCTATTGAAAGTTAATAATGCTTCATGTTCTTTTTCCTCTCCTGGTTGAATTAAGGATAAATCGCTTAACATTTGGCTCTTGGAAACCTTTGGGTCAAATACTGAAATATTCGCTTTTTCATCCATCAAATCCCTTGCAACATAAATGGCAGCAGATTCACGCGTGTCGTTCGTGTCTTTTTTAAATGCCCAACCCAACATTGCAATTTTTTTACCAGAAATGGTATTGTAAAGTGTTTTAATAATCTTATTGGCAAATCTTCTCTTTTGGTGATCGTTAAGAATTATCACTTGTTCCCAATAATCGGCAACTTCATTAAGTCCGTAGGTTTTTGCGATGTAAACAAGATTGAGAATGTCCTTTTGAAAACATGAACCACCAAAACCAACACTTGCCTTCAAGAATTTCGAACCAATTCGCGAGTCTGTGCCAATAGCTTTTGCGACTTCTTCCACATCTGCACCTGTAACTTCACACAATTCAGACATCGCATTAATGGACGAAACTCGTTGCGCTAAAAATGCGTTTGCCGTTAATTTGGACAATTCAGAAGACCAAAGATTAGTCGTAATTATTCTTTCTCTTGGAATCCATGTGGCGTAAACATCAACCAATTTTTCCACAGCCAATCTTCCAGCTTCATCGGTGCCACCACCAATTAAAACACGGTCAGGAGCCATTAAATCATCAACAGCTGTTCCTTCCGCTAGAAATTCAGGATTTGAAAGAATTTGAAATTGTAAACCTTTGGAATTATTGTCTAAAATATCCTTGATTGCTTCAGCTGTACGCACAGGCAACGTCGATTTTTCAATAACAATTTTATTTTCGGTGGCAACTTCTGCAATTTGTCGTGCACACAACTCAATAAATTTCAAATCCGCCGCCATTCCTTTACCCTTTCCGTAAGTCTTGGTTGGAGTATTCACAGACATAAAAATCATTTCTGACTCACGAATAGCCGACTCCACATCGGTTGAGAAAAATAAATTTCGTCCTCTTGCTTGTGCAACCACCTCATCCAATCCTGGCTCGTAAACAGGTAATTTCGTCAAATCTTCGTCATTCCATCTTGCAATTCGATCTGCGTTTAGGTCAACAACGGTAACTTTAATTCCTGGATTTTTTAACGCGATTACAGACATTGTAGGTCCTCCGACATAACCCGCACCGATACAACAAATAGATTTAACAGACATGGAATAAATTTGGGTGGCAAAGATATTTATAAAACTTAGAAAGAAAACTTATGTAACCGCTACCTCAATAAATTCACGTGTCCTTTATCATCAAACACTCTTTTATCCTCCCATTCAAATTGCATCGTCCAAATGTAAGTCCCATCTTGTGCTTTATTTCCGCGATAAGTTCCGTCCCAACCCTCTGTAAAATCTTTGCTTTCGTAAACAATCTCACCCCAACGGTTGTAAACTCGAACTAAAAATGACCGAACATTTGATGGATTGGAAAAGATCACATACCAAACATCATTCACATTGTTTCCATCAGGAACGAAGGTATTGGGTACGTAATAAAATGGATCGTTTCGGAAAATAATGCTCTGATAAGCTGTGTCGCGACAACCTTGTTCTGATGTTGCAATAAGTGTTATCAAGAAAGTATCCTTAAAATTTGATGGATAATTAAAAGTTCCTGGCTCCAAATAACCGTACCAATTATTATCCAATCCCAGGTTCCATTGGTAGCTTACCGCACCTGTAGAGCCATTGGTTACTGTGAGTGTGTTAAAAGCTGGAAACAAAATCAAATTATCTGCATTAATATCCGCAGTTGGTGTTTGATGAACCGTAATGAAATTGGTGTAAGTTGCTGTATTAGAACAGTTGTTTGCATCTGTTACGGTAAGCGATACATTGAATTGACCTCCATTTTCATAAAGATGTTGAAGACTATCGCAATCATTCAAAATAGTTCCATCACCCAGATTCCATTCACAAGAAATTCCGGGTTCAGAATTGTTGAAAAACGTAACTAAGTGAGGACTGCAACCGACCAAAAAATCTGCATCGAATGCAACTTGAACAGGAATTGGTTGGCTAAGAATAATCGTGGTATCAATACTGCAACCAAGTGAATCCATAACTATCACCGAATAAGTTCCAGCGACTAAATTTGTGTTAGTAGCTGTAGTTGTTCCATTATTCCAAAGATAGGTGTAGGTTGGAGTTCCGCCTAAAACGGTTGAGGTAAGTTGACCGTCATTGTAACCGTTACAACTCGGTTGAAAAGCAGCATAATTCAAACTCAAAGGGGCACTTGGTTGCGAAATGAGCGTACTATCAATTAGTGTACAGCCATTTGCGTCCATAACCGAAAGAACATAATAGCCTCGTGGCAAAGAATCCAATTGCAAGGAATTTTCAGTAGTTTGTCCCCATGAGAAATTATAAGTTTGAGTTCCTCCTGAAATGCTCGCAATCAATGAACCTGTTGAGTCACCAAAACAAGCCACATTATTCGTGACAAAACCGATAGTTAAAGGTGCTGCCGGTTGTGTTAAAACCACCATAAGTGAGTCAGTACATCCGTTGTTATCAGAAACATTAACTGCATAATTTCCAGCGGGAATATTGTTTAAATCTTGAGTGAAAAAAGAAGCGTTCCAGTTGTAAAAATAAGGTGCAGTTCCTCCAACGACATTCAAGTCTATGCTACCAGTGCTTTGTCCAAAACATAAAATATCAACGTGCGTTTCAGTAAGTGTTAGTGCTTGAGCGGGTTGTGAAATTGTCGTTGAGATAGTGTCCACACAATTGTTTATATCGGTAACAATGACTTGATAGATTCCAGCGCTCAAGCTATTAATATTTTGAGTGGTTTGCGAATTATTCCAAGCAAAATTGTAAGGTGCTGTACCTCCATTAACGGTTAGATTAACCATTCCATTATTTCCTCCGAAACACGAAACGTTTTGTTGAACTACGGAAAGTGAAATTGGAAAAGTAGGTTGGAAAATGTTATAATCAAAAATGGCTTCACACAAATTTCCATCTTGAACCAATAATTGATAATTACCAAAAGACAAACTGTCAATTTCATCGGTATCCTCTCCGTTGCTCCATGAAAAATCGTAAGGCTGATTTCCGCCAAAAATTTGGACTTGAATAGAGCCGTCATTTCCTCCAAAACAATTAACTGGAAGAATAATCGCGTTTGCATTTAAAGGTAATGGCGAAATAATACTATCCGTTAATTGAATGTTGCAACCTAAATCATCGGTTATTGTGACTGAATAAGTTCCGTTTGGCAAGTTGGAAATAGAATCTAAAGTTGAGTTAATGTCCCAGAAATAATCGTAAGGCGCTGTTCCTCCAC
>CAZWSY010000099.1:0-1225 GCA_964636775.1 uncultured Lishizhenia sp.
TAATTATAGTTGCAACCCAAACTATCGGTCACCAATAAATCATAATTTCCTGCTGGAATATCTTGAAGGTTGGCCGTTGTTTGTCCGCTGTTCCACAAGTATGAGTATGGTCCTACCCCACCTGAAACAAAAACTGAAATATCACCTGTTGAGTCACCGTGACATAAAATATTGGTTTGATTAGCTTGATGTTGAATTGCCGAAGGTGAACCTGATAAAGCAATGGATATAAAAGCTGGACAATTTGAATTATCGGTTACAGTAACAAAATAATTGCCAACCGTCAATCCTGTATTAATAGCGGTTGTTGCTCCATTGTTCCACACAAACGAATAAGGTTCAATCCCACCTGTCGCTTCGACGCTTACTATTCCGGTTGCTTCACCGAAACAAGCAATATTTTGACCATTAATCGCTAATTGAATGGCATGATTTGGATCTTCAATTTCGACTGAAAGTTGCGCCGAACATTGATTAACATCAGTAACTTGAACAAAGTAAATTCCTGAAGCTAAAGAACTTAAGTTTTGCGTAGTTTCATTATTATTCCAGATGAAACTATAAGGCGCTGTACCACCAACAACAGTCAACTGAATTTCACCTTCTTGTCCGTTTAAGCAAAGTGCGTCCGTATGATTTTCGGATAAAGTCAATGGTAAACTTGGCTGTTCAACTACAAAATCCTCGGTATATGAACAATTGATTCCGTCCGTAACGGTTACTGAGTAAGTTCCTGCTGCTAAATGTTGTAAGTCCTCGGTATTTACACCGTTCGACCATGAATAGGAATAAGGTGATATTCCGCTAAAGGCAGTGATATCAATTTGACCTGTCAATTCTCCAAAACACAAAATCGGCGTTGTGACTCCAGAAATCTGGGTGGCTGGCGGTTGACGTAAAGTATCGATTAGCAACAAAGTACACTGCTGATTATCAGTTATCAACAAACTGTAAATCCCGTCACCAATTCCGGTTAAATCTGCTGTTGTTGAACCATTGTTCCAGGAATAAGTATAGGGTATTGTTCCTCCTTGAACAGAAAGTAATATACTTCCGTCTGTAAATCCAAAACAAGAAGGATTTGTAGCATTTAATGAAGCTGTAAGTGGAGCAACGGGTTGAACTATTGTCGTTGAGGATTGAATAGTACAACCTTTAAAATCCGTCAGGTTTAAAGTGTAAGTTCCCGGTGCGACATTCGTCAAATTCGCCGTTGTTGCTCCGT
>CAZWSY010000099.1:1325-10160 GCA_964636775.1 uncultured Lishizhenia sp.
TTAATCCGCTCAAATCCTCGGTTGTTGCACCGTTCGACCAAAGGAAAGTGTAAGTTGGCGTTCCTCCGCTGATGGTGGCGTTGATGCTCCCTTCTGAACCGCCGTGGCAGGAAACAGTTGTAGAGGTATTAGAAATTGAAATTGGTGTAGGTTGAGTGAGAGTTATAGACAGTGAACGGGAACATCCAAGAAAGTCTGTAACGACAACACTTTGATTTCCAGAAGAAAGACCTGTGCTATTTGCTATTGTTGCTCCATTCGACCATAAATAAGTGTAAGGAGCTGTTCCACCCGAAACAGAAACAGACGCTGAACCGTTCGAACCGCCATTACATTGCACGTTGGAACCGTTAAAATTGGAAGTGGCGGTGATTGTGCCAGAAATGCTTGCAGATGGTTGTGTAATCGGAAAAGTGGCAGAATTACTACAATTGTTGGAGTTAGTTACTGTAACCGTGTAATTTCCAGCGCTTAAATTCTGACGACTAACTGTAGTTGATCCGTTCGACCATAAATAAGTATGTGGATTTGCTCCACCACCAGAGCTAATTGTTAATGAACCATTACTGCCGCCAAAACAAGTAACATTGGTTGATCCAGTAAGTGTAATGGTAGGACGAGAATTGACGGTAATGTTTCTTGAAAGCGATGTTGCACATTGATTCGCAGCCGGAGTAAAAGTGTAAGAGGTCGTTCCTGATGTTGAGGTACTAATTGTTGAAGGACTCCAAGTTCCTGTGATTGCAGGAGAATTGGTGGAAGAAGTTGGAAGTGCGGGTGCGGCATCATTTTGACAAAAAGGACCAGTAGCATTGAAAGTTGGTGTAACCTGGCTAATAACTTGAATGGGAAGAACAGCTGAATTTGCACAAGCTCCAGCTGAAGGAGTGAACGTATAATTTTGAGTTCCTACGTTAGTTGTGCTAATCGTAGAAGGACTCCAAGTTCCCGTAATCGCAGGTGAATTTGTGGAACTTGATGGCAAACTTGGTGGTGAGGAATTCCTACACAAAGGACCAATGGAATTAAAAGTTGGTGTGACCCGTGCATTTACCGTGATTGGCATTGTGAAATTGCTTGCACATTGACCCGCTGTTGGTGTGAAGGCATAATTGGCAGTCCCAACAGTACTTGTGCTGATAGTTGAAGGACTCCAAGTTCCTGTAATTCCGGGTGAATTGGAAGAAGATGAAGGTAAAGAAGGTGGAGTGCTTTGATGACAAAGTGGTCCAATCGAATTAAAAGTTGTGGTTACATTTGGTTTGACGGTGACAGTTTGGGAGACACTTGCCGAATTACAATTGGAAATTACATAAGAAGCGGTGTAGGTGGTGGTGGAATTTGGGGAAACAACAATAGATTGAGTAGTTGCACCTGTTGACCATAAGTAAGTTCCACCAACTAGTGTAGTATTTGCCGTTAAAGTAACTGTTTGACCTTGACAAATAGGAGCGGATGCACCAGTAATGGTAAGTACAGGAGTTGCACAAGCAAAACTACTGGCTCCAAGAAAAATACCTGAATCATAAACCTCATCACCTGCATCGGCAATTGCAATTTTCACACGATAAGTGGAGCAAGGAACAACGCTTAAAACTGCTCTTAATCCCGAAGTATAACCATCATACTGCATCACTTGACCTGTCGAGTTGTCGTTGTAGTACAATTGGTTAGTAATTGCATTCACATTATTTATACTTACTAACTGATCGTTAGGTAATCGGGCCACATTAAAAAAGTTGTAATTACCACCTGAAGGATTAGGTCCATTTATAAAAATCCCGAAACCGTCATTGAAACCAGAATTGTTGGGTGGTGCAAATTCAGGATATTCCTCGGAAGCAAAAACAAAACTCACCGCTATCGTAGAACAAACGGGAGTCATGTCAAATTCGAGGATGCAATTGTCGTTTGCTGGTGGTGGATTTCCTGCGCCTGGTTGAGTAGTTAAATGGGGATCTGAAAAATCAAAACCTGGTGAAGTGGCACCAAATTGAGCATTCGTATTTGGACCGACTGCCCCCGCCGCTGAACCCGTTGTTAAGATAATTCCTCCGTTACTCAATTGTGTCCCTCCTGCACCAAGATTACCGTTCCACTGACCATAAGCTTCAACATGGCAATTCATGGTTGGACTTGCTGTACTTATCCCCTGTCCTACCAAACGATTTACTATAGCCGCTGGTGTACCTCCTGCGGTAACGGTTATCTGAGAAAATAAATTGGAAAATGTTACTAAAGTCAAAAACAATAGCAGGAAATTCCGCAAGTTCTTGTTGTTGTAGATTGACCCCTTTTGTAACATAAATGTAATAACGTAAAAATGGAAGAATGAGATGGCTATTGACAAATATTAGTCCATTTTTAATTAAGCGGGCAAAGGTAGGTTTTTGAATTCACAGAAAAGGTTAAAAATTCCATTTCATACTTCTGTCATCCAAGACAGCAAATGAAATTTTGTAGTCAACTCGTGGGTTAATTCTATTTCCATCAGAAACTACACCATAAATACCTACTCTCAATCGTCGGCGAGACAACTTGAAGTTTCTTTCCAAACCAGCTAACAACTCGTAATGCTGCCAATCGTGTTCTTTCACATACATTGCACCACCACCGACAACTAAACCAATTCGCGTTTTTTTCATGAATGGAATTTTGTTCAAAATTGCACCGTTGTCATGGTGTACAAAGTGTGCTTCCCAAACCATATTTGTAGTCGCGAGATTGGTATCTAAACCTTGAAAGGAATACAATGGATTGGAAAACCAAATTGGGTCACTTCGACGTTGGTATTTGTAGTCCGGCTCACGAACAATACGTGAATTAATGAATTGTCCCGCTGAAAGTCGGTAAGTGGACGTTCCTAAAGTTCCTATTTTAAACGTTTGAGAAATATCAGCTTGTACATAGCCAAAATCAACATCACTAGAGAATAAATTCTTTACACCCGCTTGATAATAAAGTGAAAAAGTGGGCCAAGCTGAACCAAGAACAACTTTTCTGTATGGCTCACGCATGTATTTCTGACGCGGAACATAACTTATTCCGAAACTGCTAATTAACGCTTGGTAAGTATTGAATTCAAGTGGCGAATTGTTTGGCAGTGCCTCGTCAATTGCGGTTACAAAACGATAATCTTTCAGACTTCTTCTTTCCGCAAATTCATGTGAAGTATTAAAGTAAAATCCATTGAAAATTTCATATTCAAAACTTAGTTTAGCTCTTGTAGCTTCAATAAAGTTCTCGCGTTTGTACACTTGTGTGATGGCATCAAATCCACGAATAACATCAAAATCGTGATTCAATGAAGCTCTGATATAGCCTTGATGAAAAGGGTCAAACTTGTACTTCCACCAAGTGTCGCCTTTCCAGTCGGAATTGAGTAAACCATAAGAAATTCGTGTGTAGGAATCCAACGTTCGCTCATCTTTCCATTTTTTAAAGAAGTCAAAACTTGGTGTCAAACGCGGACCAGCAATGTAAACGGGTTGAATAAATGTAGCTAAAGAACCTATTGTCCACTGATAACGTTTTGGGCGATTGCGATGATCAACGCCAAACCACAGCACCTTCAAAACAGTCACTTTATTAAAAATAGCATCAATTGAATCGAGGTATTCTTTTCTGTTTTGAAAATCGCGAATGGAATCTTTGGCAATAATGAAACGTTTTTCCTCTTCTGTTAAAGTTCCAACTCGCTTTTGTGACCAATAACTCGTATCGCGCTCATAAGCCTCTTTTTCGGTTACAGCTAATTCTGTATTGAAGAATTTATTCGCAAAAGCAGCATTGAATTTATAATCCGAAAAAATGGCTTGCGTGACGCATTTGGAGGTTTCGTTTTTGTATTTCACACCATAATTCAAGGTTTGATTTTTTAATACACAAATCGAATCTCCCGGATGGTCAAATTCTTGCGTAATGGTGAAATAATCGTAAACCAATAAATTTCCTTTGTTCATTGTCAATTCCAATTTTTGAACCAACCATAAACTGTCAATCACCCAAATATAACCTTCCAACGTTGTGGTTGCCGTATTTCTTGGAATGATTTTAATTTTAGAAATAGTGCGACCGTTTTCCTCGTATTTTTTTTCCAAGCGGTATTTATAAGATAAAATTCCAGGTGCGGAAATCGGTGAAGAAACGGGTGTTTGGTGCAAATCGTTGAGATGCAACAAGTTCTCGAAGAAGTTAAAATTCGATTTTACGGTAGTGGTGTAATATAGATTTCGGTCATTTCCTCGAAGCGTGTAGGCATTTCGAATTTCTTTGACTTTGTTTCCTGGTGCATAATTTCGATTAAGTTGCACTTCTACCAAGTTCATTTGGTCTGTCCAATTCTTTTGATTTTTTTGGTCACCGTCCAACAAATCATCCGGGTTGGTTGATTCGGTCGGTTTATCTTTTTCCTTTGCTTTGGTGTCGAGTTTTTCGGTTGCTTTAATGTACACTTCAACGGTGTGTGGGTAATTCCAAGGATTGATTTTTTCTCGAATGTTTACAACTTCCATCATGATATCACGACCGGGATTCGTTTTTTTCACCGTAACATCCACCGATCCCAATTCTTGAAATTTACTGGGAAACAATTGCATATTTCGCTGAACATCTACCGAACCAATTGAAACATACGCCTCTCTATCTTCAAATCCCGCAGCGGAAAAGACTAGAAAATACTCCCCTGGCATTAAAGCGATTTCAAACTTCCCATTGACATCAGCAACCGTCCTCATTTCAGCCGCATTCTTCACATAAACTTTCGCAAAAGGAATTCCCGATTCTCTTTCGTCCCAAACCGTTCCTCGAACAAAATTTTGGGCACTAGAAACCAATGCAACAAAAAGAAAAACAACCGCGAAAAAAAATTTCATCATGCCTAAGACTGCTAACCTACCTGAAAAGTTACAGTTTGGAAGCGTGAAATAAAGTACCCTTCCAAACGATATTTCCATTCATTCCAAAAAACGTGCAAATATCCATGTCAAAAATAGTTTGGCTCTCCCACTCGATGAGTTGAAATGTGTCCAATGTACTATCGAAATGAAGAAGCAAAGGAATTGAAGGATAAAAGGAATGAATGATAAGGTCGTTGGAAAAAAGTGGTTTTTTGCTTTTGTCGAAGTAACCCGAAAATCGGTCTTGAAACTGGGATGGAATAACCTTTCCATTCCAAGCATAACCATCTTTACTGTAATAAAATCCTACATCCATCCAACGGGAATAACCGAGGATTTCGTGCTCATTACTCAGTCTGTAACGAATTTCATTTTCCCACGGATTCATCTTGGTCTTTTTGAGATGCTAAATATTCAAGGTGTTTTGCCATTCGACGCATCATCCACGTTTTAAATAGAAACATGCCAAAAGCGATAAAACTTAGTACGTAAAAATGTACCCAACGGTCAAAACCATTTTTAAAGCCCATAACCGTAACAATGGCGAAGGTTCCGATGGCGAAAACCAACCAAAACATCCGCATAATTTTATTGTACAATTCCATAATTAATCTAAAGTGAGTTCTTTTTCAAGTTCTATTACGCCTTCTGGGTTTAAAAGTTCGTAACGTGCAAATTCTTGTTTTGTTCGAACACCAGAACCAATAACTTTTCCTTTTGGTGATTTTATAATTACCTGAGAAAGCGAATAAATAGAACTATCGCGTTGATTCCAAAACAAAGCCTCCGTTTCAAGCATTTGGTCTTTTGAAAGATTGTACAAACGAACAGAATCTTTAACAAATAATGTTCCTCGTGTGTAATTGATTTCCCCATATAAAGCAGATAGGGTAGAAACAACCTTGCCTTTTTCATCCAAAAAATTTACGCGCAAACTATCCCTTAACTTTGAAATGTGTTCGTTACCCTGAAAAGTTTCCGCTAAAGCCGCGTAAACCTCAATTTGTGCAAAACCATGTTCAGAAATAACCACATGAAGATTCTTTATGCTTTCGCTCGGCGCTTTGGAATTGAAAGTCACCTTTTGAACAGAATCTAAATCATTTACACAAGAAAAAAGAAATCCTGCCATGCAATAGAGCAAAGCAGGATTCAAGAAATTTATTTTTTTCAGCTCGTTGCTAAACATTATTTCGGTGAAACAGATACTCCCCAACAAGAAAGTGAAACAGAGGAAGGATTGTTGTTATCAAAAATCTCCGATTCAGTTGGGCCGTTTGCTCTAAATCTTGCCGCTGCTCCTCCATCACCTGCTCTTTGAGCCAATTCAGCAGCGTACAAGTAATTACACTTTCTTTCAAATGTACTTGAACCACAACTATTTGCAAGTTTCGCAACACAATTAGCGGCAATCATTAAAGCTTTCGCTCGGTTTGCACCTGAAATACCCATTGCAGTTTTATAAGCAGTTTGATATGCGTTTTTCTCGTGGTATTGAATTTCCAAAATACTAAATTCAATCTCTTCTTTTTGTGCAGGATCAGTTGACATTCCTTTAGCTTGGTTGTAGCTTCCAATCGCTTCATCATAACGTTTTTTGGCTCTCAACAATTGAGCTTTCGCTAAAACCGCATCAACAGAGTTATCAATTTTAATGATGGTGTCCACCAACATCTCATACTCCTTGCTTCCGGTACATCCTTTTTCTTTTAACAAATTCATGAAGTTCATTACTGTTTTCTTCTTCAATTCTTTGTCTTGTGGCAAATTCGCCATAAATCCACTCAAGTCTGGAAGAATATCGTCGCATGAACGAACAATATTATTGAATGATGCGGTCAAAGCCTCTTGAGATTTAACACTTAAACTATTCGCTTCAATCATTTTTGAAAGGGTAAAATAATCGGAAATAATACGTTTTTTAAATCCTTGCTTCACACCTGCATCTTTTGCTTCGTTGAATTGAACAACCAAGTTATTAAAATACAAGCTTAATTGTTCGTCATTGAAAGTTCCACCGGCTTCTAAATGTTTTTTGTAGATACCGTCAATTTTCAATCGGTCAGGCTTACCCAATTGGTACATGTATTTTGCCCAAGTTAAATAAGTCGCTTGATCCAAGAAATTCAATTTTTCCATTCTGCCATAAACCTGGGTAAGTGTGTCCATGTAGGCCATTTTACGGTCTTTATCTGTCTCAGTAGCGATAGTATTGGTGATGATTTTGGTCATGTTATCGTACTTCGTTTTGTCGTAATTACCACAAATCGTTTCACCTTTTAAATAATACGCGGTTGCTCCTGCGTAGTTTTTCAATTTCATTTCCTCTTGTGCAAGGAAACGCATTCTTAAACACTCTTTGTCTTTGTCGTCTTGTGCAATAGATGCGAAAGACGATGCAATCATTGTTCCAATGAATAAGTTTTTCAATTTCATAGTTTTCGTTTTCATTAGTCTAGTTTTCGTTTTCTGAACCATTTTTCAAAGTTAGAAGGTGCAAGAATCAAACCAAAATTGATGCCAAGATAATCTTGGGTTATGTTATTGGTAGTTCCAAAAGTTCTATTCCCGAGTGTAAAGCCTAGATTTACAGAGGATAAACTTTGTTGAGAAAGTATTGGCAGTCCAAAACCAAAAGTTATTCCCTGATCTACACAAGGCTCATTATTGATGGAATAAGCCAGGTTCTGTGAAAAGAATCCAGCACGGTATTGTACTTTTTCAAAGAATTTGAGTGTTGCAAGGTTTTCAAACAATTTATATTCCGGAATAAATTGAACCCCAAAGGATAATTTTGAAGTTTCATTCAACTGCCAAGGAGCAACTCCCGAAAAGGTATGACTATCTGTTCCGCCCTTTCCGTAACCAAGTAAAACAGTAATTTTTGGATGCAAAATTTTATTTCCTTTCGGTAGTGCTTTGACATACCAATCATAAGCCAAACCTATGTCGTAACGCAGACCCAATTCTATTTTTCCTTCCGTTGTTTCATTCACCAAGGTTGAATAGGTTGAACTTGTAAAAATATCGGTGGCGGAAATAAATTCGTTTCTATAGCTCGCACTTATTTTTTGTGTTGGCTCTAGTACTCCACTCAAAGCCAGGTGATGATTTTTGGATACCGCTTGCTTGAAAACTGCCCCAATTTGATATTGAAAAGAGCGCGTCCAAGTATATTTTCTATTGATTCCGCCTTGATTGCTATTCGTTTGAATTAGTCGTGCAATGCGTTCATTGTATAGACTTCCGAATAGATAAGAAGCATTGAATCCAAGTGAGAGTTGAGTGTTTTTTTGGGAAACAACTTGATAAGCGTAACCTAAAAACAAACTATTAATTGTTCCTTTTCCATTGTAGGAATACTCCAATGAATCAGTTCCGGTGTAGAACCGTTCTGAAAACCCGTAACCTCTTGTTGCAAAAGGCTTTAAACCGAATGCCATACCCATTTTTGGGTGAATTTTAAAACCTAGCACAAAGTTTTCCGCCATTGCAGTACCAGAAATTTCAGACCCTCCGTTTTGTTGAAAACGCGCTATCCTTGCCTGTAATTCAACGCTATACAACGTGCTTCCTGGACTTAAAAAAGAATAGGATGCCGGATTTTTAAAGTTTAATATGGAGGAATCTGTGGCTTGAATTTCATTTCTACCTAAGGCCGAAAAAATGGAATGACTTCCTGTTGAACGTTCACCAAAACCGTAAGAACTTTTGGGGTCATTAATAACGGACTGCGCCGAAATAAAGGAGATAAGTCCTAGAAAAACAATACTAAAGGTGTGACGCATTCTGTTTATAAAGTTCAAAAATCCCAACTAGGGTCAAATTTTCGGCTGCAAAGATGTTATTTTTATTCTCGAAATCAAAGTAAACGCAATCACCTCCTGTAAGAAAAACGGTTATTTCACCGTACTTTTCTTCGTAAAGGGCAATCATT
>CAZWSY010000100.1:0-9984 GCA_964636775.1 uncultured Lishizhenia sp.
TTATACCTTCGCCAACGGTTGTGCGGTGGATACTTTGGTATTAACCATCACTCCATTCACCTCGGGCTCAACAACAACCATTACATCTTGTCAGTCTTATACATGGGCGGCAACAGGACAGACTTATACAAACACAGGGATTTATTTAAGTCAAAACGGGTGTGTATCTGATACATTGGATTTAACCATTAACCAAGGTCCAACGGCAGCAGCTACGGCAACTCAAATTGTTACTACAGGTGGAACCGCGGTTGTTACAGTAACAGCAACGGGTGGAGTAGCGCCTTATGTTGGAACGGGAAGTTTTACATTGACAGCTGGCTCTTATACCTTCACAGTAACGGATGATTTAGGATGTACAGACGAAGTGACAATTACACTTACTGACCCAACACCACTAGTAATTAATGTTACGAACACACCAATCGTATGTAACGGAGAAACATCTACTGTAACAGTATCAGCAACTGGTGGTATCTTACCAATAACTGGAACGGGTACATTCAATGTTGGCGCTGGAACTTACACTTACACCATTACAGATGCACTTGGTGCGACACAGTCAACGACAATTACCATTTCTCAACCAGCTCCAATTGTTGTTACTGGAACACCTGCATTGAATACTGTGGTTTGTAACAGTGATCAAACACAAGTAACTATTTCTGCAACTGGTGGAATAGGAACATTAACTGGAACGGGAGTATTTAATCAGTCAGCAGGAACAGTTACTTATACCGTTACAGATAATTTAGGATGTACCGCTTCCACTCAGGTAACTATTAACGGACCAGCACCAATTGTGGCAAACGGAATCGTGAACAACATTTTGTGTCCAGGTACTCAAGGCTCAATTACGATTTCACCGTCTGGTGGAGTTGGACCTTATGATGTACTTTGGTCAGGTGGTTCAACAGCAACATCATTGACTGGTTTGGCTATTGGAACTTACACGGTAACCATAACTGATGATTTGAACTGTGTTGCAAGCGAAACATTTAACATCTCTGAAACTTTTGCATCACCAATCGCAATTAACAACATCACTGGATCTACTCAGTTGACTTGTGCAATTTCTTCTATCAATGTCGCAGCTGTGAATGGTTCTAATTTTACATGGTCTGGAGGTGCAAATGCAACAGGTTCCACAAATACGTTTACGTCAACAGGAACTTACACCGTTTCTGGATTAGATACCAATGGCTGTGTATCAAGTGCAACTATTACCATCACTGAAGATATTTCTGCTCCAACAGCTACTTTAACTAATGAGACAGAAACTACAGTGGTAAGTTGTAATAATCCAACAATTAACGTAACCGCTGGTGGGGGTGTTGATTATGTTTGGTCAATTGCTGTTACAACTGCTACAGCAGGATTCACTTCGGCAGGAACATACACGGTTACTGTAATTGGTGCAAATGGTTGTTCAAGCACAAGTTCAATTACCTTAACAGACGACTTGACACCGCCTTCTGCTGGAATTACAAACAACTCCTCTGGAACTATATTGAGTTGTAACTTAGCTTCTGTAAGCTTAACGGCAACAGGTGGAGGTACATACCAATGGAGTAATGGTTTAGGAACAAATGCAAACGTTACGATTACATCAGGAGGAATTTATACAGTGACTGTAACTGCTGCCAACGGTTGTACAGATACAGAGTCCTTGTTCATCGATCAAATTCCGGAACCAACAGTTTCAGTTAGTGCCTTGACCATTTGTTCAGGAGCTACAGGTACATTAGTAGCGAATTCCAACCTTCCGAATGTTCAATATATATGGACACCAGGCGGAGCAACAACTCAATCAATTACGGTTTCGCCATCGGCAAATGCTATTTACAGTGTTCAAGTGACGGATCCGACAACAGGTTGTGTGAGTCCACAAGCGTTTGCTACAGTAACAGTTCAACCAAGCCCAGTGGTGAATGTCAGTGGTACAACAACCTTGTGTTCTGGATCAACAGGTGTCTTAACTGCTAACGGGTCAATTCCGGGAGACTTTTACTCTTGGTCTGAAGGAGGACAAGAAATTGCTACTACACAAACCATATCAGTTACACCTATGGTAACAACTGCTTACAACGTGGTTTATACGGCAAATGGTTGTCCAAGTAATACGGCAACAGCTATCATCAGTGTAACACCAACTCCAACAGTTTCAATCCCTCAAACAGGAGTTTGTGTTGGCGGAACAACAGTGGTAACCGCAACGCCATCTGAATCTGGTGGAACGTTCCTTTGGTCTCCAGGTAGTGCAACAACCTCTGCTATAACTGTTACACCGGCAAATACAACTACTTACACTGTAACATATACTGTCAATGGATGTGCGAGCCAACCAACACAAACTACAGTAACTGTTACAGAGAAACCTACCGTAACACTCGAGGATATTGTTGTTTGTCAAGGTTTATCCAATACATTCAATGCTGTTCCGTCTCAAGCGGGTGGAGTTTACTTCTGGTCACCTGATGCTACTGGTTACACTGGACCGAACTTGAGTGTCTCTCCAACCGTTGCTACGACTTACACCGTTACTTATGTGTTGAACAACTGTCCTGCCGATCCAGTATCTGCAACAGCGACTTTACAAGCAATTCCTTCAGTTACAGTTCCAGACGTGAATGTTTGTCAAAACAACCTAAGTACAATAACTGCAACACCTTCAACTCCAGGTGGAACTTACCTTTGGACACCAAGTGGAAGCACAGGTCAAGTCTTAGAATTCACAACAGATGTTCCAACTTCATACACGGTTGTTTACACCTTAAACGGTTGTGAAAGTGCACCAGCTACATCAAACGTAACAGTTTCACCTTCGCCAACAGTTACCTTCTCAATTGATGTTACAGAAGGATGTACACCACTTACTATAAGGTTGACAAATACATCTCAGGAAGTGAGCAATTGTACTTGGGATTTAGGAAATGGAGCATTGTTCAACCAATGTGGAACTTTGAGTTATACATATCAAAATCCTGGTTGTTTTGATGTCGGTTTAACAGCTTATGGATCTAACGGCTGTGCTACAACCACCATGATTCCTGATTTGGTTTGTGCTCATCCAAATCCTGTGGCATCTTTCACAACCAGTAACGATGTTATTACTACTCAAAATCCATCAGTTTATGTCAATAACACATCCTTCAATGCAGATAGTTATGTTTGGTATCTTGGCGACGGAAATTCCTTACCAGGTGTTGAAGAACCGGAATTTATTACATATAACGGTACGTTACAAGCTCAGTATGTAATCTCCTTGGTGGCTACAAATCAGTTTGGATGTAAGGATAGTACATTTAGAATAATAAAATTAAGTGACGAATTGGTTGTTTTCGTACCGAATACATTTGTGCCTGATGGAAATGGTGTAAATGATATTTTCTATCCTGTAATAAGCGCTGGTGTTGATATTTCAACTTATTTCTTCCAAATTTACAATCGTTGGGGAACGGTAGTATTCCAGACAACAGATCCAACTCAAGGTTGGGATGGTACTTATGAAGGTAATAAAGTTCAAGATGGAACTTTTACTTACATTATTCGATTTAGAAGTACTGTCGATGGTTTGAATAAGGAAGTAACTGGACATGTCAATTTATTAAGGTAGAGTATAACAAAACATAAATAGGGTCAAATGAATAACGGCAAGAGCATTGATTTATAAGTATTTAGACTATTTCTTTTAAATTCAAGACCCAAGGTGTTCTGGAAAAAGAAATAAATTTCCAAGCACTTGTTGACTCAAGAGTCACATCGTTTTAAAATTTTGTTTGCCTAGTCATTAGATTATCATCTATTCATGAAGTGTTTTTTCCATCTAAGGCTGGCCAACCGGTCGAAGGAGGAGTTGCGTTGCATTAATATTCACCTTCAAAAACCATGTATATAATTAAATAGTTTTTGTTCGTTTATCTTCGAATCTGTTCGCAGTGGTAGAAACAACGGACTTTTTAACTTGAATTCGATTATTACAATTGGAGTTAATAGACAAAATAGTACCTGAAAACTTTATTGGGATTAACTTACAGGCAAATATTACTATACATAAAAAATAATCTTTATTCTTTGATATTACCTAGTCAAAATCGATGAGGGAAATGTTTAGTGATAATCCAGCACGGAATGGAAAAACTCCAATCGTTTTATTTTCTTTGAATAAAGAGGTTAAATTATAAGAAGCGAAAATTCCGAAATGGGAAAAACCAGTACGAACTGTTGCTTCAAGTGAGTAGGGGAGAAGGTTGAACCGAGATCTGACATTTAGATTAAATCGGTCGCCATTGGAATATTCCCCTGTTTGAACAGTATTTGAGCCTATTCTCAAGCTCGCAATTATACCTGCGTTAAAATAAAACGATTTTTTCTGTCGCTGTGCTGTTGCGAATTCAAGCAAAAGAGGAACACTTAAGAGATGGATATCTAGTGTGTTAGTTGTATAAGCTTGGAATAAATTTTGAGTAGCAAACACCGTATCCATGTTATGTTGAATTCTGTAGTTTCCTCTCAAACCAATGGAATTCAAAGTGTAGCCCAAACCAGTTGTTAATCCTAGATATTGTTTGAAAATTGGAAATTTATATTCGAAGAAGTTAATATTGAATGCAGACGAGCCTTGAATTTCATTTCCCCAAAAATCATATTCCCCAAAATTCCGATTGTACTCGCTGGTTGTAAGAATTAATGTTCCAAACTCAAATCCTGCCCAATGTGCATCCGCTTGAAATCGCTTTTTTTCGGTTTCTAAAGTGTCTTGAGATTGAGCTGAATAAATCCATAAAAAGCTCAGTGTTAGAAGTACATGTTTCATTTGACAAATGTACACACCTCAGTTCAATTATTAAAATTGGATTGACTGCGTCGCTGCTTCGCGGTCAGACCGTTCACAATCAAAGAGTTACTAATAACGTTTTTGAAGATTTATCGGTCCGTCGCAGCAAAATCGAAAAAGGGTTGAAGTAAATCGTTGTTTCCGCTGCGGCGGATAGCGGAATAAATAAACTCTCTGCATAAAAACCAGTTATACTGGGTTGTTTCCTCTCAATTTTCCGCCGCGGCGGACCGCTAATTTTTCGAGAAAACGCCTTGTCTAACAGATTTTTATGTCAATCTGACCGCGAAGCAGCACCGGAGGTAATTTCAATTTTACAATCGAACTGAGGTTAAAAAAACAAAAAGAGGAACAAACCGTAACTTGTTCCTCTTTCTGCTAAACCATGCTAAAACTATAAAACTCAAAAACTACAACTATGAACTGTAATTTTATGGCTCAAAGGTAGGTCGAAATTTTAGTTCTGCAAGTTTTTGACAAAAAATAAATGTTAAATTTTCGTTGCCCTCACCATTTCTCTTTTTCCTGGTGGTCCGGGTAAGGCATCAATCTTAAATCCTAAGGATTTTAAATCGCGCTTGAATTGCCCTTTTGCACAGTAGGTGACAAGGACTCCACCACTTTTCAAATGCTTCGCAACAATTTCCAAGTTTTCAATAGACCACATTTCGATTTGTGCACGTGGTCCAAAAGCATCATAATAAACCAAATCAAATTTTTGTACTGATTCAAAATGTTCAAGTTCTACCTTTTGTTTACAAAGTTCAAAGTTTGATGTTATTGATTCAAAATTCTCCCAAGTTGCTTGATGAATTTTGCTGAATATGGAATTTGCTTGATTGTATGATTTTAGCTGATCAATATAATTCATTCGAACAAGTAGCTCCGTATCAACAGGAAATGCTTCTATTCCCAAATATTTGATTGTGTTACTAAGATTTTCAACATTTAAAGCAGTTAAAAGTGCATTCAATCCTGTTCCAAAACCAATCTCCAAGATATTTAGTTCTTCTTTTTCACCCTTTTGAGTAAGGGCAAATTCAAGACCGTTTTTTATGAAAACATATTGTGCTTCTTGTATTGCTCCGTGATGAGAATGGTAGTTTTCGTCGAGATCGGGTAAGTAGATAGTAGTTGAACCGTCGGCTGTTAACCTAATTTCTCTTTTCATGCTTTGATTTTTCTTGCAACACTGAGCCCATCACGAATTGGAAGAAGTACAACTTCAACACGTTCATCGTTCAATACAAAATTGTTATATGCTCGAAGCAGTTGTGTGTCTTTGTCCTGATGTTTTTCTTCAACAACCTTTCCCGACCACAAAACATTATCTGCAATAATATAACCTCCAATGTTAACTTGGTCAAAAACTAAGTGGTAGTAATTCAAATAGTTCAATTTATCTGCATCGATAAAAACAATATCCCACTTCTTTTCAAGTGTTGGAATGATTTGCATCGCATCACCAATTCTGTAATCTATTTGTTTTATGTAAGAACTTTCAAGAAAATAATTTCTTACTCTTTTTTCCAATTCTTCATTAATATCAATCGTACATAAATAACCACTCTCCTTATCTAAGCCTTCAGCCAAACATAATGCCGAATAACCAGTGTAAGTTCCAATTTCTAATATGTTTGTTGGGTTAATCATTTTGGAAAACATGCTCAACAATCGTCCCTGGAAATGTCCACTCAACATTCTTGGCTGTAATACTTCAAGATGAGTTTCTCTATTTACTTTTTGAAGAAGTTCATCCTCAGTTGAGGTGTGATTACAAACGTAATTATCTAATGCTTGACTTATGAATTCCATTTTTAGATTTTTTGGCTAAAGATAAGATTTGTGGGCATTGTTAATGAAGTGTTAAAGGTTTTGGGGGCGAAAAGGAGAAAACTACATTTGTTTCATAAAACTTCAAATCATGAAAAAACTGGTATTATCCTTTGCAATGATGTTCGTCGCTCTTATGGTTGGCAACGTTGTAAACGCACAATTAGAGAAAGGTGCGAAAATCGAATTTAATAAAGAAGTTCACGATTATGGAAACATCAAGTATGATGGTGATCCATACTGTACATTCGAATTCAGAAACACAGGTGATGAGCCGTTAATTATTTCAAACGCAAAAGGATCTTGCGGATGTACAGTTCCTGAATGGCCGAAAGAACCAATTCCACCAGGAGGAAAAGGTTCTATCCGTGTAAAATACGACACAAAAAGACCAGGCGCAATCAACAAAAGCGTAACAATCACTTCCAATGCTATCAACGAGCCAAATAAAGTGATTCGTATCAAAGGTGAAGTTGGTCCAGCTCCAGAGGTAGGAACTCCAGTAAACAATACAGGCGCACCAACAAATAACTAAGAAAAACCAAGAACAAATACAAAAGAAACCGTCAACGAAAGTTGGCGGTTTTTATATTGCTAAGGTTTAGAATACACAATTTTACCCTCTTGTAATAACTCAATAACCGAGTTTTTCTCTTTTTTGAACTTCACCATGTTTTGGTAAGTCAATTTAAGGACTTCAATAATCTTATTGCGAATTTCTTAGTGATATTCTTCAGATGCCATAATATTTGAGCGTATTTAATTACTTACAAATCGTCTCCTCAGTCATTTTAAGAATTTTGCGAACTTCTTCCAAAGTTGGAGCTTCTGCATAGGTTCTTAGTACAGGTTCTGTTCCTGAAGGACGAATCATCATCCAACGGTTTTCATCGAAGAAAAATTTGAAACCGTCAATTGTTTTTACTTCTTTCACTTCGTAATCACCAAAAGCTTTATAGTTACCTGCTTTGCAATTCGCGATGATGTTTTGTTTCATTTCCTCAGTGATGTGCAAATCGTTTCGTTCAAATTTGAATGGACCAACGATGTCGTACACCTCATCAATCAATTCATCCAAGGTTTTACCTGATTTCGCCATGAATTCCCAAATGATTAATCCCATCCAAATTCCGTCGCGCTCAGGAATGTGACCTTTCACAGCAATTCCTCCAGATTCCTCTCCGCCTAACAAAACGTCCTCTTTCACCATTATTGAAGCGATTTCTTTAAAGCCGATTTTTGTAGTGGTGTGTTCCAAACCATAGTGCTCACACATTTTATAAACGCGTGGTGTTACACTAAATGCAATCGCCACTTTACCCGTCATTTGCTTGTATTTCACTAAATAATGAATCAACAATAAAATGATATGATGCGAATCGATGAATTCTCCTTTTCCGTTGTACAATCCAATTCTGTCCGCGTCACCATCAGTTGCTAGAGCACAGTAAATTCCTTCATTTGAAGTGATGTAAGCTTCTAACTCTTTCAGGTTTTTAGCAATCGGCTCAGGTGCTTGTCCCATGAACGACGGATTCGGGTCGCAATGCAATAATTCTACATTTGGTAAAATACGAGGCATTACACGCTGACCAGCACCATACATCGCATCGTAAACCAAACGCATTCCTGATTTTTCAATCGCTTCTAAATCGAAGTTCTTTTTAACGTGTTCCACATACAATGTTTCGATATCAATCACTTCTACTTTACCAGAGGCCATAGCTTCCTCGATAGAAATGTTTTCAAAATCGATGCTACAAACTTCTGGGATGATATCTTCCACTTCTTGAACATATTCCGGTTGAAGCGGTCCACCAAAATCTGCCTTCAATTTATAACCGTTGTACGATGGAGGATTGTGACTTGCTGTTAAATCGACTCCAATCTGACAACCAAATGGATAGGCAGCTAAGGAAATCATAGGAGTAGAAACAAAGCCACGTGACATTTTCACAGGAATACCTTGTGCAACAAAGATTTTCACAGCTGTTTCCATGAACAATTCTCCAGCAAAACGACAGTCGTGTCCAACAAAAACAGATGGATTTTCATAGTTTTTTTTCAACCATTCACCCGTTGCTTCCGTTACTCTAGCTACATTTTCAACAGTGAATTCTTTTGCGATGATAGCTCTCCAGCCGTCGGTTCCAAATTTAATTTTTAAAGCCATATTAGTTAAGTTGAGAACTGAAAACTGAAAGCTGAAAACTTAGAATTAAACTCTCAGTTTTCAACTTTCAACTCTCAGTTTATTTATTAAAGTTTTTAATCGTTTTCTCAATAATCCCAACGCATTCCATCAATTGATCTTCTGTGATAACCAATGGTGGTGCGAAGCGAATGATGTTTCCGTGTGTTGGTTTTGCCAGTAAACCGTTTTCTTTTAAAGCTACGCATAAATTCCAAGCAGTTGGGCTATCTTCCGTGTCGTTTACAACAATTGCATTCAACAAACCTTTTCCGCGAACTTTCACTACTAAATCGGTATTTTCAATAATACGATTCATTTCTTTTCTGAAAATATGTCCCAAACGACGTGCATTTTGAATCAAGCCTTCTTCTTCGACAGCATCTAGTGCAGCAATCGCAACTTTCGCAGCAATCGGATTTCCTCCAAAAGTTGATCCGTGTTGACCCGGTTTTATAACCATCATAATTTCGTCGTCAGCCAGCACTGCTGAAACGGGATATACACCTCCTGAAAGTGCCTTTCCTAGAATCAAAATATCTGGACGGTTATACGTTTCTGTTTGACGTTCGCATTTATTTTCACACGTACAATTTCCGCAAACAGCTAATAAACTTCCTGTGCGCGCAATTCCTGTCTGGATCTCATCGGCAATGAAAAGAACATTAACACCATCATCTTGAACTTGTAAGATGGCTTGAGCACCAGTTTGGTTAATGAAAGCAGCGGGACCAGTACCAGCATTAATAACAGAGATAGCTTCAGTGGTAGAAACAACAGTGTTAAGAATAGTTTGAGTACCTTCAACAGTTAAGTTACCAGCAATATAAAGATTGGATGCAAAAGTAGCAGCACCAGTGACATTGAGAGTAGAAGCTAAAGTAGTAACACCAGAAAGAACAGTTGAGCTTTGAACAGCTAAGGTGTTATTAACAAAAGTTGAACCAGTAAGATTGTTGGTACCAGCTAAAGTAGCAGTATTATAGAAGTTAGAAACACCATAAACACTGTGAGCACCAGTTACAGTTAAGGCACCAGAGATAGTGAGAGTTGAAGCTGTAACAGCACCACGGAAATTACCGGTACCAGTGACAGTAGCACCACCAGAAACATCAAGTGTTGA
>CAZWSY010000101.1:0-8936 GCA_964636775.1 uncultured Lishizhenia sp.
CACTATTTCAGCTAACAAAACAAAAAACTGGTACGTATGAGCCCACTCAATTTAATTTTTTCTTCGATTAAATTAAAAAATTCATTGTTTATTCCAATCAAATCAATTTCCTTGTTCTTAATGTTTATTACCATAACATTGACTTTTCTCTCAGAAACATCATTTTTGACTACATAATCGATTTCAAAATATATTTTTTCTGAATTTAATCTTTTATTTAAATCCTTCAAATCTATTTCCTTCAATCTTTTGTGATCTTCCGATTGAAAAAAGTCACATGCATAAAATAGTGTCAAAATTAATGCTGCAATTATTAAACTTAATTTATTTTTATTTTTCATTTATTGTTGAATTAGTTATGGAGATAGGACAAAGTTCAAGTCCTCTACTTTGACTTAAACCAATTTTAAATCCTTTTTCTCCTCTTGAATTTGAATAATATGACAATCCGTAAATGGTGCCTAAAGGTATAGAAACTTCAAACTGCTTATACATCTGAGCATCAATTGTTTTTTCTTTAATTTTGAAATCAAATCCTAATCCATAATCGATTTTAAATTTAGGTAAACCAAAAATATCTGTTTTGCTAGAAACTGTTAATGATTTTTCAATAGTACCTTCTTGAGGGTTCTCAATCTGACCTGAAATTGATATGCCTTCGAATGGACTATTAAAACTAAGGTCTGCGAAAATTGCAACTGACTCAAAAGGAGGATTTTGGTCATGCCAACCTTGGAAGGACATGGTAGTACCAGAATGTTTAGAATGAGTAGAAGGGTTTTTATATTGATTATTTTTACTATCAAAATATCCTTGAAAAATACCTTTATCATACTTCGCTATATATTCAACCCCGTCTAGATTAAATTTATAAACATCGCCAAACTCGCCCTGCAATGGCTTACCGTTGTAATCCACTTTACCGTTATTGTTACCATCTTGAAGGGTTGATAAAATTTTGGCTCTTTCAGGCAGTACCAAATTCCCATTTGGAGCATCATAAGTAACTGTACCATCACCGTTATCCTTTTTTCTAGACCCTTTATCTCCTTTTTCCCAACCTTTATCCCCATTCCCCTCACTTTCACTTCCTAACGGGTCAACATAATAAATCGGATTATTATCAAACGCCACATATGGACTCTGCCAAGGAAACTTTCCCATCAACGGATCCAAACTTAGCCACCTACCAACTCGCGCATCATACTGCCTAAACTCCGTGGTATAACTGTTTCCTTCTCCTTTGAACTCGTCATCTTTCTCCCCCGAAGTTCCGCTGAAGCTCCATTCGGGATTGACTCCACTAAGGCTTTCAGCACCTGAAAACCAAGTGTCGTATAACATTCCGTTAAATCCATACCTATACTGCCCACCACTCTCCGACCTACCATCCAGCTGCACTCCAAACGGGCTATAATCCGCTGTACTTAAAATCCCAATTTCGTAGGAATCCACAACATTATTATTATCCTTATCCTTTGGGATTTTCAAATCAGAGAAAACGGTGAGGACGTTGCCATGACCGCGTCCGTCCTGTGGCGGATGATTGGAGAACTCGTAATATTTTCCGCCCAAAACACTTGCGTAATTACTTGAAATAGTACTGGTTAAAACATTTACCTTTCAGTTTAAGTTCCCGATGCGAGAAGAACCATAGATGTTGTTTTCCTTTAAATTGAATTGTGTTGTTTTGTTTAAAAAATTGCACTTTCATACTTGAATATTAGATTTCCTTTTTTTTGTATTGGATTGTTGATTTCTGTTGTATTAACCAAATAAATACTTAATCAAAGATTCTTGAAGTAGTGAATGGTTTTAGGAGTAATCAATACGTCCAAAGGAATATCAAATACATTGATGTCATCTATTTCGACGAGTTCGTCAAAGAAGTTTATCCCAACTTTCAAAACATCCGATTTACATTCATTTAGAAAACGATCGTAAAATCCTTTACCATAACCAACCCGATATCCTTTTTCATTGGAAATCAAAAGTGGTAGAATTACAACATCAACTTCTTTTGGATTGAACTTTTCTCCACCAATAGGTTCAGGAATTCCCCATTTGTTTATTTCAATTTGTTGTTCATTTTCAAAAACAAAAAGTTCCATGCCATTGGTTTCAAAATTCGTTCTAGACAAGAGAATAGTCGCACCCAAATCACTTAACCCATGCAATATTGGAAAAGTGTTTATTTCCTTTAATCGCTCAATGGGAAGAAATAAACTCACTTTTTTATTACGCCAATCAATAAACGAAAAAAGGTGTCCAGCAATTTCTGCCGAACACCTTTCTAATTCTTTTTGCGTAATTGAAGTGCGTTTTGTTTTATAAAATTTTCTTAATTCCGCTTTCAGCATTACAAACGAATACGAAGTTCGTTTAACTTTCTATTATCAATGATTTCAGCAGTTTTTCTAAGTCCCATCATCGCTTGACCTTGTAAACTTCCTTTAAGGTTGTTCAACAACTGATCGCGCTCCACGTTATAATTTGCAGCCGCAGGTGCTTTAGTCGTTTTCTCAACCTTTATAACGTAAACTCCAACTTTACCTTTTAACGGCAGAGTTCTTGATCCATCCTTCACAGCAACAGAGAACAAAGAACCTATAATTTCAGGTTCATAACCCGCACTCATTATAGATGGATTGCTAAAGGTGATATCAGCACTCATTACAGGAACATTTGCCTTTTTCGCGATAGCATCCAACGAACCACCTTTCGCCATCATATTCATCAACTTTTTCGCTTTTTTCTCTTCAATCAAATCACGTTTCATTTGCTCTTTAACGTCAGAAAACACTGGAACACCAACTTCTTTTATTGCCGTTACCATTCCGAGTACATATTTGTCTTTATCCTTGATTGGGTAGGAAGTTAAATCTCCAACTGCGGCCTCTTTCGCAAATGCCAACATTAATATTTTATCACTTGCGGCAGTTGTAGTGAATCCATAAACTTTCGGATTATTGTCTTCTATAGTAATAGGTCTTGCGAAATAGTTATTCGTTCGAACAATAGAGTCAAAAAGAGCGACTTTTTTCGCGTTGTCTGTTTCTTTGGAAATCATTTTATCCAATTTGTATAAAATGCGATTTACCTCACTTTCCTTGCTGTAAATTGTCTCTTCACTTGCTTTGAAGATTTTTGAAACGGAGGCCAATAAAGGAAATTTAGAAGTTCCTCTATCCAAAACTTCGATAATGTGGTATCCAAAATCAGTTTTTACAATTCCAATTTTACCGATAGGTTGCGTTGCACAGAATTCACCAAATTCTTTAACCATTTCACCTTCTAGAAAATTGTCGTACTCTCCGCCTTTTTCTTTTGAACCCGGGTCATCTGAATGTTTTTGAACAAGTTCGGCAAAATTGTTTTTGTTGATTAGTTTCAATAAACTGTCTGCTGTTTGTTTCTTCGCCTCAAGTATTTTTTTGTCGGTTGAACCATTTGTAGAAATCAATAAATGACGTGCTTTCAATGAATTTGGTGTAAATCCAATCACTTTAGAAATAACAAAGCTTTCATTCGAAATATATGGGCCGTAAACTTGACCGATTGTTGCAGTTTTGAAAATTGTATCGTAATCAACTGGATAAGTTTGGAAACGTTGTGCCTTCTCGTGCCCCTGTGGAACAGCTGTTGCACGTTTATCAGCAGCATAATTTCGAACATCAGAATTCTTCATTACGAAAACTGAATCACTTGTTGTTGTTAAAAATTCATTTTTCAATTCAGCCATCGTTTTTTTCATTACAGAACTGTCTGATTTAGACGGGGCAATTACCACATCAAACACTTTTACTTCTCTGCTGTTTGAACGAACTCTATATTTGCTTTTGTTTTTATTTTCATTATAAAAATCTTCGATTTCTTTATCGGTAACTTTTACATCTTCATCGCTGATGTCACCGTATCTTTTTAAGACAAAAGAAATTCTTTTCGTTTCTTTTTGAGCAATGTAATCTTGTTCAGCTTCTAATTTAGTCACGTAAACACCTTGATTAATCAGTGCAAAATATTTTTCATTTTTTCTTCTATCTGTATAATATTGTTGTGTACTCTTCCATTGCTGCACAGCTTGAGGTTCTTTGTTGGATTTAAGCTGATTGATTGTAGCTTGCAATTTTTGACGACCTGCAATTGTGGATTGTTCAGTAACTAAACCTGTTAAAGAATCAGCGAAAAATTGGTTCAAATCATTTAGAACACTGAATCCATCAGTAGCTAAAAGGTAAGCATTGAACTCTCTTTCAGAAACGGATATTCCTAGCT
This sequence comes from uncultured Lishizhenia sp., assembly GCA_964636775.1. Taxonomy (GTDB): domain Bacteria; phylum Bacteroidota; class Bacteroidia; order Flavobacteriales_D; family Crocinitomicaceae; genus UBA952. Next base: position 4,276 of record CAZWSY010000101.1, read on the forward strand.
TCTCGTATTCCTTTGCCAGAATTGTTGAATCTGCTAAAAAGTTAAATGCTTTGTCAGAAGCGGCCTGGATTTCATTGTCACCGAAAGGACGACCTTGCTGTTCAGCTTGCTGACGGTCTTGATTTTGAACGCGTTGGTTCGTTTCATCGTATTTTCTTGGATCGATTTTTTCACCGAAAACTGTTCCTATTCCGAACGCGCCTTCACTGAAACCTAACATTGATTGATAATCTGTTAAAATAAACGCTAATAGCGCAATTCCAACGATCCCCACTAATAACCCTGATTTAGAGCGTATTTTACCTATAATTGCCATTGCAAATTTTTTTTGAACGCGCGAAGATAGTAAGTTTTAGCAGAAATCAAAGGACTTTTTCAGTAGACTGTAATTACACTATATGAATTTCAAGTAAGGTAAAATGAGAATTGGTATTGAGCTTTAGATTATCCAACTAAATTTGTCTTCATGGGACGGATTTTTATTAAAAACATTGGTGGACTTGTACAAGTAAGAGAGAATTTTCATGGGACATTGCGTGGTTCAGAAATGTCGCACTTGCCAATCTTAGAAAATGCTTTTATCGCTATTGAAGATGGTGAAGTGTTGGATTATGGTTTAATGTCTGACTGGCCTGGAATTACAGATTGGAGAAATTTGGAAGTGATTGATGCTGATGGTGGTTGGGTACTCCCGGGAATGATTGATAGTCACACCCATTTAGTTTTTGCAAAAACACGTGAGGAAGAGTTTGTTGATAGAATAAAAGGTTTGACTTACGAGGAAATTGCCGCAAAAGGTGGGGGAATTTTAAATTCAGCAGCCAAACTTCAAGAAATGGACGAGGACAAGTTGTTCAATCAGGCTTTAAATCGACTGAAGAAAGTGATTGAATCCGGCACAACTGCCATAGAAATAAAATCAGGTTATGGATTAAGTGTTGAAGGAGAGATTAAAATGTTGAGGGTTATAAAACGTCTAAAAGCGAATTCTCCCATTCCGATTAAAGCTACATTCCTAGGTGCGCATGCCTTTCCTAAAGATTTCAAAAACAATCATCGCGGTTATATTGATTTGATTGTAAACGAAATGTTACCCATCATCAAGCAGGAGAATTTAGCAGACTATATCGACGTTTTTTGTGAACGCAATTATTTCAATGTGGAAGAAATGACTGAAATATTGAAAGCGGGTATTGCAATTGGTTTAAAACCAAAAGTTCACGTTAATCAATTTTCAATTATGGGTGGTATTAAAGCGGCGGCTGAGTTAAACGCAATTTCAGTGGACCACCTTGAAGAAATATCTCAGGAAGATATTTTGTCTTTACAAGAATCCGTAACGATTCCAACGTTGTTGCCGGGTTGTTCCCATTTTCTTGGAATTCCTTTTGGTGATGCTCGTGCAATTATTAACGCCAATTTACCTTTGGCTTTAGCAAGTGATTTTAACCCTGGATCAACGCCTTGTTACAATTTGTTTCAAATTTGGTCTTTGGCTTGTATAAAACTAAAAATAACACCTGAGGAAGCTTTTAATGCTTTAACCATAAATGCTGCCGCTGCAATTGAAATGCAAGGTGAGTTAGGACGAATATTTAGAGGATACAAAGGGAGTTTAATTTTGACCAACCCAATTCCAAGTTTGGCTTACCTACCCTATTCCTTTGGTGAAAATCACGTGCAAAGAATATTTGTTGGTTAGTGAAACAGATGAATGAATCCATTTTTCACACCTTCTGTATAATCAAGGCGGTAAAAATAAACGCCATCCGCTAAGTCATTTCCTTTCAAATCTTTCCCTGCAAATGGTTCCGTTTCATTCGTTTGTTCAAAAATTAAATTTCCCCAACGGTCTAAAACATAGAACTTAAAAGTTTGACACGTTTGAAAAATTTCTACCAAATCTAACTCATCGTTTACGCCATCATTATTTGCAGAAATTACGTTTGGAAATTCGAAACTGTCAAAGTCAAATATTTTTTCAATCAACACATTAATTGTAGAAGGTGGGGATGTACAGCCATTAACTGTTACAGTTGAAGAATAATCTCCCATATTTTGCGGAAATGCTTGGAATGAAATAAAAATCGTGTCAGAAACAAAATTATTTGGGCCTATCCAAGCAAAAGTTCCACCATCAACAGCCTCTGCTTGCATGATTAGTAGGTCTCCTGGACACTCTAATGGACTGTTATTACTTAGTACTGGTGATGCTGGAATTGGGTAAACAACTAAAATATAGGTGATTAACGAGTCGCAACCTTCTACTGTTTGTAAAAGAAAAGGATAAGTTCCACTCGCATTCAAAGTTTGACCTTGATAAACAAAGAATTCACCTTCACAAAGTGTTGTATCTCGGGTAAAACTGTAAGTTGGAGAAACGGATAAATTCAAATTGATAATGGAATCACAACCTGCAACTGTTGTTAGCGCTAAATTATATGTTCCTGGCTCAGTAAGTTGTTGTCCACCTAACTCGTAGGATTCATTGTCGCAAATTCGTGCATCAACGGTAAGATTATATATTGGGTTGACTACAATTGTTTGTCGCAATGTATCACTTGAACAGCCATTGCGGATAACAAAAAGTTGATATTCTCCTGAATTAAGATTGGGTTGCGCATCATCAAATACTACACTATATCCCGTATCCAAAAAACCGTTCGGTCCTATCCAATAACAAATAGCATTATCTATACTGTCAGCGAACATTACTAAAGGCTCGCCTTGGCAAATTGGTGTATTTGTTTGTAAAATTGGCATTGGAACTTGTTCCGGTTGGTCGATAATTACCGTTTGTTGCGCTCTACAACCATCAGCTGATTCAATATAAGCGGTATAAGTTCCGCCAAATAAATTGATAAAGGTTGAATCTGTCCCAAATGTTTGTCCATCAAGTGAATAAGTGATATTATTTCCGACTGCAGAAATATTTAAAGTTCCATCGCTGAACCCAAAACAAGAAGCAGCAGTTGTTTGTACATCCAAAATCCTTGGAAAATCAATAATTGGCGCCTGTTCGTCAAATGTCGGAGAACCTTGTGGAACACCATTAAAAGTGGCATTGCCTTGAATGTTGATGTAGTCACCATCGAATTTATAGTAAGCCAGTAATCCTGATTGGGTTGTAGGATTCGGTAAATCATTCATGTTTTCCATGATTTCTGTAGCCGTTCTCGCAATATTCCAAATTCTAACCTCATCAGCTGAGCCACGAAAATGATCAGTAGTTGCACTTGCTGAACGCGTACCAATCGCAGCAACCAAATCATTGGTGACAATTGTACCCGTATGTGCACTATCCGCCACTAAACAACCATTGATGTATAGCTTGATGGAAGAGCCGTCATACGTAGCTGCAACATGATACCAAACATTATTCACCACGGGGATTGGACTCATAACCACTTTAAAGCCTCCTGTCGTTGTGATTTGAAAATTATTCGGACGAAGTAAATAGTTTACATTACTTGGGTCTAGGTGTTTGGAAATAATATTTTGAATGTTTCCGTTGGCTGCTCTTTTGTAAAGTGCTTCAACTGTAATTTGAGAACCAGCAACATCTAAATCACCAATAGCGACCCATCTTTGCGTTGGTGCAGGAAAGGTATTTAAGGAATTTTGACTGATTGTTAGATTACTTGATAACAGAATAAAAAAGTAGAAGAGATAAAGAATTTTCATTTTTTGCAGTGGAGATGAAACAACAACTGATAAGACTGAATTATTTTGAGTTAGGTTGCTCAGTTGAAGAATAGAAAGAGCAATTTCAAAAAAATTTAAAACATAAAAAAAGCCCGAGATTCGGGCTTTCAAAAGTTGTATAATAAGCTTACTCGCTGATTACATTGAATTTGAAGGTTTGCTTAACACCTTTGTAAAGGTTTGCCTCCACTTCGTACGTACCCAACTCTTTGATTGGCTCTTCTTTAATTTTTAAAGACTTACGGTCGATTTCAAAACCTTCTTTACGAAGTGCATCAGCAATTTGAACTGTATTTACTGAACCGAAAATCTTACCATTTTCACCAGCTTTAGTTCCGATAGTCAAAGTCACTTCAGCAAGTTTAGCTGCTACTGTTTGAGCTTCAGCTAACATTTTCGCTTCTTTGTGTGATTTTTGACGCATTACTTCTTCGTGTGCTTTGCGAGCGCTTGGTGTTGCAAGAACCGCATATCCTTGAGGAATAAGGAAATTCCTTCCATATCCAGGCTTCACTTTTACTACTTCGTTGGCATAACCTAGTTTGTCAACGTTTTTCTTTAGAATAACTTCCATGATCTTTTAATGATTTCGTTCGACAATATTATTTCAACATATCTCCTACGTAAGGAAGAATAGCAAGGTGACGCGCACGTTTGATTGCTTTATTAACTCTTTTTTGATACTTCGCAGAAGTTCCAGTAAGACGACGAGGTAAAATTTTACCTTGCTCATTTACCAATTTCAACAAGAAATTTGCATCCTTGTAGTCGATAAATTTGATGCCTGTTTTCTTAAAGCGACAGTATTTGCTTTTCTTAATGTCGATGTTAATCGGGGTTAGGTAACGGATATCGTTAGACATGTTTTTCAGATTTTAATGATGAATAAATTAAGCTACTACGGTTGAACTTTTCCCTGCTTTTGCACGACGTTTCTCAGCATAAGCGACGTGGTC
>CAZWSY010000102.1:0-8851 GCA_964636775.1 uncultured Lishizhenia sp.
CCCTGCACTGAAACGGTTTAATTTCAAGGGTCTTTGCAAAAGCACCCGCCGAAATCCCGTTTCAGAAAGGGTTTAAAACAGTTCGCCTCGAAGCACAAAACGTAACTGAAACAAAAATTGCGAACTGAGAGTAATTCACAGCCTTGACTTTTTTACATGCTTCTTGCCTACTACAATTTTTCACCTTCCCAAGAAATTATTTTTACCTTCACATTCTATGTCAGATTTAATAGAAACCAAAATCATAGAATTTCCACTTCACGGCAACGCGCAAATTGGATTTATCGGCGTTTACGAAAACCATCCCAATCTTCCTTTTGAGGTGAAACGTGTTTTTTGGACTGTACAAACACCTGAAGAAATACTTCGTGGCAGACACGCACACCGACAAACAGAACAAATCTTGATTGCACTTCAAGGAATCATTCGTGTTACAACAGAATCGCCTGATGGAAAAGTGGAAATTTTCACTTTAGATCACCCTTCAAAAGGCTTGTATGTGCCCGCAAATAGTTGGCATACGATGCAATACCACAACAACGCCATTCAGTTAGTTTTGGCAAGTACCGCGTATGATGAGGCGGACTACATCAGGGATTACGCGAATTATAAGTCGTATTATGGAGGAAAATAAATTGAGTTTTTTTGTTCACCCAAGTGCTGAGGTTCAAACCAGTAAAATTGGTGCAGGTACTAAAATTTGGCAATTCGTTGTTGTGCTTGAAGGTGCGGAAATTGGTAGTAACTGTAATATTAATGCACATTGTTTATTAGAAGATGGCGCAAAATTAGGGGATAATTCTACCTTAAAGTCTGGCGTTTATTTGTGGAAAGGAATTGAAATTGGAAAAAATGTATTTGTTGGTCCAAATGTCACGTTTATAAACGATGTGCGACCAAAAAACAAACAGTACATAAAACACCCTAAAACAATTATTGAGGACGATGTGTCGTTAGGAGCAAATACTTGTGTTGGCGCAGGAATTAAAGTTGGAAAAGGTGCAATGACTGGCATGGGTGCGGTTATAACAAAAGATGTTCCGCCTTATGCTTTAGTTTACGGAAATCCAGCCACAGTAAAAGGTTGGGTAGATGAAAAAGGTGAAAGTATGACATTGATATCTGAAAATCGATTCAAGAAAAACAACGGTGAATTCGTTCAATTAGATGAAAACAACAACCTAATTTCGTGGAATGGAATCTAAACTGCTTTCCGTTATTCTTTTGTCCTATTATTCTGGCGAAAAAATTCCTTCGGCTTATTACCGTCTAAAAACGGTTCTTGATAACGAAAATATCCCTTTTGAATTGGTGGTAATGGACGATGGTTCGAAAGACAATTCGTATCAAATTGCTTTGGATTTAGAGCAAAAAGAACCCAATGTTCGGGCTTATCAATTGAGTAAAAATGTAACAAGTCACTATTCAATTTTTGCTGGACTTAGCAAATGCAAAGGTGCTTGCGCCATTCCAATTCCCGACGACGAACAACAACCCTACGACTCCATTGTGGCAATGTACCGACTTTGGGAAAAAGGTGAAAAAGTGATCATTCCGTTCCGAAAAACACGCGACGATGGTTGGTTAAGTAATGCCATCAGTGATTTTTTCTACCGTATTATGACCCGCTATTCAGAAGTAAAATTCCCTAAAGGTGGTGCAGATATTTTCTTCATTGACAGGGAATTAATCGACTTGATGAACACCAAAATCCGTCCTATACACACAACTTCCATCACTGAAGTGTTGCGACTTGGTTTCAATCCTTACTTTTTACCTTACGAACGCCCACGAGGCAACAACAAAAAATCCCGTTGGACACTCAAAAAGAAATTGCGCTTAGCTTCCGATTTTCTATTTTCCAGTTCAACATTTCCGATTAAAATTATTTCGGGATTAGGCTTGTTTTTCTCCCTTTTTTCTTTTGTTTTGATTCTTTTTTACAGTTTCTTGTACTTCTTCGCTGATGAAACGGGTTTAAACATCAACAAAATCCCTGGTTGGACTTCAACGATTGTTTTTATTGCATTTTTCTCTGGTTTAATCCTTTTTAGTTTGGGAATTATTGCCCAGTATATTTGGATGATTTACGAGGAAGTAAAAAATAGGCCAGGTTATATCATCAAACAAAAACCCAATGAACCTAAAGATGATTGAGTACGAAAATTTGTTCAAAACGAATAAGCCATTTTTGACGAAATACGAGGAAGTTTTCAAAGAAACTTTGGCGTCGGGTTGGTATATTTTGGGTCAGCAAGTCAAGCAGTTTGAAGAGGAATACGCTGCTTTTTGCGGAACCAAATATGCGATTGGAGTGGCCTCAGGACTAGATGCACTAGTGCTTTCTATAATGGCGTTAGACTTACCCGAGAAATCAGAAATTCTTGTTCCCTCCAATACTTATATCGCCTCCATTTTATCCATTATAAACGCTGGTCACGTTCCCGTGTTGGTTGAGCCTAATCCTTTGACTTACAATCTCGATCCAAAAAATTTAAGCAAAGCACTCACGCCAAAAACCAAAGCTATTTTGCCCGTTCATCTCTACGGAAAACTTTGTGAAATGACTGAAATTATGGATTTTGCAGAGCAACATAACTTGAAAGTTGTTGAAGATTGTGCACAAGCACATGGCGCACACTTCAAAGGTAAAAAGGCAGGAGCTTGGGGACACGCAAACGCACACAGTTTCTATCCAACCAAAAATTTAGGTGGAATCGGTGATGGTGGTGCAATTACAACCAACGACGAAAATCTGTATGAGCGTTTGTTGTACCTGAGGAATTACGGTTCAAAAGTGAAGTACCACAACAAATTCAAAGGTTTAAATTCACGATTGGATGAAATTCAAGCGGCATTTTTACGGGTTAAATTGCAGTCGTTGAACGATATTACCACCCACAAAAGAAATTTGGCGCGTATTTATCAGAACAAATTGTCCAATAAAATCCTTTTACCTGAAGTGAATGATGATTATTTTGATGTTTTCCATATCTACGCGATTCGACATGAAAAACGCGATGAACTCCGCGAATTTCTTAAAAACAATGGCGTAATGACGGAAATACATTATCCCATTCCACCCCATCAACAAGAATGTTATCAAAAAGAATTTAATGGTCAACATTTTCCGCTTTCCGAAGCGCTGCACCAATCCGTTTTAAGTTTGCCAATTGCTTATTTTCACACGGAGGAAGATGTAATGTCAGTAGTCTCTTTGGTTAATCAATTCGTGAACATGTAATTTTCTAAAAATGAAAAAGTTGAACAAAATTAAATCAGCAAAAGAAATGCTCCTCATTGCTTTGTTTTTGTTAGCAAACCTGATTGACGTTTCAGCGCAAATCATCACGAATAATAAAAAACCAGAACCGGAGACAGTGAAGGTGGCGAAGAAAGAGAAGTATGATGTACTTTCTTATGCGTTTGTAGGAGCAGGAATTGGAAAATCGAGCCGCACACTTGAACCAAATGAAGCATTTTTGAATACTCCTTTGGGCGAACGTGCCAATGAATTCGATATCAATCGCTGGAGTTATCACCTCGGATTGAATTTTCCGCTTTACAAGTATATCCGTTTGGATGGAGGAATTTCCTTACTTCAAAATGGGGAACAATATGAATTTCAATCCACAATTGACGACAGTTCCTTCTTGTACCAAAATCGCTACCGATACATAGGAATGCCTATTCAACTGCAATTGCATTACGGAAGCACTTGGTCTGTTTTCGGTGGAATTGGTTTAGCTCCACAAATTTTCAGCGCCTACCGACAAGAACAGCAATGGACCAACGATGTTGGGAGTAAATTTACAGATAGAATTGATGAAACAAATGCCTGCGATTACTTTGTTTTGTCAATGATTTCTTCAATCGGAATTAAATATTTCCCCGGAGGAAACGTTGGTGTACGCGCCAATTTTTCTTATCGGCGTCAATTGACAAATACTTACACGAAGTATCAAAATTACATTCACAAAGCAGCTGTTGTCGGCTGTGACTTTGGATTAATTATTAAGCTATGATTCAAACAACTGTTGGGGAATTATTCTCCTTTCTCGAAAATCGTTTCCCATTTTCTTTACAAGAAGATTACGACAATTCGGGTTTTTTGATTGGCGAGCGTGAATCAATAGTGACTGGTGTTCTTGTTAGTTTGGATTGTACAACTGACATAATTCAAGAAGCAATTCAACACAAGTGCAACGTCATTCTTAGCCATCACCCGCTCATTTTCAAAGGATTAAAACGATTGAATTTCACCAATGATGTTGAGAGAGTGGTACGTTTAGCTATTAAAAATGACATTTCCATTATCGCTATTCACACCAATTTGGACAACCATCACCTTGGAGTAAATCGTGTGATTGGTGAGCGTTTGGGAATTTCCAGTCCTAAAATCTTACAACCGAAGAAAGGAGAATTGTACAAGTTGGCGGTTTTTGTTCCAAAAGATCATTTACCTCAACTCGACGAAGCCATTTTTAAGGCTGGAGCAGGTTCTATCGGAAATTACGATGCTTGTCGATTTGCAGGAGAGGGAGAGGGATCGTTTCAGCCGCTTAACGGTGCTAATCCTTTTGAGGGGGAAATTGGAAAACGTGAATTTGTGAAGGAACAAAAAGTGGAATATTTGGTTCCAAAAGCTCGTTTGGGCGCTGTTTTGAACGCCATGAAAACCGTCCATCCTTACGAGGAAGTAGCGCACGACATTTACCCATTGGACAATTTTCACCCAGAAATAGGTTCAGGAATGATTGGCGACTTGGAGCAAACAATGAATTTGAAAGACTTTTTAAACCACGTTAAAACCGCATTTAATTGTGGGGTAATTCGTCATTCAGGAAACCTCGGACAATCGATAAAAAAAGTCGCTTGGTGCGGTGGTGCAGGCAGTTTTTTGATTGGAAAAGCAATGCAATCGAAAGCTGATATTTACCTTACAGGAGACTTGAAGTATCACGATTTTTTCATTCCTGAGAAAAGAATGGTTTTAGCAGATATTGGACACTATGAAAGTGAACAGTTTACCTCAGATTTCTTGGTGGAAGAATTGAATAAAAATTTTGCTAACTTTGCCGTCCGATTAACGGAGCTAAGTACAAATCCAATTAATTATTTTTAATAGATGGCAGCAACTGCAAATAAAAAAGAAGTGAGTATTGCAGAAAAGCTTGATGCGCTTTTCAAACTTCAACAAATTGATTCTGAAATTGATAGAATTAGAACTATTCGTGGTGAATTGCCTTTGGAGGTACAAGATTTAGAAGATGAAATTGGTGGATTGTCCACTCGTGTTTCAAAAATTCAAGAAGAAATTAAAGAATTAGAAACTGAAATTTCTGAAAGAAAATTGGCTTCTAAAGAGTCTGATGCGGCAATTACCCGTTACAAAGAGCAACAAAATAACGTTCGCAATAACCGTGAATTTGAATCGCTTTCAAAAGAAATTGAATTCCAGGAATTGGAAATTAAATTGAACGACAAGCGTTCGAAAGAAGCGAAAGTGAAAATCGAGCAAAAAAAGGAGTTGTTGAAAGAAGCGAATGAGCGTTTAAGCATGAAGAAAGCTGATTTAGATACCAAACGTACTGAATTAGATGCAATTGTGAGCGAAACGCAAAAAGATGAGGATAGATTATTGAAAGACTCTGACGATGCTAAATCGAAAATCGAACCACGTTTAATTTTTGCTTACGACCGTTTACGTCAAAACGCGAAAAATGGATTGGCTGTAGTTCAGGTTTCGAGAGGTTCTTGTGGTGGTTGTTTCAACAAAATCCCACCTCAAAGACAATTAGATATTGTCACCAAAAGAAAAATTATCGTGTGTGAGCACTGCGGAAGAATTTTGGTTCCGGTTGAAGGTACGTTAGAGGATTAATTCAACATTATAATTATTTGAAAGGCAATCGAAAGGTTGCCTTTTTTTGTGTCTCAAGTTCGCTTTCAACATTGAGAAAATTGGTAAGAAAACGTTCCATATTTTCTGTTTTTCATACTCCTATTCGTTCTTTTAAAATTTACAAATTAACAATTTTTGCCGTTTTTCCGTTGACCCTAGTTACATTTGTGACCATGACACCCAAAGGAAAACTCATCATCATCGGTGGAGCAGTGGACAAAGGAAGCTTTACCGAAAACAATTTTGAATCGCAAGTTGAAAAAAACCTCAACTTTTTCGAACAAGGAATTCTCAAAAGAATCATTACAGAATCTAAAAGCGGTAAGGAATCCCGAATTGAAATAATTCCTACTGCCTCTAAAATTCCTGATGTTGTTGGCGCTGAATACGCCAAAGCTTTCAACTTCTTAGGTGCCGAAAATGTTGGCGTTTTGAAAATTGAAAACCGTGAAACCGCGCTTGCTGAAAATTCATACCAACGCATTAAGGATGCTGACGTGATTTTCTTCACTGGCGGCGACCAATTGCGCTTAACCTCAATAATTGGAGGCACTCCAATGCACGATCTTATTCTTCAAAAATATCAAGAAGAAGAATTTATATACGTTGGTACATCTGCAGGTGCAGCAAGTGCAAGCAAAAGCATGATTTATCAAGGTTCAAGCCACGAAGCGCTCTTAAAAGGTGAAATTAAAATCACCAGCGGTCTTGGATTAATCGACCATGTTGTTATCGACACTCATTTCGTTCAACGTGGAAGAATTGGACGTCTTTTTCAAGCTGTGGTGAGCAACCCAAAAACCTTAGGAATTGGCTTAGGAGAAGACACCGGCTTACTTGTTACCAACGGAAATGAAATGGAAGCACTTGGCTCAGGTCTTGTGATTTTAGTGGATGGACGTCATATTTCCGACACGAACATCACTGATGTAAACATTGGAGAACCTATTTCTATCAAAAATTTGGTGGTTCATGTGATGAGTAAATACGACAAATACCTACTTAAAGAACACCAATTTACCATTCACGCGCAAGCACACGCAAATTAAATCAAGTATGAAACTCCTCATTCACGGCGGATTTTTCAGTGAATCCTCTCAATCCAACGAAACGAAGATTGCCAAACAAAAAGCAATGGAACGAATTGCACGTGAATCATTTGCCTTTCTGCAAACTCATTCCGCGGTAGAAACAGTAACATTTGCAGTTTCACTTTTGGAAAATGATCCGTTGTTCAATGCGGGTACTGGCTCGCAAATTCAAAGTGACGGTGTAATTCGCATGAGTGCCTCTTTAATGGACGGACACACACATCGTTTTAGCGGAGTGATTAATATTGAGCAAGTACAAAATCCAATTTTTGTTGCTGAACATTTACAAAAGGTGGATGACCGTGTATTAGGTGGAGAAGGTGCAATTCGTTATGCAGAACAAGCGCAATTCCAAAAATTTTCTACTGAAACACCTGAAAGACGAGCAGAATACGAAGCAAAATTGGCGGCGTCTCGATTGGGAACTGTGGGGTGTATTGCTTTGGACAAAGACGGAAAATTGGCGGCAGCCACTTCAACGGGCGGTAAAGGTTTTGAGATTCCAGGACGAATTTCGGACAGCGCCACTGTTGCAGGGAATTATGCCGATGGAAATGCCGCGGTGAGTTGTACTGGAGTTGGGGAGGATATTGTTAGTGCAGGTTTGGCTTGCAAAATTGTTACGCGTGTTGCGGACGGAATGTCACTCGAAGCGGCTTTCAGTCGAACTTTCGATGAAATGTCGGCTTATGATGGTTTTGCGGGCGCGATTGGATTGGACGCAAAAGGAAATTGGTTTTGGCAAGAATCGCACCCAAAAATTGTATTTGCGGCTTATGATGGAACTACACTAAAAACCTTTGAATAATGAAATATTTCGTTGGAATCGTAGCCTTTTACCTGTTGATTCTGAACGGGTGTGCAACTTCTAAAGGAGGTTTTAACCTTTTTACAATCGAAGATGACCGGAAATTTGGGGCACAAGTAGCCGCTGAATTGGAAGGACCTGAAAGCAAGTTGAAAATTTTAGATTCTTCTCGTAATGCGGAGGTTTACAAATACCTATACAAAGTGCGCGACAACATTTTAAATAGCGGACAAGTTCAACACAAAAACGAATTCGCATGGCGGTTGCGAATTGTTCACGACGATTCCACTTTAAACGCATTCTGTACACCAGGGGGCTATATCTATTTCTACACAGGAATTTTGAAATTCTTGGATTCAGAAGATCAATTAGCAGGTGTGATGGGTCATGAAATTGCTCATGCCGACCGACGCCACAGTACCCGACAAATGACGCAAATGTTTGGTGTTCAAGTATTATTGGGTGTTATCGCTGGGAATCGTGAAATGATTAAGCAAATTTCGGGTGCTTTAGTAGGATTAAAATTTTCACGTAATCACGAAACGGAGGCAGATGAAAGTTCGGTGAAATATTTGTGTCCAACGCCTTACAATGCAGCGGGCGGCGCAGGATTTTTTGAAAAAATTCAAGCCTTGGGAGGGGCAAGAGTTCCAGAGTTTTTGAGTACCCATCCCGATCCGGGAAATCGCATTCAGCATTTTAACGAACACAAAATAGCATTGGGTTGTCAAGGAAATTCTACCTTCTCAAGTGAATATGCTGTAATGAAAAGTAGGTTGCCAAAGTAGGGTGCTGAGACTTTAGGACTTAATGAGTGTCCGCCGCCGCAGACGTAAAATCATACAATCCATTCGGAAAACACCCGCCGAAATCCCGTTTCAGAAAGGGTTTAAAACAGTTCGCCTCGAAGCACAAAACGTAACTGAAACAAAAATTGCGAACTGTGAGTAATTCACAGCCTTGACTTTTTTACCTTCGGTGCTACTTCGTGGTGTTTCTTTTGTGCCTGTACTGAGCCTTGCACTGAGCCTAGCACAGAGCGCAGTC
>CAZWSY010000103.1:0-8786 GCA_964636775.1 uncultured Lishizhenia sp.
ACCCCATAGACGTAATCTATTTACGTTTTGTGGTAAATATGGGCTCATTCAATTTTTTTAATGTTTGTTTTGTTAAGTTCATAACCTGTTCATTAAATTATTAATTTTTGGATTTTACGAAGACATCTTTTGAATGTGAATCCTTTATATTTGCCAACTTTATTAAAAATAACTTTATCCATGTCAACTGAAAAAAATCGTTATTCGGACACCGAACTTGAAGAGTTCAAAGAACTGATTTTGAAGAAATTAAAAGAAGCTCAAGAAGATTACACTTTACTTATAGGTTCACTTTCACATAATGATGACCACGGAACAGATGATACTGGCCGAACTTTTAACATGATGGAGGATGGATCAGAAACATTGTCGCGTGAAGAGGTAGCTCAATTAGCTGCTCGACAAGAAAAATTCATACAAAATCTTCAAGCAGCTTTGGTTCGTATTGAAAATAAAACCTATGGAATTTGTCGAGTTAATGGTACATTAATTCCGAAGGAGCGTTTGAAACTTGTGCCACATGCAACTATGAGTATTGATGCTAAAAATGCGCAAAAAAGATAGTGAAACGAAAATTAATTATTGTTGCTTGCGTAGTTTTTTGTTTGCTCCTTCTGGATCAAATAGTAAAAATTTACATAAAAACGTCTTTTTCCTCAGATGAACAAAAGGTTTTAATAGGGAATTGGTTTGTTTTGCATTACATCGAAAATCAGGGTATGGCCTTTGGTACAACGCTTGGGTCTGGAATGTGGGGAAAACTTGCATTGAGTCTTTTCAGGATTGTTGCTATCATTGGAATCATCTATTACATTTTCAAGGAGGCCAAAAGAGGAGCAAAATTGGAGTATTTAATTGTGGTTGGTTTTATATGTGCAGGAGCAACTGGAAATCTTATTGATTCACTTTTTTATGATTTAGTTTTTCCATTTAATCCATGTGAAGGATTCAATCAACTAGAGGGATCAGGAATCAAAATGAATTGTACTGATTATGGTTTCACCTATCCTGTTGAAGTCCGATATCAAGGCTTTTTATTTGGAAATGTTGTAGATATGTTTCAGTTCGATGTCTCTTGGCCAAACTGGGTTCCTTGGGTAGGTGGTGAGCAAATTTTTCCAGCTATTTGGAACATTGCAGACGCATGTATCACGCTAGGAATCACAACTATTCTAATTCGACAAAAGACTTATTTTCCGAAAGAAGTCGCTGAAAATTAATTGTAAAATTGAAAAAGAAATTAACAATTGCTATCGATGGATTTTCCGCTTGTGGAAAGAGTACACTCGCTAAGGATCTTGCCAAAAATTTAGGTTTTGTCTTCGTGGATTCTGGTGCTATGTATAGGGCTGTTTCTCTATTTGCTTTACAAAACAATATTATATCCAATGAGGAAATAGACATACCAAAGCTAATTTTGTGCCTTCCTCTAATTGACTTGAAATTCGAAAAATCTGATGATAAAGATATAATTCTGTTAAACGGGGTAGATGTTTCTGATGAGATAAGACAAAATCATGTAGCAAGTATTGTTTCAAAAATTGCATCGGTGAAAGAGGTGCGGCAAAAGTTGGTTGAAATTCAACAAAAAATGGGAGAAAAGGGTGGAATAATTATGGATGGTAGAGATATTGGGTCAGTTGTGTTTCCTAACGCTGAATTAAAAATTTTTGTCACTGCTCAACAAGAAGTCCGTGTAATGAGAAGATTTAATGAGCTTTCTTCAAAAGGTATTTCAACATCTTTGGATGAAATTCAGAAAAATTTGGAAGAGCGCGATTACATGGATGCTCATCGAGCCGAAAGTCCCTTAATTCAAGTTGCCGATGCTAGGGTTTTAGATAATAGTAGTTTGACCCGAGAAGAACAATTAGAAGTAGTGAAAAATTGGGTCAATGAATTAATGTTTAGCCAATAAAATACAAGAGCTTTTATTTTTTAAAGTAACCCTAAACTCTTTGTTTTTTTTCGAAGTATGCAGTAAATCAGTTTTTGTATCAGATTGATTTTGAATATTTTAAATTCAAATGGGTTATTTGTTACCTCATTTTTAGGATGGAAGAAATGAACGAAATAATTTCTACTCCGCGAAAACGATTCCAACCTACTTGCTTCACACGTGGGGCATATTACTTTACTGATAACGAGCTTTTCCTTAAATCGAAACGAATTAAATTCACGTCTCACTTGAATTGATGGAACATCATGTTGGGTTGAATTAAAATTTCAACTGTTCCAATTTATTCGTTTGTGCTTGAAGACTCGCTTTGTATTCTTGCTTGATGCTTTGAACTAAATTACTCACACTTTCTACTTTTTGGATTCCTGCTACTCCGTGACCTGCAGACCAAATGTCTTTCCATGCTTTACTGTTCGATGCATTCAGTTGTGAGAAGTCTTCCTCTTTCTTTTCGGCTAGGTTGAGTCCTGCTTTTTCAATACTCGGTCGTAAAAAATTAGCATTTACGCCTGAAACGCCATCGGTGTACATAATGTCATCAATACCCGAATGCACAATCATTTCGCGATAGTCGTTTGCTGCCATGCTTTCGAGTGTTGCTATAAATCGTGTTCCCATATAGGCAAAATCTGCCCCGATGGTTTCCGCTGCCGCAACATCTTTACCTGAATTTAAAGAACCTGCTAAAATTAATGCACCGTCCCAAAACGAACGAAACTCGGCAACTAAAGCAAATGGATTCGCCGTACCCGCATGTCCGCCAGCACCAGCAGCAACGGCAATTATTCCGTCCACTCCTGCTTCAATGGCTTTTTCCGCGTGCCGTTTTTTTATGACGTCATGAAATACCAAACCACCATAACTATGAACCGCATCGACAACGTCTTTTACAGCGCCCAATGAAGTAATAATTAAAGGAACTTTGTACTTCATGCACAATTCTAAATCTGGCATTAGTCTTGGATTTGTTTTGTTGACAATCAAATTCACACCATAAGGAGCAGGTTCTTTTCCTGTTTCATTTCTGAAATCCTCCAATGCACTCGTGACTTCGATTAACATGTTTTCAAAATCCTCCGCCGTTCTTCCATTCAATGAAGGAAAAGTACCCAGAACGCCATTTTTACAACATTCAATCACCAATTTCGTTCCTGAAACCAAGAACATCGGCGAAACAATAATCGGCAAGTCTAATTTAGATTTAAGTTCATTTGTTGTCATGAAAAAAGTATTTTTCTAAAAGTAAGGAAAAATAAACAGTAACACATGGATAACCGGATTTTTAGATGAAATTTCCCTTTTTCATAAAGAAATCTGGAAATTTTTTGGGAGAAAGAAATCCCGTTTTTTTTTTCTAATCCACCGCTGAGAAATTAAATATCATCGTCGGTATTATTCGTGGCTATTCTAATTCTCCCGAATTGGGTTCAATTAAAAACCATTAATACGGTTAGAACAATCGTGGTCATTTCCATAGGTGAGGGTTTAAACGTTGGTGCGGGTTTAAACCCAAGCCAACAAGATGGAAAGTTTGCTTTAGCGTCGAGCTTTCAGAATAATTATCAAAAACTAGTTTTCTTAGAATAAATGGTTTGAAAAATATATCAAACTGAATATCATTAATTTAAGCTATTAATTTATATTTATAAGTAGCCAAAAGTCATGTTTTTACCCTACATTTGGCTGATTATAAGCTGTTTTTTGTTCTAAAATTGGATAAAAAGAGCATTGATGTTTAGGTCATTTTGAACGTATTGATTACTGTACATATTTGGTTTCAATCCGTAGGTACTAATAAAAGTCACAAAGACATTTTTGTTGGTTTGTGTTTCAGCTTTAAAGACACTGATTTTTTTCTGAATGTTTTCAGCGGTTTTTTTATCGATTTTAAAATGCGTGTCATAAAACTTCATTTCACAGAGGTTTATTACGCGGTCGTTTCTATCAATTAGTAAATCAATTTGAACGTTTTCTTCACTGTTTTTCGAAACCCAAGAACCATTTATCGAATGTATTCCTCTGATTTTAAGCGTTTCTTTTATCTGTTCAACATGCTTGATGCAGATTGTTTCGAACGTGAATCCTGACCAAGATTTGAAGGATTGTAGGTTGTGTAAATTCAACCAAGTTTGACTGTTCGATGGTGAAGAAGGTTCAATAAATCGCATGTAGAACAAGGAATATTCATCGGTCAAACGATAAAGCGCATCCTTTGTGTTTTTATAGGGTAAATATTTGGTAATGAATCCAGAAGCTTCTAATTCTCGGAGTGTTTTCGTTAATGTTCCACCTGAATTTAGTTTCGATTTTTTAAGGATTTCATTACGTGTAAATCCTTTTTTCAAAAAGAAATCTGGAAACTATTTGGCGGAAAGACATTTTATTCTCGTGATGAAACCACATTCAATACTCTCAACTTTAATTAGGGCGAATATGCCACATTTAAAAATCATAATTCCCATGTGGATTTGGAAGAGAAATGCTGAAAGCCAAGTCCTATTCAATGAATTTTAATGATTTATTTTTAATTATTATTTTGGTTATATATTAATCTTTTGTAATTTTAGATAAGCTAAAGTTCTAACAAACGAATAAAATAAAAAATAGATATATGGTTAAGAATCAAAAAATTGAAGTGAAAGGGAATGAGATAACGATTATTAAAAGTGAAGCATACGATTATATTTCATTGACAGATATAGCAAGACTTAAAGATGAGGATAATACGGATAAGATTATTCAAAACTGGCTGCGAAATAGAAATACAATTGAACTTCTTGGATTATGGGAACTCATGTACAATCCAAATTTTAAACCCCTCGAATTCGAAGGGTTTAAAAAACAGGCTGGACTTAATAGTTTTGTATTAACTCCGAAAAAATGGATTGAAACTACTCATGCAATTGGAATTATTTCCAAGTCTGGTCGTTATGGCGGAACCTTCGCTCACAAAGACATTGCATTTGAATTTGCTTCTTGGATTTCAATTGAGTTTAAATTGTATATTATCAAAGAATTCCAACGCCTTAACCCTTATTATTCTTAGAAATTATGAATAAATGACGATATTAATTTGTAAAGTGCTGTTTTACAAATTAATATGTCAGGGTTAACCTTGACATTTATAAAAACCAATAGCCCAAATTTGGGTCATACCATTTATGAACTTAAAAAATGTAAAATCTCTAACGTGTTGTTATATTGGTTTTTATAAATCGTCAACCCTTTGGGCGAAAAATTTCAAGAATTTTTCGGGTTAAGGAGATAGAAAGTAAAAGCGAACAATTGGAGTGGAACTTCCAACGCACTTTGGCAAAAGTCAACTACAAAATTCACACAGACGCCATCAAAGAAAACCTGATTCCTCAAATAGTAGATAAACTGCAAACTTCTTTTGTTTATGCTTCGGAAGCAGATGTGTTGAACATGGCACTTTTTGGAATGACAGCCAAACAATGGAGGGAACAAAACCCAAAAGAAACAGGCAATATAAGAGATCAAGCAACAATTCAACAATTGGTAGTTCTATCAAATTTGGAAAGTATCAACGCGATGCTCATCGACCAAAAACTTCCACAAAATCAACGCTTAATCCAACTCAATAAAATCGCTATCCTTCAAATGAAATCCTTAATAAACAATTTAAAAATCGCGGATTTGGACGGTTTGAACCCAAAGTAGGTCCGGGTTTAATCGTTGGTGCGGGTTTAAACACGCACCAACAAGATGGACAGCGCAACAATTAATGGTTTCAACCATTTCCTTTACTCCTTCAAAAAACCATATTCATAAACCTTTGGCTGAATCTTTTCTGCCAAGATGGAAAGTTTGCTTCTCAATTCGCTGATTAAAGCTGTGTAAGTTGCATCATCGCTTTTGGAATTCATTCTGCCTTGTGGGTTTCTGCCTTGGAAATACTCACGAATGTCGTACAAACTTGCATTTACATTGTATGGCTTCGACTCACCACCGAATCCTGAGCTTGTCGAAGGATGGGAGTGGTAATATTTCCATAATTCGCGACCGGCATCGAAAACTGCTGTTGCTTCTTCGGAAAATTGTAGCGGTTCGTTTCTAGGATTTGAAATTCCCTTTTCTTCTGCAAATAAAGTGGTTTCGCTTGGAGTTTCTGTTTTCAGTTTTCCTTTGATGAAATCGGTCATAAAACTACTCTCAAACTTAGCCTGCGCATTGACCTCAAATTCTGTAAACGGAATCCAATGGTTGGTTCCTTCGGAGCTTGTAATTCTGTTTTGACCATGAAAAAGTGCATAAGCTAAACAGTCATTTTGAAATTCTACATCCGTTTTCCAACCGTCATTTGGATATAAAAATTGGTCGCGGTCGTTGAGCCAGGTTGCTTCAATACAATGACGAACCGTAAAATAAATACATGAATGAATTAGATTTTGTCGTTTCAAATACAATTCAGAATCATGAGCTGTAGTACTTCCGGATTGAATATAAATAAACTTTTGATTTTGAAAATCATTGCCTCTATAAAATAAAGTTCCAATTGATTTGTCTTTCGATGATTGAAAATTTATAATCCATTTGTTAATACTATTTTGTAAATTCCCAAAGAAATTTTTGTTTCCTTCAAAATTTCCATTTCTATCATAAATATCGGTTTTAATAAAGCTCATTTTAGATTTAATTCCTGTATTCCAAATTGTAAATCCAATTGGGAATTTTCCTTTAACATTATCAAATGTATCCGCTGGCACAATAAATCCACTTCCATATTCCGCCTGAAAAAACTCTTTAAACTTTTTAAAATTAGATCCATTTACAAATTTCAAAGTTGAAAATTGTCCTAGGATACTACCATTAAGTTTTTCGTAAACAAGAGCCATAAAAAGAGCAAATATTTCATTTGTTGCAGCTCCAATTTTAGGTTTAAAATAATCGTTTATTTTAAAGTTTGTAGTTACCCCAATTTTATTTTCTCCTGTTCCTGTGACAGTTTTGGCAGTTGTTGCCTCCGCATACGGCGGATTAATATACACCACCAGTTTCTTACATTTTTCCTCTTTGCTCACAATATCAAACAAGCTGTCGGGCATTTTTCCACCCTTCGAAATGGGAATAAATTCATCGTTCAAAAAGTCAAATTGAAATACATGATTTTTGAGCAAATTGGCGCCGTGGTCGATGCGTTCGTGAATCACGTTGACATCTGCTTGATCCAAAGTGCTGGCGTAAATGTTGTATTTATTGGTCAATCCTGCCAACAAATTTCCCGTTCCGGCTGCGCAATCCCAAATGTAATAATCGTCTTGCCAATTTTCGCCCAAATAATCGGTCAGGTATTTTTGCGACAATTCCACCCAAATTCGCGGGGTAAAAAACGCGCCTTTTCTTTCTCGAATGTCTTGCGGCACCAACAAATCCCGACGTTCGATGATGTAATCTTGAAACTCTTTTAATGGTGGGCGTTTGTAGCGTTTCCAAAACTGCAAATAGGTTTCTTTGTTCTTGAGATTTATCGTCGCATCGAACATTTGACGAATGTTTTCCTTGGCAATTTTATAGCCTTGATTTTGATACACCACAAATAAACTGTCGCGAATAGACTGATCATCTTCAATGGTTTGCGTGTCTTTATCGTCCACAAATAAGTCGGCCAAATAAAAATCGCTGTCCAAAATATTGGCTTTCTTCAGTTCGTCCCAATTGACGTCTATATTGGGTTTGATAATTTCCAACCAACGCAAATAAATTGGAATGAAATTGTTTTTATCAATCTTCAATTTGCTGGTGGTCGTGGCTTTTGCAACGTTGTTTTTGATAAAAGCTTCCAGGTCTTTGGCGTCTTTTTCGTAATCGAACACAAAAGTATTTTGCTTTAATGTCGCTTCAATTCGTGCCTTAATGAGTTGAAATTCTTTGGTTTCGTGGTTGCTCGGCGTCACGTTCCAATTGAAATCATTCATATAGAAAATATCTTGAACGCTCAAATACGGAATGAAGGCAATTTTCTTGAAGTCGAAAGCGCCCAAAAAGGCAGGAGGCATTGTTTTATCGAAGGTGCGCGCTTTTCCAATGGTAAGAATCAACTGCACAAACATCGAAGGAATATCGAAATTTCCTGTTTTCGCTTCAGCCCACAGCAATGGCGTTCGACCGAACAAATTATCTTGTTTGGGAAAGACCGAAAAGTCAATATTACCAATGATTTCGGTGGTGTCGAAGTTTTTGAACCAATCTGCACCGACCTTGTTTTTCAGTTCTTCTTCGCGGATGTTTTTGTACTTCATCGCTGCAACTGAATGGGGTTATCAATTGCGTTGAAGCCAAATTGCGTTGTTGCTGTGAACGAGCAATTAAGTATGAAATAAAAAAGTGAAGTTGCCGCTTTCCTTGCCATAGTGTGTGTTTAAAAGCTGGCTAGGCTCTTAAACTTTCAAGCAAAAAAGAAGGTGTGGAACTATCCGTTTGCTTGTTATCAACTGAGGCTCGGCAAAGCCCGTACAAATAAACAAGTACGAATAGCCCACACCCGTTCAGGTGTGAGCTTCCGCAACCTATTCTCTTTGTACTTTGGAAATTTTGCCGATTTCAGTTGAGAGAATAAGAGCTTAAAGCTCAGCAATATGTTTAAAATTTATCTATCTATAGTTTCAATTTTTTCTGTGTGTTCAATTATTATTTGGGGTCTAATTTCGGAAAAAAAGGGAGAAGGAGGAATAATTCTGGATTTGAATTTTTGAATTTCTACATAGCTAATTTATTTCTCCCGAATGCGGTATGATTAAAAACCATTAAAATGGTTGAAACGATCGTTGTCATTTCCATAGGTGAGGGTTTAAACCCTCACCTATGG
>CAZWSY010000104.1:0-8344 GCA_964636775.1 uncultured Lishizhenia sp.
AACGCTCGCAAGCACGACCAAGCCAATCTCAAAGCAATCGCCGGAAGTCTTGACCGGTTCGGTCAGCGCAAACCGATAGTCATTACCCAAGACAATCGCGTGGTCGCAGGCAACGGAACCCTCACCGCCGCGAAGCTGCTCGACTGGAAAGAGATTGACTGTGTTCGCGTTCCTGCTGATTGGACTGCCGACCAGATCAAGGCTTATGCCTTAGCCGACAACCGCACCGCCGAACTTGCCGAGTGGGATGTTCAGGTTTTACAAGTCCAGCTCGAAGAACTCACCGCCGCTGGTTTTGATGTTGAGGAGTTTGGCTTCGATGTCTTTGCACCAATAGAAGAACCAAAAGAAATAGAAGAAACAGAAATCCCAGAACTTGCGCCTAAGCGTGTTGCGCGTGGTGATGTTTGGAAGTTAGGTAATCACAGAGTTATGTGCGGTGACTCAACTAATCCGCTTGATGTTGTGAAGCTCACAAACGGCGAGATTGCCCAACTGCTTCACGCTGATCCACCCTACGGAATGGGTAAAGAGGGCGATGGCGTTGCTAATGACAATCTCTACAAAGAGAAACTCGACAAGTTTCAGATGGATTGGTGGTATGCCTTTAGACCGCACCTAGCTGACAACGCAAGTGCTTACATCTGGGGAAATGCCCCAGACCTTTGGCGGCTTTGGTATCTGGGCGGTCTAAAAGAAAGCGAACCTCTGACCCTTAGAAATGAAATTACTTGGGATAAGGGATTTGCCCAACAATTTGCAATGATGGTAAATGGTAATCCAGCCCTCAGGTCTTACAACATTATTACTGAACGCTGTTTATTTTTTATGCTAGGCGAGCAAGGCTTCAATAACAATGCTGATAACTACTGGGAAGGTTGGGAGCCGCTCAGAATGTATTTAGTCAATGAAATGGAAAAACTGTCTTGGTCGAAGAAAGATATTGACAAGATAACAAATAGCCAAATGTCTTCTCATTGGATTACAAAATCGCAATGGGGGTTTGTTACAGAAGAAAAATACAAGCAGATTCAAAGTGCAGCTAATGGCAAAGCTTTTCACAAAGACTATGACGAACTCAAGAAAGACTATGACGAACTCAAGAAAGACTATGACGAACTCAAGAAAGAATTTTATTCAACAAGGGCTTTCTTTGATAACACGCACGACAATATGACCGATGTATGGAACTTCCCTAGAGTCAAGGGAGAAGAAAGATACGGACACGCAACGCCTAAACCAGTAGAAATGATGGCACGAGTTATGCGCTCTAGTCTGCCGCAAGGAGGTCTTTGCTTTGAACCATTCGGCGGATCAGGTGCGACCCTCATCGGGGCGGAACAAACTAATCGCCGCTGCTACACAATGGAACTAAACCCACAGTATTGCGATGTCATTATCCAGCGTTGGGAAAACCTGACAGGGCAGAAAGCCGAGTTAGTCAATGCCAGCAGGTAGACCATCAAAGCCAATCGAGCAGAAGCGGATGCTAGGCAACCCCGGCAAACGCGCCCTGCCATCTAACGCAATCGCAATCGCTATGGTTACAGAAAAGCCAGAACCATCTCGCCCCTTGTTGAAATACGGACAAGAGCTGTGGGATAAAGTCTGGGACTTGGGCGCAACTTGGATTAGTCCGAATACCGACAGCGAACTCCTGTTGATGACTTGCGAGATGATTGACGAGCGTTGGAACCTGCGCGTCAAGGTTATGCAAACCGATGACCACCGCCTGCGCCGAGGTTTGAGAGAACTCGACAAGCAGATAATCTCTAATCTTTCCCTCTTAGGTTTCAGCCCTGCCGACAGGTCGAAGCTAGGGGTCGCAGAAGTCAAGGCAATCTCAAAGCTAGAAGAACTGATGCAGCGAAAGGAAAAGCGTGTGGCCTCCACAATGGCTGACCCCAGTTCCAACTGATCAGCTAGAGCAGGGTGAGGGCGATGTTGTTATTGACTTTGCCGAAGCCTTTGGGATGGTCACTAAGGACTCAGTTGCAGGCAGGGCAGGAGAACCCTTAGTCCTGCGTGACTGGCAGAAAGACCTAATCCGCCACATCTTCGCAGGGGATGAAAGAGGATACAGACACGCCATCAACCTTGTCCTGATGCCGCGCAAGAACGGCAAGTCAGCACTCGGTTCTGTCTTCGGACTTTACTCGCTGATTCTCGGAGTGCGAGGTGCGGAAGTCTATTCGGTAGCTGCCGAAAAGGAACAGGCTCGCATTGTGTTCCAAGACGCAAAGCGAATGATTGAGGCAAGCGAAGAACTGAGCAAGATAACCAAGCTCTATCGTGACGCTATTGAGCTACCAGCCAACGGCTCTGTCTATCGAGTGCTATCTGCTGAGGCTTACTCGAAAGAAGGTCTAAACCCTTCTGCCGTAATCTTTGACGAGCTTCACGCTCAACCCAATCGAGAACTGTTTGATGTTATGTCTTTGGCTATGGGAGCTAGAGGCAGACTTGCCACACTCATTGCCATCACAACGCCGGGTGTAAAGACAGACTCAACAGGTCAAGACTCAATCGCCTACACGCTCTACCAATACGGACAGAGAGTTGCTCGCGGTGAAGTAGATGACCCGACTTTCTTTATGGCTGCTTGGGAAGCACCTGCCGAAGCAGACCATCGCCTGCCTGAAACTTGGAAGATGAGCAACCCCGGATTCGGTGACATCTGTTCTGCTGAGGACTTTGAGTCAGCCGTAAGACGAACACCCGAAGCCGAGTTCAGAACCAAACGCTGTGGTCAATGGGTCAGCTCGCAGATCAGTTGGCTACCGACAGGAACTTGGGAAGCGTGTCAGGCAGAACTCGACCTGACGGACAAGGAATACATCATCGGCTTTGACGGCTCGTTCTCAGGTGACTCAACTGTCCTAGTCGGAGCGACTGTCGAAGACGAACCGCAGGTCTTTATGATTCACGCTTGGGAGAAAGACCCCAACATTCACGATGACACTTGGCGAGTAGACATCCTTCAGGTCGAGAACAAGATTCGAGAGTTCGTTGCCCTGAACCCAAAGGTCAAGGAGATTGTCTGCGATCCTTACCGCTGGCAGAGGTCTATGCAAGTTCTAGCCGAGGAGGGCTACCCGATAGTTGAGTATCCATCCACAAACGCTCGCAGAATGGTTCCTGCCTGCGCCAAGTTTTTCGATGCCGTAGTAGATAAGAAGCTGAAACACGATGGAGACCCTTTATTGGCTCGCCATCTATCAAACGCCGTAGTGAAAACCGACAATCTAGGAGTCAGGATAGTGAAAGAAAATAGAGCATCCTCTAGGAGGATTGACGCGGCTGTCGCTGCCGTTATAGCAGTTGACAGAGCCTTACAGGTTAGAATAGAACCCGAACAACAAGTGCCGGGTGTTTATGTCTTCTAAGGTTGCAGTAGTCACGCAAGTTGCAGGCGCAACAGCCGTGAGCATTGGGATTGGGCTTATCTTCGTCCCTGCCGGAATCATTGTTGGCGGTATCTTTTCCATCCTGTTCGGAATTGCCCTAGAGAGAACCAATGCTAAGTAATCTTTTCGAGAAGCGAGCAGTTACCCCTAACTCACTATGGGGAGCTGGACTTGACTTCGAGCTTCAAAACAACTCAGGCACTTTTGTTGACCAAGACAACATCTACAAGCTTGCAGGAGTATCGGCAGCGGTTTCTCTAATCGCTGGCACTATCTCAACCCTGCCGCTTGATGCTTGGGTTCGCAGAGACGGACAGAAGCTTCTAATGCGTCCAAAGCCTGACTGGGTGAACCGCCCCGACATTTCATTCGTTGATCGCACACCATTCATCAGCTCAATCATTGCTTCCCTAATGCTTGACGGCAACGCCTTTATCCGAGTCTTCCGTGACGAAGAAGGTCTGCCAATAAACCTGACAGTTCTAAACCCAACTAAGGTCAAAGTCGAGCGCAACCGAGTTGGTCGTGTTGTCTTTACTTACGAAGAAGACCAGAAGAAATACACCTCTGACCAAATCCTGCACATTGTCGAATCAGTTATGCGCCCCGGACAGGTTCGAGGCGTGTCGCGTGTAGAGGCAATGAAAGACGCTATGGGTCTTGGACTTGCTCTCGATGCTTACGCTCAGAGATTCTTCGGACAGGGCGCGTCAGGTAACTATGCCCTAGTCACACCTGCCACCTTGACCGAGGAGCAGGCAAAGGCTCTAGCTAAGTCAGTTGATGCTCGTCACGGCGGTTGGAGAAAAGCTCACAAGACTATGGTTCTGCACTCAGGTCTTGACATCAAGGACATCGGTGTCAACCCAGAAGAATCGCAGCTAGTTGACTCTCGCAGAATGTTTATCGAAGACCTATGCCGTATTTGGAACATCCCAAGCCATATGATGAACCTGCCCGGAACTAACACTTATTCCAGCGTAGAAGCAACTCAAATCGAGTTCGTCACTCACACCCTGCGCCCTTATGTCGCAATCATTGAGAACACACTGTCAACCCTGCTTCAGGTTTATCCAAACGGAGTCGGTGCATTCCTAGAGTTCAATATGAACTCACTACTCAGAGGCGATGTTCAGTCACGCTTCTCTGCCTACTCACAGGGCATTCAGGCAGGTATCTTGACCGCTAATGACGCTCGTGTCGCAGAAGGCCTATCAAAGATTGACGGCGGAGACATCCTTAGAGTTCCGCTATCGAATGTCAACATTGACGCAGCTGATCTAGTCGCAACCGACAAGCGCGTCACTATGGCTGCCAAGTTGGTTCAGGTTGGCTATTCCCCAAGCGATGTTCTAAACGCTCTTGGCCTGCCTTCTATCGAACACACGGGAGTCCCAAGCACTCAGCTTCAGCAGGTCGCACAGATAAACCCTGTTGACCCTGCTTCTGTCTATGAGGAGAACTAATGCAAGCACCTGCAACTCTGAATCTCGACTGCTGGCAAGGCGCAAGCTTTGACTATGCCCTGACTTGGCAGACCAACGGAACGGCGGTCAACCTAACAGGCTACACAGCACGGATGCAGGTAAGAGAAAGTTATGACTCTCTAACCCCTGTCCTTAGCTTGACTTCTGGAAGCGGCATCACTCTTGGCGGAACAGCAGGCTCAATAATCCTTGATGCTCACGCAACAGTCACCGCAACTATCCCATCAGGTCAGTATGTCTATGACCTAGAGCTTGTTACTTCGGGAGGTTATGTCACTCGCCTGCTTGAAGGTAATTTCACAGTTGACCCAGAGGTAACTCGTTGACCGAAATCATTGTCAATACTGGGACTGCGGTTGTAGATGTAACAGCACCTAACACCGCAACTATCATCACGAGTGGAACTTTCTCCGCTGTCGTAAATGAGAATCAAGCAACCCTAGTTGACAACATCATTGGCGCAACCGCTATCGCCGAGCCTGCCTACATCCAGTTCAACATCAACGCCGTTCCTTCTATCCAACCCGGACGCTTGGGCTGGAACGCCACAGAGCGCACTCTTGACTTGGGAATGGACGGCAATGTAACTCAGCAGATTGGGCAGGAACTTTATGTTCTAGTCAAGTCGAGCGACAACACTCAACGCCTAGAGGGTCGAGCTGTCTATGTCACAGGATCAGATGGCGTGAACAAACTTGTTGCTTACGCACAGGCCAACAATGAGACTTCAAGCTCAAAGACCCTAGCCGTTATGACTGAAACAATCTCAGGCGGAACTAAGGGCTTTGCCACAACTTTCGGATTAGTTCGTGGGCTAGACACTAACGCGTTGACAGAGGGCGCAGCAGTCTGGCTATCTCCATCTGTCCCCGGTGGACTAACCTCAACTCGCCCAACCCCACCGAATCACGCAGTGTTCATTGGATACTGCGTTAGACGCAATCAGAATAACGGCGTTTTGTTCGTCAACATTCAGAACGGCTATGAGCTAAACGAGCTTCACAATGTCTCTCTATCTAACCCAACTGACGGACAGTCTTTGGTTTATGACTCGACCTCAAACCTATGGGTCAATGAAACAGTCTTAGGACAACCGACAGTTCTTTCAATCGGAACAGTCACAAGCGGCGCAACGCCCGAAGTTTCAGTTACAGGCACAGCCCCATCACAAACTCTAAACTTTGTTTTGCCTAAAGGTGACAAAGGTGATAAGGGTGACACAGGTGCTACTGGTGCAACTGGCCCGCAAGGCCCACAAGGTATTCAAGGGCTAAAGGGCGATAAGGGAGATAAGGGCGATACAGGTCTAACTGGAGCAACTGGAGCCACAGGTGCAACAGGCCCACAGGGGCCACAAGGCGAACAGGGTATTCAAGGCCCACAAGGATTGAAAGGCGATAAAGGTGACAAAGGTGACACCGGCGACACAGGGCCACAAGGGCCGCAAGGTATTCAGGGAATACAAGGGGAAACTGGCCCTGCTGGTGCTACTGGCCCTGCTGGCCCCACAGGCCCACAAGGCCCACAAGGAATACAGGGAGAGACTGGCCCACAAGGGCCACAAGGCCCAACTGGAGCAACTGGAGCAACTGGCCCTTCGGGAGTTGTAACAGCTACATCACCGCTGACTTATGACGCACCAACTCAGACAGTCGCAATAGATGTCAATGCCGCAGGCATCACAATCAACGGAACAGCCGTAGCACTCGGCGGCACAATTACAGTAAATGCGAGGTTGGGCTAATGCCTTATTTTATTTCTCAATCTAACCCTGACTGCAACGGATGGGCTGTCGAAAAGGAAGACGGCGAAGTTATTGGTTGCCACACAACTAAGCAAGATGCCATTGACCAGATGGTCGCTGTCTCAATCGCAGAGGGTATGGAACCCGGTGGAGAAAGAAACGCTAATGGTAAGCCAGCCATCATTGTTGACATTGACGGAACTCTAATTATTGGTGGCAGGGCAAATCAAAAACTAATAGATTACCTAGACACCTTTGACGATACCGAAATCATTATTGTTACAGCTCGCTTAGTCAGCGAAAGAGACACAACACTAAACGAACTTGACACTTTAGGTATTGACTATGACCGCCTAATTATGAAGCCAGACGCAAGTATTAGCTCACCAGCCTACAAAGAAGAAGCAGCGAAGCTCTTGCTTGAAACCTATAATGTGATGCTGGCTATTGACAATGATCCAGACAATCGAGCTAGATTCAAGAAACTTGGCATTACAGCTCTTGATGTTGACGAAATCCCAGACACTCCACAAGACGGCGATTTCGATAATGACCCAGAAGATGATTTAGATAACGATGTTCGACAGGTTGACCTAACCCCACCTGCCTATATGAGAGCTTCTGCTCGCAGAGGTTTGGAATGGTATTCAGAAGGCTTAGGTGGAGACGGCTTAGTTGACCGCACTATCCGCGAAGCAAGACAGATGGCAGACGGACAAGTATCCGCTGACAAGTGGGTTCGCATTGCTGCTTGGATTGCTCGACACTTAGGAGATTTAGATTCACCTGATGCCGACCCTGCGTCAGATAACTATCCATCACCCGGAGTTGTTGCTATGGCTCTATGGGGTGGCGGAACAAATCGGAGAACAGCGCAACGCGCACAGGCTTACGCAGAAGGCGTAGTCGCTAGACTAGAGGCAGAGGAAGAACGAGGAAAGATGAAGCACGAAACCAGAAACTTCGAGGCTGAGTTTGAACTAAGAGCCGATGGCGATGGAATGACCTTCGTTGGTTACGCCGCTAAGTTCAACAGCCCATCAGAAGACTTGGGTGGATTTGTTGAGACAATCGAGCCGGGAGCGTTCCGCCGATCACTGCGCTCACGCAACGATGTCAAGCTACTTGTAAATCACGACACAGGCAGAGTCCTAGCAAGCTCACGCTCAGGTACTCTAAGACTTCAGGAAGATGAAGTAGGACTCAGGGTAGAAGCAAGCCTGCCAAATACTTCTGATGGTCGTGATATGGCAGAGCTTCTAAAGCGTGGAGATTTGAACAAGATGAGCTTTGGATTCGCTGTTCAGAAAGACTCTTGGAACAACGAGATGACCGAAAGAACTCTAAAGTCAGTTCGCCTATTCGAGGTTTCAATCGTGGCTTTCCCTGCCTATGCCGCAACCGAGGCAATGGTTCGCTCACTAGACAAGGCAGCCAAGCGAGCTTCAGTTGACGCAGACGAACTAGCAGACGCAGTTCTAAAGCTAGAAGAAGGCGCAGACCTAACCGAGTCTCAGGCAGAACTAATCAAGACTGTGGTGAACTCACTAAGTCCGACACAGGTAACAGAAGAAAACACAGAGGAACAAACCTCACTACTTGAACTAAAGCGCAAGCAACTCGACCTACTTTTGAAGAAGAACTAATGGCTACCAAAGACGAAATCAAAAAAACAATTCTTGCTATCGCAGGAGACCCAACTGTCG
>CAZWSY010000105.1:0-8302 GCA_964636775.1 uncultured Lishizhenia sp.
TATCTCCCATCAACCAGTAATAATTCATGGCGAACGTGTAGCTTGTTACCTTTTTACCGTCAATGTATATGCCGTCTTTCTTTTCTTCCAATTTATGACCTTCGTAAGCTGTAATTATGCGTCTGTACCATGCAATGTTTTTCGAGTCAATTTTTACGGTCATTCCTTTAGCAGGAACAGTGAATTCTTGAAAATCGGTTGTAGTGTTGTTGATGTAAAAATCTTTAGGAAACACCCTTACATTCGCTAATAAATCATTTGCTGTTGGCGAATAATTCGTTTCCGGATAACGGTTTTGGCGAACAATTGACAAATTGATTTTGAAGTCTTTCTCAATTTGTCGTTTTTCAGCTTTTGTAAGCGTTAAAACATACTTATCCATGCTTCTGTCGTTGAAGTCTATTCTCGTTCCGTCTGGTGCATTCTCCAAACCGTAACGCATACACATTTCTTCAGAACTTGGAAAAGTAATTTTTGCGCGTTCAATCTCGTATTGTAAACATTGGAATTCAGCAACTTCTGCTTTCTTTCCATTCACATAAAGAACAGAAGCTTCAATTTTCAATTTATCACCCGGGATGCCAACACAACGTTTGATGTAATTTTCTCTTTTGTCAACAGGCCTATAAATCAAACCGCCGTGCGTCATGCCGTTTGGCTCTCCTGGAAATTCTCCTCTCGCCAACTTTTCACGAGCCAATTGTTTCCATTTCGCATTGGTTTGAATGAAATAGTTTACTCTTTGAAAAGTTAAAATACTATCAATTTGATCATTTGTTTTCCCTTGATTTCTAAGAGAATTAACTAACTGATTTACTTTATTCTGTTCTTCTTCATTGGATTGATATTGATAAAACGCTTCATCATTTAAAATTCCGTGGTAATCGTGTCCCATTAATCCGTCGGGCATACGTGGGTCATACACAGCTGTGTCTCCTGACGGGTAATTGAAAACCACCACGTCGTAGCGTTTAACTTTTCCAAATCCTGGAAGACGTGTGTATTTTCCTTTTTCAAATGTGGTGTAGGATTGAAGATTGATGAAAGGAACAGTGTTGTGAACCAAAGGATAAGACAAAGGTGTCACCGGAACTTTAGAACCGTAAGCCAGTTTATTCACAAAAAGAAAATCACCAACCAACAAGGTTTTTTCCATCGAACCTGTAGGAATTTGAAATGGTTCGAAAACGTACGTTCTGATAATACTTGCGGCAACGAGTGCAAATAAAAGTGAATCACCCCATTCTTTTACCCTTGATTTTTCTCCTGGTTTTTCACGTTGGAATGCGCCTGTACCCAAAACTAAAACGTGTCCAATTACTGGCAAACAAAGGAAGAGTACAATGTGGTCTGCCCACTTTCTGATTTCAATATCTCTTGAATTTGACCAATTTGTTTCAGGTCCAAAAACTGCGTCATCTTTGGTTGCTTTGTATGAAAGTAAATAGGGAAAGAAGATGGCTTGTAAACTGTCAGCAAACGAAAAGTAACCAAAACGACGTAAATAACTCGCGTTGGCAACCATCCACATCACTAAATGAACCCCTGGAATAAGCAGTAAAAGTGCCCAAAATGGCTTTTTGCAAGTCACCTTAAAGATGATAGCGTAATTGTAAATTGGAATTAATGCTTCCCACGATTGCCTACCCATTTTCGGGAAAGACTTCCACCAAAAAGCAAGGTAAGGGTGAACCAATAAAAAGAGATAGAAATATATAAACGGCATATTATCAAATATTTAAAACGTCAGACATAGTGTAAGCTCCTTTCTTGTGGAGTAAAAATTCGGCAGCAATTACAGCGCCAGTCGCGAAGCCTTTTCTATTGAAAGCTTCATGTGTTATAGAAATGGAATCTATTTCGGAGGTGTAGGTGACGGTGTGGGTTCCCGGTACTTCATCCGTTCTCACGGCAGAAATAGGAATTTCGAAGTCCTCCCATTTATCGCCATCGACTTCTTCTTTAAGAGTCCAAGCGGAGTATTTAGCGTGATTTTTGAAAATTCCGTTTGCCAAACTTACCGCAGTACCACTTGGTGCATCCAATTTCTGTAAATGATGAATTTCAAGAATGGAGGCATCGTAATTTTGGTTGGACATAAGTTGAGCCAATTTTTCGTTCAATGCAAAAAACAAGTTGACACCAACACTGAAATTACTCGCATGCAGGAGACTTCCCTTTGTTTGTTCCACCATTTTAAGCACTTCATCAAGCGAATTTTGCCATGCTGTAGTTCCCACGACAATCGGAATTCCCGCTTTCAAGGCAAATTCGATATGGCTTACTGCCAAATTCGGTTGTGTAAATTCTATTGCAATGTCGGTGTCTTCGGGTTTGATATTGGAACTTAAAAAAGGATTCTGTGCATCAAAACGATGGCTAATTGTGTGTCCACGTTCAATGGCAATCGCTTCAATTGCTTTTCCCATTTTTCCGTAACCGACAAGAGCAATTCTCATAAATGATTAATTCTTTAGAAGTTATAAGGTCTAAATTCCTTTTTTCAAAAAAGAGAGCAAAAATACATTTTTATACGAAGGGACAGAGGTTCGACATCAGAACGAAAAATCAATTAAATGATTATTGAATCAATCAACTAAATTGTGTTAACACTGTTTAAACTGAAAATTAATTACTTTTAGCATCCTAAACGCAAACTAGAATTTTAGCTATGAACACTAAAAAAATTCAAATCGCACTTTTTTCCTCAGTTTTTGCTTTCTCCGCTTTGGGGCAAAAAATGCGTGAGTTGGACAAAACCAACATGAGAGAAGGTGAGACTGTTGAGTATTGTCATCAACATAAAAAACAAAAAGAACTCATGAATAACCCTGAGTACATCAAAATGATGAAAAAGGATGAAGAAGAATTACAACAAGCCTTGAAAAAAGGCGATGTGAATAAAGGGACTGTTTACAAGATTCCAATTGTTTTCCACATTTTACACAACGGAGGACCAGAAAATATAAGTGACGCACAGGTTTTTGATGTTGTGAATATTCTCAACAGAGATTTAAGAAAATTAAATCAAGACGCGAATAATGTTCATCCTGACTTTGAGGATTTGCCAAGTGATGTAGAAGTTGAATTTGTTTTGGCAACAAAAGCTCCAGATGGAACTTGTTTCAAGGGAATCACAAGAACTTTATCTACAGCAACTTATGATGGTGACAACGGAAATGCTCAGGTTACTGCTGTTAGAAACGGAAACAATGTTTTCCAAGGAAATTGGCCAGGAAATAGATATTTGAACGTTTTTGTTTGCGCTGACATTGGAGGTGCAGCGGGCTATACAACCAAACCAGCACAATGGAGTGCATCTCAAATGGGTAATGGAATCTGGATGTTGCACAACTATACTGGCTCAATTGGTACGGGTTCCGTTGGAACGAGTCGTACTTTGACTCATGAAGTTGGGCATTGGTTGAATTTGGATCATACATGGGGACCAAATAACAACCCTGGTAATGCCTCTTCGTGTAGTTCGGATGATGCTGTTCAAGACACACCAAATTGCATAGGTGTAACATCTTGTAATATCAATGCAAATACCTGTGAAGGGGATAACGACTATTGGGGTTTCAATATCCGCGACAATGTTGAAAACTACATGGATTATTCCTATTGCTCGAAAATGTTTACGCCAGGTCAAGTTGCTCGTATGAGAGCAGCATTATTGGTTTCGAGCACTGGACGCTCCAATTTATGGACACAAGCGAACCTTAATTTAACGGGTGCAAACGGAAATCCGGTTCTGTGTAAAGCCGATTTTTCTAGTCCAAGAAACACCATTTGCAGAAACGAAACAATCACCTTAAATGATGAATCCTACAATGCGGTGAACGGTTGGACATGGGAAATAACACCTGCAACAGGTTGGTCTTTTGCAGCTGGAACAAATGCGAGTTCTCAAAACCCTCAAATTACATTTAGCCAAGCCGGAATGTATAGCGTTAAACTAACTGCAACAGACGGAACTTCATCCAATTCAGAAACGAAAGCAAACTTCATTCGCGTTTTACCTGACCCAGGAACAACTCCTTGGTGGGATGGTTTCGAAGATTATTCTTCATTGGAAAACTTGTTTACTTGGGAAGTAACTAACGTGAATAACAACAACACCTTTACTCTAGAATCCAATTTTGGACATAGCGGCTCAAAATGTGTTCGTTTAACGAATTTTGGTCAAACAGCAGGAAGTGTTGATGAATTAACTTCCGCACCAATCGATTTGTCGGTTATTCCTACTAATGGGGCAGTAACATTAAGTTTCCGTTACGCCTATAGAAAAAGAACTTCTGCGAACAATGAAGGACTAAAAGTTTTCATCTCTAATGATTGTGGTGTTAACTGGGTTCAAAGACGCACAATAACAGGTAACCAATTGTCAAACCAAGCAGTTTCAACATCATGGCAGCCAACCCAGCAAAGTGATTGGACGACAGTACACATGACGAATGTAACAAGCGCTTATTTTGTTGAAAATTTCAGAATGAAGTTCCGTTTCGAAGGAGACAATGGAAACAACTTCTTCTTGGACAACATCAATATCTATCCTGGTGGTCCAAATGACAACATCGTATTATCAGTTAATGACATTGACGTATTGAACGGTGTTGAGCTTTACCCGAACCCAACAGATGAGGTTGTTAACGTAAAATTCGGACTCGTATCAGCGCAAAAATTGAATTTTACAATTACTGATTTATCTGGAAAAGAATTACACAACCAGGTAATCTTCGGTGCAGAGGGAACTAACGTTATTACGTATGATACAGATAAACTTGCGGCAGGATTGTACTTAGTAAAATTGAATACTGGGAACACTACGAAAACAATGCAATTTGTGGTGAAATAAATTTCATAAAATCTCAAAAATGAAGGTCGTCATGTTGGCGACCTTTTTTTTTGAATTATACCAAATGAGATTCATTTTTTTCGCACATAAAATTCCTTAGGGAATAATAATGCACAAAAGGTTTCAAATGAAATCTAAATATATAATTGGAAACCTACGCTGGTATTAAAAATTCACCGAACACTTTTAACCTCAGTTCGAGTGTTAAAATTGGATTAAGGTTTTTAAATATTCAATAAAGTCAAGGAAAGATTTTTTTTGCCTCTTCTTTTATGCTCATTTATTCAAAAAGTTTTACATTCGCATTCTAATTAAATTAAAACGGCCTATAGCAAATTTCTACCTAACTGTTGAATTTTTACTGACACAATTAGTAGATTATGCTATTACAAGAAGAAAACGACTGCCGTTTGATACAGTTGTACATTTCAGGAAATGAAAAAGCGTTCGAGACTTTACTCTTACGTCACAAGGATCGAATTTTTAGATTTATCTATCAGAAAATTAAAGATGGAAATTTAGCCAATGATCTTTTTCAAGAGACCTTTGTAAAAATAATAAACACCTTAAAATCTGGCAATTACAATGAGGAAGGAAAGTTTTTGCCTTGGGCAATGCGTATCGCTCATAATTTAGTAATTGATCATTTTCGTCGCCAAAGTAAAGTTCGGTTGATTTCTGAAAGTAGTTCCTTTGATGAAGAATATTCCATTTTTCACAAAGTGGCTGCTGAGGAAAAAAACTATTTACAAGCAAAATGTTACGAAGAATTAGAAAGTCAAATGCTTCAACTTATTGACTACTTACCAAAATCTCAAAGAGAAATGGTTCAAATGAGAATTTTTCAAGATATGTCATTTAAAGAAATTGCTGAAGCTGAAAATATTAGCATTAATACTGCGTTGGGAAGAATGCGTTATGCGCTTATCAATATTCGAAAATTGATAGAGAAAAATAATCTGGTAACGGACATAGCCTAAATTTCATTTTAAATCCTTTCCAATAATTGATACATTTTCTTCTTTCAATTAAAGTTGAAAGACTCAGTTGATATACAAATTTCTTGAATTACACTACTTGCGCAACCGAGGTGATTCTTTTTAAATCCAAAAAACTATCTTTGTTGCAATGGAAAAACAAGTCATCCTCAATGCGCAACACCTCGAACTCACATTGAAGCGTTTGGCTCATGAATTGATTGAATCTCATAATGATTTTAAAAACACTGTTTTAGTTGGTTTACAGCCTCGAGGAATCCATGTTTTATCCCGACTAAAAGATGTTCTAGAGGAAATTTTAGGACATTCTGTAGTTTGTGGAAATCTAGATATTACTTTTTATCGTGACGATTTCAGACGCCGTGAGCGACCACTAATTCCAAGTGTAACCAATATTGATTTTAGTTTAGAAAACAAAAAAGTTGTACTCATTGACGACGTTCTATACACGGGACGTACCATTCGCTCTGGCTTGGATGCTCTGCTGACCTTTGGTCGTCCGGCGAAAGTGGAATTATTGGTTGTGATAGATCGACGTTTCCGAAGAGATTTACCCATTCAAGCTGATTATATTGGTAAAACAGTAGATACCTTGATTTCCGAACGCGTTTCCGTGGAATGGAAAGGATTGGAGGGAGAAGATAAAGTGCTTTTATTTACAAAAGAGAATAATGGATAATTTAAGTGTAGATCACCTTACAGGCATTAAAGACCTCACTAAAGAGGACATTGAATTAATTTTTCGCACCGCAGATAGTTTCAAAGAAGTAATCAATCGACCGATTAAAAAAGTTCCTTCTCTCCGCGATATAACAATTGCAAATGTCTTCTTTGAAAATTCTACACGAACTCGTCTTTCCTTTGAATTGGCTCAAAAACGTCTTTCTGCTGATGTTGTCAATTTTTCTGCTGCAGGAAGTTCGGTAAAGAAAGGCGAAACTTTAGTGGATACCGTCAATAACATTTTGTCAATGAAAGTGGATATGGTCGTGATGCGTCACCCAAATCCAGGAGCTGCTTTGTTTCTTTCCAAAAAGATAAAAGCGAAAGTTGTAAATGCTGGTGATGGAACGCACGAACACCCTACTCAAGCTCTTTTAGATGCCTTTTCTATTCGCGAGAAATTAGGTGAAGTTGCTGGAAAAAAAGTGGTGATTGTTGGTGATATTTTACACTCTCGCGTTGCTCTTTCAAATATTTATTGTCTTCAAAAATTGGGCGCAGAAGTAATGGTTTGTGGGCCGACTACTTTAATTCCAAAGTATATTCAAGAATTAGGAGTTAATGTTTCCCACAATCTCATTGAAGCATTGGAATGGTGTGATGTTGCCAATATGCTTCGAATTCAGTTGGAGAGACAAGACATAAAGTATTTTCCTTCTTTGCGTGAATATTCCATGCAATTCGGGTTGAATAAAGAAATCCTCAATAATCTGAGCAAGGAAATTGTGGTAATGCACCCTGGTCCTATTAATCGTGGGGTAGAAATAACGAGTGACGTTGCCGATTCCAAGCAAAGCATTATTTTAAATCAGGTTGAAAACGGTGTCGCAATTAGAATGGCTGTGATTTATTTGTTAGCAGCGAAGATTGAACGCTGAAGAATATGATGCGTAATATAATTTCCTATGAATTTTTACTAATTCTTCAAATTAGAAATTTCAGCTTTTAAAACTGGAATGTCTTTAATTAGAATTTTCCAAAGAACAGCTGGGTCAATGGCATCATAGGCATGAACAATCATATTTCTTAAACCAACAATTTGTTTTGCGCTCGAAATCTGAACTGATTCATTTAACTTCAAAATTTTACCAATAGCCTCACCAATAATCATTAAATCTCTTTCTACAGCACGAATTGAAATGAAGGCAGCATTAAAATCGTAGAAATCTGAATTGCGGTGAGAAATAATTTCCTCTAACTCTATAATGATTGATTCAATATCCAAACAGTACTTTTTTAGTTCATTATGCTGCTGCATAAAGTGTTTTTTTGGTTTTGTCTAACTCTGCTTTGAAAATCGGATTTTTAACAACTCGATAAGATAATAAGTCAATTTTACGATTGAAAAGTTGTTCTAAATCATTTAATAGATTAAAAAAAGCCTCTCCAATTTCTAATGGGGTCAACGTATCTTTAAATTCAACTGCAAAATCTAAATCACTGGTTGAACTAAAACTTTCTTTTAATGCCGAACCATATATAAACAAGGAAGCAACTGAGTGTTTCTCACAAATGTCCTTTATTTCAGAATTTTTATCACTAATCAATTGATTCATAAAACAAATTTACATAAAAGAAAACAAGAAGTTTGAATAAGTACGAATGATAAAAATTCAAAATTTTGACATCCTCAAGAAGTTGCTTTAACACAAAGCAAATAGAAACTAATGAAACACTTGAAGCTCCAAAGAAAAACCGAAGGGTTGAAATGATTATTGAAATC
>CAZWSY010000106.1:0-8238 GCA_964636775.1 uncultured Lishizhenia sp.
TTTCTATACATGAATTAAGTGAGCTTTTGGGTGCTTCAAGACAATATGTTCATCGCATGATAAGTGAACTTGAAGAGGAGGGAAAGATTCAAAAATTGGGAAAAGCACCTCATGTTTATTATTCCTTAATTCATAAAGAATCGGAAAAAGAAACGCCAATCATTTCTTATGAAAAGGAACAATTTTTAAACCAACATTTTCTTTTAATTGATCCGCTTGGTAATTGTTTGGAAGGATTGAAAGCAATGAATTATTGGTGTGAAAAGCAACAACTTCAGTTAACAAAAACTATTGACGAGTACCTTGAAACGCGAAATAAATACTTAGAGTATTTCAATGAAAACGGAATGATTGATGGACTTTCGGAATTGAAAAATACAACTGGAATTGATGAAATTGGGGTTGACGCGCTTTATTATTTGGATTTTTATGCGATTGAAAGATTTGAGAAAACGCACTTGGGAACCTTAATGCACTATGCGAAACAAGGGCAAAATAAATTGTTAATGAAACGAATTGCTGAAGAAATAAAACAGCGGCTTTATAATTACATCAACGAACAAAATGTGGACGCTGTAGTATTTGTCCCACCGACGATTTCAAGAAAAATCCAGATAATGATCGAACTTGAAAAGCTTTTGAAAATAAACTTGCCAAAAGTCAAGGTAAATAAAATAAAAACGCCAATTATTATCCCTCAAAAAGCACTTTCTAAAATCTTTGAGCGTCTTGCCAATGCAAGAAATACGTTTGTTGTGCCTCTACAAAAAAGCTACAATCACGTTCTTATCATAGACGATGCCGTTGGAAGTGGTGCGACGATAAATGAAATAGCCCTTAAATTAAAACAAAAAAAGATTACAACGAAAATTACAGGACTAGCAATAACAGGAAGTTTCAAAGGTTTTGATGTGATTTCGGAATTGTGACTTTCCTATTTATCACTGCCTAAAAAGCGTTAATTTTTCTTTTTTCGTACTTGGATTGGTTTGAAAAATAATGAACAGCTTCTTTTTGTTTAAACTGAATTTGTACGCGATTTGAATGGGCATTTCTGGTTCAGTGCTAACAAATTCAAGCTTTTTATTTTTTGACACAAATACCAATTTTCCTTTGTTTTGATGGTTGACAACTTTTGTGTAGGTGTAAGTTATCACGCCATTCACATTTTGAATGCGCAAATCTTCCACTTTCACCGAATCACCAAATTTCGTAAAACGATACCCTGAACCCACCACATAATCTTTTTCCTGAACCCAAACCTCTTTTCCGCTTCCTTCTTTGTAAACCCAGGTACCCGGGAGATGGCGCATTTTCCCTTTCAATTGTCCGAAAACAAGAAATGGCAACATGAAAACAATCAACGTTATTTTACCCATACAATTCTTGTCTTGTTTTTTCATAAAGTACCATACCTACTGCAACGCCAACGTTTAAGGAAGCAACTTGTCCTTTCATCGGGATTTTGGTCTTTACGTCCGACATGTTCAGTAAATCATTGGTGATTCCGTCTTCTTCTGAACCAAAAATCATGGCAACATTACCTCTCAAATTACATTCGTAAAGCGCAACATTTCCTTTCTCGGTGCAAGATACAAGTCGAACCCCCGATTGTTGAAGGTAGAACAAGGTGTTTTTTAAATCGTCTGTTTTACAAACAGGAATTCGGTTTAATGCACCAGCGGAAGTTTTTATGGCATCCGCAGAAACCAAAGCTGAGCCTTTTGAAGGGATAATTATTGCATCAATTCCTTGACATTCAGCTGTTCGTGCAATTGCACCAAAATTTCTAACGTCGGTAATTCTATCCAAAACTAAAAACGAGAACTTTTTTCCTTCTTCTAGCCATTGGTCGGTCAAACTTTCAGCGTTTTGATAGGTGATTGGTGTAATGAAGGCGATAACACCCTGGTGGTTTCCGTCCGTAATTGAATCCAACTTTTGAACAGGAACATATTGTAAAAACAAATCTTTTCCTTTCAGCTCATCGCGAAGTTGGAGGAAAGTTTCTTTGTTGATTCCTTTTTGAATGATGATTTTATTGATTTCACGATTAGCGCGAATAGCTTCAACTACAGCGTGTAAACCAAAAATAATGTCGGTGCGCTCTTTGCGATGACCTTGTTTTTTTTCCATTTTACTCATTGATAAATATAAATTCCAACTCCACGTTTCCGTCCAAAGTTTTTGCAACCGGACAAGCCAGTCCAGCTTTTTTAACTTTCTGATATTCTTGTTCAGTCCAATTGTTTCCGCTCAAATCAATTTCCACAAGCACTTTTGCAATTCTTCTTGGAGCACTAGCCATGATTTTTTGAACGGTTGCTTCCGCGTGAATCAGTTCTAACCCGTGTTCTTGACAATAAATTACCATAATGGTAATCATGCACGAGGCTAAAGATGTAGCCACCAAATCCGTAGGGGAAAAAGCTTCACCTTTGCCTTTATTGTCTGTCGGCGCATCTGTAAGGATTTTAGTTCCCGATTGTAAATGCTCGCACTCCGTTCTAAGGTTTCCTAGGTATTTAATTTTTGAAGTAGGTGAATCCATCACTAAAATTTGGACAAAGTTAGGGTTAAAAACATCGTGTGGAAAGATTTGTGTTTGATAGAATTGAAGACCTTAATTAATCTAGGCTTTACAAACTTTTTAAATAAAGTATATTTGTGCAACAAAAATTGAAAGTAAACCGTCAGTCATTCAACTATGAACAAATTAAAAAAAGTAGGTTTTTTCCTATCTGTAATTTTTATCCCTTTTTTTAATAACGCACAGAACGTAGGTAACCTATACTGTCCGATTATTGACGCGGGACCAGATGTAATGTATCCATGTGAAAATCCTTGTACTCAAATTAGCGCTAGTTATTTGGAAATCAGGGAAACTACAAGTTACACAGTTGATTCTTTACCACATTTTCCACCAATTCCTTACAACCAACCGGGAGGTACTGCTGTATCGGTAAATACAGATGACGTTTGGAGTCCAATAATTACGTTGCCCTTTCCATTTTGTTATTATGGTCAAACATTTACTACCTGTAAAATTGGTTCCAATGGTGCGATTCTCTTCAATCCAACACTTCCTGGAGGTTCACATCCTTGGTCATTTTCCGCGAGCTTAACTCCAACCTCGGGTATAAATAATGCTGGTCACGTTTTAGGAGTGTATCACGATATTGACCCATCCGTTTGTGGTTCTATTCGATGGTATTTAATAGGTACAGCGCCGTGCCGACAATTTATAGTTTCTTTTAATGAATTATGTCATTTTAGTTGTACCTCATTGAAAAGTACACACATGATGGTACTCAATGAAGGAACCAATTATATTGATGTTTATGTACAAAATAAATCTACTTGTAACGGATGGAATGGCGGACGCGCCGTTATAGGGATTCAGAAAATCAATCAATCTCAAGGTGGTTTGGTAGCTCCTGACAGAAATTCAAACCCAACATGGGATGTTACAACACCAGAAGCCTGGAGATTCAAGCCAGCAGGTGCACCTTTACATTCCTTGGAATGGTTAAAAGACGGTGTAGTAATTGGGACAAGTGATACAATTGACGTATGTCCAGACGGCATAACGGATTATGTCGCTAGATTTTCGTTCACACCTTGTGGTTCAGACATTCCTTTTGTTATTGAAGATACCAAAAGACTTTATCCTTCTCCAGGAACAATGGTTTTGACATCGAACATTACACCCTCCATTTGTGGGCAAAGTAATGGAGGGGTTGATTTGCAATTAACTGGAGGATACGGAGACGTTGAGTTTTCATCAGACGGTAACTTGTTTAATGATGTTACTTCATTTTCTGGGTTACCAACAGGAAGTTATACCTATTATGCAAGAGACACTATGGGATGTTTGGCACAACATACCGCCGAAGTAACGGATAACTCAACATTAACGGCTTCAATTACGAATATCATAAATCCTTTATGTTTTGGAGATTTGACTGGAGAAATCAATGTGCAAGCGAACTTAGGAAATCCACCCTATTCGTTTATTTTAAATTCAGGAACTCCACAATCCTCTACCTCGTTTACAAACCTTGGTGTAGGAAGTTTTAGCATTACGGTAAAGGACAGTGAAGGGTGTGAGTTTCCTTTATCCGCAACAATAACACAACCAACTGAACTCAATATTCAAGCAGATGGAACTTTTAATTCGAGTTGTAATTTGCCTAATGGAAAAATTTTCTC
The DNA here is from genome assembly GCA_964636775.1 of uncultured Lishizhenia sp. GTDB lineage: Bacteria > Bacteroidota > Bacteroidia > Flavobacteriales_D > Crocinitomicaceae > UBA952. The sequence continues at coordinate 4,213 of CAZWSY010000106.1, forward strand.
ATCTGCTTTCGGAGGAGTTCTTCCTTATTCTTATTCGATTGATGGGTTTACGAATGAACAAATGAGTGGTAATTTCAATGACGTTCTTGCGGGGACCTATCCAACAATTGTTAAAGATGGTAATGGATGCACAGATACCATAGAAATTACAGTGTCAATGGATCCTACAATTACCCTAAATGTAACAGGAACGCAGAATATAGATTGTTACGGTAATTCTAATGGAGAAATTCAAGTTGCAGCATCGGTTGGTCCAACACCTTATGAGTTTTTCCTAGATAATGTTACACAAGGAACAAATACCACCTATTCAGGATTATTAGCTGATACTTTTATCATTTCTGTTAGGGATGCAAACAATTGTATTGATACGGTACACGTAATCCTTACTCAGCCAACAGAACTTATTGCCTCAACATCTCCAACAGAAACCATTTGTCGAGGAACTCAAATTCTCCTTCAAGGTTTTGCAGATGGTGGTACGCCGCCTTACTCTTACCTATGGAATAATGTTTTAGCGGTTCAAGATATTACTCCAACTCCACCAAATACAGCAACCTACACTTTAAAAGTTACCGATGCAAATGGGTGTGTGGATTCTGTACAGGTAACACAAACTGTTTTGCCAATTCCGCAAGCCGCTGCAACAGCTAGTCCGAGTTCAGGTTTTGCACCATTAGAGGTTTCTTTCTCGAACCAAAGTACAAACGGAACATCCTTTTTATGGAATTTCGGAAACGGTTTGAACGGACAAACTTCAACGCTAAATCCCCCTGTTACAACCACTTATTTCACCGAAGATACTTTTTATGTTGAAATGATTGCAACCAATGGAATTTGTAGTACGATTTGGACAGAAACTATTGTTGTGATTCCTTATTTATCTGTTGAGGTGCCAAATGTTTTTACCCCAAATGGAAATTCAGTTAACGATGGTTATCAACTCATCATGCGCAATGCAACAGGTATTGAGGCTACCATTGTAAACAGATGGGGAAATGTTGTTAAAGAATTTACAAAGGTTACTGATTTTTGGGATGGTAAAAACGATAACGGTAAAGAACATTCTGATGGAGTTTATTTTATAAAATACAAGGTTTATGGTTATGGAAATCAAGAAATTTCTGGACAAACCTTCTTTCACTTAATTCGATAATATGTTGAAAAATAAGCACTTTGCTATTGGTCTTTTAGTTCTCCTTCAATTTGCAACTTTCGCCCAAGGTGGGTGGAAAGCGAATTTTGGCTCTCGAAAAGTTTTTGTAGAGAATAAAGGTCAATTTGATCAATTCTCTAATTCTTCAATTGGAGAGATAAAATATGCTGCTGATTTCGGTGAAACGCGGGTATTTTTTGGTACTACAGGAGTTCAATACTATTTTTTGGAAACAAAAAAAATTCCACGTGAAGAAAGGGAAAAGTTGGCATCATCCATTCATGTAAATAGTCCTGAGAAACATAAGCAATGGGAGCGTTTGGTCGGGAAGTTTCATTTCAGTTCAGATGTGGTTAACATGCAATTCGACGGAGCGTCTAAAGCAACATTAAAAGGTGAGGATGTTACTCCAGACTATCACAGTTACAGCTTTTCAAATGCAAAAAATGAAGTGAAAAACGTAACTAATGTAAGAGGCTTCAATAAAATCACCTATTACAATATTTATCCAAAAATTGATGTAACCTATACTGTTCATCCGCTTGAAGGAATTAAATATGCATTAACAGTTCACCCTGGTGCTGACATCTCAAAGGTGAAGTTTTTATTCGATAGAAATATTCGTTTGGAAAATGGGAAAATCAAAATTCCAACAAAATTCGGCGATATTACAGATCACGAACCTGTTTCATTTTATGAGTTTGCGGATAGTCAAATAGTACCGTCAAAATTCCGACAACTAAATGAAAAAACCATTCAATTTGAAGTTGGGAATTACGATAAAAAGAAAACTCTAATTATTGACCCTTGGACACAAACTCCTAACTTCAACACCAACTGGGACATTGTTTGGGAGTGTGAAAGAGATGGCGCAGGCAACGTTTACATTCTCGGTGGAATTATGCCGATGCAGGTTTTGAAATACGACCCAACCGGAAATCTAAAATGGACTTATAACACGCCTTATGACACGAGTAACGTTTGGCTTGGAACTTTTGCCACGGATGTAGCAGGTAACACATACATTACCGCTGGTTCAACCGCGCAAATTCAAAAAATAAATACTTCGGCAGCCCTTCAATGGAATAATGCAAGTCCCACAGGGGCATTATCAAACGCAGAATTTTGGACCATTACCTTTAATTGTGACCAGAGTCAGTTAGTTGTTGGTGGAACAGGAGGTTCTGCTCTTTCACTATTGGCAACGGTTTACAACATTAACACCAATACAGGTGCAGTTCTTGCTTCTCAAAATTTAGCTTCGGGTAGTGCAACAGCAATTCCTCCTACGGTACAAGAAGTTAGGGCGATTTCTGCCGCACCGAATGGACGCTATTATTATTTGACACAAGATACAATTGGAACTTTTGCGCAAAATTTTAGTTTGTGTGGGAACAACAACAGTTCTATTTTCAAAAACACCTCCACCTACAATCTCGGTTATAAATGCGAGAATTTCCGCTATGATAATGCTGGAATTGCTGCTTTACGAGCAAATAATCAGTTTTTCTACACTCAAAACGGAACAGCAGTTCATAAAAGATCGTTACAAAACGGTGCAATTGTGGCAACGGCAACAATACCAGGTGGTAATGCCACTACATCCCTTGGTAAATTTCAAGTTAGCAATACCGGTTTGGATTTGGATGCTTGCGGTAATGTTTATGTTGGAACAGGAAATGGTGTTGTAAAATACGATGCCAACCTAACACAACTAGCCACTTATACTACAACCTTTAGGGTGTATGATGTTCATGTAACTTCAGGAGGTGAAATTATAGCTTGTGGTGGAACAGGAACTTCTTCAAATAATACAAGAACAGGTGGTGTTCAAGTATTCGCGGCTCAAGCTTGTGCTCCGTTAGCTGCGAATTGTTGTGATGCTACTATTTGTCCTGTAAATGTACAATGTCAAAATGCTGCACCAGTAACATTAACCGCTGCAACTGCTGGTGGTACATGGTCTGGTCCTGGAATGAGCGCTAATGGATCATTCAATCCTGCTACAGCTGGGGTGGGAACTCACACCATTGTTTATACCCTAGCTTGCGGTGCAGATTCAATTACAATCGTTGTCAGCCCTTGCCAAACTTTAGAAGCCTGCATAGAGCAAAATGGCTCTTTAACCGTTTCCAATGGTGTTGAGCCTTACACTTGGGCTTATCAAACAGCGCCAACATCTACTCCTATTACAAACCAAGCCACTTGTGAAGCTTGTGGATATACTTGGTTGCCTGGAGTACCGCCCTTTGTACAACCCCAGTGCTTAAATGGTGCGCAGCCAGCAACAACTTGTAATACTCCTGCTCAATGGGTGAATTTTGCAACAGGAACAACTGCACTTCCACCTTCATATCCAATAAGAGTTACTGATAACGCAGGTACGGTTTTACTTATTAACAGTGCAGCAGGCTTACAACCTTGTACCGAAATCATTTGTCCAGACATCATTACGACACCAAATATTCAAAATGTTAGCTGTAATGCAGGTTCAAATGGCTCAGTAACGGTAAGTTCTACTGGGGGTACAGCGCCATATAACTACCAATGGTCACCGGGAAATTTAACTGGTTCAACTGTTTCTAATCTGACTGCTGCAACTTACCAAGTTATTACCATTGATGCTCAGGGATGTCGGGACACAATTCAAGTTCCTGTAACCCAACCTGAGCCTTTGACACTTGGAACTTCAAATATTGTTGGTGCAGATTGTAACACCCCTAATGGGTCGGGAACAGTTACGGTTACTGGTGGTACAGCCCCTTACAACTTCCTTTGGCAACCTGGTGCACAGACAACTGCAACAGTTTCTACTTTGTTAAGTGGCAGCTATGATATACAAGTGTCAGATGCTAATCAATGTACTTCAA
>CAZWSY010000107.1:0-8088 GCA_964636775.1 uncultured Lishizhenia sp.
GGTGGAAAACGGAACGAAAGTTTCGAGTGTGTTGAGACAGTCGGTGAGGTAATTGTTGATTTGGAAATTTTACTTAATGGAGGTAATTAAATTCTTGAATCAAGGAAAATAAAACCCACCTGGAATAATTCCTGCAAGAAAAGTGGAATGAAGGTTTCCGTTGTTTTTGTAACGCGAAATACGTCCGCGTTGAACAAAATCTAAAGCATCGGAAATGTAAATGTCACCGTTTGTTGGGTCAATTCCAAGTCCGTAGAAATTTCCCCAAGACGCTTGAACAATAGGGCTTTCAGGTAGGGTAGGAGCTGAAATCGGAAATCGGAAAACACCATTTTTATAGAAGTAGAGCGTGTCGCCACCACCGTTTAACGTAAGTTTTGAAGGTCGGTCACTTAGGTTCGGAAAGGTGATTTCAAGTTCGACTACATTGTTCATTGGATTGAGTCGGTAAAGTGCCGCATTTTGGTTGAGTGAGGAACTGCCACCGCAAAGCACCCAAAGTTTTCCGTTTTTGTCTTTTACGAGTGAATTGGGGTCATTTGCAAGCTGCAAGCTGTCTTCGATTGCATCGGTATTGCTGTTGATAACGTAGATTTTGGAGGTCGTTTTGTTGGTTACAAAAACTTTTGACCCCACTTTTTCCAAATTTTCAGTCCAACCTTGAAGCGGAATGTTTCCCGTTTTTTGATTGCTTGCAAGGTTTAAAACATGAATTTGATTTTGATAAAGTTCAGTCACATAAGCTTTTTCCCCCGAAATTGGTAAAAAGTAGCGCGGACTTTGCATGTTTCCGATTGTTCCAACCTTTTTGAAGTCATTTTTATTTACCACTTCAACTTTCCCAGAATTATTCACAACAATGTAAATCTTTCCTTCACCAACGTACAACGATTGACACACATCTCCCAAAGGAATTTGATTGACATCTGAAAAAATATCCTGCCTTATCGTTCCTTCAATTTTGTTGTAAATACTGATGGAAGCGTTTCCGTAAAGAAAATTTCCTTCATTGGTAATCAATACTTTGTTTTCAGTTACTTCAACTGGTGGTTGAGGTTTTGGTTTTTCTTTTCCGCAGGCAAAGATGAGTAAAATGGAAACGAATCCTAGGAGTTTAATGTGCATCGTAATGAATGAATTTTTCAGAAATACCAAGTTTGTGGGTAAAGCGTAAAACATAAACGCCTGAATGCGATAAAATATTTGAAAGGTGTAGGCTCGAAATTTCTTGGTCAAGGTTGGATTTGTAAATTACTCGTCCGTCCAACCCGAAAATTGAAAGTTCGCACTCACTGAAATTCGTTTGAATGTAAATCAAGTCGTTTGTAGGATTGGGGTAAACTTGAGTTTTCAGTGTTTCATTTTCGGTGATTTGTGCAAGTCCTTGATGTATAACTCCCACAGCGTCAAGGTCAAATCCAGAGGAAGGAAATGGAGTAGGGAAGGGATCGTTGATGATGTTTCCCTCGCTGTCGAAACTAGCAAACATCGGGTCAATACTGCCAACGACATCGATAAGACGAAGGTGGGTAATGTTGTTTTTGTCCAAAAGTTCATTGTTCGGAAGTTCGTCCAAATCGAAAGGAGTACCCCAAAGAGCGCGGTATTTTCCGGCTAAATTGTGTATTTGTCGAGCATCGATTGCTCCAAAAGCATCAATTTGTGTGCTTGTTTGTGTGTGACTGAATGCAGGGAAACGAAAGTAATTTTCCCCATCGGAACTAACTTCCACAAAGGCCAATTCCAAAAAAGTGTCGGAAAATCCGTTTTCAAATATCACAAAATCCCAACTTGGACCGTTGATAATTGAACGTTCAAAACCAATTAAAGCGCTTCCTCCATCACCTAAACTAACAACTCCATTTGCTCCAGCAAGTCCATTTGCCATCCAGTTTTCACCTGTATTTACTTGTCCCAAGTCGGGATTGCTGATGTCTTGCCAACCACGTTCAACCACACAATGGGTAGCCCAAGAAACAATAATAGAGCTGTCTTTGTGAATTGCGCTACTTCCTTCCACTCCAGCAGGGGGAGCGAATTGAGCAGTCAAAAACAGTGGCAGGCAAAGAACAAAAGCAAGTAAACGCATCTTATTTTTTTGTGAATTTTTCGGTGTAAACGCCAGTGTTGTCGGTGAAATTTAAGAAATAAGTTCCACTGTTGAGTTCGTTTAAGTTGATGGAATTAAAGGTGTTGGATAGTTTGTTTTGTGTTATCAATCTTCCGTTTAAATCAACGATTTGAATAAAAGTTTGATTGTCAGGTGCATTGGTCAAGGAAATGTGAAGCGTTTCGTTTGCTGGATTAGGAAAAACTTTAAACGGATTGACAACTTGCTCCTTAACGCTCCAAACATCGTCCATTGTTGTGAAATTGTCGATACAGAAAAACGCTGGTGTATTCATGCCGAATTCAGGGTCGTTGTCTGAAGAACTCAATTCAAATTGAAGGCTGTCCATAATTCCAATCGACGTTAAATCAACCCAACGCCAGTCTGTTACAATATAATCGTCGTCGCTGTCCGGAAAACGAAAATCTGCCAAATAGAATTCAACTGTTTGCTCCTTTGGTGAGCCGAAAAGCCATGCTGTAACGGTCAATTTAAACCAATCAGGGTCGGTACCGTCTGCTCCACCAAACTTTTTCGCGTACTCGTCACCGTCACGCATACTCAAAGCCGCATAAGTGGAATTGGTCACATAAAATCCTTGCATCGAACCCATAAATGCTTCTGGTGTGAAATTTAAAATTGCGCCATCTTGCCCGAGCGCATAATTGCTCGAACCATCAACACCTCCAGCTGTTATCGCACTGAATAAATTGAGAAAGCCTGGAGTTGTATTGTCGTTTTTGTTACTGTAAGCCCAACCTTCAGCCCAATATCCTCCAAAGGAAGGCTCATAGAAATTGGGGAAAATAACGTGTCCGTTGGTGAAACTTGTTCCTGAAGGATTACTCGACCCGTCCCAATAACTGTTCTCGGGAAGTGTTAGTTCTTCAAGTGTTGAAACGGTTTGGGCTTGGAAAAAAGAAGTCCCAAACAAGCCTAAAACTAAAGTAAAAGTTAGCTTTTTCATGTTGTTTTATTTTGATTTTTAATTAATTGCAGATTAAATTGTCCACCAATTTGAAAATGGCGCAAAGGCATTGGACGCATTGCCATCACTTGATAGGAATTATTAAAGAGATTATTCACTTGAATAAATAGGTGAAATGGTTGGTTTTTAAGTTTTGATTTCCAGGTTGTTCTAAAGTTGGATAGATGGAAAGCTGGTAGTGAATGTGTGTTATCTGTAGAAATGAAACGTTCACCGACAAATCCTTGTTGCCAATAAAATTCCAATGATTTCCAAGCAAGTGTAAAGCCGATATTGTATTGAAGGACAGGTGTATAAATAAGTTGTTTGTGCAAAGAAGCGTCATTTTCCATCTTTGCTTTTTCATTTGTTGAATAGGAAAGTGAAAGGTTGCTTTGAAGTGCATAATACCAATTACCTTTTCGGAAAGCGCTAAATTGATTGATTTCCAATCCTCTACTCCAAACCTGCATCAAGTTTTGTGGTGACCAATACGTTTGTTGTGGCAACCAAATAATCCAATCGTGTAAACGTCGGTGATAAACGCAAACGGACAGTTTTTGAGACCAAGTTTTATTTTCTTTGAGTTGATAGTACAAACCAAAATCTATAGAATGCCCTTTTTCTGGCTTTAAATCAGGATTTCCACCTGGCGACCAAAACCTATCGTTAAGCGTAGGGACTCGGAATAAGTAAGCTGCATTTGCTTTGATAGAGAGGTGTTTATGGATTTGAAAAGTACTTCCGTAAGAGTAGGTGAGGGGAACATGAATATTATCCACCCATTCCTTGCGAACAAAAAATTGTTGTTGCCACCAATGTTTGAATTGGTGAGAAATTCCATAAAATACGGCGAATCGGAGTTGTGATTTTAAATTTTCGTATCCGTTACTTTCAGCAAAAGCCAATGTTGAATGTGCGCCGAATTGTAGTTCTAGGTTCTTAAGAAGCTTAAATTTCCAATCCGTTTCTGAAAGTAAACTTTGCGTTTGACTTAAAGAAGAATTTGCGTTGTGGTGTTGACGGAAATCAAGGTTTTCAGTAAAAAATCCCAGTCTGGAATTACTTTTCCACTTTTTGTTCTGATAGAAATGTTCCAATGCAAAGCGATGTGCTTGGTCTTTTTGTGTGGCTTCGGCTGTACTTTCCATCAAGGTTGGCGGGATTTCTCGGTTGGCAAGTTGTGACCATATTCTTAAGCTTAAAATGGATTTACGCCACTTAAAACTTTGATTCAACATGGTGCCAAGTACATTGAATTTTGCGTGGTTCATTCTTCTTTCACTGGAAGAAAAAGGATCTTGAAAAAGAAAATTATTCTCGCTGAATTGTCTGTAACAGTCAAATTGTAGTGCGTAGTTGGAATCACTGTAATTTATTCCAATATTTTGATTGTTAGTATTAAAACTACCTCCACTTCCACCAATACTTAAACTTATTCCTTGGTTAAAACGAGCTTGATTGTTGAGGTGTATCGTACCTGCAACTGCACCACTTCCCCAAAGCGCACTTCCTTCTCCGTGTTCAACTTGAATTTGTTGGAAAATGCCTACCGGTAAAAGTGAAAAGTCAATTTGTCCGAGCATTGGAGAGGTGATTTGAAAGCCATTCCAAAGCGTTGCAGTATGTTGTGCTGAACCACCTCGTAAAGAACTTGTTGCCAAAGAACCCGGGCTATAATTTTTGATGAAGATTCCACTTTCTTGTTGTAAAAGTTGTGCAAGTGAAAGCGTTTTAAATCGAGATAGCGTGCTGCTGTCAACCTGCCAAGTAAATGTTGAGCTATTTTTTCTAAATGAACCGTAACGGAGATTGAATTCAGGTAATTCTTGAAAAGTATCTTGCTGTCCATACGCGAATACTGCGATGAAAATCAAGCTAAAACCAAGAATTAAACTACGTTTAAATGCCATTTAAATTTTGTTGTTCCTTGGCAAAAAAATCAAACACGAACAACAAAATGAATTAGAATCCATGAATGGAAACTAACCCAAACCATTGTGTGCACTCCTTTTTTGCGAAGGAAAGTACGCCACTAATTGAAAAGTAAGGCGATCTGGCTCCTCCGAAAAACGGAATTACAGTTGCGCAACAGCCAATGATTCACACATTGTTCCCCTTTGCTTTTCAATGCTGACGTTGGTTTTCTTTAAACTACTTGAAGTTTTAAAACCGAATCAGCGGTGCAAATGTAAGGAAAGAATTAAGTGAATTAGAAAAAAGGTTGAATTTTCTTAAATGGGATAGCGAAGGTTTGAACGTTTTCATTTTACCAAAAGAAAAACAAAATGTCCCCTAGAAAGCCGTATTGGTGCAATCCCTCTCACTTACCCTTGAGATTTCATTGAAAATTTTCAGGTTATTTCTAACCTTCCTCGAAATAAAAGTGCTTCGCTAAATTAAAAGATGAATTGGTTTATTTTTTCACCAACCATCATCATCACCGCCTCCACCACCTTGACTTTTTTTACCATTGAAATAATAGCTCCAACCGAATCCCACTGTTAAAAAGCTACTAACCTTAGTGAAATCAGCTGGGTCATATCCTAAATTTTCGGAGAGACCAATCATGCCAGGTGTAAAGTTGAATCCATAAATAGGATAACCAACTGTAAATCTGTAAGATGAATTCACATCAACCGCCATTACAAAGGAAACTGTTGGTTCAAAGTATGTGGCTTGGGTCATTCTAAAACGTTCATTATTGTTTGTCAATAAAGCGTCACTTCGCATATAACTCTGTACATATCCGGCTCTTAATCCCGCGTCAATTCCAATGATTTCGGTGAAAAACTTTTCATACCCAAGCTTGATGAATGCAGTTCCTGTATGCATTCCTCCGTAAACTTTTGATGGTAAACGAAATTCATTAATGGCGAAATAGGTGTATTGCAAACCAAAACCGTAAGCAAATCCACTTGGAGTGCGGTATTGATAGCTCGGTGTTGCGCTTACCAATCCTTGCATTATACTTTTAAAGGGTTTGTTTGAGAAAGCATTTGGAAGTCCCAATTCGAACGTGAATGAATCGTCATGTGGGTTAACTTTCTGTGCTTGAACAAAAAGTCCGTAAAATAGCGCAATCGAAAAAATGAATCTCATGATGTTGTTTTTGTTCATAACGTTAGGATTCTTTACTTCTTTTGAAAAAAGCAAACTTCGATAATTTACTTTTTAAAAAATTATTTATTTCGGGTTCTAAATTCAGAAACAAAATAGGAAGAACAAATCCCACTAAAAGAAACAATTCCTTCACCACAATAGTTACAAGTCTTGGAAAATTCTGCCATACTTCCAAGTGATCAACAAGATAAAATGTTCCTAAAAACAAAATAAACAAACCAATAATTTTGAATTGATTGGGGTGAAAAGGGGAAAGTTTGAACAGCTTATAAACGTAAAGGCTCCTTGCAACATTATAGAATAAGTAAGCAAAACTCGTTGAAATGGCAGCTCCTGAAATACCTAGAATTGGAATGAGCCAATAATTGAGAATGAAAACTAATGAACAAAGTATTACCGTAAATAGTAGATCATTGCGGTATTTTTTAGAAGTGGAGAAAATGATTCCATTAATGCCGCAATACATATCCGTCAAACGTCCAACCATTAAAATGATAAAAACAGGTATTCCAGAAATGTAATCGGGAATAAATGAAAATAACTCATTGATTGGTAGTAAGATAACTAGAAATCCAAGTAAGCCTGTGAGCAATCCAACTGATGAAGTTTTTTGATAAAGTTTTTGCATTTCAGCGTAATTTCTCTCTTTCCAATATTTTGCAACCAACGGAGAACTCACCCGAACCATCGAACGATAGGGAACCATTAAAGCACTTGATAAATAAATGATTGTGGTGTAAACTCCTGTTGCTGACAAACCTAAAAATGCCGCAATCATCATAGCATCTAAGGAGATTACAAACATAGTAGCAAGTGTATTTACATAACTTATTAAGCTGAAATTCAATAAAATGCGTCGAAATCTTTTGGGGACAGTAATGGAGCTGATTGAAAAATGTAATTCTTTCTGTTGAACAAGGTAGATAAGTAAAATCGTACATGGAATAAAATAAACCAATGCATGTAAAATGAAAAATTGGTTGAAATCAATCCATTTCATTCCGAGTGCACCCAACATTGCGGTTACTAAAATGCGCAATACTATTTCATTCAGAAAAACAGGAAGTACATTTTGGAAAAGTCCACGCAGATAACTTTCGAAAAGCAAGAAAAAAACGTTGGCAATTCCAATAGGAATAATCCAAAAATAGTAGTCCACAAATAAATCCGAGCGGGCGCTGTAAAACTTCACTATTGGGCCTTGAAAAAGCCAGGCAATTAGGGAAAAAACGGAAATTCCGAATAATACAAGCAGCACATTCATCAACAAAAAACCGTAATGTCTTTTGTCTTCATTTCGGAAAAACGGAAAAAAACGCCAGGCGGAATAAATTGTTCCGAGATTCGAAAGTTGACCGAACAGCAAACCAACAGTTAAAATTAAGTTGACCAGACCAACTTGTTCTTGTGTGAGCAACAAAATGAAAAGAACCGCTTTGTTGACATATCCTAAGGACAAACCAAAAAAGGAGAGAATACTCGTCCGAAAAGCGTCTTTTTGCACTATACCCATTCGGGCAAAGATAAAGTTTGTAGGCTATATGGCGGGCGTAAGGTGATTATTCTTCCGATTTGCCCTTGTGTTTTGGGTTTCGTTTGTAGCGTTTTTTAAGTTCTTCAGTTCGTTGAACAAAGCGGCCATCAAAGAAACCTTGCTTCTTCTGTTCCTCGCGTTGATTGCCCAAAATGAGTCGGTGTAGTGCAGTTTCTTTCTTTGATTTCATGATGATTTTTTGATATTCACAAAATTACACCCAAAAATCCTGAGTCTACTCCTAAAAGTCCCTCCGCCGCGGCGGACTGACAAACTCTTCCTTGTCGCTAAAATTTTAATCCGTATTCTATGACTTAAACAAGCAAAAACTGAAAAAAAATTATGCTGCGTACT
>CAZWSY010000108.1:0-7865 GCA_964636775.1 uncultured Lishizhenia sp.
TCTTGAAAACCGTTGAACCGCGAGGTTCCGGGGGTTCGAATCCCTCACTCTCCGCAAAATAGAAAAGCTGGCTATTAAGCCAGCTTTTTTTTTTGGCATAAATGAACCAAATGCTTGCATTTGAGTGAATTGATGCTAAAAAAAAAAGTAGTCGTTGTTAAACGACGAGCTTTTCGAAGTTTAAGCCTCCCCCTAAACGGGTTCATGAAATAATCCCTCACTCTCCGCAAAATAGAAAAGCTGGCTATTAAGCCAGCTTTTTTTTTTGGCATAAATGAACCAAATGCTTGCATTTGAGTGAATTGATGCTAAAAAAAGTAGTCGTTGTTAAACGACGAGCTTTTCGAAGTTTAAGCCTCTTCATAGACGGGTTCATGTATTTCTCGGTCTACGAAATCAAAGAGTGTTTAGAAATTAATGTCAATTTTCGGTTGAAACGAATAGAATGATAACATTCTCAAAATTATTTATTAACTGCCTGCGATTCTGAAATTGAAATTACCATCGGTACTACTTTTTGGTTATTGTTTCTGAACATTCTTACCGCTAAGCAGGGTGGCATTCAATTCAATTTTAATAAATTGAACTCAAGTTCATAACTTGCTTACGCTGATTTTAACCTTAAATTTGTTTTTATATCATCTGGAATTAATTAAAAGACATGGCATTATTGGAATCATTTGAGAAAAACGGTCAATTTTTATTCCGTTGGCGCGGTCACATTCCTTTGATTTTTGTTTTTCTTGCTATTCCGCTTTTGTATTTTGAGATGGATTATTTCAAAAAAATTCCAAATCAAACAAATTCCATCCTTTTTATAATTGCTGCTGTTTTTACATTTTCAGGTCATTTTTTTCGTGTTTTAACTGTTGGAAGACGACACCTTCAATCATCGGGAAGAAACAGAAGCCATCAAGTTGCTGCTCAACTGAATACGTTGGACATGTATTCAATAGTTCGACACCCTCTCTATTTTGGGAATTTCTTGATTTGGATCGGGTTGGTCATTTTTCTGGGACATTTTTGGTTTGGTATTTTGGTTCTATTTTCATATCTCTGGTACTACGAGAAAATAATGTTTACTGAAGAAAATTTTTTAAGAACCAAGTTTGGGCAAGCCTATTTAGACTGGTCAGAAAATGTTCCTGCTTTTTTTCCAAAATGGTTGAACTATAAATCTTCGGGAAAATCTTGGTCGTGGAGAATTGCTACAAAAAATGAATACCCAGGAATGATTTCAACATTGAGTACATTTTGGTTTATTGCTGTTACGAAGTTTTGTTTAATCAACAACACAATTCTACCCAGTGATGAACTCATTTTTTCTGCTGGTCTAATATTTCTTTTCGGAATTACGATGAAAGGAATCAAGCGGTATAGCGGTATTTTCCACAAAGACGATTGATTTTAAAACCAACTTTAAAAAATGAGATTTCTGCATTTATTTGTTTTTCTGGTTTTTATATCAATTGTCTCCATTTATGAGGCACAGAAATTTCATTCTTTTTCAACGCATATTTACTTAGAAAAAGAAAGCTTCACCATGAAAATGTTAAAAGGTGGCGCACGTCTTTTTGTCAACAAGGAAAAAGTTTTGAAAATGGATAAAAATTTTAAAGAGGAAAAACCTGCTAAAATTCCTTTATCAGTTAAAAGCCAAGTTCTTATTGATGAAAAAGTGTTTTCAGGGCGGAAAATTTTCGAAATTTCTCCCAAAAAAACAACGCCAAAAAAGACAATTGTATTCCTACACGGTGGAGCTTATGTTCACAATATATTTCGCCCGCATTGGCAATTTGTGAAGACAATTTGTCTGGAAAACAACATTCGAATTTTAGTCGTTGATTATCCTTTGCTTCCTAATTACACAGCTGATGACGCCCTAAAATTCATGGAAAATTTACTTGTATCAGGAATCATTAAAACGGAAGAATATTTTTTGATGGGTGATTCTGCTGGGGGAGGACTAGCACTTTCGCTTACTCAGCAATTATCGAAAACTAATGTTAAAGTGCCCTCAGCACTGATTCTTCTTGCACCATGGCTGGATGTTTCTTTAATGAACCCCAACATTCAACCAATGGCAAAAAATGATGTGACACTGTCCGTCAGTCCATTGCGTAAACTTGGCGAGCAGTGGTCAAAAGGAGATTTGAACGCTCCAACTGCTTCTCCGATTTACGGAAATTTTTCTGAGCTTCCGACCATATATACCTTCGTTGGTACTCATGATATTTTATTTCCTGATTGTGAATTGCTGCATCAAAAGCTTACAAGTTCAAATAAAAGCAATCATTTGTTTTTGTACCCTAAATTACCACACGATTTTATGATTCTCACTTTTCTCAAAGAGTCAAAAGTTGTTCGGAAAGAACTACAACGAATTTTGAAGTAGAATTTTTGGTTACAAGTTCAGAGTTGGGCAATAACTTATTAATTTAGGAGAATCTTTATTCTAACCTTAATTTTCCCCTTTTATGCGCTTTTTTTTAACGCTATCAAAACGCAGTCTTTGTTGTCTTGCTTTACTTCTTTTTTCCACTAGTCTCAATGTTTTAGCTCAAAAATCAACAATTCATGCGCCAACAGATGTAGCAATTTCAAGTCCGGCGCCTTACAATTATGCCTCACAGAAAATCTACTCGGACATAACCATTCAAACGCATTACGTAACCATGCGCGACGGGGTGAAAATTGCAGTAGATGTTTATCTACCAAAAGGATTGAAAAAAGGGACGAAAATTCCAACAATCCTTCATCAAACCCGATACTGGCGTTCTCCTGAATTGCGTTGGCCTTTTAAATGGTTTTCTGATGGACTGCTAGGAACGATGGGAAAGGCAATCAAGGAATTTGTGTTTTGCGGTTATGCCATTGTAAATGTTGATGCTCGTGGTTCGGGTGCATCTTTCGGAAGTCGTCCGCATCCTTGGCACGAAAACGAGACAAAAGACGGAGCGGAAATTGTGGATTGGATTATTAAGCAAGAATGGAGCAATCAAATTGTGGGCAGTATGGGAGCTTCTTACAGTGGAACAACTGCAAATTTTCTTTTGGTGAACCAACATCCCAATGTAAAGGCAATTATCGATTTGTATAGTTTATACGATGTTTATCGCGATATTTCTTTTCCTGGCGGGATTTTCCACAAGCATTTTGTAAACAAGTGGGGAATGTACAACTCACGACTTGATGCTGATAAAATTCCCAGAAAAGGTATTCTAGCGAGGATTTTAGTGAAAGGAGTTCGAAGAGTAAAAGTTAAGAGAAAAAATCGTGTTTTTCGTGCTGCAATCCGCGACCATAAAAACAATCAAAGTGTTGCCAATACAGCAAAAGGTGTAAATTTTCGCGATGATACACCCCCTAGTGGTGCGGCGAAGAATGGTGATGTTTTTAGTCCGTTTAGCTACAACGAACAAATCAATGGAAGTGGTGCGGCAATTTATCTATATTCGGGTTGGTTTGATGGTTCTTATCAGTATGCTTCAATTCGTAAATTTTTGAATTACACCAACCCAAAAAATAAACTTACAATTGGACCATGGGAACACGGTGGGAATTTTAATTGTTCGCCTGAAAGTCCTTGTAAAGCTGGATTTAGCCACGTTGGCGAGTTCTTAAAATTCTTTGATTATCACCTAAAAGGAATTGACAATGGACTTTACAATGAACCGCGAATTCATTATTTTACAATGACAGAAGAGAAATGGAAAAACACAGCATCTTGGCCGCCGAAAGCAGAGAATCAAGCCTTTTATTTCAGTGATAAAAACAGCTTGAGTACAAAAGCACCTGAGGTTTCCGATACAAAAGATATTTATGTGGTTGATACAACGGTTGGTACAGGTCGTTTTTCGCGATGGGTTTCCTTGATAGGAGAATTGAAAACACAAAACGTTTATCCAGATCGTGCAGAAAGAGATAAGAAATTGTTGTTGTACGAAAGTGCTCCATTAACTGAAAATCAAGAAATTACCGGACATGGTACCATTCATTTGTACGTGGAAACCACAAGTCCTGACGGGAATTTTCACGTGTATTTAGAAGAAGTGGATGAAAACGGAAAGGTTTACTACATCACAGAAGGTTTAATCCGTGGAATTCATGCCATTAACGAGAACAAGGAAGCACCCTACAAAGATGTTGTGCCTTACCGAAGTTATAAGCGTGAGGATAGTAAACCGTTGAAAACGGATGGAGTAAATTACTTGAAATTTGATTTGTTACCTGTTTCATATCAAGTACCGAAAGGACATAAAATCAGAATTTGTTTAGCTGGTGCTGACCAAGATCATTTTACGGTGATGCACAAAAGTACTCCTACTTGGAAGGTTCACCGAAGCAAAGAATTTCCTTCACGTGTAGAATTACCTTTAATAAAGTAGTGAAAGTTTAAATTCACTTGTTTTTAAGCAAATCTCTAATCTCGGTAAGCAAAAGTTCCTCTTTACTTGGTTCTGGAGCTTTCTGCGTTTCAGACTCTTTTTGTTTTCTTTTCGCAGCATTTAACGCCTTTACAAAAAGAAAAATAGAGGCAGCAACAATGAGGAAATCAAAAGTAACTTGGAGAAAATTACCGTAATTGAGTGTTACTTCAGGGTTCTCGCCAACTGCTTTTTTAATAGTGATTTTTAAATCAGAAAAATGTACACCGCCAACCAAAACACCAATCACCGGCATAATGATGTCGTTCACAACAGAACTCACTATTTTCCCAAAAGCACCACCAATAATCACCCCGACAGCAAGATCTATAACATTGCCTTTCATGGCAAAAGCTTTGAATTCTTCTAAAAGTTTCATTTAAATGAATTTTGATTTATCCAACTGTAACCATTCCAAGGTCGAATAGCAAAAAATGTCCTCAATCACTTCGTTTGATAAAGAACTTTCTTCTATGAATTTTCCAATTTCTAAATCACCAAGAGGAAAGGGATAATCCGAACCTAAACAAACGCGTTTAGAACCTTGTAATCTTAAAATATATTCCAAAGCATCGATGTCGTGTGTGATACAGTCCACCCAAAATTTACCTACGTAATTTCTAGGATTGTGGGGATTGTCGATGGCAACTAAATCCGGACGACAATTGAATCCATGTTCGATTCTGCCTAGCGTTGGTAAGAATGAACCTCCTGCATGAGAAAAACACACCCTTAAGTTTGGCAACCGTTCCAAAACTCCACTGAAAATCAATGAGCAAGCCGCACGAGATGTTTCCGCTGGCATTCCAACCAACCAAGGCAACCAATATTTTTTCATACTGTCGAAGCCCATCATTTGCCACGGGTGAATCATCACCGCAAGACCGAGTTCACTACAAGCTTCGAAAATGGGAAAAAACTTATCTTCACTTAGATTTTCATCGTTGATATTCGAGCCAATTTGAATTCCAGCGTGACCCGTAGCCTTTAGTCTTTCCAATTCTTGAATGGCAAGTTTGGTGTCTTGCATCGGAATAGTTCCAAGTCCAATATAATTTTTTGGATAGCGAGAAACGAGTTCTGCAATGTGGTCATTTAGAAATTTTGAAAGTTCCAAACAATCTTGTGGTTTCGCCCAATAGGAAAACATCACAGGAATTGTGCATACCACCTGAACCTGCGTCTGAAACTGTTGATATTCTTGGATTCTTAAACTTTCGTCCCAACAATTTTCTAAAATTCGTCTAAAAAATTGACCACCTTGCATCATGTTGGCACTTCCGTCACTGTTAGGTTCAAGGTGAATGAATTTTCCGTAGCCAAACTTTTCTGTCCAATTGGGCATTGTTTTTGGCAAAATATGCGTGTGCATATCAATTTTCAACATGGGAAATATTTTTATTCAGAATTAAACTATTGCACGATTCATTAAAGAAATCATGGAAAGAGAAACTATAAATAATTGTGTTGCAGTTTCTTCATCAAAAGAGGAGCCATCGTCATCATCAGTAGAAACTTCAATTGCCATAAATTGCGCTAAGTTTGGTTGGTCGCAAAAAGATTCCAAAATTTCTTCATTTTCAGTTTCAAAATATTCGTCCAACATTTGAAAAAATGGTTCTTCATTGGCGTCAATATCTTCTTCAGTTACTTCTCGCAAGGTAATTCCCTCTTGTTTAAACGCCTCAGAAATCAAGCAGAAATAATAAATCAACAAACCTTCCAATTCGTCATTATCATATTCTTCAGGTGCAGACAACACGTAGGAAATCAAATTTGGTTGAGCGTTGGCAAAATTTTCAGTAATGTTTTCCAATTGGTCATCATCCAAATTGTCAACGATTTTAATTGCCTTTTCAATACTGGCAAGGGAAACGTGCTTCATGCGGTTTAGTTTTTTGATTGTAATTCTGTTTTCAAAGATAGGCAAGTAAATGTTAGCCGAATATTAAACATGTATCTTTAGTTACAAATAATTCGAAAACGCGATTCTACTTTTGTCCCATCAAAGAGCGATAAACAATGAGAAATTCGAAAATTATTAACGTGTTGGGTTACTTGATTGGAGGTGTCGGAGGGTTTGTTTATTACAAAGTTTTTCCGTGTGAAGGTGGTTGTGCAATTACGTCAAGTCCTTTTTTCACCATAATGATTGGGGCATTAATCGGAGATTTTATCGTTCAAACCATTAAAGTTTCATTTCCATCTAAATTTTAAGTTATGGCAAAAGGTACAATTGTAGATGTGCGCACAAGAGCGGAGTACGCAGGCGGACACGTAGCAGGTTCAATCAACATTCCACTTCAGGAAATCACACAGCACATTGACGAAATTCGAGCATTGGAGGCACCAGTTGTTTTCTGTTGTGCAAGTGGTAATCGAAGCGGACAAGCCACTCATTATTTCCAATCGCTTGGTGTTGATTGCGAGAATGGAGGTTCTTGGCTAGAAGTTAATTATCAAGTTTCACACGCTTAGTTATGTCTTTTTTATCAAAATTATTTGGAATGCAAAGTGTTGATTTTAAGCAATTAAAACAACAAGGTGCAATCATAATTGATGTTCGTTCTCCAGGAGAATTCAAGGGCGGACATATACAAGGAGCGATTAATATTCCTTTACAAAGCATTCAATCCTCACTGAACAAAATCCCGAAAGGTAAACCGATAATTACTTGCTGTGCATCAGGAATGAGAAGTTCAAGTGCAAAAAGCATCTTAAAATCAGCAGGTTATAGTGATGTTCATAACGGTGGGGGTTGGACAAGTTTGAAAGCGAAATTGTAAGAATAAGTTTTTGTTTAAGGTTGGAAATCACGGCTATTTTGGTCGTGATTTTTTCTTTCAAATAGATTTTTCTGAATTTGAATGCTAATCAAAAAACAGACTCTGAATTAAAGAAAAGCACGATATAGGCTTAGCCTATGAACTTCCAACAACTAACCAATTATTTTAGGGTCTGCTGAAAAACCGCAAAAATTATGATTTACAATTGGTTAGGAAAGTTGAATTGAGCACAAGTACAAGGTTTTTGCTGTAAATCCTTGAATTTTTATACACTTAATGGACAAAAAATCAACATTTTTTTAAATTTCTTTTGCATGGAAATTAGTATACCATCCTTAAAACTGCATTTTTATCGAGATTTGTTTTTTAGTATTCTCAAACTGTAGCTAGTTCTTCTTGTAAGATGTTTTTCCCGCATCTGTGGATAAACTTTGTATTAGAATAAATCTTTAACCACCTCAGAGATAATGGCAAAAGAATTTTCGTCAGAATTGCTTTGAATCCATACGCGGAGGAAACTACTTAATTTTATAGCAGACCCTATTTATTCTCGTTATCGGGAGCATCGAACACTCTACCTTTAATTAGTTTTCAGGAAAAACTTGAATTTCATTGCGTTTGAGGTAAAAAAAAACGCGATTTAATTTTTTTT
>CAZWSY010000109.1:0-7772 GCA_964636775.1 uncultured Lishizhenia sp.
GCTGTTATACTAGTTTTATCAATCGGTCATTAATCAACATTCCCCCACTCAAAACTAAATACCGCGTTTCGCGTTCAAAGACTTAATTTTGACGGCTTATTTTTATTATGCGCGCTCTATACCTGAAAGAAATAAATAGTTTCCTGAGTTCTATCATCGGATACGTTTTTATCATTATTTACCTTGTGGCATCTGGACTTTTCCATTGGGTGATTTCCTACAACACCAACCTTCTCGAAGGTACGGAGGCCGATTTGGTGCCTTTTTTTAACCTTTCACCTGTTATTTTTCTCATCCTAATTCCCGCAATCACCATGCGCTCCATTGCGGAGGAACGAAGAACGGGAACAATCGAATTGCTTTTAACGCGTCCGATTTCCGACCTGCAAATGATTCTTGCGAAATATTTTGCTAGTGTAACCCTGCTCATCATTGCACTTTTGCCCACTTTGATTTACTACATTTCCATGTACAACCTCGGAAAACCTGTCGGTGCAATTGATTCAGGTGCAACGCTAACTTCCTACATCGGCTTGATGTTGCTGGGTTCTGTTTTCGTTGCTATTGGAATTTTCGCTTCCGCACTCACTAGTTCACAAATTGTTGCGTTTATACTTGCAATGTTTTTGTGTTGGTTTTTTTATGACGGTTTTAATCTTCTTGGGAATTTTAGCCAAATCGGAAGTTTGGACTACATCATTCGCTATTTGGGAATTGCCTATCACTACGATTCCATCAAAAAAGGAGTGATTGAGTCAAGCGCTATTATTTACTTTTTGTCGGTGATTGTGCTTTTTATCAGCGCGTCTCTTACTGTTGTTAAAACCCTCAAAAAATAAGACATGAAAAATAGATTTTTGAAGGTATTTTATAATTGGTCTTTACTTTTTATTCTTGGAGCAATCATCATTTTGGTGAATGTCATCGCTTCTTTGTTGACTTTTCGCATCGATATGACCAAAGACCAACGTTATTCGCTTGCGCCAAGTACCAAAACCTTCTTGGAAAGCAAAGAAAATTTCGATAGTCGCATTAGTATTCAAATTTATCTCGAAGGAAATTTACCTGCGGAGATTAAGCATTTCCAAAATGCTTTGAAAGAAAAAATCAAGGATTTTAAAAACATCGCTGGAAATAGAATTGAATACACTTTCATCAATCCGATGAACGGAACGCGAGAAGAACAGCGCGAATTACACATTCAGTTGTACGACCAAGCACGAGGGATTTTACCAATGGAATTGAATTACCTGAAAGATGGCGAACGTCGTCAGGTGATGCTTTGGCCGGGTGCAAAAATGACATTTACGAGTGCGGGAATTGTTAAAGAACAAGTGATTCAATTTCTTCCGGGAACTAAACCTGGTCGCCCAATGCAGTTGGAAGGAATGACAGAAGTGATTGAGAATGCCTTTAAAAATTTGGAATACAACCTCATTTCCAACATGCGAAAATTGGTGCAAAAACAAAAACCACGCATCGCATTTCTACAAGGTCATGGGGAATTGAATCCAAATGAAACCCTTCGTGCGCGTTACTTGATTGCACCTTATTACGCCATAACCGACGTTCGACTTAACGATTCAATTGCGGCACTTAACGACGTGGACGGACTCATTATTGCTGACCCAAAAAAGCCGTTTTCACAAAAAGATTTATACCTAATCGACCAATTTGTGTTGAAAGGCGGAAAATTGATGTGTTTCATGAATACGCTTGACTTAGAGGAAGATACTTTAATGGCAAGAGGAGTAACACATACCACAAGACGCAACTTGGTATTGGACAGAATGTTGTTTGATTACGGATTGAAAATCAACGAGAATTACGTTTTAGATGTGAATTGTGCGCCGAAGGTTGTTCCTTATGCCGACCAAACCTTCATTCCGTGGTTTTTTCATGTGGTGGCAACACCTACTATGCACCCGATCACTAAAAATCTTGAACCCGTTTCCTTGAAATATGTCAACGAAATCCAGTTTGTGCAACAGGATAAAGTGGCTTTAACACCAATTTTAACCTCTTCCACCAATTCCAATCGCACGGGTTTAGCTCCTCTAGTAAGTTTGGCTTTACCAATTAATTACGGAAAAAACCCACAGTTGGCGGACAATCCGAAGGACGAAATAAACAAAATTTGTGTGGCTGGATTAGCTGAAGGATTCTTTAAGTCTTACTTTAAAACGAGATTGGCTGCTGAATTTGCCAACAACCCTGATTCCAAATTTAAAACGGAAAGTATTAAAGAAGGAAAAGTGTTGTTGGTAGGGAATGGGCGTTGGTTGGCGAATCGCTACGACAGCATTCCAAATCCAAAGGGCGACGGTTATTTGTACCGACCAAATCCAATCAACGAATTGCGAATGGATCCAGCTTTGGCAGAACGAAATGTGCCTTTATTCTTTGGAAATCAGGAGTTTTTTCAAAATATCATTGATTACATGATGGGCGACAATTCAGTGTTAGACATTCGCAGTCGCCAAATCGACATTAAGGAAATTGATAAGGAAAAAGTGAAATTGGATGCAGGTTTTTACAAAACACTCAATCTTTTATTGCCAATAGGTCTTGTATTGTTTTTGGCCTTTATCATTCACAGAATTAGACTTAGGAAATACACGAAATAAATGAAAAAAATTGGAATTTTAGTTGTAGGTCTTGCAGCAATTGTTGCATTGGGCTGGTACGCCAAAAAGTTGATTGTTGGAGAGAAAAACTCAGATACACAATTGATTGCTTTTGCGTTTGAAGACACTACAAAAATTGACAAAATCATCATTACAGATGCCTTTTCCCAGCGCATGGAATTGATTCGAAAAGGAAAAGAATGGACAGCTGGAGATGGTTCTTGTGTGACAAGAGAAAGTGTTTCTTTGATTATGGATGCCTTCAAAAAGATTAATTTGAAAGGGTATTTGTCAGAAAAAGCCCAAAAACGTTTCACAGAGTTAATGTCAACGAGTCATACTAAAGTGGAGATTTTTGAGGACGGAAAATGGTCGAAATCGTGGTATATTGGTCCTCCGGCACAAGACCACATGGGACAAATCATGTTGCTAGAAACGGCCGAAGATGGAAAAAGTGACCAACCGGTGATGATGAGTATTGCGGGAATGTATGGAATTGTTGAGCCAAGATTTTTCGCCGACAATAGAAAGTGGATGTGTACCAATATTTTCCGGTTGGAAATGGATGATATTGCCGAAGTTGATGTTCGTTTTCCGGATGAAAAATTCAGAAACTTCAATATTAAATCGAAAGGTTCAAGATTTACAGTGAGTTCAAACGGGGAGAAATTATCCCAAGTTGACACAGCCAATGTTTACCGGTATTTACAATCGTACAAAAAAGTTCATTTTGATATTGCCAACTTCCAACTCAATGAAAAACAATTGGATAGCATGAAGCGAAGTACGCCGTTTTGTGTGTTGAAAGTCAAAGAAAAGAACGGTAAAAAACAGCAATTGCGTATGTTCAGAATCAAGTCGGAGGAACCGCAACGAAACGAATTTGGTGAGTATGTCAATGCGGATATGAATCGATTTTGGTGTGAGTTGAGCAATGGCGAAATGGTAAAATGTCAGTATTTTGTTTTCAACCCATTAATGTTGGGTCATGTTTATTTTCCAGCAATGAACGCCAAGTTTCCGGAAGGGTTTAAGATGCCGATGTGAGTAACTAGGCCTGCGCCGCATTGAGCGAAGCCGAAGGCCGAAGGCCGAAAAATGAACAATAAAGTCAGCAATGAAAGTTCAAATCAGTGAAAAAAATCTCGTTTGAAATTTTTAAGGCTTGAAAATAAAAATGCCACCCCGAAAAAGAGGTGGCATTAAAAAAGTTTTTGTAATTCTATTGTTTTACTAGACGTATGGTTTGTGTAGTATTTTGAGTTAAGATTCTCACAAAGTAAACACCATTCGCTTCTTTCGTTAAATTGTAAACAACCACATTAGAATCACTCGAGCTTGTCTCGATAATTCTTCCATTGAAGTCTGTAATGGTAATAGTGAAAATTAATCCGCTTTCGTTTCTAACGATGAATTGTCCATTATTTGGGTTCGGGTAAATTGAAAAAACAGCATTCAAATCACTTAACGAAAGGTATCCATCAACACCATCACAATTCTCATCGATATTATTACCAGTAATATCTTCGGCATCAGGATAAATTTGGTCATTATTGTCATTACAATCTCCTCCTACTGTTGAGAAACCTTCACCCGGATTTGAACACAGTTGAACACCATTACCAGTTCCATAACCATCTCCATCGCTATCAACAAAATAAGTAACAGTTGGCAAGCCTTCATCCGTTTGTTCGTTACAATTGTTGTCTAAACCATCACAAATTTCAGTTGCTCCAGGGAAAATTTGGTCGTTACTATCGTTACAATCTCCACCAACATTTGCATATTCCGCACCCGGATTTGAACAGTAAGGAGTAGCAGAACTTGTAACGCCAAAACCATCTCCGTCGGCATCAACAAAATAAATTGAACCTTGTCCTATTTGATTATTGTTATCATCACAATCTGTATTGCTCAAGGTATATCCAGATGGAGGAACACAACCTGTGAAGGTTACATTAGCATTACCAAATCCGTCAGCATCTAAATCTTGAAACCAAATAGTACTCGGGTTAATTGACGCGCTAGCATCGTTGCAGTCATTTGCATTTGTTACATGACCAACAACGGGTGTGCAACTTTGAACACTAACAGCCGGATTTCCAAAACCATCCCCGTCGCTATCGGCATAATAAGTAATTATCGGAATTTCAGAAATTGAGCCGAAAAGTGTGACATTATCTTGTCGCCATGTTGTTGAATTCGCAGGAGCATTTAAGACATAAAATCTAAAACTTAATGTTGTTAATCCAGAAAATGTAGCAGGTAAATCAAGCGTAACTGTTTGATTTGTTCCATTTGAAGAACCAGTAAATAGGTTCGTTTCAAAATTGTCTAAACTACTTCTAACCACCCAATTCACACTACCATTACCACTATTTCTGTGAAGGAAACTCAACTGAGTAGCATTTATTGAACGACAAGCATTAGCGGTAATCGAGAAAGTGTTAAACTCATTTACATCAATGTTTCCTGTTGTATTCCATGCAGAGTTATTGAAAACACCTCCGGCGGCAGAACAAGTAGTTCCAACGGATTGATATAAAGAGAAAGTTGCGCCTGTTGGTTGCGTTGTAACATTTGGATTGATGTCGGTACAATTTGTTGTTCCTGTAAACTCATAAACGCCAAGTGCAACGGGAGGAATAACAGCGTCAGTTCCCGAACAATCTTCGTCTATCGAATTGCCAGGGATGTCGGTTGCATTTGGATTAATATTCGGATTCGTATCATCACAATCTAAGTTATTCGTTACGAAACCAACTGGTTGAGCGCAATTTACCGTTGAAACAGCTGGGTTACCAAAACCATCACCATCTACGTCTGCGTAATAGGTTTGAGTAGGCAGTCCTTCGTCAGTTTGATTATTGCAGTTGTTGTCGATTCCATCACAAATTTCAATTGCATTTGGATTTATTGCAGGATTATTGTCATTACAATCTCCACCGATTAGGACATAATTTGGTCCTGGTGAACTAAAATCTTGAACAGGACTTCCTGCCCCAAAACCATCACCATCATTGTCAAGGAAATAATTGGTAAGGATGAAACCTTCATCAATAGTATTGTTACAGTTATTGTCAATACCGTCATTGATTTCCGTTGCATTTGGATTCACTTGATTATTAGCATCATCACAATCGAGGTTGTTTGATACGTAACCAGTTGGCTGACCACAATTTTGTATGCTTGCATTTGGGTTTCCGAAACCGTCATTGTCGCTGTCTTGATACCAAGTTGTTACGGTGTTTACCGAGTTATTGTTATCATCACAATCAGTTGAGTTTGAAACATAACCTTGAGGTTGAGTACATTGCGTTAGAGAAACGTTTACATTTCCAAAACCATCATTGTCCAAGTCTTGAAACCAAATTGTGTTTGGATTAATGTTAGGGTTGTTGTCGTTGCAGTCATCTGAATTTGTAACTAGTCCAACTACTGAATAACAAGAAGATACTAGACTATTAGGGTCTCCAAAACCATCACCATCTGAATCAGTGTAGTAATTTGTAGGTTGGTCACAAGGCAAAACTGAAGCCCAAGATGATCCTGCCCTAATTTCATCAATCTCTAAAGTGCCTGTACCCGTTGTTGCATTTCCATTTTGACGAAGAAAAATAGAGCCAAAAGCATTAAATCCTGTTGTTCCAGAATTATTCATCGCGGTTGGGGTAGAAGGTTCTGCAACTCCCGGAGTTGGGTTGACAAAAAGTGACGCAACAGTAGGTGAGACGTTCGCAACGTATTTAGCAACTACCAAAACTGTTTGACCACAAGGATAATCACCAGTAAAAGTTTGTGTTGGTGTTCCTCCCGTCATATTTTGTATTCCTAATTGAAAAGTATTTGGTTGTGTTCCTGGTTTTACAAAAATCCTTGCGCCAAAAGTTGTAACTCCAGATGCTCCAGACTGTGCTGCAAATCCAATAAAGAAATCACCAGCGGCATTAATCCCTGTTGTATTCGGAATTTTCAAAAGAAAAGAATAATAACCAACTCCAACAATTCCAGTCAAAGCTTTATTAACATCTTCGTTGAAACCAGCTGTTAAGCGAACTCTGTTTCCAATTGAGGTTGCCAAACCTGGAAAACTTAAGCTGTTTCCATTATCTGATGCTGTTGTTAATGTGACGGTTTGCCCCGGATTTGATCCGCTGTGCGAAGTCCAACCATTCGCATTTAAAACGCCATCGAAGTTGAAAACATCTACAATTTGGGCATAGGTCGAGACGAACAACGATGAAATTAGCAGCGTTAAAATCTTTTTCATGTACATAAATTTTTGCCCAAAAATACGCAGGAATGTTCGCTTTTAGTTTATCTACAAGTTAAAAACGCGTTCATTTTGAATTGATTTGTATTGTTTTTTATTTAGGGTATCTTTAATGATTTTTAGTTTTCTAGGAAAAGAACAAAGAAACCCGAGTATTGAAAATAAAAAAGGCGACCTAAATAGATCGCCCTTTAATAGCTTTTGCTATTCGGAAAAAACTAGTTACGCGTTTTCTTGTTTGCGTTCTGGTCTCGGTAATAAAACTTTGCGAGATAATTTCCACTTTTTAGTTTTAGGGTCTTTTCCAACCACTTTAAACTCAAGTACGTCACCTTCTTTACAAACGTCTTCCATTTTCGCAACTTTTTCCCAGTTGAATTCAGAAATATGAATTAAACCGTCAGTTCCAGGAAGTATTTCTACGAAACAACCGAATTCTTTCACAGATTTCACTTTTCCGGTGTAGGTTGCTCCTTCTTCAACAGTTGGAGGGAAAGCAATCAAACGAATTCGACGAATCGCTTCTGCCATGTCGTCACCATTGTTGGAAAGGATTTGAACGCGTCCTTCACCAGTAGGAAGTTCCTCGATAGTGATTGTGGTGCGTGTTTCTTTTTGCATTGCTTGGATGATTTTTCCTCCAGGTCCGATGATAGCGCCAATCATCTCATTTGGAACATTGAATGCTTCAATTCTCGGAGTTTGTGGTTTTAAAGTCGGTCTTGGCTCAGCTAAAGTATCGGTGATTTTACCCAAAATGTGTAAACGACCTGCTTTCGCTTGTTCCAATGCCTCTGTTAAAACTTCGTATGGTAAACCGTCCACTTTGATATCCATCTGACAAGCGGTGATTCCTTTCGCCGTTCCTGTAA
>CAZWSY010000110.1:0-7460 GCA_964636775.1 uncultured Lishizhenia sp.
CCCACAAAATTATCGAGGCCTGACCCCCACAAAATTATCGAGGCCTGACCCCCACAAAATTATCGAGGCCTGACCCCCACGAAACTATCGAGGCCTGAGCGAAGTCGAAGGCCGAAGGCCGCTATAAAGTACTATAATCCTCCACCTCAAATAAAATTGAGTATTATTTCTTTTCTTGAGTTTTATGTGTTTTTAAAAATGGTTTTCCTTGTAGCGCTTGAATCAGTGTAAAACTTGCAAGTGAAAGGTATATGCCAGCAAACAAGATGGTTAAGGTATTATTGCGCAATAAATAAAAGGACAAAATCGGCAATACCTGAAGTGCGTGCATTCCAACAAAATGAGCAATTCTCAAATCACCCACGAGTTTACTCCAACCAAGAATAAATAAGTTGGAGTTGTCGTTATCCAACCCGACAGAGTGATTCATGCGTCCTCCCATTAAAAATCCTTGAAAAGAGAATAGTACAAAAATTAAAATCCCCAATCTTATCGCCCATAAGTAATGGGTTTCCAATTCAGGAAATGAACCCGTCCAAAATTTTAGACCAACATAAGCGGTGTAAATGGTTACTAACGAAGCTGCTAAAGCCATCAAAGAGTACATGGCGCTGAAAAACGGTGTACTAACATTGTAATGAGATTTCAATCCTTGTCCGGCCATTATTGCGATGTAAATCACCTCAAAACTCAACAAAACAATTACTGTCCAATTGAACAGTTGAACATTGAATTTCGGTAAATACGCACAAAACCAAGCCATCGCCCACACATAAGTAAAGGTTGAAAAAGCAAATTTGAAAGGTTTGTACCACGCGTTAATATTGAAAACTTGAACACTCGTTGTCTGACTCAGAATTAAGAAAACAAGCGAGGAAACTAAGCAAAGAATACCATAGTAAAACAATACTTCATTGCGCGTTTTTAGTTGAATAAAGAAATCCATCATGGTTGTTATTTTTTTGGTGAGGCTAATTGTTTTTTAATTTTCATCATTACAGAACTCGGTGTAAATCGCGGTAGTTGAGTGATTATCCAATTTTTAAATCCAACCACTTTTTTCCCCTTTCCATTCAGTAATAAATCAACCCCTTCACTTGCTACTATTTTTGCGGAAACTGGTTTATTGGAATTCATTGCATTGGTTTTTCTCATTTCAGAAGTGTGAAAAGCAGTTTCAACCGTACCCGGACAAAGAGTGGTTACAATCACGCCCGTTTCTTGTAATTCAGCGGCAACAGTTTCTGAAAAGGCCAACACAAAACTTTTACTGGCGGAATAAACGGAATAATAGGGAAATGGAATAAAAGACAGTATGGACGCAACATTCATGATTCTTCCTCAACCGCGATTTGCCATATCTTTTGCGAAAAGTTTCGTAAGGATGACCAAACTACTCACGTTCACGTTAATCATGTCCATTTCTTCTTCGAGTGACGTTTCCAGAATGGTTCCATAATTTCCAAATCCGGCATTATTTACTAGGTGACTCACCTCCAAGTTTAAACGTTTGACACGTTCAAATAAATCTATCGCCTCATGTGGAATCGATAAATCAACTTCAAAACATTGAACATCAATACCATGAATTGCAGTTAATTCAACTTTCATTTTTTGGAGAATTTCCAATCTTCTCGCAACTAATATCAAATTAAACTTTTTGGATGCGAGGATTTGCGCCATTTCGTAGCCAATTCCTGAACTTGAACCGGTGATGAGAATGTAATTTTTCATTTTTATTTATTTTTATGAATAGTGTTTTAAATTTGAACAATGTTCATTTATAGTTAAAAAAAATATTATTTCTTATCAATCATTTTCACAAATTCCTCAAAACCAGCCAAAACCACTGTTTCAGGGTCGGACAAGTTCACACCTTTCACTCTTTGACTAATGTGCAGGGAAACCAAACCGTGCACCATGCTCCATATTGCGAACGAGAGAGGTTCAAGGTTGTGGTTGCTGAAATAACCTTGACTCATGCATTGTTCTACTGTTGCTTTCATGACACCAAAAGTGGATTGTCCTTCTTCCCACTCTTCCTTGCAACTGGATTCAATGGATTGCATCGGTGCTTTCATGCTGAACATAAGTTCATACATATCAGGATTTTCAAAGGCAAACTGTAAATATACCCTGCCTAAAGCTTTCAATCTTTCCATGGGATCCGAAACGTTTCTGAGCACTTTCATTTCGTTTCCAAGTTGCTTAAATCCTTGTGAATGAAGCGCGTGCAAAATTTCATTTTTGTCCTTGAAATAAACGTAAACCGTACCTATGCTGTATTCTATCTCGCTTGCAATATTTCGAATGGTCGTTTGCTCAACACCTTTTTCAACGAACAACTTTTTAGCTGCTTGAAGAATTAATGTTTTGAGTTCTTCCTTTTCTTTAAGTTTTCGTTCGGCTGTTCCCACAATTTGTTTTCTATGGAGCAAATATAATTGAACATTGTTCAAAAAATGAAACTCTAGTATTAATTTTTTTTAATTTGATAATCGAATTCAGGTTTACATGCACACATTGGATAATGTCAAACCAAATGTTCATAAGGAAAAATAACCATTTCACATAAATTTCACACCGTCTAAACTAAATGTCACCTAGCTTGTTCGTAGTTTTGCACACCTTTATCGATTATGCGACCCTATCTTTTACTTTTCAGCCTTTTTTTGCTCGTATCTACGACTTTTTCTCAAACAAAATCCACCATTTCCGGCTACATCAACGATAGCAAAAACGGAGAAGCCATGATTGGTGTCAAAGTGGTGATTCCTAGCATCAATCAAGGTGCCGTAACCAATACCTATGGTTTTTATTCACTTACTGTTCCGTCCGGGCAATATCAAGTTGAGTTTCGCTCAGGTATTTATCCAATTGAAGTGAAAACCATCGACTTGAGCAAAGACGTTACCTACAACATAGAATTGGGTTCTCAAATCAAAGAATTACAGGAAGTTGTAATTAATGCAAAGAAAAACGATAACGTCAATTCCACCAAAATGGGGCAAATGGAATTGGAATTGGAGAAAATTAAAACCCTACCTGCTTTTATGGGAGAGGTAGATGTTATAAAAACTTTACAATTATTACCCGGCGTTTCTTCCGTAGCTGAGGGTGGACAAGGTTTTTACGTTAGGGGAGGAGGTCCCGACCAAAATTTAGTTTTGTTGGATGAAGGTGTGGTTTACAACGCTGCTCACTTATTCGGTTTCTTTTCCGTTTTCAATGCCGATGCTGTAAAAAGCGTGAACCTTATAAAAGGTGGCATGCCGGCAAATTTCGGTGGAAGAATGTCCTCGGTTTTGGAAGTGAACATGAACGAAGGAAACAACAAACGTTTTAAAATGACAGGTGGAATTGGTGCAATTTCATCACGAATCACATTGGAAGGTCCTATTGTTAAAGATAAAGGTTCATTCATCGTTTCTGCACGTCGCACCTACATCGACGTATTAATGAAAGCGTTTATTCCTGACACCTCACCGTTTGCAGGTTCCAGTTATTTCTTTTACGATTTCAATGCTAAATTGAACTACCGTTTGAGTCAAAAGGACAAAATTTTCATCAGTGGTTATTACGGGAAAGATGTGTTCAATTTCGCTGACAGAGAGGGTGGATTCAATGCAAAAATGCCTTGGGGTAACGGAATTGCTGCGATACGTTGGAACCACTTGTTTACCAATAAATTATTCATGAATGTTACCGGAACTTTTTCCGATTACATGTTTCGATTTGGTTCGCAACAAGATCAATTTCGATTTGAATTAGCTTCCGGAGTTCGTGATATTGGCGGTAAGGTCGATTTTTCGTATTTCCCCAACTCAAAACACAACATTAAATGGGGGGCAAATTACATTTATCACACCTTCACACCAACCTCCGTTTCTGCTCAAACGGATAGTGTGGTTTTTAATACCGGAGCAGCACAAAAATTATTCTCACACGAAACCGCTTTTTACGCCTTGGATGAATTTGATTTAAACGACAAAATCAAAATAAATGCAGGTTTGCGTTACAGTATGTTCCATCATGTCGGGCCTTTCACACGATTTATAAAAGGTGATGGCATCAGTACTCCTGATTCAACCATACAATACAACAATGGTGATTTAATCAAATTTTACCACGGACTTGAACCTCGTTTTTCCATGCGTTGGTTACTTCCCGATAACAGTTCCATCAAGGCGGGTTATGCGTACAATTATCAGTATGTTCACCTTACTTCATTGAGTGCTGTTTCCTTGCCAACAGATATATGGTATCCAACTACAGATATTGCACGACCTGAGAAAGGTTGGCAAGCTTCCATCGGTTATTTCCGCAACTTCTTCAATGATAATTTTGAAACTTCAGTTGAGGTTTACTACAAGAAAATGAACAACTTAATTGAATTCAAAGAAGGTGCGCTACCGGGTGATAATGTGAACGATAATACCGACAATCTTTTAGTGTTTGGCGAAGGTTGGGCTTATGGAATTGAATTTTTTATCAAGAAAAATGTCGGAAAATTCACAGGTTGGATTGGTTACACTTGGGCAAAAACAGACCGACGTTTCCCTGACCTCAATGAAGGAAAAATCTTCCCTGCCAAATACGATCGTCGTCATGATTTAAGTGTTGTTGGTTCCTACAAATTAAACGACCGTTGGACTTTCGGAGCAGCTTTTGTTTTTGCTACAGGAAACACCTTAACCCTTCCAAGTTCTTGGTATGTACACGAACAAAATCTACTTTTTAATTATGGTGCGAGAAATTCAACTCGTATGGCGCCTTATCACCGTTTAGATTTATCGGCAACACTATACGACAAACCAACAAAAACAGTGGTGGACAAAGCTACAGGACAAGAAATTCAGCGAAAAAAGAAGTTTAGAAGCAATTGGGCGTTTTCGGTTTACAACGTTTACAGCCGTGCAAATCCATTTTTCTTATTTATTGACAACGATGGGAATTTCCTCGAAGGAGACTTTAAACTTTCTGTTAAACAAGTTTCGCTTTTCCCGATTATTCCTTCTGTTACTTGGAACTTTGAATTTTAAGACATGAGATATTTAAGTATTTTACTCGCAGGCCTTCTCCTTTTTTCATGTACGAAAGAGGTTAAAATTGACATTCCAGGTTTTCGTGAAGACTTGGTGATTGATGGAAGAATTGAAACCGGTCAACCGGCAATTGTTTTGCTTTCCACTTCGGCAAACATTTATGCACCAACGAACTTAGAGGCCTACATCAATGGCTTTATAAGTGATGCCACGGTAATTATTTCAGATGGCGTAAACACTGACACTTTAGAAACTTTATGTACCAATAATCTTCCTCCGGGCACAGAAGAATTTGCGGCAGGATTTTTTGGAATACCAGTGGAGCAAATCACGCAGTTGAATTTGTGTGCTTACATTTCAACGGGAATTGTCGGTGAAGTCGGGAAAACATACACCTTAAAAGTTATTCACAACGGCAAAACCTACAATTCTACGACAAGTATTTTACAGCCTGTTGCCTTGGATTCTTTGTTTTGGAAGCCGGAACCCGTTTCACAAGATTGGGGATTTACTTGGGCCATTCTAAGTGACCCACCAACACCAGGAGATGCTTACGGTTGGGAGGTGAAATACCCGGGAGATTTTGGTTTTCAAAAACCTTTTGGTCCATTCACCAACGATAAATTTTACAACGGTTTAACCTTTGATTTTGCCTACGGAAATCCGATGAATTGGGGCGATGAGAATTTAGAGGAAAAATATTGGGGTCTATTCAAAAAAGGAGACACAGTTATTGTGAAGTTTTCCAAAATCGGTCAAAGGGAATACTCTTTCTTTGAAAAAAAATACAATCAAATGTACACCGGAGGCAATCCATTTGCAACACCAACCAACATTCCAACCAACATCACTGGAGGAGCTTTAGGCGTTTGGGTAGGTTATTCTCCTTGGTTTGATACCTTGATTTGTAATTAGTTGGTTACTTCCCTTTCTACAAAATTTACGGCAAACACTTCGGCTAGGTACCACAATCCTGCTTTATAATACAATGGCGTAGTCCACACATCTTCTTAACAAACGATGTTACCAAGAACCAAAGGGGCGTAGCGCTGATGTTCATGCATCAGCACTCCGTCGTGGGGGAAGCACCTGAATCATAACAATTATTTTACAAAACAACAACCATTTCACAATCCTTGCGTAAATTCGCGTACTCTCCTAATTGTCAATGATACACTATTCGACGCGATTACAATTTTTGACATGCTATTTCAACGTGGTTTCGCGTGTGTTTTTCAACATTTTTTCGTTTCAAAGGTTTTTACGTTTTCAAAGCTGTTAATGCTAAGACTTTATGATCGACAAATTCTTCAATAAGCCCCTTTTTCATTTCGCGAATGGCTTATTGATTTTGTTGGTTTTGCTTTTGGGGATGGGGGAAGTGAGAGGGCAGACGACGATAGGTACAAGTCCATACACCGTACCTTCAAGTGGAACTTATGTTGTTCCTGCTGGTGTAACATCAATTACAGTTCAATGTTGGGGTGGTGGAGGTGGTGGAGGTAGTGTTCGATTATCTTCAGCCTCTAGTTCAAATCCAGGAAATTCTGGAGGAGGTGGTGGTGGAGGTGCATGTTCCGTTACTTCTTCAATACCTGTTACCCCGGGACAAATTTTAACCATAACAATTGGGGCTGGTGGAACTGCTGGAACAAATGGAGGCTCTGGTGGAACTGGAGGACAGTCAAGGGTTGAGAACGCTTCAGCAACGATTTTAGCATCTGCAAATGGTGGTTTCGGAGGAGTGGGAAGGACTACTGATAATGGCAGTGTTGGAGGCGGTGGCCTTGGTTCAACTGTTGGGACTGGAACTGTAAGAAACGGAGGAAATGGTGCGATTGGATACATAGGTAGTTCATATAATGTTGGTGGTGGTGGTGGTGGGTCAGGAGGAACTACTGGAAATGGCGGAAATGCTACTCCGGTTCCCTCAGGAAATAATGGCTCCGCAGCCTCAACTGGTGGAACTGGAGGGGCAGGGGGTGGTGGTGCGGGAGCTAATGGTACAGCGGGGTCAATTGGAAATAATGCAAGAAACGGTGTTGCTGGAACGACCCCTGGTGGTGGCGGAAGTGGAGCAGCGGCATGGAATACTACGTCAAATTTTACTGGTGGAGCAGGCGGTTCAGGAAGAGTTATAATTATTTACGATTCCCCACCTCCTTGCACTCCCCCCAATTCACACGCAATTAGCTCCAATTCACCAATTTGTCAAGGTTCTACACTGAATTTAACGGGTTCTGCAACAGGGGCAACTGCTTATTCTTGGCTCGGTCCAAATGGTTTTTCATCTTCTTCGCAAAATCCAAGTATCTCCAACGTAACTCCATCCGCGAGTGGTACTTACTTCTTTTCTCCTACCAATTCTTGCGGAACTGGTGCAGGCGTTTTTGATGATTTTAGTGATAATAATTT
>CAZWSY010000111.1:0-7439 GCA_964636775.1 uncultured Lishizhenia sp.
CATTTAAAAGCATAAGATTTCCCCGTTGCAAGTTCTTCTGTTTTTGAGCTCAACAATGAAAAATAAGGTGTCCCGATCACTAGAAAGATACCTCCGAAAATAGCATCCTTGTTTGATTCGATGGCTTTCTTCACCAACCAGAATGTCGCAGAAATTCCTTGTCTGATATCCTCAATACCAAGATTTATAATGTCCTGCAAATAGGGTGTTAGCTTTTGACTAACAGGTTCTTGAAGTTTATCCAATCCAATTGTTATTCCTTTGATAGTTAAAGAGAATAGCAATAAAAATGTAAGTCCGGAAACTAACAGATAGGTTCTGTAATTATGCTTCCGTATAAATCGATGAGCATCAAAGAAAACCTGCAGTGTATCAAGAATGATCACTTCAAAGTGTATTATCTTCTCTTTGAAACTGTCGAACTTCTTTTTGAAAAGCATGCGCCTATTTGTTTTGCTTATTGAACTTTTCCTTTAACGTATCTACGATATCATAGATCATGGGCACGAGATAAACAGTTAACATCAACGAGGAGGTCAAACCACCGATTATAACCCATGCCAATCCATTTTTCCATTCGCTTGCCGTCCCTTGAGCCAAAGCAATGGGCAACATACCAATAACCATAGCCAATGTGGTCATAAGGATCGGTCTCATGCGTTCTTTTCCTGCCCGGATCAAGGCGTCCTTATAATGAATTCCTTCTGCCTTCAATTGATTAGTGAAATCGACGATTAGAATTCCATTTTTCACAACCAATCCCATCAGCATGATCAATCCAAGCATCGCAAACAAACTGATGTTGTTCAAGGATAGATTTAATGCTAAAAAAGCACCAATCAAAGCCAGTGGGATTGCAAACAAAACAACGAAAGGATAAACGAAACTATCGTACAGGGCCACCATGATGAGGTAGATCAAAATAAACGAGATTAACAGTACAGATCCAAGTGCGCCAAAACTGTCTTGTTGCCTTTTGATATCACTTCCCCAAGATAACTGAATGTCTTTTGGTAATGGATTTTTAGCCAGATAAGCGAGCACGTCATCCGCAACAGTTCCTGACGGTCGTCCCAATGCATCAGCGGTGAGTGTTACAGCAGGCTGTCGGTCCTTTCGTTCAAGAAGTGAAGGAGATTTATCTTGAATGACCTGAGCAAATTGAATGACTTCTGCAGTAACCCCCATTGGATTAATCACATTAAGGTGGCTTACGTCATCGAAGTTTTTTCGGTTGAAATTATCTAGCCAGATCCTTACCGGGTATTCAGTTCCATTTTCTGTCAAGGATGCGTCATCGTTTCCGGAAAATGCGATTCTCGTGTTCTGTCCTAGGTAAGCGGTATTTAGACCTAGGCGCTGCATCTTGTCCTTGTTAGGAACAATTTTATATTCCGGACTTCCATCTTGTACACTTAAACGAACATTATCAGCACCGGGAATCTTTTCAATAACTGCTTTCAACTGATTACCGGTTTTCATTACTTCCTGATTATTGCTACCACTCAATGTGATTTCAATAGGTGCTGTTTTCGGGATGAGTCCAAGAGCTGCCATGGAATAATTGATACCGGTGTATCGTGTTTTCAATTCTTCTCGAAGCTCAAGCATAAATTCCTCGGTTGTGATGTTGCCTCGTTCTAGCTTCGGTTTCAACTGAATTGTAAATTCGGTAACGTTTGGAGAACCTAATCCCAATGCACCGATCCCTGTACTTGGCCCGCCAACATTACTGAATAATGTGCTAACTTCTGGCTTACTAAGAATGAAATGTTCGATTTCTTTGGACTTACGATCGTTGGCCTGTATGGAAACAGATTTATCATATTCCAGGGTCATTCTAAATTTACCTTGGTCACCTGTCGTCATCAATTCCTTCCCAATAATGCCGCTTTTCAGCATTACACCGGTCAATGCAAATAAAACAACAACAATGCCTGTAAAAACAAGTTTATGTCCCAACACCCATTTCAATTGGCGCCCATACCACTCAATAAATTTCTCTAATTGATGCTCAAAACCAATGAGGAAACGGTTAAATAAATTGGTGGGCTGCAGATCTTCCTTTTTACCTAATCTGGATGCCAACCATGGAGTAAGGGTAAAACATACCAATAGGCTACTTAATGTGGAAGTGATCACCACAACAGAGAACTGCTTGAGCATGTCCGCAACGAATACTTGTAAGAACAGGATTGGCACGAATACAACGATATCTACCAACGTAATGGAAAGCGCAGAAAAACCAATTTCCATTCTACCCTCCAGTGCAGCACTGGTCTTGTCCTTTCCTCGGTCGAGATGCTTTTGAATGTTCTCCAATACCACTGTTGCATCATCCACCAAGATCCCGATCACCAACGACATGGCGAGTAAGGTCATCAAATTCAACGTGTAATCGAGCATCCACATCACTCCGAAGGCTGTGATCAAAGAAGTTGGAATTGCCAATAAAACGATTAGTGAGTTTCTGAAGCTTCGGAGGAATAACAACATGATAAGTGAAACCAAGACTACAGCAAGGATCAAATCGTGAACAACTCCTTCAACTGCTGCAATCGTATTATCAGTACTGTCATCTGAAATAATGAATTTAACGTGTTTCGACCTGTACTTTTCTTCGATTTCCCTGAGTTGTTTTCGCACTGCTTCTGAGACATCTACGGCATTGCCATCCCCTTGTTTTTTAAGCAATAATCCAATCCCGGTTTTGCCATTGAATCGGCTCACAGAACTGATCTCTTTTATCCCGTTTATGACCGTTGCAACATCTTTTACATATACCGGACTTCCGGATACAGGCATAGCAACCTGCACATTTTCGATTCCTTCAATGGTGGTGAATTTACCGATAACCCGTACAGAATTATTGTCGTTATCCGTTTGAACTTTTCCTGCGGGAAGATCAATCCCGGAACGATTAATCGCTTCAACAACCTGCGACAAAGAAACCCTGTATAATTTAAGTTTATCCTGGTGAACCTTAACTTGTATTTCCCTATCCTGACTTCCCAAAATGGATATTTCTGCTACTCCCTTGATCTTTTGAATCTGGGGTAGGAATTCATTTTGAAGGAGATCTGAAAATTCAGAAGGAGCAAGATCACTCGTTGCACTGATCGACATAATCGGCAGATCGTTCGGTGAAACTTTGCTCATTACCGGATTTTGAATGTCCTTTGGAAGATCTTTTTTGATATTATCGATGTAGCGTTGAGCGTCCTGCATCGTTTTATCGAGATCCGTTCCATATTTCAAATTGGCAATTACGATCGAAGCATTTGGTAATGACTTGGTAACCAAATATTCCACGCCTTCCAAGTTGGATAAGGCATCTTCTATTTTACGTGATACTGAAGCTTCCACTTCAGTGGGTTCCGCCCCGGGATAAACGGTTTTGATAACGACTACCGGCTGACTGAAATCCGGCATCAGTTCATAGCTCAAATTCTGATAACCGATAACCCCTAATAAGCTCAATACACTGAACAAGACTATGATCAGGGAGGGACGTTTTATGGATATTTCTGTTAAGTTCATGTTCCCCGATTTAGTGAGTGATGACATTGGCTCCTTCAAACAGATTGATGAAACCATTTGTTATTAATACATCGCCTTCCTTTAAGCCATGTGAGACAACTGCTTTGTCCCTGGTTCTTTTTGACAATGTGATTTCAACCAGTTTGGCTTTCCCGTTTTTTATGACATAAACTCTTGGTTGATCAGGTGTTCCGGTAATGACAGAAGCAGGAATAACAATTCCTTTCTCACCGCTTTCACTTTCAAGCTGAACCTGACCAAACATACCTGCTTTTATGGCATTGCCTGTCATGTTTGGTACAGCGATCTGAACAGGAAAACTATTTCCCAAATTAGATTTATTCCCAATCATGATTGTTGTACCGGTAAGCATTTTTCCGGGGAAAGCATCTACTAAAATGATGTTCTTTTGATTCTGTTTGAATTTAGGTAGATCCTTTTCAGAAACATTGATGGTAAAACGCAGGTTAGACATCTCGGAAAGCTGGATGAGTGGAATACCGGGAGCAGCAAACGATCCAATTTCAGTCAGTTTTGCAGTTACAACACCATCAAAAGGTGCTTTGATCAAAGTTTTATTGATCTGTTCCAAAACAGTCAAGCGCTGTATCCGTGCTGAATTCAATCCCAACTGTGCTTTTTCCAATTGGATACCTTGCACGGCATCTTCTTTGGCCAGCACGGTATATCGCTTAACATCTGCTTCCAAGCCTTCTATCTGCACATCGATACTTTGCAGTTGCAGTTTCAGAAGTGAATTATCGAGAACAATAAGTGTTTGTCCTTTTTGTACAAGGCTACCGGCATCAACAAGAACTGAATTGATCTTCCCCTGGACTTCTGAACTGATCTTTGATTCTCGATTTGGTTCAAAAGTGCCTGAATACTGAAAATTGTTGTCTACTTTGATCAGTTTTAACACCTCTGATTCCACTTTTATAGGTTGCTCTTTATCGTAGGTGTAAATTCTGTTTTGTACCGTTTCCTTATTGTTCATCAAACGTATAATAACCAGAAGTAGAATTACGATCAATGTGCTGTATAAGGCAATCTTTTTAATATTGGACTTTGTTTTCATGATCTTTGATGTTTACTTTTCAATTAAGTTTCCTGTTGTTTTTTTCAATTCAAGATCCGCTTTCAACAGATCAATGATTGCAGATAGATAAGACTGCTGCGCTTCTCTTAGTGCATTATCCGCAAGTAAGACATCAGTAATACTTGCAACTCCCTGCTTTTGCTGTAAAAGCATTTGATCATAGATGTTTTGAGCCATCTCGATCTGTTCCTGAGCTGTCTGGACCGTCTTCATTGAAACTGCTCGTTGCAACCTTGCGTTTTCGATCAACATGTTTGTTTGATCAGAAACCATTTCCTGTTGAATTTCATTGTTTCGGATCTCTAACTTCTTCTGATTGATCTTTCGAACGGTCACCATGCCGTTAAAAAGCGGATAAGACATTTGAACACCAGCAAAGCCCATAGGATAGAATCTCAAAAAATCATTAGGTTTTTTATCATAACCATATCCCATTGTTCCATATAACCCTATCAAGTTTAAAGAAGGTGTAAATCTGGTCCGGTTTATTATACTTAGTTCATTGTTCAACAATTGATTTTGGGTGTTTATGATCTTCCATTCCACAAGAGGTTGAGGCTCCTTTTCGATTTCGATCGGTAATTGGATGGTGGCATCAACCTCGAAGGATCGATCGAGTGAGATTCCCATTGCGAATTTCAATGCGTTCATGACTTGATTGTATTTACTTTTAACGCCTTCTTTCTGTGTCGATAACTGCGAGATCTGGAGTTTTATCTTGCTCACATCTGTTCCTTTGGCAAGCAATTGTTCATTTAGCAGTTTCATGTTCTTTAGGAGGCGTTCTGCGTTCACTAGATTACTGTCAATGAATTGGATCTGATGCTTTAAGATCTGTGCATTGTAATAAAGATTGGAGATATCAAAGTATACTTGCTCTTCACTCTTTTGATAATTCAACTCTTGAAGCTGAGAGCCGATTTGTGCATTTTTAATCGCACCATATACTTGTGGATTGTACAGGGGCATAGATAGTTGAAGGTTGGCATTGATATTATGAGGAACACCGAATTGAGCTTCTTTGAATTGCCCATCAGGAGCATTTGGATTGAATGTAGATAAAGGCATCAACTGATAGGGAAGTTCGACATAGTACTTGTAGTCTGCGTTGGCACTAAGCTTTGGAACTAAATTGCTTTTCGCTTCCTTCTCACGTTCCTCACTTAAGGTTAAATTGTTGCGATTAAGTTGAAGGTTTCTATTGTTTACCTGAGCAGTGTCAATACACTGTTGCAATGACCAGGTTTGTGCAGCCACCGTTGAAATTCCACTTTGTAGAAAAATGACTACCAATAAAAGTATGTAAGTGTTTACTAACTTCATTAGGCAAATTTTTTTATTGTAAATAAGTTTTAGGCTTCAACTTTGAAACCCACATTCCGCAGAAATAATACAGTTTCATTGTCATTGGAAATAAGTGTTAAAAGTGACAAAGGATTCTTTAATCGCTTGGAAGTGTTTTTTTCCTTCCTGTTCATTTTTGGCATTGGAAAGATTAGTTACCAAATCCATGTATGGAACCAACCATTTATGAAGTTCATCGTGCGCACGTCCTTCCATGGTACAGTTGGATGTGAGTAACTCAATATTTCCTTCAAGTTTTTCGGCCAGTTTATTATAATCTGTGCTTTCTTCCTTGGAAAATGTAGCAACATCCTTTTCCATATTTCGGATATGAAGAAGCATGTGATCCTCGACCTTCCATTTTTCACCGTTATTGAGTTCAATCGTTTCAGAATGCTCATGCTGATGTTGTTCTTTAGTCGCTGGAACGGTGCTTTTATTAGTAGATGTATTGTCCGAATTGCTGTTACAAGCAAAAAGTACAAGACTTAGAACTGCAAGTGTTACTGTTTTCATTTTCTTTTTTTATTAATTGTGAAATAAGCCAAGATTGCAAATACAAGGGTTATAGAAGATCGAAAGAACATGGCTCCAATGGTTTTCTTTTCATAGATACCGCCAGCGTCAATGTGAACAAACAAACCAATTAATCCTGCAGTGAGGAACAGAAAAGAAATCATCAATACCGCTGTTGTCCATTTCGATGATCTATAAAATCCATAGGATGCGAGCAAATACAAGAAACTAGCTACAAAGTTTGCCCAAACAACGATCCATACAAAGTTTCCCTCTTTCTTTCTAATTTCGAACCAATCGAATATGACCGATGAGCTCAAAAAGAGCGTAAGTACACCAAAAACCAATAAGATTGCTGCAAGTATTTTTTTCACTTTTCCAACATTTTTAGTAATCCATTAAGCACACTTTTTCCGTCATTCACTAAATCGGACTTATTCCCACTCAGTTTCCATTTCAATACTACCATGCGCATACTACCCATAATGATTGTCGTTAGTGTTTCTGGTCCCATCAATTTAGAATAAAGTCCGTCGTTTTGACCTCGGACTATAAGTCCTTTAATATTTTCTTGCATGACAGCCATCATGGATGACACCTTTTCACTTAACTCCTTATTAAATTGAAATATACCCTCAGAAAAAATGACACTAACGATGGCCGGTTTTTTAACAAAGGTGCTCAATTGAGATTCAAAGAGCTGTCGTAATAATTCGGATGGACTTTCTTTTTCATTTTCAATGATCAGTGATAAACGCTCTTTCATTTCCAGAATGAAATAGGTTAAAAGGCCGAGGAGAATTTCGTTCTTGCTTTTGAAATGTCGATAAAGTGCCGCTTCGGACAGGTGAAGATCTGCTGCAAGATTTTTAATTGTAAGTTCTTGAATACCAAATTGATCAATTCGCTTCGTTGCCGCTTCCATGATCTCAATTTGTCT
>CAZWSY010000112.1:0-6937 GCA_964636775.1 uncultured Lishizhenia sp.
CTATCCCTCCCACCAATTTCAGTTTTATTCCCTGCTTTTCCATAAATTCACTAATTTCGGCGCAAGGTGTTTTGGGGAGAGTGGCTTTGTGTTCTTTCCCACAAACCTTTGACCAACAACTATTTGAATGAAAATCGTACATCCCTTAAATGACTTTTTCTACACCTTGTTCCCCAATTTAACGGGGGGGGTTAAAAGCCTTATTATCAATGAGTTAGAGAATTATTACTCCTACGGGCCTTTCAAACCAAAAATTTCTTTCGACGATGATTGGGTAATCGTTGAAATCGACACCGACAAAATTCTCGCTCAAGAAGCCGACTACAGAAAAGTAGTTTCCTTGTGCGAAAAAGGCAATTTCCAAGAAGCCAAACAGCTCCTTCAACACCTCATCGCCAATAACCCGACGAACTCGGAATTCCACCGCATTATGGGCCAAATTCTTTCCGAAGAAGGCGACCAAGAAGAAGCGATTAATTGCTTGATTGATGCATTGCGTTGGGATTCCAAAAACGGCTACGCACTCTTGATGATGGGAAATATCCAAGCAAAATTCTTGGAGGATATTCCAACGGCGATGAAGTATTATGATCAGGCTTTAATTGCAAACCCTAATGACAATATTACCATCAATAATATTGGTGCTAACTTAATGCAACAAGGTAAACTAGAGGAAGCTAAAAAATATTTTTGGGAAGCAATTAAAATTGATGATAAATACCCGAATACTCATTTTGCTTTGGGTATGGTGGCTGAAATGGAATCTGATTTACAATCCGCATTTTACAGTTACGGGAGATCAATAAAAACTAGTAAAACAAAGGATGATTTATACAAAAATTCAATACAACAAATTTTTGCAGTTTCCAAACAAATCACTGAATCAGAAATAGGGAGAAAAATTTTTAGACAATACAGACATAAATTAGAATTTGAGGGTGAAAGAGAAATCGATATTGTAAAGGATGAAGAGATACCTACTGCTGCTAAATTTGAGTTTGCAGAGAACTACAACAGAGAAAAACATATTGTAAAATTCAATCCAAGGTATCCTGCTTTTGAGCATCTAATAATGCATGAATTAGTGCATTTAGATTTTGTAATAGAAGCTAGAAAAAAGAAATTGAACCAATTATTTATTTCAAATAATGACCAAAAGACAGCTTTTATAAAATCAATTGAACCTACTTTAAAGAAACTACAAAAACTTGGAGTTAATGAAAAGTCAATTGCA
The DNA here is from genome assembly GCA_964636775.1 of uncultured Lishizhenia sp. GTDB lineage: Bacteria > Bacteroidota > Bacteroidia > Flavobacteriales_D > Crocinitomicaceae > UBA952. The sequence continues at coordinate 1,235 of CAZWSY010000112.1, forward strand.
AATTATTGTTCAGACTTATTTTCAGGTTTAAATCGACAAATATTTAATGCTCCGATTGACTTGTTTATAGAGAATTATCTATTTAATGAATATTCAGAACTAAGACCTTTTCAGTTTATTTCTTTGCACAACATGCTTTTGGAAGGTTTAAAAGCAGTAACTGATAAAAAAATCGTTGAATTATCTCCAAAAGAGGTACTTTCTCAAAGCAAGATTTACAATTTAGTAGGAGCACTTCAATTCAAAGAACTATTCGGAATTGATTACATCAAAGACTATAACGCGTCAGCCATAGAACTTCGAAAAGCGACAGATTTTTACGAAGAATTTTTACAGTACAAGGACGATAAAGAACCTGCAGAAGAGTATGAGCTGGTTTTGCATTGGGCAGAGGATTTAAAATTAGACAAGAACTTTGAACTTGTTAGTGAAATTGAATTTAGAAGCAAACGGGTTGATATTGACAATTTACTGAAATCAATAGAGGACGACCCTTATGAATTGGAAACAAAAGACCCTTACAAAGAGAGGGAAATGGCTAAATTTCAAGAGGCACATGCAAATTCAGATTTAAACATGGCTGTCGTTATGTTTATGGTAGATGCTTTGGAATTTTTTGAAGGGAAGCCAAATGAATTTATCAAAAAAATTGCTGTTGAAATTGCAATGCAAGGCATACATGGATACCATCCTGAGAAATCAAACTACAGAATCAACAGTATAAAAAATAAAACTTTTTCAGGTTACCACATCCTTGCTTATTACTATGTCAGTTTTGCTTTAGCACTACCTGAAGTTCTTCATGAACTTAAACTCCCTTTTGATGCTGAATTTAAAGTCGCAGAGCAATTTTTTAATAACAAATAACCATGTTAAGAGACTATTTTCCAACCAGTAATATCGGTGCTGAAATCTATGGAGGAGCACTATTGAATGAATTTACTTTTGTTAAGGTTTATGAGTTCAAAGATAGTCTCCAAGACCAATTGATTGAAGTGAATGAATTTTTACTTTCTAACGGATATGCTCAAATAGAAATTGAGGAAGTAAACGATGAAAATCGTTATGAAAACCATCCTGTTTATTTTGGTCCTCATGCTTATGAAGAAAAAATACTATTAACCATACACAAAGATTTTTTCTCAAAAACACAATCTGATTTCATTACAAAACAACTAATTGAATTTCGTAACGAACGTGATTGGGAGCAATTTCATAATCCGAAAGATTTAGCCATCGCTTTAAATATTGAAGCAGGCGAATTACTTGAATCATTCCTTTGGAAATCAGAAACAGACGCAAAACAAGAAAAAGTTGAAGAGGAATTAGCCGATGTTTTTGCCTATGCTTATTTAATCGCTGAAAAATACAAATTCAACATTGAGGAAATTGTTTTGAATAAAATTCAAAAGAATGGTGAGAAATATCCTGTTGAGAAGGCGAAAGGGAGTGCTAAGAAATATGATGAGTTATGAAGGCATATTTCTTACATTGTTCAAATAATGAGGTTAATTTCAATTTATGTATTGAAAAAAGCAGAGCTGGTTTTAAGCAAGAAATACCAATTGAGGGTGATCAAGTGTTTTTACTCGTCAAACGTAATGATGATAAAACCTACTGTGGAGCTTTTGGAACATTAGGTAAAAAAACTAACGATAAACCATGGCCTGACAAGGATAGCTATAAAGTTGCTTTTGAAATTAATTGGTCAACTTTTGCTCCATTTTCAATCAACGAAGGAATGAAATCTATAGATGTTTATTGGAGCGGTATGGTACAAAGTCCAAAGAACATAATTGGATTTAATAATAAAGGTACGGCCTTTTATGATTGGCTTATAGAAACAATAAAAACAATACCACAAGCAAAATACGTCAAAAAAGAAAGTATAGAATTATCAATGACAAATTCAATTTTAACAGCCATTAAAACAAAACCCTTTATTCTTTTAGCAGGTATTTCAGGAACAGGAAAATCAAGATTGGTTAGGACTCTTGCTTACAAATCTTGTAGCAAGGAAGAATTAAGAAAAGACCCTAAAAAACCTGGCAATTTTGAACTAATTGCTGTTAGACCTAATTGGCATGACTCTTCGGAACTGATGGGTTTTGTTAGCCGAATCAATGGTGAAAAATATATCGCTACTTCATTTTTAAAATTCATAGCTAAAGCATGGAAACACACCGATGTGCCATTTTTCCTCTGCCTTGACGAAATGAATCTTGCTCCTGTTGAGCAATACTTTGCAGAGTATTTGAGTATCATTGAAACACGACAGTTAAAAGATAGAAAACTGATTACAGATTATATCATTTCTAAAGAAAGTTTTCAAAATCAAAACCTTTATGATCAGTTATTAAAGGATTTGGACCTTAACATAAACGAGTTTTCTGAAGGAATTAGCATTCCAAGCAATCTTGTTGTCCTTGGAACTGTAAATATGGATGAAACAACACATTCATTTAGTAGAAAGGTACTTGATAGAGCAATGACTTTTGAAATGAATAATGTTGACTTAACTGCTGGTCTAGATTTAAATACAGAAGATTGGGGTTATCCCAAATCAGATGATGAGTACTATAAATCAAATGACCTGATTGGAGAATATACATCAGGTGCTGAAATATATTCTCAAGATTTTAAAGAGAAGAATGAGATAATAGAATTCCTTCAAAAAGTAAATAATGAACTTGATGGCACCCCATTCAAAATTGCCTATAGAGTTAGAGACGAATTCTTGATTTATTGTTTCTATGCCAGTAAAAATCCAACCGCTAATTGGTTAACAATTGCTTTGGACGAAATGACAAGCATGAAAATTTTGTCGAGAATCGAAGGAGATGAAACAAAAACAGGAAAGGTTCTGACGAATTTGCAAAGAATAATAACAGCAGACTTTAAAAAGTCATATGTGAAGATTAAAGAAATGGAGACTCGTCTTCAGTCAAATGGTTACACCTCATATTGGTCATAATTTATTATTTTCGTTTAATGACTGAATTAACCAATGAATATATAATCTGGCTTAAAGAATTAAAGAATGCTATCAGGACTACTCAAATAAAAGCATCTTTAGCCGTTAACTCCTTATTAATTGAGTTTTATTGGGTTTTAGGAAGAAAAATTGCTGAAAAAGAAGCAAAATGGGGATCTAAGTTTCTTGAAACACTATCAAAAGATCTTCAGTCAGAATTTCCTGATATGAAAGGTTTTTCTGTGAGTAATTTAAAAACCTGCAAGTTGTTTTATAATTATTTTCCAAACGGTTCACAAGCTGTGAACCAAATTGATGGCAAGAAAAGTTCACAAGCTGTGAACTCAAATTCAACCGATGTCATATTTCAAATTCCTTGGGGGCACACAAAGCACATCATCACTAAAATTAAGGATAAAGAAGAAGCGCTTTATTATATAAAAAAAACAATTCAAAACAACTGGAGCAGAGATGTTTTAGCACTTCAAATAAAATCTAATCTGTATAAAAGAGAAGGGAAATCGGTAAATAATTTCACAAACAGCTTGCCTTTACCATTTTCTGATTTAGCAGTTCAAACACTTAAGGATCCATATGTATTTGATTTTCTACAGCTAAATGATGACTTTAAAGAGAAAGATATAGAAAATCAATTGGTAAATCATATCAGAAAATTTTTATTGGAATTAGGAAAAGGTTTCGCTTTTGTAGGGCAGCAATATCATATTGAAATTTCGGAAAAGGACTACTACATAGACTTGCTATTTTATCACATCAAATTGAAATGTTATGTTGTTATAGAACTAAAGAACAAAGGATTTATTCCTGAGTACGCTGGTAAACTGAATTTTTATTTATCGGCTGTGGATACTATTTTAAAAGAAGAAAATGACAAGCCAACTATAGGTATCCTATTATGCAGAGAAAAGAACAACATTGAAGCTGAATTTGCACTTAGGGATATTAATAAACCTATTGGAGTAAGTGAATTTCAACTTACAGAAATAATTCCTGATGAATTGAAATCTAGTTTGCCGACAATTGAAGAAATTGAAAAAGAGCTGTTAAATCAACAATAATGCAAATTTTAAAAGTAGATCATACAGACTTTACTTTGGTTATTGAATGCAATAACCTAGAATCTACCTTTAATAAAGCGAGGAAAAGGCAATCTCAAATTTTGAATGCCACCTCCTACACTGTTAATGAAGGCGAAATATCAATATACAATTTCGAATCAAGGACACTTGAGAAAATTGTCGATAATAAAACCTATCCGTTAATATTTGAGAACAAAGATTATTTCATTGGGATTACCATCAAAGATAAAACCGCAGTAAAATCACCTTACATTTACTCCAAAATTAAAGAAGTAGAAGAGAAATTTTTCTATCGTGAAGAACTGGGTTTTTTAGCTGGAACGATAAACTTTGGAAATGATCTTGGCAGAAGTAACCTGGTGGTAAGATTTACAAAAGATAATCTACTCAAAGAAATTAATCTTGAATTTGAGGTCTTCCCAACCAAACTCAACTACAGAAGCGATTATGAAAAAATTGTTTCAGACATTGAAAAAGAGTATCCTTATCTAGTTCTTGATTTCCTTAAAAAGACCTTTACCTCATTTAAAACTGGTAGCACTCCAAATACAGACCTCATTTGGTGGCAAGTTTTTGGCGGTCTCTATGCTGATTTCCTCCATTCATCAAAGTTCATTTTAAACAGGCCGCATAGCCGAATAATAAGGCAAACCAAGTATTTAAAAGCTGACAGAATTCAAAAATGGACTACTGCTTTAGAAGAAGAATATTCACAATTCAAATCATTTCCAAATAAGAGTTACCGTTCGGAGTATAAAACGTTAAGCACTAACACTTCGGAAAACCGTTTCTTTAAGCATGCAGTTTTTCAAACACTCAGGCGATATAAAAAGGTTAAATCATTTATAGAAAAACGTTTTTCAAATTCATTAACTGAGAACTTCAAATTTGAACTCGCCCAAATAGAAAAGCAACTTGAAATAATTTCAATTAATCCTTTTTTCAGAACTATAGACGATTTTCATGGAATAAAGCAAGAATCACTTGTATTACAAAAGGCAACAGGCTATAGCACAATCTATAAATCATGGATAATGCTGAACAGTGGACTGAAGTTCTTAGATGGTATTCAGAAAATTGAACTTAAAAACATAGCAGACCTATATCAAATTTGGTGTTTCCTCGAGATAAAAAATGTTTTACAAGATTTATTGGGTAAGAAAAAACCAGATGATGTTGATTTAGCAGAGATTCAAATTGATGATTTCGTTTTCAAAATTGAACGTGGGGTAAAGTCTAAAGTCTCTTTCTTCAGTAAAGATGGAGAAATAATTGACTTGTTTCATGATTTCTCATATGATACTTCAGAATCACAAAATGTAAAATCCTTTACTGTAAATCAACGCCCCGACATAGTTCTAAGAATAACAAAGAATGATTTGAAGGAGAACTATGTTCTCACTTATTTATATGATGCAAAATACCGACTCGCATCAGACGACAAAGAAGGCTCTCCTGATTTACCAACTGAAGACTCTATTAATCAAATGCACCGATATAGAGATGCTATTTATTATGTAAACAAGGACAAAGCAAAACCTGAAAAAGAGGTAATTGGTGCTTATATACTTTTTCCTGGCTCAGGAGAGATTGAAACCATAAAAAAACTTGACTACTATAAATCAATTG
>CAZWSY010000113.1:0-6435 GCA_964636775.1 uncultured Lishizhenia sp.
TAATAGGTATTTATTTATGTTTTTTCTTTCTGCAAATCTAAAGGCCGCGGCGGATTTCAATTCCAAACTCAATCAAACCTCCTGTTTAAAGTATCTTTGTGTTATGAAATCAAAAAAAGCCTCCGAAACCTTGGCGATAACTACAAAAGTTGTACTGCCAAATGACACCAACACTTTAGGGAATTTATTTGGTGGACAGCTACTTGCGTGGATGGATGTGATAGCAAGCGTTTCTGCTGCTCGGCATTCAAAGCGCGTCGTGGTAACAGCAAGTGTAAACAATGTTTCTTTCCAAAAACCTATTCGTCACGCGTCAATTGTTACGTTGGAAGCGAAAGTTTCACGCTCATTCAATTCTTCCATGGAAGTTTTTGTGGATGTTTTTGTAGAAGATCCAGTAACAGGAAAAAGAGAAAAGTGCAATGAAGCAATTTACACATTCGTTGCTGTTGACCAAAACGGAGGTCCAATTCAGGTGCCGGAAGTAGTCCCTGAAACGGAGGAAGAAAAAATACGTTGGGAAGGCGCATTACGTCGTCGTCAATTGAGTTTGATTCTCGCAGGGAAAATGAAACCAACCGACGCAACCGAATTGAGAAAATTATTTTTGGGCGATTGATTATGATTCTTGCCCTCCGTGGTAATTGGAATCAGAACGACAAATTATCTGCTGACGGGACTCACTTCTTTTAATAATGGCTTCCAACTTTAAAAAAGGATTCAATTAATTGTTTTTCTGATTATTACAGACGAACAATTAATTCTCCTCCTTATCATTACCTCTCCATTCTTCAATTGATAATTGTAATAATAAGAGCCAAAACGGCTATTTTCCATATACATTTGGCTTTCATTATTACAAATATTTTATTCGCATGGAAGTAATTGGGAGAGAAAAAGAAAATTTTGGAAAATGCATTGACTAGTTCTCAGTCCGAACTCCTTGTTGTATATGGGAGACGTCGCATAGGAAAAACATTTTTGATTCGAGAAACTTACAAAAATCATCTTGCCTTCGAATTTGTTGGGATGTACAAAGCATCGACAAGAGAACAATTGAAACTCTTTCAACAATCACTTTCCAATTTCTCCAATACTAAATTAAAAGCTCCAACAAATTGGCTGGAAGCATTTCAACAGTTAAAAAACTATTGTAACACCCTAAAGGGCAATAAAAAGAAGGTACTTTTTATCGATGAATTTCCTTGGCTCGATAACAACAAATCTAGTTTTTTGAAAGCGTTCAATAATTTCTGGAATTCATACGCGACTAAAAGAAATGATTTGGTTGTCGTTATTTGTGGTTCTGCGGCCGCATACATGATTAACAAAATCATAAGGAACAAAGGAGGTCTGCATAATCGATTGACTGAAAAAATCAGAATAGAACCCTTTAACTTACGTGAAACCGAACTTTTACTAAAAAAGAATAGGGTCAAATTAACTCGGTACGATATCTTGCAACTTTATATGGTCTTGGGCGGAATTCCACATTACTTACAAAAAATTCTACCTGGTGAAAGTGCCGTTCAAGAAATTGATCGATTGTGTTTTGAAAAAGACGGATTTTTGAGAAATGAATTCAGAGATGTTTTTGCCTCGCTTTTCGGACAAGTTGAAAACCACGAAACTATCATTCGATGTTTAGCCCGTGTACACAAAGGACTTTCGAGGAATAAACTTTTAGAGCTTATAAAACTTCCATCGGGTGGAAATTTAACCCGAACACTCAATGAATTAGAAGAGTCAGGCTTTATTGAGCAGTATGCAGCTTATCAAGGAAATAAAAATTCACTCTACCGACTCAAAGACGAATATTGCAATTTTTACATCAAGTACATCGAAAAGTCAAAACCATCGAAACAAGGTATTTGGAATAAACTGCAAAATCAATCTTCTTTTAGTTCTTGGGCAGGATTTACATTCGAAACTATTTGTATCAAACACATCGAACAAATTAAAGAAAGTCTTAAAATCGCTGGTATTTATTCAACCATTGGAAGCTGGATAGAGAAAAACAACGAAAACGGCGCTCAAATCGATTTGTTGATTGACCGAGACGACAATGTTATTAACCTATGCGAAATGAAATTTTATAATGGCTTGTTTAGTATTACAAAAAAATATGTTGAGGAGCTACAGAATAAAATGAATCTTTTTAGTGAATCCACCAAAACAAAAAAGGGTCTATTCATCTCTTTTATAACAACTTATGGATTAAAGGAAAATGAATATAGTAAACAATTTGTTCAAAATAGTTTAAAGTTAGACGATTTATTTTTGTAATAATCAAAGCCAAATAGTCCTTTTTTAATACAGTTTTGGCTCTTATTATTACAACTAATATGGAAATGACTATTAATTTTTTGGTGATTATCGATAGGTACGAGTTTCAAGTCAGCTTAAAAAGTAGCTTGCATTAAAACAACAATTAAGTCAAAATCTAATATTTTTTGGATGAGGCTGAGTTTTGAAAAATTGGAGCGTAAATATGTTCTTTTAAAAGGTGTAAGCAGTCTAATTACAGGTGATTGATACTCACTATTCATCAAGTTTAGTCGCTTCAGTCAATTGAACCTAGAGAAGGTTTACTGTTACTTTAATGTAAAATGAGAGGATGCAAGAGAATACAGAGAATCATGGTCTTGTTAATAGGAATAAACGACAAACACAGAAAAATTGCGGCTTATGGTAAAAAAAGGATTAAATCTCTATTGCAAAGTAAAACTTAATAGAATCAAATGAAACAAGTCATTTAAGCTAAAAAAATAGGTATTAAAAATTACAAAACAGAAACTTTAAAAAGAAAACTTCAAAAAGAATGGTGTTAATTTTTACAGACAAAATGTGTATTAAACCAAAACTAATGAAGAGCATTTTTAGACTTTGACCACGAATTTTGAGAGAAAAAAAACGCCGAGTTTCCCCGACGTCTTTCAATTCAAAATTTAAGTGGTTTTTTAATGTTTCACAAAAGACGTTCTGAAAGTTGAACCTTTAGCTGAAATTTGAATAAAGTAAACACCAGTTGTAAAATCTTCCACTGAGATTTGTGTTGTTGTTCCCTCTGATTCAATTCGCTTCACCAATTTTCCAGAGAAGTCGGTTATTGTAATACTTTCCATTGTTGCATTTAACTCGATGGTGAGATTATTGGACGTTGGATTCGGGTATATTCTTGGAACCAATGTCAAATTTTCTTCTATTCCAACATTATCAATCACAACACATTCACTCGTTCCTTCACAACCGTTAAATGTGATTTCCACAGCATAAGAACCGTTCACTGTTGGTGTGAAAGTTTGAGCCGTTGCTCCAGCAATCGCTTGGTTGTTTGAACAGTTAATCCATTGGTATTGTGCACCTCCTAAATTCGCAGTGATGGTGCCGTCAGCCAAAATGCTGGTTGTGGTAATAACTGGATTTTGAACCGTAAGGGTTAAAGTGTGAGTGCTGTCGCAACCTTGAGCTGTAACAAAGAAATTGGTGTAAATTCCTGATTGTGTGTAAGTGTTATTTCCTACAGTGTAGCTTCCGCCAGCACAAACTGACACCGATTGGTTAACGATGTTTTCAGCAAGAACGGTTAATGTTGTGGTTACTGTGCTGTCGCAACCACTAGCCGCAGTGAAAATGTCGGTGTATGTTCCTGAAGCAGTGTAGGTGTTGTTACCAACAGTAAAACTCTCCCCAAAACATACGGTAACACTTTGTGAACTCAAGGCTTGTGGCAAGATATTTAAGTTGGTTGTAATCGTACTGTCGCAACCGTTGATTGAAGTTAATTCATCCACATAAACCCCACTTTCAGTATAGGTGTTTGTACCAACAGTTGCCGATTGTCCAAAACAAAGGGTCAAGTTTTGGGTGATGTTATACACCGGAGATACGATTAAATTCGTCGTCACCACACTATCACATCCGTCTGCTGCTGTGAAAATGTCGGTGTAAGTACCTGTTGAGTTGTACGTGTTTGTACCTATTGTAAAACTTTCACCTGCGCACAAGTTGATTGTTTGTGTGCTTCCAATTTGCGGACGCACCTCAAGAACAGTTGTCAAAATACTATCGCATCCATTGGCTGCAACAAGCGTGTTAGTATAAGTTCCACTAGTGGAGTAAACGCTTGAACCAACAGTAACCGTTTCACCAAAACAAACACTGAATGATTGTGAACCGGTAATTAAGTTGGGCTGATTGAATGTGAATGGAATATCAATAAAACATCCATTGGCGTCAGCAACTCGACAGTTGTAAGTTCCAGCGGACAAGTTAGAAGCAGTGTTGGTTCCGTTTCCTACTACTGTATTTGGTGTCCAAGTGTAGGAGTATGGTGCTGTTCCGCCCACAGCTGCTGTCACACTCGCTGTTCCGTTGTTGTCACCAAAACAAGCTAAGGTTGATTGTCCGTTTGCTGTACTCACTAAAGTTGTTGGTTCTGTAATAGTTTGAGAAGTTGCTGCTTGGCAATTGTTGTTGTCGGTAACTGTTAAACTGTAAGTTCCAGCTACAACATTTATCAAATTGGAACTTTGTTGGTTTCCGTTCGACCAAGAATAAGTCAAAGGAGCGGTTCCACCCACAACATCTACTAAAATTCGACCATTCGATAAACCGTTACACGAAACATTGACTACTGAAGGAACCAAAACTGGTGTGCTTGTTACGGTCACTGTGTTAGCGGTTGTCGCACTACAGCCATCGTTGTTCACAACAGTTACAGTGTAAGTAGTAGTTGTTGTTGGGTTCAGAGTAATTGCAGCTGTAGTAGCAGCAGTTGACCATGCGTAAGCAGTTCCGCCACTTGCTGTTAAAGTTGCGCTTGCCCCGTTACAAATCGTTCCGTCATTGTTGGTCGTACCAGAAGTTTCAGCAACGGAAATAGAAGGAGTTGGCAATGCGTTTACTGTCAAAGTTCTTGTTGTAGTTGCTGTACAACCATTGGCATTGGTTACAGTTGCGGTGTAAGTGGTTGTTGAACTCGGGCTTGGCGAAATTGCTGCTGTCGTTTCACCCGTTGACCAAGCGTAAGATGTTCCACCTGTTGCGGTTATGGTAGCGATTGCACCGATACAAATTGTTCCGTCGTTATTGGTCGTTCCTGAGGTTTCTGATACAGAGGTGGAGGCAGTAGGATTGGATAGAACGGTTATAGTTCTTGTGTCTGTTAAACTACATGTTCCAACAGTTGCCGTTACGGTGTATGTTGTGGTTGTGCCAGGATTAATAGTAATTGCTGCTGTTGTCGCGCCATTGCTCCAAGCGTAGGTCGCTCCACCTGTTCCGGAGATGGTTACCGTTTCATTGGCACAAATTGAACCGTCATTTGGTGTTCCACTGTTTTCTGAAATGGACATATTCACTGTAAAAGCCACTGGTTCAGTAATCGTAACACTTTGCGTTTTGACACAAACATTTCCATCAGTAACAGTAACCGTATAAGTTCCTGCCGCGATTCCAGTGTTGGTAGCTGTCGTTCGACCATTTGACCATTGATAAGCGTAAGGGGTTGTACCTCCCGTGGCAGAAACGGTTGCTGAACCATTCGTTCCACCATTACAAGTTACGTTGTTCTGACCAGAAATAGAAGCTTGTAATTCCGTTGGTTGTGTGATGGTAGCACTTTGTGTTCTCGTACAAGCGTTCGCATCAGTTACAGTTACCGTATAAGTTCCTGCGGCGATTCCAGCGTTGGAAGCCGTTGTGCGACCGTTCGACCATTGGTAAGTATATGGAGCTGTTCCACCAGATGGTGAAACGGTAGCCGCACCGTTCGTACCTCCGTTACAAGCCACATTGGTTTGGGATGAAATAGAAGCGATAAGGGCGGAAGGTTGGGTGATGGTAACGCTCTGCGTTTTCGTACAAGCGTTCGCGTCTGTTACAGTAACCGTATAAGTTCCAGCAGCGATTCCAGCGTTGGTGGCTGTCGTTCGTCCATTTGACCAAATGAACGAATAGCTCGGTGTTCCGCCTGTTGGAGAAACAGTTGCTGAACCGTTCGTACCACCATTACAGGAAACATTGTTTGATGCGGATATAGGTGCTTGCAATTCAGTTGGCTGAGTGATAGTAACGCTTTGGGTTTTCGTACAAGCGTTTGCATCCGTAACAGTAACCGTATAAGTTCCTGCTGCGATTCCTGCGTTGGTTGCAGTAGTTCGACCGTTTGACCAAATGAACGAATAGCTAGGTGTTCCGCCTGTTGGAGAGACAGTTGCCGAACCGTTCGTACCACCGTTACACGAAACATTTGTTGATGCTGAAATGGAAGCTTGTAATTCCGTTGGTTGTGTGATGGTAGCACTTTGTGTGTTCGTACAAGCGTTTGCATCAGTTACGGTAACTGTGTAAGTTCCTGCGGCGATTCCAGCGTTGGTAGCCGTTGTGCGACCGTTCGACCATTGGTAAGTATATGGAGCTGTTCCACCAGAT
>CAZWSY010000114.1:0-964 GCA_964636775.1 uncultured Lishizhenia sp.
TCAGCTCCTATGCAATTGAATAAAGATATGGCATTTTGAAATTGATTTTGCAAGAAAAGATAAACCAAAAGACAGGCAAAATAATGATGGGTAAAAGAATTGAACATAGATCAACCTAATGAAAAGCGATGATCAAATCGAATGAAAGTAAGTTTAAGATTAAAGGAAATGTGATGAGCCAAAAACAAATTTCAATGATGATTTCAAGGGATTTAAACCATTCATGATGATGATTGGGTGATAGAGAAAGATCAAAGATCAATTTAAGTGTGCTATAGGCAAAGGTAGGAATCAATAAGATCAAAAGCATTTGAAAGAGATGAAGCATTGATGCTAGGAAGAGACTGATTTTTGAGAATGAAAAAGCCTTGCTTTGATCGAGTATATTTTCAAAAAAAGCGGATCATGGTTCTCATACGGAGAAACTAGACTTGGTCAGGGTCGAGATGCTATCAAAAACTTGTTATTAGACAACCCTGAATTGACAGAAGAATTAGAAAAAAAGATTAAAGACGCTCTAAGTGCGCCGGACAACAAACTGGTGTTACAGGACTAGATGCATATCGTTTGGTTGTAAAGCGAGGTTCGAAAGAATCTCGCTTTTTTATTTAGATTTTATATATTTGAAAAAAAAAAGACCATGAAAAAAACAATTGCCCTACTTTCAATTGCTGTATTGGGTTCAATGACAATGACATCTTGTAAGAAAAAAGGATGTACAGACTCAACAGCTGCAAACTACAATGACAAAGCTAAAAAAGATGATGGAACGTGTAAATACACACCACATATCACCATAACAGGTAGTACGGACACAACAGTTAGTGTTGGAAGTTCTTATGCAGATCCAGGAGCAACTGCTACTAATCATGATGGTTCAGCAGCAACTGTGACAACAGATAACCAAGTAGATTCATCAACTGTTGGTGTTTATTATGTTAATTATTCAGCTACAAACGAAAAC
>CAZWSY010000114.1:974-6167 GCA_964636775.1 uncultured Lishizhenia sp.
GCAACAGCACAACGTAAAGTAACAGTTGCTATTCAACAAGATAACTGGACTGTAAGTTGGACTGTTACTAGCACGTGTAGTTCAACACAATTCCCACTTGCTTCAGGACCGACAGTTTCTGCTGGTGCAACAGGAAATTCATTAGTACTTGATGGAATGTTCACATTAGTTGGTGGAACTGCAAATGCTACAATTGATGGAAACCATATTACAATTCCACAACAAACAGTTTCTGCAACGGTAGGTGATATCATCTTCTCTGGAACAGGTACAATGCAACCTGATGGAAAAACTTTCATTATCACGTATACTTACGAAAATACAGCACCATTAATTGGCGGTAGCGGTACTTGTGTTGCAACTTATGTTAAACAATAAGTAAACTAAAATCTATAAAAAAGGCTGTTTCTTTCGAAGCAGCCTTTTTTGTTTACAACATATCTTAATGATTAGGTAAAATAGGTTTATTACCCAATATACTATCGATTTTTTCCATAACCTCATCCGTAAGTAAAGACTGAGCTTCAATGGACTTTAAATTCTCAATAAGCTGATACTCTTTACTTGCTCCAAGAATAACAGTACTCACATTTTTGTTTTTCAAACACCAAGCCAAACTCATTACAGGGAGTTTTAAATTCAATTCGTTTGCAAGAGTCACTAACTGCTTAACAATAGCCACTCTTTCAGGCGTTAAATTTTTATCACGAAGCCATTCCAATCCATTTATACCAAAACGTGTTTCGTCAGGAAAAGCATCGTTATACTTCCCGCTCAAAACACCACTTGCCAAAGGCGACCATACAGTAGTTCCTAAGCCAACGGTTTTATAAATCTGTAAGAACTCTCCCTCCACTTTTTCTCGCGTGAACATATTGTATTCAGGTTGTTCAACAACTGGCCCGATCAACTGATTTTGTTTAGCAAACATGTGTGCTTCCATGATCTCTTGTGCACTCCACTCTGAAGTTCCCCAATACAATATTTTACCTTGCATGATCAATTGATGCATCGTCCAAACAGTTTCTTCGATCGGTGTTTTCTTATCAGGTCGATGGCATAAATACAAATCCAAATAGTCCAATTGAAAGCGCTCCAAAGCTTGATTACACGCCTCAACTAAGTGCTTACGGCTTAAACCTAATTGTGTTGGCAATTGACCACCATTTCCAAAAAAAGCTTTACTACTAACAATATAACTATCCCTCGACCAACCTCTTTTTTTGAGAATTCTTCCCATCACACGTTCGCTTTCACCATGTGAGTAAACCTCAGCATTATCAAAAAAATTGATGCCGTTTTCATAGGCGATTTCCATTAATCGCTCTGCCTCAAGATCACTAATTTGTTTACCAAAAGTTAGCCAACTCCCCAAAGAAAGTCGACTAATCTGAAGACCTGATTTACCTAAATTGTTGTATTCCATATTATGCTTTTGAAATTTCTTCTGATTTATTTTTTTGAAAATGTTTAATGATTCCGTTCGCCACCACGACCAAAACAATCACTGATGAACCCAAATAAAACTTACTGTTCAACAATTTATGTTCACTCAAAATGACAATCGCTAACAAAATGGTGTAAACGGGTTCTAGATTAATGCTCAAAGAAGCTGTAAATGCACCTAATTTTTTAACAATTTCAATCATCACAAGAAAAGCAAATGAAGTACAAATAATCCCCAAAAACAATAGCCAAGCAAAATCTGAAATTGACATTGATAATTCCCTTACATTCAATTTTCCTGAAAAAGCAAGAAATAAAGTGATAAAAAACAAACCTGACACTAATTCAACAAAAGTCATTTGTGTGGAAGGAACGTCTTGAGACAAACGCGCGTTAAATACAGAAAATGTTGCAGCACATAAAGCAGATGTAAGCCCAATGTACATGGCAGTTGTTTCGTCACCTTTAAAATCACTTGAAATAAAGTAAATTCCCAAAATCACAATTAAACCCAACAAAAACTCAATCCACGAAAATCTTCTTTTCATAACAATTGGTTCTAACCACGTAACATGCAAGGTTGTGGTGGATAAACATAATACACCTAATGAAGCGGTTGACAACTCAATCGAGTAATAGAATGTCAACCAATGCATGGAAACAAAAAATCCGACGCCAATCACTTTCCACAAATGTTCTTTAGGAATTGAAAAAGACTTTCGTGTATACCAAATATAAATCCCAAGAAATAAAGGAGCAATAATCAATCGATACCAAACGATAACTATGGCATCCAAATGAATTAATTTCCCTAAAATCCCTGTGAAACCCCATATAAAAATAATGAGGTGCATCAAAATGTGGTACTTATAGCGTTGAAACAAAATGCTATTTTTTCTTACTCCATTCTTCGATGGAAGCTTTATTCATTTTAACATAATTCATGTCGCCATCTTTTTCGGCTGCTTGAATCGATAATTTTGCACTTTCAATGGCTCCTTTGAAATCCCCTAATTCTGCTTGTATTTGAGCTTTTAAGCGAGACATCCAATATGCTTCTGGGCGCAACTCAACTGCTTTCGTTTCCCACTCAAGTGCTTTTTTCAAATCTAATTTTTCAGAAAAATAATAGTTCGCTGCTTGGTGATAATCATTGGCTGATGGGCCATCCATCGTTTTCTTAATACTTGCCAAAACTTTATCTTTCGTAGCTAAAGTAAAAGGCAAACTAGCTCTTGTTTTGTCCCAAGAAAATTGTATAACAGCACCAGCATTCGTTAAATTATCAAATCCAATTGTGAAGTTTTCAACTGCATCATTCAAATTTGAAACAACTGCATTCGCTTTCAAAACGACTTTTTTGTCATCCCAAACATCAGGAGTACCCCAATTATTTGTTTCAGAATAGAAATATACTTCCCAGCTTTCTTTCGTTGGTTTTGTGAAAATCGCATACGTTCCAGCTTTCAACGTGTCCTTACCAAAAATCATTGCTTCAGAAGTAGTGATTTTTGTATTCTCATTTGCGCCCAATCTCCAGATTTCTCCGTAAGGCACAACGTCACCAAAAACGGTTCTCCCCTTTTTTCCAGGTCTTGAATACGAAATGCTAAGATCAGCCAAACCAACTTTTTGGTCGACTTTAGCTAATGGACTTGCTTTTGGAGTTGTAATTTGCGAAAAAGAAAGGGCTGAAAAAGCCACAAAACATAAAGATAAAATTGATTTCATTGCACTTGATTTATTACACGGTTCAAAAGTAGTAAACAAGAAGCAAGCAAAAAGGTTTTTCTGAAAATTAGTCGAGGATTAATTGTGTTTCTGTATCCCAATTTGCTCTTACTTTCACAGGCTTATTGAAAAACAATATTTTTTCAGCAGGCGATTGCACTTTAGGTTGGATCGGATCCCATTTTCCGTTTTTATTTGCATCAACAATTATTCGAAAGGTGTATTCGCCAGGTTGTAAATTCTCAAATCGGACCATTTTCTTACCCTTTTCAAGCATCCTTTCATCCACGATTTTCTCTTTTTGAATCAATTGCACAATACATCCTGCTAAAGTTGAGTCCAAATTGACCATCAAAACACCATAATCTTTCACCGTCTTTAAAGGAATCGTTTGTTTTAAAGCCAGATTTTGATTCAAAGAAAATCCCACAATTGCCTTCGGTTTTATTTCCACCAAAAGGTCTTTCACTTTGGGTGCATTAGGCAACAAAATCAATTTATTTTGTTTCACAGAATAACCAAATGCAATACGCGAACTATCCACTGCATTGCGAACAGAAATCAGCGAAGTATCCGCGGTTTTAATCCAATCGTTCAGTTCAAAAACCAATTTTCCAGGCGAATTTCGATCGTCTAAAAAAGTCAATTTCAATGGTGCCTGACGATTTTTATCGGTATTGATGATGCGCAAAGTATCTTCTCCACCAATCAATTCAATATCCTTATTTGTCAATTCACTAATCAAAACATGAGCACTGTCTTTTCCAATTAAGTTTATCTGTTCATCCACCAATTGTTTACCATTTAAAAACAAGTTTGTTGGTTTCAAATCTTGAGGTAAATGAAAAGCTAAAATTCCAGGCGCAATTATTTTTGAATTACCCAATTTTGTGACTCCTTCCGGTTTGGATAAGTAAAATTTGATTGTATCACGAAAAGCCGTATCCACTGTAAACGATGTGTATTTTGCATCCTGAAATTCGTCTAACTGCGTAATCAAATCACTGTTTTTGTCTTCAACTGCTTTGCTGAAATACGTTCCTTGTTTTATATATTTCAAACTAGCAAGCCCATCAGCGTTCGATTTGGCAAAATAACGGGGTTTTTCTGCATTTAAAGAATCATACAATCCAACTAAAATTCCGTTTCGCAACTCACCATTTTGAGCATCTATCACACGTGCATTGAACTGCAACGAATCCAACGTTTTACCTGTAGAAAAAGTCAGCTGTATCAACGAATCGTTACCTTCCGTTACGTCTTTGACAATTCCATTTAAGTATAGCGTGTAGGTTGTATTTGGTTGTAAAGATTCTTTCCAAGTAATGGTAAGCGTTTTTTTATTTAAACTTGCTTCTGGTGTAACATCTGCTGGTACAAGAATCAAATTTTCCTGCGGTTTATTGAGTTGCACGTATTCGTCAAATACAATCGAAATAGATTGACCGTTAAATAAGGTTTGGCCATTTACAACCGTTGATTTCTTCACGCGTGGAGGATTCGTGTCTTTTTCGCCTCCTGTTATAGAACCGACCTGCGCACAAGATGCAAGCACTAAAAAGACTAAAAATAAACTGCGAGCCATTGACAAAGTTCCTCTAAATAAAATGCATCTGTTGCGTCAAAAGAATTGAGATCCGAACTATCAACATCCAATACTGCAACTACATTTCCGTCTTTAAAAATAGGTATAACAATTTCGCTTTTTGATGCTGATGAACAGGCAATATGCCCCGGAAATTCATCTACATTAGGAACAACAATCGTTTCTGCTTGCTTCCAAGAAGTCCCACAAACTCCTTTCCCCATCTGAATGCGTGTGCAGGCAACAGGACCTTGAAATGGGCCTAAAACAAGTTCATTTCCCTTCACAATGTAAAATCCAACCCAGAAAAATCCAAATTGCTCCCGTAAAGCAGCCGCTGCATTCGACAAATTGGCAATCAAATCGGTTTCACCTGTTAAAAGCGCTTTGATTTGAGGAAACAAATGTTGGTACATTTCTGCCTTTTCACC
>CAZWSY010000115.1:0-5367 GCA_964636775.1 uncultured Lishizhenia sp.
GCATCAGGCAAAGCGATGAAACGCGAATCCGACTTGATTGACGTTTGGTTTGATTCGGGTGCGATGCCGTATGCACAATGGCATTATCCATTTGAAAATAAAGAATTGGTTGAAAATCGCACGGGTTATCCAGCTGATTTCATCGCTGAAGGTGTGGATCAAACGCGCGGTTGGTTTTATACTTTACATGCGATTTCGACCATGGTATTTGATTCCGTTGCCTACAAAAATGTCGTTTCTAACGGTTTAGTATTGGATAAAAACGGACAAAAAATGTCGAAGCGTTTGGGCAATGCCATCGACCCGTTTACAACTTTGGAGCAGTACGGACGAGATGCAAGACGTTGGTACATGATTACCAATGCGTAACCTTGGGACAACTTATAATTTGATTTGGACGGAATTACGGAAGTACAACGCAAGTTTTTCGGAACACTTTATAATACGTATTCCTTCTTTTCATTATATGCCAATATCGACGGATTTGATTTTTCTGAAGCTGAAATCGCCTTGGAAGAACGTCCAGAAATCGACCGTTGGGTATTATCGAAATTGCATTCCTTGATCAAAGAAGTGGATGCCGCTTATGCAGATTACGAACCAACGAAAGCTGGAAGAGCGATTCAGGATTTTGTAACGGAGCAATTATCGAATTGGTTTGTGCGCTTGTGTCGTCGTCGTTATTGGAAAAATGACGATCCGAAAGACAAATTGTGTGCGTACCAAACACTTTACACTTGCTTGGAAACAGTAGCATTGTTGGCCGCACCGATCGCTCCGTTCTACATGGATCAATTGTTCAGCGACTTGAACAGCGTTTCCAAAAAGCATACGCACTTGTCCGTTCACTTAGCCGATTTCCCACAAGTCAATGATAGTTGGATTGATTTAACCTTGGAAAACCAAATGGAATTGGCGCAACAAGCGTGTTCGTTGGTACTTGGTTTACGTAAAAAACACAATTTGCGTGTGCGTCAACCGCTTCAAAAAATTATGATTCCAGTGTTGAATCCGGAAGTAGCAGAAAACCTGAAACACGTTCAAGATTTGATTCTATCCGAAGTAAATGTGAAAGAATTGGAATTATTGGAAGACAGCGCAGGTATTTTGGTAAAAAGCATCAAACCTAACTTTAAAACCATTGGTCCAAAATACGGTAAACAGATGAAAGCAATCGCTGTGGTAGTTGGAGGATTTACGCAAGACGACATTGCTCAAGTAGAGAAAAACAATGGTTGGAAAGGCGAAGTAGAGGGTGTTTCAGTAACCTTAGACACAAGTGATTTTGACATCGCAGCACAAGATATTCCGGGATGGTTAGTGGCTAGTGAAAGTGGCTTGACTGTTGCATTAGATATCACCATTTCAGAAACATTAAAATCAGAAGGAATCGCTAGAGAAATCGTTAATCGCGTTCAAAATTTGCGAAAAGATAGCGGTTTAGATGTTACAGACCGAATTATTCTTAGCATTGAAACGAGCGAAAATATTCAAGCGGCAACAGCAAATAACAAGGCCTATATTTGCGCAGAAGTGCTTGCAGAAGACATTGTTTTCACTACACTTAGTGCAGATGCATTTGTAACAGAAATCGAAGAAGAAGGAGATACAAAAATGGCTTTGAAAAAAGTTTAACAAAATATAAACGATTCATTATTTTGAAGGAGTGGATTTTCTGCTCCTTTTTTGTTCCATTTTTATTTTCCCTTTCAATCGCTTACCTTTGTTTTACTCAAAAGATTTGTCTAATGGAAAGTATTATCATTTATCCAGAAAATGAAAAGCAACAATTTTTATTAAAATCGTTGTTGGAAGAAATGAAAATTCGTTTTAAAATTGAAAAATCTGATGACGAAACATTATTGTCTAAAAATGAGTTCGTTGCCAAAATTGAAAAGTCTATAAAAGAAGCTGAGTCTGGGTTAACAGTAAAACTCACAAAGAATCAACAAAAGGATTTGTTAGGATTATGAGTTTTACAATAGAATTAACCAATGAAGCTATTAAGGATATTGAAAAACATAGAAAGTCAGGCGATAGAAAAATCTTATTGAAGATTGATAAACTTTTAAATGAATTGCGAGAACATCCTCTCACAGGTACAGGAAAACCTGAAAGATTGAAACATTTCGAACACCCAACTTGGTCTCGTCGTATTTCGGATAAACACCGGTTAATTTATCGAATCGAAGACCAAAAAATCATTGTTATAGTGCTTGCCTTCTGGGGACATTATGACGATAAATGAGAACGATCACAAAATCCATTAGGAAAGTTCATTTAATAGAAAAAATACAAGGAGCGGATTTTCTGCTCCTTATTTGTATGCCAAAATTTATTCCTTCGGTTTATCTAATTCAAACTCGCTTAAAAAGAACTTTCTTGGTGAAAATATAAATATTTGAAAATAAATGAGTTAAACAAAAAAGTAGATTGTTGATTAATTATAGTGCTTTTAACCAAAACTAATTTATGCGCCATTCATTTCTATTATTCATACTATTAAATAACGTTTTAATTTTAGCTCAAAACAGCCCAGTAACATTTGAACCAGGAGAGTTTGGAACGAATTGGACGTGGACTACCTTCGAAAATGTTGACAATCCACCTTTGGAAATAGTTGATAATACAAATCCAAGTGGAATGAACAGTTCAAACAAAGTAGCAAAATTCACAGCACTTCAAGCGGGTATGCCGTATGCTGGTGTTGAATGTGCACATACCATTGACGTTGGAACGTTCACCTTAAATACTACCAATTGCATTGTAAAAATCATGGTGTACAAACCGATTATCAGCAATGTTGGTATCAAATTCTCAACTGCCTCTGGCGCATCTACAGGTGAACTGTTAGTACCAAATACGGTAATCAATCAATGGGAAGAATTAACTTTTGATTTCACGTCGATTATAGGTGTTCCTTCATCAAGTGGTATTGATCAAATCATTGTTTTTCCTGACTTTCAAGCTCGTTCTGCAACCAATATTTGTTATTTTGACAACATAACACTTGGCGTTCAAGGCCCACCATTAGCTATACCAATGATGCCGGCACCCAACCCAATGTTTCAAGCAAATCAAGTAATATCAATGTTTAGTAATACCTATACAAATGTTCCTGTTAATTCATGGCAAACGGCTTGGTCACAAGGAAACTTAAGTGAAATTCAAATCCTTGGCAACGACACTAAAAAATACAGTGGATTGAATTTTATTGGAATTGAAACAACAGGAAATAATATTTTAAATGTGAGTAATATGACGCATTTATACATGGATATTTGGACACCTAATATAACGGAGTTCAGAGTGAAACTGGTGGATTTTGGGAATGATCTTTCGTACGCTGGCGGTGATGATTCTGAGCATGAACTTAGCTTCACACCTATAGTTGACAATTGGGTGAATTTGGATATTCCCCTTTCAAGTTTCACTAACTTAGGCTCAACACAACATATAGCGCAATTAATTTTATCAGGAAATCCAACGGGTAGCGGTGTGGTGTATGTTGACAATGTTTTATTTCATAATGCGACATCCAGTGTTGATGAATTAATGCTTACCAATCATTTGATTTCACCGAATCCCGTACAAAATGAATTTTCAATTGAATTAACAGAGGCAATCAGTTCCGTTCAAATATTTGCCTTGACAGGTGAACTTCTAATGAATCAATCAGGCGTTAATTTACATAAAGTGGATGTTTCTATGCTAGGTAAAGGCGTTTATCTATGTCAAATTACAACCACCAACGGAAAAATAGTGCAGCAAAAATGGATGAAAGAGTAATTTTTAGCTCTTTTCAAACAAATTGGATGATATAATTCTAATTACCAACGAATTCACGATGGGACGACATAATTATTTTCCTTATCAGGATTGAATTCGAAGAAAAATTCCATTTTGATTGGGTAGAATAGTTAATTTGGAACGCTCAAAACTTTAACCTATGAAAACCCAAATCAACAAAATCGCTGAAGCAAAAACAGTTCGTTGGGCAAACGGAACGAGTACGGAACTATTCGTTTTTCCTGCTGATGGTAATTTTCAAACGCGAGATTTCACGTTTCGCATCAGTACTGCAACGGTGGAAGCAGAAGAAACCGATTTTTCCGATTTCTCAGGTCTGACGCGCATATTAATGATATTAGATGGCAACCTATCGTTGACGCATGAAGGTCGATATACCAAAAAACTTGCCCCGCTTGAACAAGATACATTTGATGGTGGTTGGAAGACCAAAAGTAAAGGAAAAGTGCGCGATTTCAACGTCATGTTTAAGTCACCTGCAAACGGAAATGTGAAGGCTATTCATTTCACAGAAAACGAAATACAGCACTTTGTATTAAATGGAGAATATGACTTTTTTTTCGTGCACAGCGGTAGATTTGAATGCAATGGAAATGAACTTTCAAAAGACGATTTATTCATCATTGAACACACAGAAACAAGCAATGTTTCGCTAGAATGCCTGGAAAGCGGAAGCATTATTCATATTGAAATGAACCTTCAGTGTTAATCCTCTGAAAAACCTTCACTTCAAATCATATTTCTCTATCAATTTCAAAACCTTTACCAAGTAAGCGCATGAAATCGAATAAGGTTTTCCTGTATTTATTTCATGTGCAATGAGGTTAAAATGTTCCTTATTTTCCTTTGCTCGTTTACACGCAGACTCAATGCTAATCAAGGAAATAGCGCAAATCGAATCAATTCCCATGGCGGTCTGCAAACGTGTTTTTTCACTTGAAAAAAGTTCATCATACTGACTTAATAATTTGTGTTCTTTATCCCACGTCACTCTTCGAATGGTGGTGAAGTGTTCCAAGGCCATCCGTTCCATTTCTTCGAGTGCGTTTCCAAATGGAAAACCAACTGTTTGCACATGAAAACCGCTTTCCACGAGTATTTTCTTACACGTCAACATTTCTTTACTAATATAATCCGAAGCAGATAAATGCGTAGAAAATGGATTTTGGTGATGGAGTCCATGACAAGCAATTTCATGACCCGCCTTCTCAATATGGTGCAAGGCCTTCCATTGTTTCGCTGAGAAATCCTGTGGACGACAAATGTAAAACGTGGCTTTCACTTTATGTTCTTTAAATAAAGGCAAGTAGTTCTCCCAATTGCAAACGGAAGTATCGTCAAAACTCAGATTTAACACACCTCGCTTAAATCGAGTATTTGCGTTCTCGTGGCAACTTACTAAAAAAATGACCCCAAAAACAATGGCAATTAATCCTCTCATCCTGCACGAAAATACAAAGTAGTTGCCTTTCATGAAGCAAGTAAAAAGGTTTTCCGTTATATTTGTTTCATGCAATCAGATTCTCGTTGGTTAGTTGATGGAAAAGAAGCACAAAC
>CAZWSY010000116.1:0-5181 GCA_964636775.1 uncultured Lishizhenia sp.
AAGGAATTTACTCCCATTTTAATTTTATTTTAAGGTATTCGTGAGAAAATTTCACTCCTAACTGCCCAAAGAATCCCGAACCTTCAAGACGTGAGAATCTATGCCCATCGGTTATGAGATTACTTCATCAAATTTTTCTAAATCACTCTTCCCGGCTTGGAATTTCGCTGAAAAGCAGTTAGGTTGACAAAGACATCCTCTACATTCAAGAGCAAAAAAAACGCCTAATGAGTTCTCCTCAAAAGACATATTAATTTTATGGGATTTGCAGATTGACTGGCAAAGTGTTATGCAGCGCTCCCTTCTAAAGGTTTGATATTATTGAACTCTTGCTCTTTTAGATTTCGTTCTTCCTCCAAATCATAATCATCTTGAAGACCTAACCAAAATTTGGCACTTGTTCCGAAATATTTGGCGAAACGAATCGCGGTATCAGCTGTGATTCTTCGATTACCCTTGATAATTTCAGAAATGCGGGTTTGCGGGAGAAAAGTTTCCTTCGCCAAACGATAAGCAGTGATTTCCATTGGAATTAAGAATTCCTCAAGCAGGATTTCACCCGGGTGAATATTTTTCAGCTTTTCCATATCTATTTTATTAATTATAATCCACTATTCTTATCTCGTATGCATCATTATTAATCCATTTAAAGATGATTCGCCATTGGTTGTTAATCCGAATACTGTTGAATTCTTGCAAATCACCTTTTAATTTTTCAAGTCTGTTCGCGGGAGGAATGCGAAGATCATTAACATCCTGAGCATTATTGACCATCCTTAATTTTCGACGCGCAACATCTTGGATCTCGTTTGGCAATTTTTTTGACCGAATTCCATTCCAAATTTTCTCGGATTCTTTATCGCCAAAACTTTTAATCATTAATTCTGATTTACGATACTAACGCCAAAAGTAAGTATTCTATTTTTTCTTAGGCAAGTTTTTGAATTAATACTTCTCTAGGAAGGGGAGCGTAAATGTGACAAAATCCGGTCAAGCAATGGAATTTACTCACTTTTAATTCTAATTTAAAGGTGTTCGAGAGAAAAATTCACTCCTAACTGCCCAAAGAATCTCGAACCTTCAAGACGTGAGAATCTATGCCCATCGGTTATGAGATTACTTCATCAAATTTTTCTAAATCACTCTTCCCAGCGTGGAATTTCGCTGAACCCCACTTAGATCGAAAAAGGTATGCCCACTGCCCAAGAGCAAAGAAAACGCCGAATGAACAGAACGAAATAGGTGGTTTGTTTTTGTGGAATTTTCGACTAAGTAGCAGGATGTTAGTAGCTTAACGTTCAATTTTCTTCAAACAATGGTGGTAGAGGTATAGGATAACTCATTTTCAAAAAATTGTCGAAAGATTTACGGCTGTCGAGATATACATCTTTTTTCAATTTCAATCTTTTGTACAAATCCATCATATTATCCATTATTATTGTAAGCTCAATAGGTTGGTCATAAGTCCCGTATGCTCTTGTGGATATGACAGTATCATTGGTTTCGATTAGTAAATATCTTGTTTGATCATCTGTCCAGGGTGCATAGTATTCAGGTTTTAGGGAGTTCAACGGTAAATTTTGTAATTGTGCAATGAGTAAATTGTAAGTTTTTCTATCAATTTTACCACGAAATCCTCCCTCGAGGTCGGAAAATATACTTCCATAATATTTAACATTCAGATGGTTATCAATTTCTATTTTCATAGAAGGGCAGCTTCCAAAGCAACCAGACGAAGAGAATCCAATTGAAACTGGATTCAAATTATTTTTTTTATGGACTTTATGAAATTTTAATGTGTCCGAATTCCAGTTATAATTTCTAAGATGTTTCCTTACTTTATTACTTTGGGCAATTAGGATTAACACTTCGTCGCTAAGTGAAGCAATTTTATATTTCTGATGATTCCCAAGATAATATGTGTTGGTTGAATCGCGAACGTAGATTACATCTTCATTGATGGAAAACTTTACTGAATCGCTGTATTCAGAAAACATAGTGAAAGTGGAATCCTCAATATTAATGTGGAATTGCGTCAAATAAAAACCATGAGGGTTCTTTTCAGTAACCCAATCACCTTGAAGAAGATCTATTTGAGAAAGAGTTTCAGAAATCTTGTTTTTTGAACGCAAGCAGCCAATTAGCAATATTATTGCCGATGGAACTATTACGGATATTACCACTCTGTACTTCATTGCTAAAAACGTTTTGTGGCCAGGTACTCGGCCGACTATTTGAATAATTCGTTGTTCCGAAGTTAAAGTTATTTTCTTTCAAATAAATCTTTGTTCCGACGCAAGATTTGAAGGGTTGGCACTAGCCAGCTGTTAGCGGTATTTCATTTGTGAAAACATATAAACTAAATTCTCCGAACTTTCGGTACTACCAAGACATCCGTTCAGTGTTTTAACTAGAGGTACTTCTTTAAAACATTGTTCGTACCATTCTAGGTCTTTTGATGTGCATTCTGTTTCTATATAATTCTTCCTAATAATCTCCTCAATTGCCATAAATCGCGTAATTGGGTTTTTGGAATATGTCATAAATTTCAATTCTACGAAACTTAATGAATATGCGTTTTCCATGAACAATTTCCGATTTGAAGGAATGCTTCCTGAGTAACCTCCTGCCCAATAGTAGTATAAATTTGAAGTTGGTTTCATTAAAGTTATTAGTTGATTTTTTAATTGAATTGATTTAATCTCGTAATCAATATTTTTAAGTGGGCTATAAACAGACTCTATATTGAAAAAATAGGGGGTTAGTTCGTTATTCCCATTTGTTTCGAAGTAATAATTATACCATTTAATGTATTTATTTCTGAGAGTTACTTCGTCAGGTAATTCTGCATTTATTTGAAATGCAACTAAACTGTCGTTGAAATAATAGAAATCGGATCTTATTGAAATATAACCTCCAGATTTGGATGGCGACCAAACTGTCCAACCAAAACCTATATTAGTCATGTTTTTTGCATGTTCAGGTGTTCCGAAATATTCTTCGATTAAACGAGTAGAATCTTTGTTAATCCCCACAAGTTGTTTAATGATCCTTTTATCTAGTTGAGTCCAATAAGGGTTATGCGCACTCAAAGAATGCACAGAAAGAAAAAATATGATTAATACTAAGTACCTCATTCTCTATTGTTGCTATTACCGCTAATGGAGTCAGGCAGTGGAATTTACTCACTTTTTAATTTTATTTTTAATGTGTTCGTGAGGAAAGTTCACCCCAACCTTCCCACAGAACACTTCTTAAAATCAGTGCACCACCGTGCGTGAAAGTCTATGCCCTTCGGTTATGAGATCGCTTCGCTAAGTTCCCTTCAAACGGCTCTTCCTATTAGTAAATCGCATTGAAAGTAAGAACTTTCTTGAATATACTTGTAACAAAGGTTTCTATTCACTCTATCGAACTTTTCTAAATCAGCCTTCCAAGCGCGGAATTTCGCTGAAAAGCAGTTAGATCGAAAAAGACAAGTCCAATAACCAAGAGCAAAGAAAAAGCCTAATGAGTTCTTCTCAATAGGCGTTTTCTTTTTGTGTCTTTTTCGGATGACTGGCAAGATGTTATCCAGTGGTTATTTTATTTTGAAGTCTGATAATTTGTAACTAGCGTTTCTTCCAACTTCATCTGTTTTTTGTAAAATACCTTTTTCAACTAAGTCTTTTATATCTCGTAAGGCGGTATCAGTAGAGGTTTTAGTGATTTTTGCCCATTTTGAGGTTTGTAATTTACCGTCAAAACCGTCAAAAAGTTTGTTAAGCATTAGTCGCTGTCTTTCATTTATAGGTGTTTGTTCGTGAAGTTTCCAGAAATCGGCTTTAAGCAGTATTATTTGTGTGATCTTTTCAGTAGAAAGCATTGCGTTTTTCAAGCAGTTCAGAAACCATACGAGCCACTCGGTAATGTCACCAGTACTGTGTTGAACTTTTTGCAATATGGTGTAATATTGTTTGCGTTCAATTAAAATTTGGCTTGACATGCTGTAAAAACGTTCTCCACTACTTTCCGCACGAGCAAGCAACATATCAGTTATGGCACGACCAATTCGACCGTTGCCGTCATCAAAAGGGTGAATGATGATAAACCAAAAATGTGCAATGGCGGCTTTCAATACAGGGTCAAGTTGATTGTCATTATTAAACCAGTCTAAAAACTTGTCCATTTCCTCCACTACAAGTTCAGCTTTTAAGACTTCATAATGCACTTTTTCTTTACCTATCGCTCCTGAAACAACCTGCATTTCGCCAGTACGGTATCTGCCCACTTCTATTTTATAAGGTCCGCTGTATCCTGTGGGAAAAAGTGCTGCGTGCCAGCCAAACAAACGTTCTTCTGTAAGGGGTAAATTGTAACGTTGGGTAGCATCGAGCATCATTTCTACTATGCCTTCTATGTGGCGGCTGCTTGGAATAAGTCCTCCGGTATTGATACCCAAACGCCTTGCAATAGACGAGCGCACTTGGTCGTAGTTAAGTAATTCCCCTTCAATTTCAGATGATTTTACAACGTCTAAAGTTAGGGTAGTAAGTGTAGCTTCTTCTTTTGCAGAAAAGCCCAATGCGTTCATTTGTCCAATGATTTTACCTTGCATCAGGCGAACTTCTCCAAATATTGAATTTATGGATTTATCATTCCAAGTAAAATCCGTCCAGTTTTTATTTTGATAGATGTATTTTGCCACTAGTTTAAATCAATTTTGCGGTAAATATACGTGTTTATCACTGCATAAATGCGGTGATTATTTTGTTTTTTCACCGCAAAGAGATGGCTGTTATTTTCTTCGTTTAAGTGTCATCCTAAACAGGAAAAATGATAATCGTAATGCAGTTTGGTGCCAATGCGCCGCCCAAACAAATCAACGATAAATGTAAGATGCAGAAAATAAATTGATTAAAAAAGTAAACCGAATGGTTATTGGAATTCCATTGTCTAAAAAAATGAATTTGAGTAAAAACCAAACTAAAACAGTTTAAATGTGAGCAAATGAAAAGTTTTAGTTGAAATTAATGAAGGAAATTACCAAAAAATGAGCGATTGAACGAACAAAAAACAAGAGCAACAGCTCTGAAATCACCCCCAAATTTTTGAATACCCATAGTTAACCGAAATTGGCTAGCGAATTGCTTCTTTCAACATCAGACTAATTCGTCGCGGCGAACGAAATTCCGTTGCACT
>CAZWSY010000117.1:0-5002 GCA_964636775.1 uncultured Lishizhenia sp.
AAGCACAATTTTGTGCAACAAAAAGTGCTTTTATCCACTGCACGTCGATAATTTGGGTTCTTGAAAAAATCCCATCGAAATCACTCTGATAAAAGCACTTTCCGAAAGGAAGGTGCATTTTTGCTTTACCAAATTTGAAGTTGGGTATCATCATCAACAAATTCTCCATAAGTTTGAAACCAAACCTAACTCATGAACTACAAAAATGTCCCGCTCATCCTTGTTTTGCTCTATAATCTGAATTGCTTTTCTCAGGAACGAAAGTTCAATTTTGGGGCAGTAGTATTCCCCTGTTTATCCTTTGGTTTGATTACAAATGATGGAACGGCTTCGGAGATAGCAGAAGAGCAATACAGAGAATTGGAAGTAGGTAAAATTTCTATGAGTGGTGGTCTGTTCACGGAATTCAACTTAACCAAGAACGCTAAAATTGGTTTAGGTTTAGGTTTTCAACAAAATGGTGAAGCAACTCGAAAGACTGAATTAATTTTTGAACCGGTACCAGACCCTGCTTTACCCAAACAAGTGAAATTTGTTTACAATCGATATAATTTCGAAGTGCCCGTTTATTTTAAGCGACATTTTGGTCAAAGAAGTTTTGTTTCTATTGGATCAAGTTTATTCTTGAATATTACAAACACCACTACCTCAGTTGCTTTTTACGATTCAAAAAACAGAGTAAGAAATTCAAATAAAGACGAAATGAATGATTTCCGATTCGTAAACATTAGCGTAAATGTGGTATACGGAATTGAATTGATACAAAGAGAGAAATTCAATCTTTTTCTTCAACCATCGGTGCAATATGGGATTTTGGGAGTGGTGAAAAACGCACCATTGAATCGAAATTTCTTACTCATAGGTATAGCATCAGGGATAAAGTTTTAGAATGTTTTCAAATCACTAACCGTTTATTGCAACGAAGGAAGTCAGGTTTTTAATCAAATGAAAAATGTAACAATTTCTATTATTGGTGCTGGCCCCGGAGGTCAAATCGCAAGTTTGTATCTTGCTAAACAAGGAATTCCTTCCATTTTAATAGACCGAGAAACGCATCCTAGACATAAGGCATGTGCGGATATTTTAACCAGTCGAGCTATTCGTATTCTTCATGACCTCGATGAACAATTACCGATAGATGAAATTTTAAACCATGAAATTTTACAAATAAAAGGAACAGTAGTTCACTTACCTCAAAACAAAACCTTGAGTATTGACTTTTTGGCGCTAAAAAATCTCGAACACCTTCCTTCTTGTTTTTCAATACCACGTGTAAATTTCGATAACTGGCTATATCAGAAAGTGAAAACCTCTCCTTTAATTGATTTGGTCGAGAATACCCATATCCAAAGATGCGAAAGAGATGAAAAAAACAAAGAATGGCAAATTTTTAACAGTGAAGGCAAGCTTATTATAAAATCCAAAATTTTGGTAATTGCAACGGGATCAAACTCTTCTCTTCCCTTTAAAATTGGAGGTTTGAAACAGGATGATCGTCATTTTGCGGTAGGAATAAGAGCCTATTTTAGAAACATTGCTTCCAACGCTGAATTTCCTCAACATACAGAACTTTTCTTAGATCCAAAATTATTTCCTGGTGGTTTTTACATAGCGCCTTTTCAAGATGGAAGCTTCAATGTAAACATTGTAATGCGCAGTGATATTGTTAAGAAGAAAAAGATAAATCTGAATAAGTTGTTTTACGAATTCATTGCCGAAAACCCGACTTTACGAGATAGGTTTAAAAATGCAGAACAAGTTGGTAAGTTACAAGGTGGTGCATTACATCTCGGAACGCAAACGAGACCGATTTCAGGGGATGGATATGTTCTTGTTGGAGACTCTGGAGGACTCATAGACCTGATGTCTGGAAATGGAATACCTCAAGCGATGATAAGTGGAAAAATTGCAGCTGAACAAATTGCAATGGCTTTACAAAAAAATGATTTTAGTGCGAACGCCCTAAAAGATTACGACAAAAAAGTGTTCAAAGCCATAAAAAATGATTTGCAAATGGGACGAATTTTATCTCCATTCCTTGGGACAGAATCGTTCTCGAAATTTTCATTTTTTGTATTAAATTTCTTAGCCAGTAAAAAGGGCTTTCAATCCTTTATTCAAAAACTTTTGTATTCACCTAATGTTCTGAAGGTTCTAATAAACCCCAAAAACTATTGGCACATAATTTTCTCAAAGAAATAAGTTTATCTATCGGTAAAATTCAAATAATTATAAAAGCCTAACACACCAATTATTCGCTGCATACCGATGTTTTGGGTTCTTGGAATAAATCTAAGCAGACATAGAATATTTTAGCCCTTTCAAAACATAATGTAAAATTGATATTAATTAATTAAACGTTGTTCCCCGAATAGAATGATAAATTTACCAAATGGAAAATCATGCTATTTTTCTTCTTCTTGCCTTGCTAGCTGAAATTCTCGGAACAATTTCAGGGTTTGGTTCTTCCATTTTGTTTGTTCCTTTGGCATCCCTTTTTTTCGACTTTAAAGTTGTTCTTGGAATCACTGCCATTTTTCATGTTTTCAGCAACTTATCCAAAATTGCATTTTTTCGAAAAGGAATAAATAAAGATATCGCTATAAAACTAGGTATTCCAGCCATAATTTTTGTCAGTCTTGGCGCACTCATTACCACATTTCTTCCTACCAAACATATTGAGGTATTTATGAGTTTGCTTATCTTTTTCCTTGCAATTTACTTGACGTTTAATCAAAACAAAAAATTAGAGCAAAACAATAAAAATCTTTACCTAGGTGGAATTCTTTCTGGTTTTTTTGCGGGAATTGCAGGTACTGGTGGGGCGATTCGCGGAATTACTCTTGCCGCATTTCAATTGCCGAAAGAAATTTTCATTGCTACCTCAGCATTGATTGATCTTGGCGTTGATTTAAGTCGGGCCCTTATTTACACTTTAAACGGTTATTTTCGAATGGAAAATATCTTTTTATTACCGTTTCTTTTGGTGATTAGTGTTATAGGAACTTTTGTTGGCAAAAAGGTGCTCTCTATAACCTCCGAACAAAACTTCCAAAGAATAGTTTTCATTGTAATTATCGCAACATCAATAGTTAACCTTTTAAAAATCATCTTTGAAAAATAAGCCAACTCCGAAAAGACTTTAGGCTGGGACGGACTTCCAAACCCTTCCTTATTGCCAAAATTTTTATCCTGATAGCTAATAGAAAAGGTTCAACATTCGCTTCGTGTCGATTTTGATTGATTCGTCGCGTCGAACCTCCTATTTGGAGTGGACTCGATAATAAAATTCGGGTATTCTTTAGGAACAGCAACAATAGTTTCAATAACATCTTAAAACCGTTCATAACTTTCTTAAAAACTTTTCATCTCCCAAAAAAAAACACATAGGTCAATTACAGAAATTTGCCCCTATCTAAACTAAAAACCATGGAAGAAACTCAAATTTCACAACTCGAACAGCAAATTTTGGATCTTGAAGCACAATTAACTGGCGATATGTTTGCCGATATGGAATTGAAAGACAAGATACACAATATCAAAATGCAAATTAATGGAACGCGCCCAATGGACTCTTACATCGAGTGTGTGGGCTGTGGCTCTTAAATTTACGTTTCGAACAAAGTAAAAAAATACTTGTTCAACAAAATAAAGTCAAATGAAGCAATTCCAAGTTCCCGAATTTTATCGTTCACCTATTATTTCAAAGGTAAAAGCCAAAAGAAAATTGGATGACCCACGCAAGAAAGACTTCACACCGACCCGGCTTCAATTTGGCAAAACCACTTTTTTAATTGCACGTCATTTCGGATTTTGTTACGGTGTGGAAAATGCCATCGAAAAAAGTTACAAAGCCATTGCAGAACATCCAGATAAACGAATTTTTCTCTTAAGTCAAATGATTCACAATCCTGATGTGAACGAGGATTTAGCTGCAAACGGACTAAAGTTTCTACAAGATACGAATGGAAATCAGTTAATTCCTTACGAGGAACTTGAAAGTGATGATATCGTAATCATCCCTGCCTTTGGTACTACTCCAGAAATTGAAAACAGATTGCGAGATTTGGGTGTAAACATTGACACTTACAACACCACTTGTCCTTTTGTGGAAAAAGTTTGGAATCGCTCTGAAAAATTGGGCGAAACTTCGCACACCATTGTAATTCATGGAAAAGTAAACCACGAGGAAACACGTGCCACTTTCGCAAGAAGCGCTCAAAATGCGCCTTCCATTGTTTTGAAGGATTTGAATGAAGCTAAAATCCTCGCTGAGTACATTTTAGGTGAAAGAGACCTGAATAATTTTCAAAATGATTTTGAAGGTAAAACAACATCCGATTTTGACCCCTCACTTCATTTACAGAAAATTGGTGTAGTCAATCAAACCACAATGCTTGCGACAGAAACACAGGAAATTACAGATTTCTTACGCCTGACAATGATTCAAAAATACGGTGAACAAGCTATACGCGAACACATTGCCGATACACGCGATACCTTGTGTTACGCTACCAATGATAATCAAAGTGCAACTTATGGATTATTGGAAGAAGATGCTGATTTAGCGGTAGTTGTTGGTGGTTACAACAGTTCAAACACCAGTCATTTAGTGGAATTATTGGAACAAAAATTCAAAACCTATTTCGTTAGGGGTGCGAATGAAATTAAATCTTCCTCTGAAATAAACTCATTCAATATTCACACCTCCGAAATTGAAGCCCACAACAATTTTCTACCTGAAAAACAAGAGCTTACTGTTGTCA
This sequence comes from uncultured Lishizhenia sp., assembly GCA_964636775.1. Classification (GTDB taxonomy): domain Bacteria; phylum Bacteroidota; class Bacteroidia; order Flavobacteriales_D; family Crocinitomicaceae; genus UBA952. The sequence goes on from CAZWSY010000117.1 coordinate 4,767, forward strand.
TAACGAGTGGTGCTTCCTGTCCTGACGCAATTGTGGACCAAGTCATTCAAAAAATATTGGATTTGCGTGGAGAAACAATAAATGAAGATTGAGTCCACTCCGAAAAGTATGTTCGCCGCGGCGAATCAATCAAAATCGACGCGAAGTGAATTTTGAACCGGAGCTAACCGATTGTTAGTGAGTCCGCCGCGGCCTTTAGATTTGCAGAAAGAAAAAACATAAATAAATACCTATTA
>CAZWSY010000118.1:0-4819 GCA_964636775.1 uncultured Lishizhenia sp.
GTACAATCGGTATAAATACCGATTTTTTTAGTTTTTACTAGAATGGCTTTTCTTTGGGAAAAATGGAAAAAAGGTCGAAAAGTTTTCTAATCGGTGAATCTTTTGGTAATTGCTTTCACCTTCCTTCTTCCACAGACAAATATTTCCTGACGGCGTAATGTCCCAAATAAATAAGCGGGGTTAAACATAGAGCAATAAGCAATTTTAATACGTAGTTGGTGGGGGCTATCTTCATAAAGTCTGAGAATTTTAAAGAACCCGGAAGTACAAAGCCAATATACAAAACGATGTAAGAATCAATAAGTTGTGAAAGCGCGGTACTACCCGTTGCCCTGAGCCAAATGAATTTATTTCCAGTTCGATTTTTAATGGCGTCAAAGACAAAAGCATCCAATAATTGGGAAACTAAAAAGGCCACAATGCTTCCAACAATAACCATTTGAGCTTGTCCGAAAACTTGATTGTAACTTTGATCTGTTGCCAAATTTGAGCCAGGAATTTCCACCGCTGGAAGCGCAATGGATAGACTAACAATTAAAAAACAATAAGCAATCAAACCCGCTGTAATCCAAGAAATGCGCTTAACCACTTGAAAACCAAAAAACTCATTGAGTAAATCGGTTAGGATAAATACAATTGGCCAAGGTAAAATCCCAACAATTGTGGTGAATGGTCCAAAAGAAAGTCCACCAAAGGAAAAGGAAACGGGTATTTCTATAAGCTTGTTACTGATTAGTTCAGCCGTTATTGCATTGGTAATAAACAAACCGACCAAAACTACAAAAAGCCAAAGTCTTCGTCCGTTTAATGTTGCTGAGTTCATGCGTTACGAACAATTTTAAGAAACAAAAGTTTATTTTTCCCCATAATCTAACCGTTTCGTTTTTACATATCTTGCAATGTAGTATTTACTGGTTTTGAAATTGGTAATCTGCACGCCACCATTGGCAGAGTGAATAAAATTGAGAACATCGTCTTTCACTTCTATGACCATTCCAACATGTCCGACGGTTGAAGAATTGACGTTACTGCCTTTAAAAAACATTAAATCACCCGGTTGAACCTTGGATAATGGAATCGTTTCACCGAATTCTGCCAATTGATAACTGGAGCGCACTAAACTAAAGCCGAAATTTCCGAAAATGTAATTGATAAAACCACTGCAATCAAAACCCGACGGCGTGCTTCCTCCGTAACGATAGGGAACCCCTAGAAAAGTTTTAGCGTAAGAAATTAAGGCATCAACTTTCGGACTCACCTTTTGACCAACTGAATCTGAAGGTTCGGTTTGCGAATAAACTACTGATGATGTACAGCAGCTGAGCAATAAAAAAAATAAGACGTTTCTAAACTTCAAAGTCATTTTAAAATCCTGCTGTAATAGCGGGAATGCGAAATTATAATTAATTTCGAGAAAAATTTTAAATAACAAGGTGCCAAAGATTGATATTCAAGAACTTACTAAATTGTATTACAGTATTGGAGAAGTAGCCAAACTACTTGATGTTAATGCCTCATTATTAAGGTTTTGGGAAAAAGAATTCAAACTTGAAGTTTCCAAAAAAAACAACAAAGGAAATCGTCTCTTTTCGGTAAAAGAAATCGAAACCCTGAATCGAATTTATCAACTTGTTAAGGAAGAGGGTTATACCCTTGAGGGTGCTAAGAAATCATTGAAAAACAATAAGCCTGCAACACAAAATATCGGTGAAAACACACCCGAGCAAAACGCCTCTGTTTCTACTGATGACGAAAAGATAAAGGAGGTAATTACTACCTTACAAGGAATAAAAATGAGGTTGTTAGGGCTGAAGGGATAATGTTGTTTAAGTCTTAATCAATCCTTTAATATCTCGTTACGATTAAGACTATATCCCTATATTCAGAAGAGTCATCCGCATCACTATTGTTGTCAACCTCTAGTTGAAATTGAACAGTTCCGTTACAAGTACATACCCAAACGTAATTACCAGCAATTGTTTGCCACTGCCCTCGAGGCAAATCGTCAGCAGTTCCAATTCGTTCAATATCTCTTACACTGGTTGAAGCACAGCCAGTTATCCGAACGCCATAAAACGGATGATCACCACCATTTCCTCCAGTCCAACGAAATTTTGAAGTATGGAAAATTGTTATCACATCACCTGATCTAACCTCTAATGCTGGAGTTATTTCTCCTGTCACTCGATAACCAAGATTCTGATTATCTTGAAAATAAGTATTTCTATTTTGAGAATAAACGACATTTCTCGACGTCACCACCCTCGACCAAGGCTGTGCTGGATTATTGTCCGTTTTTCTCACAAAAACATCTTGATCAAAAAAGCTACCCGAAAATTGAAGCGCGTAATTGTTACTGGCATTACTATGTCTCACATCCAGCAAATGATACCAAGGTCCAATACTTTGACCTCTTGAAGGAGGGTAATTGGTAGGACTTGCTGATTCAAAAAAACCAGATTGTGAACCCGCATTCCCTTGTAGTCCTGCATTATCCTTAGTTTGGGTTCGTGAATTCCCATTTCCAAACCATAAATTACCGGATAACTCTAAACCTAAACCTTGTGACTGATTGTCAAAAAACTTCATTCTGCGATTGGTAAAGATATTGTTACCTATTCCAGTTGCTTCTTGTGTTAGATAAATTGTTCCCTCTGATTCCCCACTTGCATGAAAAGAAATGCTCGGTCTTCGACTTGTACCGGTTGTATTCTCACCTATTGCTAAAGTGGCATCATTTCCACAACACTCCCCTACTCCATCTCTGGAAATGGTCAACTTTCCGTCAGACCTGAGTATGAATTTCGGAAACCAACCTCCACCTTCATTGTTTCCAATAATTAAGCGATCAATTGCTGTTCCGCCATATCCATTGTTGTCTCCCAAATTAAGCCGTAATTCACTTTCATCGTTAGCTACATTAAATCTTCCAAAAAAAATTGGGTCGGTATTGTCGCTATTACCAAGAAAGCTACTTCCACCTGAAAAATACAATAATCGACCATATCCTGCGGGTCCAGCAGTAGTGCTCAATTCACCAACTCGTAAATTTCCATTTGAAACTTGGAGTCTGTCCGATGGGTTGACCTCACCAATCCCAACATTTCCCGAAGAAAGAACCCGCATTCTCTCTAAATTATTTGTTCGAACGACAAAATCAACGGCATCGGTTGTCCCAATAAAATTATTTGTTGCATTCGTTCCCGCGTTACCCAATAATTTCCATTCACCACCAGCAGAATTACTGGCAAATAATCTCACCCATTGCGGAGCTAAAGTTGTCCCTTCATTGTAATAATAACCTGAAATCACGTTAGTTGGAGCGGTTCCGGCGGTGGCAGTATTGTAAACTAAAAGAGATCTTTCGGGAAGTAAAATAGTAGCTCCATCCGTTGTGCTTTGTAATGCAACACGAGGAATAAGCAAACCTTTATTGCTACTGTTTATTTCAAGGACACTTGAAGGAGCCGGAGCTGTAATTAAAGCATTGTCCGTAATGAGGACGTTTTGTTGTCCAAAAATTGATGAAAGAAAGAGTATGAAAAAATAGGTAGGATTGAATTTCATTTTGTGAATCAGAATTAAGGTGAAGTAATCTGATTTATTCCTGCTGTTGGCTGGACACTAATTGTACATTCATCCAGTAAACTTTCACAACCTGTAAGGGGGTCTGTTACGACTAACCCATACGTTCCAGCAATTCCACTATTAAAATTGGAAACGTTTCCTGGGTTTGGCGTAAATGCCCCTGGTACAGTCCATGTATAAGTGTAAGTTCCACTCGGAGTGACCGTTGAACTGACGTTTGTGGTTGTATTCGGACAAATATTGGCACAGGTCACATCAACAATAGGGCGGGAATTAATCAAGATGTATGGAATTATTCCGAAACCGTTCCAATTTGTTTTTGTCACAGTATTAAAAGGCGTTCCTGTTGCGAGTGACGTGGCTGGAATCGCTCCCCATTTGTTGGCACTCACCCATTCCCATCGTCCCAAACCTTGCCATAAACCATCAGCAGATTCAACATAATGAACGGTTAAATTAGCGGTAGATGTTCCAGCAGTACGGTTTATTTGGTGATAAAAATTCGGATTGGTTGCACAAATATCAGGCTCCAAAAAAGCTCTGTTAAACGTTTCAAGTGTAGCATCCAAATTGGCTAGTCGCGTTACAAAAGTTGAATTATTCGCATCATTCGGTTGTAAAATAACGGGACGATAGCGTGTAGTTCCGGTTCCGGGTGTGTTTGCACTGTTATTGGCAGTTGAACCAACAGGAAAAAGATAAGAACCCGTCGAATTGGTTACCCTTGAAAGAAATCCACCATTGGCACTTGACACAAAACCTCCGGTAATTGTTGTTCCGTCTCTTGTGATTGCCCCAACAGCAGGATTTTGAACGAAGAAGGTGTAGGTATCTGTATTTAAATGTAAATCGTTCAAAGCTAAAATACCAACAGAGGATTTATTGATTTTTTGTGTTTTAATTCCTGTTCCAAGCAAGGTTAAATTGTTGAAAGTAGTAGCGGTTGTTCCTTCCAAAAATTGATTTCCACCTTCCATAAAAACAGTACTTAGCCCTTGATTAAACGTACCATTATTTATCCAATGGCGCAATAGTCGAATGTAGCCATTTGCTGTAATTGTTGATTGGTTGGTAATGTCCTCAGTCACATACCACTCCGCACTTGCTGCCGTTCCATCACCGTTAACCGTTACCAGCCCGTTCGTATTGTTCAACACAGAACCATTCACCCTCACAAAAGACCCCGGCATGGATTGAATGAATGCGCCTTGGTTGACGAGGGTTTGGGAGT
>CAZWSY010000119.1:0-4594 GCA_964636775.1 uncultured Lishizhenia sp.
GTTGTTGTCGCAAAAACTAGCGAATTTCTCCAAAGGTGACGCCGACGTTCTCCGTAAAGCAATGGGGAAAAAGCAAAAAGCCGTTTTGGATAAAATGAAATCACAGTTTATAGAAGGTGCTCAGAAAAACGGACATCCTGTCGATAAATTGGAAAAAATCTGGAAGGACTGGGAAGCTTTTGCTCAATACGCCTTCAATAAATCCCACTCTACTTGTTATGCTTGGGTGGCCTACCAAACAGCCTATCTTAAAGCGAATTATCCTGCAGAATATATGGCGGCTGTGTTGAGCAACAACATGAACGATTTGAAACAAGTTACCTTTTTCATGGCGGAATGTCAGCGCATGGGGATAGAGGTTTTGGGACCTGATGTAAACGAATCCAAGATGACCTTTACCGTGAACAAAGAAGGCGCGATTCGTTTTGGCTTGGCTGCGATTCGTGGAATTGGTAGCGGACCCGTGGAATCCATTATTGAGGAAAGAATAAAAGCGCCGTTCAAAACTCCTTTTGATTTGGTGAGACGAGTGAATTTGCGACAAGTGAACAAGCGTGTTTTGGAAAGTTTGGTTGCAGCAGGTGCGATGGATTCTTTGGGTACAATGCATCGCGCACAGTATTTCCACGAAGAAGGGAACGGACGTATTTTCCTAGAAACAATTTTGCGTTATGGCGCTGGATATCAGGAGAATCAAAATTCAAGTCAAGCGAATTTATTTGGTGATAGCGGTGATAGTAACGCCATGGCGGTGATGGAACCAAATGTCCCACAATGTCCGCAATGGACGCCGACCAATCGTTTGAGAAAGGAAAAGGAAGTGATTGGAATTTTCATTTCCGGTCACCCGCTCGATGAATACAAATGGGACATTGACTACCTCTGTAATGGAACTTTGGACGCAATAAATAATCCGGTGAATTACGTGAACAGAGAATTGATTATTCCTTTTATTCTCATCGATATGGAAGAACGAACCACAAAAAAAGGTGGTACATTTCTTACCCTGACAATGGAAGATTTTCAGGACACTGTAAAATACAATTGGTTTGACGAACGCACCTTTATGCGATACAAACACTTTTTAGTACCGGGAACTTTCCTTGTGATGCGCGGTAGGATAGAAAAAGAACGTTTCAAGGAAGAATTGCGCTTCAATATTCAAAGTATTGACTTGTTGAGTAAAATGCGCGAAAACTTCGATAAAACCATCAAACTTGAACTCTCTGCAAGTGAAATTGACCAAATTTTGGTGCAGTGGATGTACGATGTTTTAGGCAGAAATCAAGGGAACGTTTCCTTTGTGATTGACATTCAGGACGAACTAGAAAAATTAAGTGTAAGACTTTCACCACGTGGGATGCGCTTGAATTTGAGCAATGAACTCATCAAGGAATTGGCGAAAAAAGCGGTTAAAGTTTCTTTGAATTAATGGAACAGACCGAACATCATTTTTCGCATCCTAAAAACTACCGTTACTACCTGAGCGGCGATTTGACGCACAGCAAAGTGTTGTGGGTAGTGTTGCATGGCTACGGACAATTGCCGTTCTACTTTCAGCGCAAATTTCAAAGTTTAGGCGACGGACATTGTGTTTTAGCACCCGAAGGACCGCACCGTTTTTACCTGGAGGGAACAAGCGGACGTGTTGGCGCTTCTTGGATGACGAAAGAAGACCGTTTGACCGACATCAACGACAATAATTTATGGCTTGCGGCTTTGGTGGAACAATTCCGTTCGAGTGTTGAAAAAGTGGTTTTGTTGGGATTTTCACAAGGTGGCGCAACTGCGGCAAGGTTATATATTTCCCGTTCCGATTTATTTCACCATTTGGTGTTGTGGGCTAGTGTTTTTCCACCCGATCTCCAGCAACAAGCCGAATTTTCTGGAAAGGAAAACTATTTCCTACTTGGCGACGAAGACCCGTATTTCAGTCAGGAGCAACAAAACGCGCAATTGCAGGAATACCAAAACAAAGGATTCCACACCATCCTGTTCCACGGCAACCACGACATTTCCGAAAAACCACTTTTGGAGTTGGCGGGTAGGGTGGAAACAAAATAAGATTTTTGGAAACCAATGAATAAACATTAATCTCAAACTTTTCTTTGTGAGGTATAGGTGTTATGCGCCATTCTGAACTGAGATTTATAACTAACCGGACCAGACAAATTCAAATTGGAGGATTTGGTTGAAGTTCTAGTGTAATGATCAAATAATTGTGTTGAGAAATTGGAAGATGTAGAATAAAAGTATATTTGTTAAGCGAATAAATATGAAGATAAGCTATCGAAAAAGAAAGCTGAGATTCATGGATAGGCAAATAGATTTTTCCGATTGTTATTCGTGTTTAAACATTTTTCTGTTAGTCAAAGAAAATTTAAATTCGTTATCAAATTGGAAAAGATAATACTAAACAAAGAAAATCCTAGAATCGTATTCAAGTTGAATGCCGAAGACAGCTATTTATTCATTCACAGTGTTTTTGTATCAACACATAATCTTGTTAAAAATGAATGGAATAATTTCCTTTCAAAGGTTAAACTAACTGCTGAGTTGAGATATATTGTTTTTGAAGATCCGAAAGGACGGTTTATTGATGAAAGAAAAAAGCTATTCCCAATATCTTTTATTCCTGACTTACAGCAGGTTCAACCGGTTTTTCATTTAAATACATTTATAAAAAATGAAAACTTCACCATAGGAATTAATCCTGAGCTAAAGTCTTATCAGACACTTAAACTTGAATTGCAAGATTTTGAGCATCTTGATGAAAATTACAACCTAGAATTTAACATTGATAAATTTAATTTAAAGGTCTAAATTTAAATACAGTTGAACTCCCGCAAAGGGAAAAGGAATTTCTGCCTTAAATGTTCACTTAAAAGTCAAATGAAAGGGCAGTATAAGAATTGGTGAAAAGTGTTAATAATTGAGCTAAAGTAAGGCCTAAATTATTGCAGTTAAAAGGATTAGTTTGAAAAAAGAAAAACTAAGCAAACCTTCGACAAGCCTGATGGAATTATTATTAGGGGAAGTTTTTATTCGTTCACAAGTCAGTTTTCGTATTCATGTAAAACAAAAAATCCCGTTCCATTTCATTTAGTCAATTACCTTTATACCTCAATCAAAAAATTTCATCATGCAACGTTTTCAAAACTATGTTTTAGGTCAATGGGTTGACGGAGAAGGAACGGAAGTTCAACAGTATAATGCCATAACAGGCGAGGTAATTGGTTCAGTTTCTAGTGCTGGAATCGATTTTTCAGAGGTTTTAGAATACGGAAGGAAAAATGGTCGTGCATTAAGAAAAATGACTTTCCAAGAACGTGGACGTATGTTAAAAGCTCTAGCACTTCATCTTCTTGAGAAAAAAGCAAAATATTACGAAGTAAGTTCTTGGACAGGCGCAACCAAAGTAGATTCATGGATAGATATTGAGGGTGGAATTGGTAATTTGTTTGCTAACGCGTCTTTACGTCGTCAATTTCCTGATTTACCTTACTACGTGGATGGCGTTGCGGCTCCTCTTTCCAAAAATGGAACTTTTATCGGACATCATATTATGGTTCCTCGTGAGGGAGTTGCTGTTCATATAAACGCTTTCAATTTCCCAATTTGGGGAATGTTAGAAAAAATCGCAGTCAATTTTATGGCGGGAGTCCCTGCGATTGTAAAACCTTCAGAATACACAAGTTACCTTACAGAAGTAATGGTTCGAGATATTATTGCAAGTGGCATTTTACCTGAAGGTTCGCTACAATTAGTTAGTGGATTGGGACGAGGAATAATTGATTCGGTGGACAGCAGAGATGTGGTGACTTTTACAGGAAGTGCAGCCACTGGAAAAATATTGAAAGCTTTACCGCAAATTGCGCAAGAAAGTGTTCCTTTTAATTTGGAAGCAGATTCTTTAAATGCAATGATTTTAGGGAAAGAAGCTACTCCAGGAACAGAAGAGTTTGACATTTTCATCAAAGAAGTAGTTAAGGAAATCACCATCAAGGCAGGACAAAAATGTACCGCCGTTAGAAGAATCATGGTGCCAGAAAATTGCTTGGATGAGGTTCAAAAAGCTGTTGCCGCACGTTTGGCATCTACAAAAATTGGAGACCCGAAGGTTGAAGGTGTGAGAATGGGTGCTTTGGCAACTCGTTTACAAGTAGAACGTGTTCGTGCAAATGTTGAAAAACTAGCTAATTCCCAGCAGATAATTTATGGAAATCTCGATGAGTTTGAAGTGATTGGTGCGGATAAAAATAGTGGTGCTTTCTTTTCTCCAATTCTTTTCCTTAACGAGAATCCTTTCCAAAAAACAGACGTTCACGAGATTGAAGCTTTCGGTCCAGTTTCTACGATCATGCCTTACAAAGATTTGGATGATGCGATTGAATTGGCGAAAATGGGTAAAGGTTCGTTGGTTTCATCAATAGTTACTCCTTGTAATAAAGAAGCACGAGAATACGTGGTTGGAGCAGCAAATATGCACGGAAGAATTTTGGTATTGAATAAAAATTGTGCGAAAGAAAGTACAAACTCGAACAGCGCCTTGCTGATGCCGCCCTGGGTGGCGAAGTTGCCCATCAGGATGAAC
>CAZWSY010000120.1:0-4445 GCA_964636775.1 uncultured Lishizhenia sp.
ACTGTTCCGTCATTGGCAATTGACTTCAAATGATGTGTGGCAACTATCCCGCTCACATTCATTGTGAAAATATTCAAATCAGTACTTCTCAATGCAAATCCATTGTCTCCAATTATAGTAAGATCGTGAGGAAAAGTAGCATTTGAAAAATAATCGATATCATTTAAGTCGGGTAGTTCTCCTGAAAAAGAAACCAATGTATTTAAACTTACTATATCCCAATTCGTGCCGCCGTCCGTAGTTTTTAGAATCGTTCCGCGCGTTCCAACCGCAAAACCAATCGAATTGTTAATCATTCTGATTTTTCGGAAATCGGCGCCAACCAAACCATGTACGCGTTGCCAAGTATTTCCCCCGTCCGTTGTCCTAAAGAGGTAACCGCGGTTGCCAACTTCTCCCGCCAAGTAACCCAATTGTTCGTTGAGCATTTGAATTTTATTGGTCACCAAATTGCTCGGCAAACCTTCCGTTAACTGCAATTCAAACTTATTCATCGGATCCGTATCAGGAGTAAATTGCGCCACCAACTGATTGAGGGAATTGTACTCGTAGCGCGTCACCAAGCGGTGTTGGGTAAACACTGTTTTTTGTCCGTTCAATCTATCGGCGTTAATTTGCTGATTGAGTGTGCTGTTTTCAGAGGTAATATTCAACACTTCAACCCCTCCCGGTGGCACGGTGCGAATGAGATTCCCCGCTTGGTCGTAGTAGTAAAGCGTGTAGTGGTGTTGTTTGTCGGTGTAAGTATAGGTGAAATTTTCCACCACGCCCATACAATGTTGTCGGTAGCGTTCGTTGAGCACACTTTGCAGACTGTCCAAGTACTGTTCGTAGCGCACCTGAGCACTGTAATGCGCCTGATTGATAAGGGTTTCCAAACATTGGTCGCCGAGGGTCAACTCCACACTATCCGCAGGAATATTCACCCATCCCAAGGTGCTGTCTGCCGCCACTTCACAAGGTTGAGGACAAACTTTTTGCGGGGCCAAATAAGCTAGAAATTCCGCCTCGCTAGCAAAACTTACCAAACCATCCCTCACCGCTTGCAGTCGCGCACAATACTGATCGGCACAACCACAAACTTTCGCCAACTTGAATTGCTCCATGCTCGGGAGTGGGATTTCGTAATATTTCATTTTTTCATTTTGCGCCTAATCCTCCGCCGTGGCGGATTTCCGCTATATCTCTGACGAAGGTTTTATCAAACCTTTCAGCAGGATGCCGCTACTATCGGGGGCGTGGGGTTTATCACTCCGATAAGAATTAATTTTCAAAAACTTAAAATTTACACTTGACTATTGGAGACTGAAAAAAAACATGAAAATCATCTCATTTTCAAAGAGCATCCGATGTGTCGAAAGGTTTGTTTTAAGTTTGTCGTGGGAGTGGCATTCCTAAATTACTTATCCAACAATTCGATACTATTTATTTTGTCGTCAATAATTGGATCATTAATATCAAATTTAGACTTTAAATACTTTGCTCTACCAATTCTGAAAAGTAAATATGTTTTTCCATTTTGACCGATGGTTAAGCCATGCTGAAAATAAATCTCTTTACTATTTGAATAGTTTATATTCTCCCTGAAATTTTTTATTGGAGTTAAAACACTATCTTTAGAATACCTTAGAAAAAAAATATTTTTTGATTTATTGAAATTTCTGAACTTTGAATTTATTTTTCCTAAACCATTTTTATCGAGAAATACAACGGCGGAATCAACAATAAAATCATTATTAGTAAATTCAATAATACAAATTCCTGAATAATTTTCAGGAGATATAACTGTTAATTTCGATTCCACTTGACTTGAACAATACGAAAGTGAAATATTGATAAGAACAAGTAAAACGGGAAAACAGAATACTTTAATCTTTAATTTCGAACTCATTATTTTTTCCATCTGCGGTGAAATCATTCATAGAAGATATCTATTAATTCTTCCTTACAGTTATACTCATATAGAACAATTAAATCTAAAGTTGGTACATTATTTATGTAATAAATACAAATTAAGTCATACTTACAGTAGTTAACTTTATATTTTTTGAGCATTTTAAAAAACATTCTATTGTGTTTGGTAAAATCTTGATTTCTATTGCGAATGTCTTCAAATACCAAAGACAATGATGTGGTCTTTTTCCCGTTAACAGTTTTCTCACTAACCTCAAAATAGGATGTTTTAGCTCCAACATTATGAGTAAGACTTTTCAAAGGCATTTTGTTAACTTTTTTAAAATCTTCATCGAATAGGTCACAAGAAAACACAACCAGAACTAAAACAAAGAATATTTTGTATTTATTGGCTCGGGATAAGGCATTTAAATAAAAGGTCATAATATGAATATTTGAGTTGTTTTTTCTAAAGTCACTTAATTTCTTTAACCTTACTGTTAGATATTGAAACAGGATAAAGAGAAAAACCAAAGCCAATATCTATTTTCCATCCAGACTCACCTTTGGTATTTACATATTTTGAAATTCCATACCATCCATAGTTTAAGGTAACTTCCACTTGATTATAGACTTTTAGGTCTTTTGTTGCTTCACGCGTTTTAAAGTCAAAACCAGCTTTTGCACCAGCTCCGATTGATGGAATACCAATTATATGTGTTCTAGTTGTTCTTTCTATTTTGGATATTATTGTACCTTCTTGAGGATTCTCAATAATACCGGTATAAGAGTATCCTTTTTCAGGAAGATCAAGATTCACTCCAGAGTAAATTGCAACTGACTCAAAAGGAGGATTTTGATCATGCCAACCTTGGAAGGACATGGTAGTACCAGAATGTTTAGAATGAGTAGAAGGGTTTTTATATTGATTATTTTTACTATCAAAATATCCTTGAAAAATACCTTTATCATACTTCGCTATATATTCAACCCCGTCTAGATTAAATTTATAAACATCGCCAAACTCGCCCTGCAATGGCTTACCGTTGTAATCCACTTTACCGTTATTGTTACCATCTTGAAGGGTTGATAAAATTTTGGCTCTTTCAGGCAGTACCAAATTCCCATTTGGAGCATCATAAGTAACTGTACCATCACCGTTATCCTTTTTTCTAGACCCTTTATCTCCTTTTTCCCAACCTTTATCCCCATTCCCCTCACTTTCACTTCCTAACGGGTCAACATAATAAATCGGATTATTATCAAACGCCACATACGGACTCTGCCAAGGAAATTTCGCCATCAACGGATCCAAACTTAGCCACCTCCCAATTCGCGTATCATATTGCCTAAATTCAGTCGTATAACTGTTTCCTTGTCCTTTAAATTCATCATCCTTCTCCATTCCATTAAACCCATACCTATATCCCTCCGACCTCATACTCCTACCATCCAATTCCACCCCAAAAGGACTATAATCCGCGGTACTCACCATCCCAATTTCGTATTCATCCACAACATTATTATTATCCCTATCCTTCGGGATTTTCAAATCTGAGAAAACGGTGAGAACGTTACCCAAATGATTGGAGAACTCAAAGTATTTATTTCCAAGTATTTGGGAGTAGTTTTGGGTGATTGTCGCCGTTAATACGTTCAACGAATCTTGCTTGCTGCCAATTCTTGAAGAACCATAAATATTGTGTTCTTTCAAATTGAACTGCACGGTGTTGTTCACTACCTCATGGTCGTAGGTCGAAATTTGGTTGCCTTGTGCGTCTAAAATGTAATAAGTTGAGCGTTCTAAGGTCGTTCCGTTATTTGAAAAAACGTGTTTTGCTATTCTGTTCCCCATAGCGTCGTAATCGAATTTTAGCCATTTGGTTGAGCCTGTCATTCGTTGGATTTCCTTCACTTTTCCGTCAACACGCCACACAATCTTGGAAATTCCTTCTTGTGCATCTTTCACCAAACGTCCTTCTTCGTCATAGGAATAATTATTGGCTGTATTTATGTTCGAGCCGCCGTCAAAAGTTCCCATGTCGTCAATATCCGTTGCGTCAACACCTGAACCAACAACATCATCCAAGTGATACAAACGATTTCGTAGAAGTTTTCCTCCAGAAGTTTGGTAGCTGTAGCTTAAATCTTCAATTTTTGTTCCGTCTCTTTTATGTCTAAGTTGCGTTAAAATATTTCCCATCGCATCATACGTGAAAGCGTTGTAATATGAATTTCCATACGTTGTTGGATTCCAAAGACTACCTGAAAGACCACTTTCGTAAGATCTTGATTCTTTAAGTCTGTTCAACTGATCATATTTATACGCATTCAACATTGGCATCGCGGCTCCCGTGGTGAGGTTCGTTAAGCGCGTTTGCATGTAGCGGATATTGCCGTTGAAGAGTTGGGAACTGTTGCTCGCTGCATGGCTTGAAGGGTTTACATTCGCAATCGGTGAACTCAAATTTATCGGAGTAAAATCACCGTTGAAATAGCTCAAACTAAACGCCGTCAAGTCTTTCCCAAAAGTGCTGTTTACACCTGAGTAG
>CAZWSY010000121.1:0-2051 GCA_964636775.1 uncultured Lishizhenia sp.
TATCCTTAGTAATATTTACACTATTTGAAGATAAGGTAAATCCTTTGAAAAAATCTTTTAGCATCAACCCCCATCCATGAAATATTTCCTTCTCATTTTTACCTTAAGTTTTACTTATTCTGCTTTTACTCAAACACTCGATTGCACCATCACCGCATCTGTAAATCCCATTTGTTTGGGTGATACTGCCGTTTTGAGCATCGTTTCAAATCCTTCGGAAACGGTGTATTGGTCGGATGGTACAGTGGGTTTTGATAGCATTGAAGTTTTTCCTACCCAAACTACCACTTACGATGTCATAATTTCGGATGGTGTTAATTCGTGTACGCAAAGCATGACCATCGTTGTCAACAATCCACAAATCAACGCTGGGCAAGACCAACAAGTGTGTGCAGGCACACAATTTACACTTACGGCAACGGGCGCTGTTAGCTATGCTTGGAACAATGGCGTTACCAATGGTCAGCCTTTCACGTTTACCACAGAAGGTTATTACACCGTTGTGGGAACAGATGCTTTGGGTTGCTCCAATACGGTTTCTGTTTATTTGGATTTAATTTCACCCACTTCAAGCACCATTTCACCAATAGCTTGCAATTCGTACTCTGCTCCTGATGGCGCTGTTTACACCAACTCAGGAACGTACACGGCTATAATTCCAAACGCTGTGGGTTGTGATAGTACCATTACCATCAATCTAACGGTTCACAATTCCAACGCAGGAACAGACACGCGCACCGTTTGCGATTCGCTCGTTTGGATAGATGGAACAACGTATTACACCGATAACAATTCGGCCACTTTTAACCTTCAAAATGCCTATGGTTGTGATTCGGTGGTCACATTGAATTTAACGGTAAATCGCTTTTCCACTTTAAATGCAGGTGAGGATCTTAGTTTGTGTAAAGGAGAGCTGATAACCTTAAATGCAACTGGAGGCGTTTCTTATTTGTGGAGCAATAATGTCAGCAACGAAGCTAGTTTTGCGCCTGCACTTGGTCTTTCCACCTTAACGGTTACAGGTACAGATAGCAACGGATGTACGGCAACAGACGAATTGCAAATCGAAGTGAAGGAATGTTTCTCCATACCAAACGGATTTTCACCAAACGGCGATAATGTCAACGATACGTGGAAAATTGAAGGCTTGTGGGAATTTCCAGAAGCAAGTTTGGCGGTTTTTGATCGTTGGGGTAAAAAAGTATTTACAGGAGATGCCAACAATAATTATTGGGATGGAAAAATAAACGGCAATGAGCTTCCAAGTGCCGATTACTACTATGTAATAGAATTGGGCAACGGTCAGAATTACAAAGGAACAGTAACGCTAAAACGATAAGACATGTACAAACGAATTTTACTTCTCTCTTTTTTGGCGTTGAATCTGATTTCTTACGCACAGCAAATGCCCATGTTCAGCCAATATTATTGGAACGATTTTATGATTAATCCTGCATTTACGGGCATTAAAAACACCAATCGTGTTCAAGCAGCTTACAGAAGCCAATGGGTTGGTTTTGATGGCGCACCGAAAACGTTTCATATTGGAGGACATTCTACGATTAAGAAATACAATTTAGGTTTGGGAGGAGCTGTTTTTGCAGATGACAGAGGAGGAGCAATTCGTCAAAGTGGTTTCCAATTGAATCTTGCCTACAACTTGAAATTTAATGACCTGTCAGGGATAAATTTTGGTGCTTCGGCTTTGGTTAACCAATACAGTTACAATGGTTCTGACATGGTGAACATTCAGCCGGATGCTGTTTTGCAAACCAATGTAAAGCAAATGGTTCCAGATTTGAATTTTGGTTTGGTTTATCATTGGAAAAACAAATTATTTGTGGGTATTTCAAGCAATCAATTGGTTCAATCGAAGCTCAATAAATTCAACGTTTTAAGTTTAGAAGGAGAAACACAACTCATTCGCCATTACTATTTATCAGGTTCTTATCTTGCCAAACTAAATAACGTTTGGGATGCCGAGCCGTTTGTTTTAACACGCACCACTTTCAAAGGACTTCCACAGTTTGAATTGGGTTCAAAATTCACTT
>CAZWSY010000121.1:2151-4314 GCA_964636775.1 uncultured Lishizhenia sp.
GAACCAACTTGGACAATTGAATTCGCGGGTCATACAGATAATGTTGGCGATGCTGCAATAAACCTTCAACTATCCAAAAAACGCTCAGAAACCGTTCGGAATTTATTAATCAGTTATGGTATCGAAGCAAGTAGAATCAAAGCAAATTACTTCGGAGAAACGAAACCAATTGCTGATAATAATACGCCAGAAGGTAGAACCAAAAACCGTCGCATTGATTTTAAATTTGGGATGGATTAAACCATTGAAATGGTTGTTGGGGTATGTGGTTGTCCTCCTAGGCTCGGGTTTAAACCCGAGCCTAGGAGTTGGTTAATGGGATTTCAAAATCGTTTCAACGATTTATTCATCAATCAATTTCACATCATTAAACCCATTCAATGCAATAAATTTTGGATATTTTCAATTGTTTTTATGGTTTGGGAATTGGGGATGTGCGCTCCTAGGCTCGGGTTTAAACCCGAGCCTAGGAGTTGGTTAATGGGAATTTGAAAATCGTTTCAACGATTTATTCATTATCCTCCGCCTCGGCGGATTCACATCCTCAAACCCATATAATTCCATGAATTTAATGTATTCCTTTTCGAATGAGCGTTTTTGATGGTGTTGTTTTTGGTTGCGGATATAATGATAAACGTTGTCCACCGCCGAATGCGAAACACCAAATACCCCAAATCCTCGTTGCCAAATGAATTTTTCGGGAATTAAATTGTTGGTATTAACAAAATGGGAACTACTTCCCTTAATTTGTTTGATAATATCGGTTATTGATTTTTGAGGATTAATACCAAACAAACAATGAACATGGTCGGGCATACCATTAACAATGCTGACCATGCAGCCCAATTTTTTTAATTCTTCTTTTAGAAAATTGAATAATTTCTGTTCCATTCCTGGATGAATAATTCAAAACATTGGGGAATAATATAGTTATCCAAAAAAAAGAAAAATCAAGATTATTTGTCCTTAACAGATATTGCAAAGTTTAAGATTAGTAAACACAGTGATGATGTAATTAAAAACTGGTTGAGAAATAGATTTACAATTGAACTTCTTGGTTCTTGGGAAAAAATTTACAACACGAGTTTTAATTCCGTCGAATTTGACGGGTTTAGAAATATTAGCTATAATATCGAAGTAAGAAAAAATGAAATTGGAAATTGAAGTAAAGGGATTAAAAGTTCAAGTTTTAATAATAGAATAGCCTTATGTCGATACACACAAGTACGCAGCTTAATTTTTTTGTTCAAATTTTGCTTGTTTATGTCATAGAATACGGAATGACATTTGATACAATTTGAATCCTTCGCGTCGGAGACATTATGTATTATCGTCGGTATTATTGCTTCGTTGGTAAAGATCCTTTTTGGTTTCAAGAGAAAATAACTCTTCGGCAAAAAGGCCCCTCATTCATGATCGCATCCAAAATAGATAGATTAGGAATGAAATCCTGATTGTATCCAAAAACTTGCTGATAAAAAGGCGTTTCTTCACGCTTCAAAAAATCGAAACTTCGGAAATCACTCTGAGAAGAACTTTGAAAATTTATTGTTGACTTAAATTGAATAGGCTTGTCTAAAACATCGTGCAACAAAACCAAAAATGAATGGTTCAATTGCCACAATGTTTCATGTTTCGAGAAGAGTATCGCCTTGATTTCTCGACTGTAATCGTCAAAATAGGGTGCAGCAGCATAGGCACTTTCTATTGCACGCCAATGTTCCAAAATCCATTTTTTGTCGTAAGCAATTCGCAGTTCATGAATGGGTTTACGCTTGTCATCATGTACAATAGGAACATTAAGTGTTAAAATCCCGTTGGCGGTCAAAATTTCGCAACGCGTTCTAATACTTTGTTTTACAAAATGTTCCCATCCTTCAATTTCTTGCGTTGAAAAGCTAAAGAATTGGCGACAATAGGCAATGGAAGGAAAATATGCTGTTGGAAAAACAGGAATTATTGAATCCACTTGAAGAATCTGTTGAACCTGAATCCCATAAATGAATCTACGTAGGCACTTTTCGACATCCAAACCAAAGAAGCGCGTCCAACAACGTGATCTTCTGGTACAAATCCCCAAATTCGGGAATCAGCAGAGTTGTAACGATTATCTCCCATCAACCAGTAATAATTCATGGCGAACGTGTAGCTTGTTACCTTTTT
>CAZWSY010000122.1:0-3966 GCA_964636775.1 uncultured Lishizhenia sp.
CGCACTTTGAGGCAGGTATTCAAGTCGAACAAGAGCGCATCATCAAGTTGCTAGAGGTGGCCTTAGATTACTCAGAAATTGACTGCGCTTTATTTTGGGAAGAAGAAATTGAAATAAGCAAGGGCAGAGGAACTCAGGTAACTAAAGATGAACTAATCGAACTAATCAAAGGAGAGCAGAAGTGATGCACTTTAGCCACGATTACGAGCAAGGTATCAAGGACGAGCAAGAGCGCATTATTGCTCTATTAGAAAGCATCGCCGTAGGGCAACAAAAAGTCATTCAGTTCAATCCAAACAGGGGCGATAACGATTTACGCCACGCAGCTTGCGCGACTATTTATCAAGCAATAGCTCTAATCAAAGGGGAACCAAATGAGTGAGATCAACGAACTAATCCACAGCAGCGCAAAACACGCCTATAACTCAGGCTTCCGGGCAGGTAGAGAAGAAGCAATTCACGAAACCTTCAAGACACTTGATGGAATCCTTGACGACATTTGGCAGTATTACTTTGACTACGAAGCACAAAAGGAAGCAGTATGCAAGATTCAGGGCGCGGTGGAAGACCTAAAGAGCCGACTCTCCCCAAACGAGTCAAGGTAGGGGCGCAAATGTGGGACATCAAGGAACTATCTGTGTCTGCTGATCCGTTGCTTGCTGAGGGGAATCTTGGATACACGCAGGACTCAAGAAACATCATCGTCATTGACAAAGACCAGTCAGAGTCAAAGAAGAAGGTCACAGTCTGGCACGAACTTATGCACGCTGCCCGAATGACCTTTGACGCTGATGAGACCAAGAAGCTCGACTACGAAGGTTGGGAACATCACTTCATCGGGGTTTGGGAGAACTCGCTGCTGATGATTCTCCGCGATAATCCGAAGCTGACGGAATGGCTACTCAATGACCGATAAGACAGTAGAAAACTTTCTAGAGGCAGCTCGCCTGCTAGATGATGACAACCTAGTCTGGTCGGCTGACCTTGACTCTATCCGCAAACAGCTTGCGGTTTATCTAAGAGCCAAAGCATCACTTGGCTCTGCTAATAATCCTGCCTTGGTGCAGGTAGTCGAAAGGTTTATTGCTCTTGACTGAGATACCAGACACACCAGAAGAACTAATCCGCAAGTGGAAGTTCCAAGAGGGCTTTGAAGAAATTGCCCTAGAGCTAATGACCGCAGGCGCACACTTAGGCGCGTTAGCGATGGCTAGGAATGTTTTATTGCTACAAATCCAAAATCGGACACTCCAGAAGGAAGACCTGATGGAATTGGCAGAAGCTGTAAAACTTGAAGTCAGGGAAACAACAAAGAAGGGGATTACAGATGCTAGAGGGGCTTGAACCACCTAAGCGCAACTACACCTGTCGCATCAAAGTTCTAAGCGATCAGCTAGACAAGAAGGACAGCGCAATCTTGCTCGAAGCAGTCAACTCGCCAGACAAGTGGCCTGCTAAGACTTTGCAGAACGCACTCAAAGAGCGCGGGATTATTTTGGCAGATACAGTCATTGCCAAACACCGCCAACAACTATGCAGGTGCTTCGGATAAATGCTAGAGAATCTACAACCTGCGCCGAAGGTTATAGCTCCTGCTAACTTCCGCCCCGGTATTGAATTTGACGGAACTGTTGGTGAAGCAACTACACCGGGTTACAAAACTGAACCTGAGAACTTTGACGAGTTTCTAATCTCAGCAGGACTAAACCCTGACGAGATAGATGTCATCCCACCAATCAAGACTTCACGCTGGCAACAGCGCGAGGGTGGCGAGTGGCTGACTTCTTACCGATTCACTTTCCGCCGTAAGACGGCAAACATTGACCTGCCACTTTTGCTACAAGAAGGCAGGAAGAAGATAAAACTAAAGCCAATCAAGCCTGAGCCAAAAGCCCTAGTTATCCTTTGGTCTGACCTACAAGTCGGCAAGGTTGACTATCGAGGCAACTCTCAAACCCTGATTGAGCGAGTAGCACTTATGCAGCAGAGACTTGTTGACCTAGTAAAGCAGGACAAACCTGAGCGCATCATCTTCGCTGATCTCGGTGACACGATTGAGAACTTCAACAACGCCGCGCCGATGAATCAGCTTCAGTCAAATGACCTGTCCATAATGGAACAGGTTGACCTAGCAACGACCTTTGCTTGGCAGACGCTAAAGATGCTCTATGAGCTAGTCCCTGACATCACCTACGCATCAGTCGGTTCTAATCATTGTCAATGGCGTTCAGGGCGCGAGGCAATCGGTAAGGCAACTGATGACTGGGGTGTGTTTATCGGCAGGCAGTTAGCTCGCCTAAGCAATGAGGCAGGGTTGAAAATAAAGTTCCTTGAACCCCAAACGCACGATGAATCTCTAGCAGTAGATGTCTTCGATGACGGCTTCCACATTCTAGGAATCGTTCACGGACACCAAGCCAAGCGACCCGATGCAATGGCTACTTGGTGGAGACAACAAGCCTTCGGTAGACAACCTGTCGCTGATGCTTCTGTCCTAGTTCACGGACATTGGCATCACCTGAGAGTCACCGAACTCGGCTCGACCCCAAGAGGCACATCACGCTTCTTGATTATGGCTCCGACTATGGACAACGGCTCAGGATGGTGGAGGAAGATGACAGGCGAGGACTCAGTCCCCGGACTTGCAGTCTTTACCTTAGAGAAGGGCGTTGACTTTACTGGGACTGTGAGGAAGCTCTAATGCCTGCTTATCAGTTCAAGTGTCAAGACTGTCACGGCCTGCTAACTGTGATGGCATCCTTTACCGAAGATCCTAAGCCTGAATGCGCTAACTGTGGTGGTCAGATGCTGAAAGTCTTTGCCTCTCCACCTGTTACCTTCAAAGGCTCAGGATGGGCGAGTAAGGAAAAGTAATGCCGATACTTCAGACAGAGCTAGATGCCAAGCTAGAACTTAGAGCCATCGAAAGGTTCTGCGAGGCTTTTGATTATTGCCCTGTGAAGATGCCTGACCTATCAGCGATTGACTACTTCATTCAGTTCGAGGGTAACTTGGTGGCAGGGATAGAAATAAAGACAAGGAAAGAATCACCTGAGCAGATAAAGCAATACGGCAAACTAATCCTCAAATGGCGTAAGTATCAAGAACTCAAACAGATAAGCGAACTCACCCAACTACCAACCTTTGTTCTATTCGCCTTCGAGAACGCAGAGGGACAACTCGCCCTATTAGACATCAGACACCTAGAGAACCCACAGCCTGAGACACCACCAGTTCGCCGTAACTATCGAGGACTTGCGTGTGATGAAGAACCTGTCATCTACTTTGACTGGCACACCCTGCTATGGGTTGCGGACAGGGTAGAAAAGAAACCCTGACTAAACTAAGTCAATGCGGTTCCCAAGACCCTGCCTAAAGTGTCAAGCATTACACACAGACAAAGGTGATTACTGCGCCCCCTGTCGCACCGAATACGAACGAACTAGGAGCAGGCAGAGGTGGTCTGACCCCAAGTATCGGGCGAGAAAACTATTGCTTTATTCAAGTGCCTATAAGAACGCCGCAAAGATAATCAAAGCAAACGCAACGCATTGCCACATCTGCAAGGAAGCCTTCACCGACAGAGCGCAGATTACAGCTGATCACCTGATAGCTGGTGACCCTGCCTCCCCTCTCGCGCCTGCTCATAAGTCCTGTAATAGTCGCAGGGGTAATCGCCCCCTAAATAACTAGCGCACTTTCGCGCAAACAATCTCACGCACACACGCGACCCCACGCCGTCATCATCGGGGGAGGGGTCAATCTTGCGGAAGTAGCGTCAGCCAACACCCCGACCGCAATGTTCCGCACAGAACCGCGAAATTATTGGGTTTGGGGTAAGCTAAAAACCAGAAGGGTTAGCTATGAAAATTGAACGCATCAAACTCACCGACCTCAGACCTGACGAGCAGAACGCTCGCAAGCACGACCAAGCCAATCTCAAAGCAATCGCCGGAAGTCTTGACC
>CAZWSY010000123.1:0-1252 GCA_964636775.1 uncultured Lishizhenia sp.
GCACGTTCACGCGTATGAGTTCTTTTTCTGCTGGAGCAGATGGGGTAACAACCTCTTCTGCTTTCGGAGCGACTTCCTCTTTCGGTGTTTCTGCTTTTGCTACAGGAGCTGGCTCCACTGCAGGCGCAGATTCCTCTTCTTTCTTTTTCCCTTTTGCTTTTGGCTTTTCTTCCTTCTTTTCCTCTTCTTTCTTTTTGCCTTTTGACTTAGGTTTTTCCAGAGCGCTGAGATCAATTTTTCCAACGATTTTAACTTCGTTAGGGCGATCTTCTTCAACCGGTTTTGGTTCTTCCTGTGCAACTGGAGTTGGCTCAGGTTCTACAACCGGTTCGGGCTCTACCACTGGTTCTGGAGCTACCTCTGGGGTTGGCTCTTCTTGTGGTTCAGGTTTTTCCTCAACGGGTTTAGCCACTTTCGCGGGCTCTACTTTTCTTTTGAATTTAGAAAGATCGATTTCGACCTCTTCTTCATCCGTACCGTCTGCCTTTTTCTTCTTGGTAGAATCAATGGTGATGGTTTCGCGCGACTCGCGAATTTTCGTTGCCTGTGCTGCAGTTTTTTCTTTTGCTTTTTGGTCGCTACTGAATTCGACCTCGAGCAACTCATACACATCTGGCTCAATCTTGGCCATGGGGTTGTTCTCCACCGTGATTCCTTTTTTACCGAGGAATTCCACGATGGTGTCTTTACTCACGCCAAGCGTTACTGCCGCTTTTCCTAATCTTGATG
This sequence comes from uncultured Lishizhenia sp., assembly GCA_964636775.1. Classification (GTDB taxonomy): domain Bacteria; phylum Bacteroidota; class Bacteroidia; order Flavobacteriales_D; family Crocinitomicaceae; genus UBA952. The sequence goes on from CAZWSY010000123.1 coordinate 730, forward strand.
GTGCCTTGTTTTCGGACATAAATTATATTTGGTCACACCCCGCAAAAAGGACGAGGTGTTTCTCTTCTAACACAACTGTCTTTTGTAAAGATAAGTCTTTACTCAAATAAACATAACCTTATTCGAATTCTTCACGAAGAATGCGAATAACTTCTTCTACTGTTTCCTCTTCAAGGTCGGTGCGTTTTACAAGATCTTCTTTTGGAATTTCGAGTACTGCGCGAGCGGTATCACAACCGATGGCCTTGAGTTCGCGGATGATCCATGCATCGATTTCGTCTGAGAATTCTTCCAAATCCACATCGTCGATGTCGGTCTCATTTTCACGGTAAACATCTATTTCAAATCCGGTCAAACGGCCCGCCAAACGGATGTTGTGACCACCCTTACCAATGGCAAGAGATACTTGATCTGGCTTGAGGAACACATCTGCCTTCATGTTGTCACGATCCAAGTTGATGCTTGAAATTTTAGCGGGAGCTAATGCGCGACTGATAAGCAATTGTTCGTTGCTGGTATATTG
>CAZWSY010000123.1:1279-2284 GCA_964636775.1 uncultured Lishizhenia sp.
CGCCTACTGGGTCAACACGATCATCATAACTTTCTACAGCAACCTTTGCTCTTTCTCCTGGCTCACGTACAATTTTCTTGATGGTGATGAGTCCGTCGAATACTTCTGGAACTTCTTGTTCGAAAAGTTTTTCTAAGAACTCAGGAGCCGTGCGGCTAAGAATGATTTGTGGAGAGTTGTTACGCATTTCCACTTTATACACTACAGCGCGAATGGTATCACCTTTTTTGTAGAAGTCGCTTGGGATTTGCTGTTCTTTTGGAAGAAGCAATTCATTGTTCTCGTCGTCGAGTACAAGGATTTCTTTTTTCCAAACCTGATATACTTCACCGGAGATGATTTCGCCCACGCGCTCCTTATACTTTTGATAGATGTGATCTTTCTCAAGTTCCATGATACGCGCAGCGAGGTTTTGGCGCATTGCCAATACGTTTCTGCGGCCGAAATCTTCAATCTTGATTTCTTCAATCAATTCTTCACCGATTTCGAGATCTGGAACAATCTTGCGCGCCATGCTCACTTCAATTTGAGCCACCTCGTCATCGAGCTCCCCATCGGGAACGATTTCGCGTGTGCGCCAAATTTCAAGGTCGCCTCGATCGGAGTTGACAATGATGTCAAATCCGTCTTCTGCGCCCCAGCGCTTTAAGATCATGTTGCGAAAAACATCAGCAAGGATGTTGGTCATCGTTTCGCGGTCGATATTCTTGAATTCTTTGAATTCCGAGAATGCCTCTGACAGGTTAACCCCTTTCATTTTTCAATGATTTATTTGAAGCTTATTGTAATTTTTGTTTCTGATATGGTGTCGAATGGAACTTCTGTGTCTCGCTCCACCCATTTTTTTCCTTTTTTGCCTTCTACCTCTTCCTTGGTTCGTGTGTGAACTACGATTTTTTCTTCGTCCGCTGCTGTTAGTGTGCCTTCCAACTTCGACCCGTCCTGCAATTTGATCTCTACATTACGGCCGATATTCTTGAAATACTGGCGCTTTAATTTTAGCGG
>CAZWSY010000123.1:2294-3931 GCA_964636775.1 uncultured Lishizhenia sp.
TTCTACTATTTGATCAAAGGTGATATCGTTTTCACGCTCCACCCATTTCTTTCCTTTTTTGCCTTCCACTTCTTCTTTTGTGCGCGTTTGAACAACGATTTTGTTGTCATCTGCGGAAAGAAGAAGGCCTTCCATCTTTTGTCCATCCGTCAGTTTGATCTCTACATTGCGCCCTACGTTTTTAACGTATTGCCTTTTGAGCTTTAACGGACGACCCACTCCAGGTGAAGAAACATCTAATGCGAAATCCTCGGCCTCGCGGTCGAGATTGCCTTCGATGTGTCGGCTTACTTTCAAACAATCTTCGAGTGCTAAACCGCTGTCGCGGTCAATAAACACCTCTATCTTGTTGCCTGGTCTTACATTGATTTCAACAATAAAAATATCAGATCCTTCAATTTTTTCCTCTACCAATGCCTGTATTTTCTCTGATGTAATCATTTGCAAGATGCTGAAAATCAATTCTTTCTTTCGCTTAGGACAAAAAAAAGAGGGGCTTTTGACCCCTCTCACTTAAATATTTCAGTGCCTAAAGCGGTGCAAATATACGCAATTTTTACCGCTTCGTCAAATTACTTCTTCTTGAAGTAAAAACGAGTGATGAATAATCCTTGTCCATCATCCTTTCCGGCATCACTTTCTACACCACTTGCGATGTGAATCAATTCATACCCTTGAGTCGCCATTTCATTCAATTTCGAAACGACTACCGCGTCGTTTGAGGCAATGTTTTGGAAGTTGATTCCGACCATACTGAAGAAGTTGAGCAATTTGGTTTCTCTGAATCCTGAGATTTTAATGTCACCACGGTCCACATCGCCTTGTTTGCTGTCCTTGCCGTCTGTGCGCTCAGTAGTGAAGCTATTGTAATCGACTTCACTCACCGTTTCTAACATACGCGAACGTCCCATACCTCCGGGAACAATTGACTCTACAACTGTAACGATTTTGTACTGACTAAACGCAAGCTGCGCACTGGCTAGAATGGCGAGAGTAAAAAGGAATTTTTTCATGTTGTTATTGATTTGTTAATGTGACTTCCGTGAATTCAAAAGTCTTGCCAAAAAAAACAATTAATTTTTAATGAATGAAGAAGAAATTTCCTTTTCACCTTTTTTCATTTTCAAAACATAATATCCTGCAGGCAATGTGCTCACATCAACTTGATTGTTCGTGAAGGTCTGCGACTGAATCATTTTTCCAGTGGCGTCATAAATGAAAATCAATGCACCATAAAGTTCTTGTGCGTTTTTAAATGACAATACATCTTGCGCGGGATTGGGGAAAATTTCTAACGTCTGCAAGGTGTTTTCATTCACATTTACCGCGAAAGAACCCTCTTCAATAATATGTAATGTGTTGATGTCTGGATTGAGTATTTCATCTTCAACACCTGAAGGCCAACAGATCGTGGCTTTGATGATTTCTGTGTTGGAACCTATTCCAAAATGTGCGTTGAGACTGCTCATGTAGCGGAATCCCTCACCACTTCTTACATCGCGAATTTGTTGTCCGTCGGCGGTGTACACCGTAATGCGCGCACCAATGCCTTGCGGATTACTTTCTGTTCCAACAAGCGCAAACTTGACATAATTGTATTCATTGCCCTCGTTATAGTACACGCCATTTCCGCCCAA
>CAZWSY010000124.1:0-3827 GCA_964636775.1 uncultured Lishizhenia sp.
TGTTCACGGAGAGCACGGACATCACCACTAAACACCAAAAACCAAAACGACAACCCTAAATTATATTTAATCATGGCAACCATTTTTGAAACACGATTAATCGGAAATATTGGTAAGGATGCAGTAATTCGTACCATGGATCGCGGTATCGTAGCAATCAATTTCCCTGTAGCACACAATAAAAACTGGAAAGACAAACGAACAGGTCAAATTAAAACGAAAACGACTTGGGTGAATTGTACCATTTGGAAACGTGAAGGTTCGAATATGAGAATCACTGATTTCTTAACTCGTGGAACGCTTGTCGAAGTTGTTGGAACTCCATTTGCAAAAGCCTATCCGCAAGAAGACGGTTTTATTCGCACAGAAATACGTTTGAATGTTTCAAAAACCAATATTCTTCGTCCTGCAAACACGCGTGAAGGTGACCTTGACGAGGATATGATTGATAATGAAGACGAAAATTACGATAGCAACATGAGTGAATTTTCGATTGATGAAGATGATTTTAATTGATTGTCAATAGGTTAAAAAAAGATTAAATTTTTTCATTAAAAACACTTGCAACTATTGAAATTCTCTCTATATTTGCAACCGATTTCAAAGAAATCAAATTCCTCCTTAGCTCAGTCGGTTAGAGCATCTGACTGTTAATCAGAGGGTCGCTGGTTCAAGTCCAGCAGGGGGAGCAATAAAAAGGCTAGCAGTGATGTTAGCCTTTTTTATTTTAATTGAAATCTCGCTGGAACAATCCGTTAAGATGAAGGTTTAGGTCAAATTAGGCATGAATCTGTTGGTGATTATTTACCTCAGTTCGATTCTAAAATTGAAATTATCTGCGGTGCTCCCGCAAGCGAGGACAGATGCTTCGCGGTCGGATTGGCATAAAAATCGGTTAGTCAACATCTTCATTCGGTTAAAAAAACAGATTGAAATTCCAATGTTATAAACATACTCTTTTTAAACTTTCGAAATCATCGCTTTTTGCCCCTTTCGAAAGTTTCAATTTTCTTTTTGAAAAATCCGATTGGAAGTATTATTAAACCCCTTTAACCGTTTGTTTTTGGATATTTTAGTCCAGAGAAGTTTTTTGATTAGAGGTTTTGAATAAATCATTTTCACAGAAATATTATGTTCATCCCACGCTAAAAAAATTATCTTCGCGTATGAAATTGAAAAATGACCTCTTTCTGAGGGCACACAGAGGAGAGAAATTAGAACGATACCCCGTTTGGTTAATGCGTCAAGCAGGAAGAATTTTACCGGAATACCGCGCAGTTCGTGCTCAATTATCTGGATTTAAAGAATTGGTGGAAACACCTGAATTTGCCGCAGAAGTAACTATTCAACCAGTTGATTTACTCAATGTTGATGCAGCAATTATTTTCTCAGATATTTTGGTAGTTCCAGAGGCGATGGGCTTAACCTATCAAATGCTCGAACAAAGGGGGCCGTGGTTTGAAAAAACAATTCGTTCTAGAGAGGAACTAGCTTTTATTGACAAAGAAATTGATGTTAGCGATCGTTTGTCTTATGTTTTTGAAGCCCTTAAAATCACCAAAAAGGAATTGGATAATCGTGTTCCTTTGATTGGTTTTGCTGGTGCACCTTGGACAATTCTTTGTTACATGGTTGAAGGAAAAGGCTCAAAAACATTTTCAGAATCCAGAAAGCTTTTATACACGCAACCTGATTTGGCACATGAATTGCTAAATCAAATTACAGAAGTAACAATTACTTACCTAAAGCTCCAAGTGGAAGCGGGTGCAGATGCCCTTCAATTATTCGATTCTTGGGCAGGAATTTTAGGGCGTGAGCAATATGCTACTTTCGGTTTACGCTACATTCAACGGATTGTAGAAGCTTTAAATGATGTTCCGCTCACAGTTTTCTCGAAAGGTGCCGTGGCTTCTATTCCTGAAATTGTCGCACTTCCTTGCACAACAATAGGTTTGGATTGGAATATGAGCATCACAGAAACAAGGGATTTAGTGGGGGAAACGAAAACACTTCAAGGTAATTTAGATCCTTGTGTGCTTTATGGTTCGGATAAAGTGGTAGAGGATGAAACCTTGAAATTATTGAATTCGTTTACAAGTCAACGACATATTGTAAATTTGGGACATGGGGTTTATCCCGACATTGACCCAGAAAAGGTGAAAGTGTTTATTAAAACTGTGCAAAACTATGAAATCTAAAACCATGAAATTAGGAATGTTTGCCTTGCTTAGCTTGGCAATTGGAGCAAACAGCTTCGCTCAAAAAGGGAAAGGTGGGGAGAAAGAAATCCTCTATCTAGATTTTGAAAAGGTTAAAAACAAGGAAAAAATAGCAGAATTAGGAGGGATAGATCTTATAGAAGGTTTATCATCACCTACGGAAATTAAGGCTGACGTTTTCCAAAAAGATTCGAAAGGAGATGTAAATATTCCAGAGAATGTTTACGGGAAAGAAGAGCCTTCACCAGACGGAGGAGGAAATACTTATGCTGGAATAGTTGTGTATAAACCAGGTAAGGCACAAGCGGAAAGAAGCTACATTACTATTCCTTTAATGAAAGGAAAAGATCAAATGACGCTTAGGAAAGGTTTAACCTATTGTGTTGAATATTCCATTTCATTGGCTGAATCGTCAAAATTTGCTACAAATAATTTGGGTGCTTTGTTTTCCAAAGAGGTTTTAGGGACCGGCGCTACTGGTGCAATTTACAATAACTCCGACAGGTTAATTCGAGGTCAACAAAATAAAATTTATACCGGATTCTTTGGTTGGGAGAAAGTTTGTAACATCTACACTGCAAAAGGAGATGAAAAGTTTGTGACGATTGGAAATTTTGATCGTAATGAAACTACAAAATTTGAACAAGTAAAGAAACCAAAAGATAGTGAAACGGAAGTGGTTCAGCACGCATACTACTATATTGATAATGTAATAGTTCGTCAAGTTGACAATCCGAGTGAGTGCAAATGTTTTAATAATGCTAAACCAAAAGTTGAAGATTCATTTTCATCCCTATTGTATTCTTGTACACCAGAAGTGACAGATAAAATGACGCAAGCTCAAATAATCAACTCCCACGTTGTTTACTTCAGAGCAGGTAAATCTGCCTTCTCTCAAAATGCGAAAGAAATGATGAATTTCGTTATTGAGGAAATGAAAAAAGATCCTAAAATGATGATTGAAGTTGTTGGTCATAACGAGGCAATAGAAGATAAAGCAGGAGAAGAAAATCCTGATTATGAGGATATGGCAAGAAAACGTGCTCAAGCTGTTGCAAAATACCTTGTTGATAATGGAATTGAGGAAAGTAGAATCACAAAAACCTACAAAGGTGCAACAACTCCGAATCCAGATATTACAGAGGACGACGAGCAAGAGGTGAAGGACGCCAAAAACAGAAGAGTAAACTTCATTTTGAAATAGAAAATAACAATAAAAATAGATAGCCTTGGGTTCGCTCAGGGCTTTTTTTTTGCTTAATTGCTTTGAAAAAGAATCACTTGGTTTGGCGAAAAGAAAAAAGTGTATCTTTGCACCCCAATTTTAATTAATAATCTTATGAATTCTTACGAAACTGTTTTCATTCTAACTCCCGTTTTGTCTGACGATCAGGCAAAGGAAGCAGTGTTGAAATTCGAAGCTGAACTGAAAGGTCTTGGTGCCGATGTGAAGCATTCCGAAAACTGGGGTTTACGCAAATTGGCGTACCCAATCCAAAAAAAATCAACAGGATTTTATTTCCTTGTTGAGTTTAATGCTGAAGGCTCAGTTGTAGCTGACTATGAATTGATGATGAAGCGCGACGAGCGAGTTTTGCGTTTCTTGAC
>CAZWSY010000125.1:0-314 GCA_964636775.1 uncultured Lishizhenia sp.
CAATAGCACCAGTACCAGTAATGGTTGGGCTAGTCAAAGTCTTGTTAGTTAGTGTTTGAGTTTTGGCTGTACCGACAATGTCACCATCGCCTGCTGTCAAGCCGTGCAAAGTATGTGAGTTACCTGAACCATCGTTGTAAGCAGTAGTTGCTTCAGCGTGTAAGTTGGCGTCGCGCAAATCGCGACCAATCATCATATGTCTTACAACTGCACCAGCAGAATGGTCTTGCGCAGTAGAACCGTCACGACCACGGGTAATAGTAAATGTATTAGTAGATACCGCCGTAGCATCTACAATTTCTTCAAGCGCTGTG
>CAZWSY010000125.1:521-3485 GCA_964636775.1 uncultured Lishizhenia sp.
AATCTCATCAGCCTGTGGGCTGTACTGAGCAGCACGGGCTGGGTCTAGATATTGCAATAGTCTGTATGCAGCACCAAGAACTACTACATCTTTAGTGCTTTCAGGCAGACCAGTCTGTGTTGTATAGTCTTGATTGCTAGCAGTAAACACCGATGGGCTAGTTGCATACATAACCTTTACAGTTCTGCCAGCCACAATTACATCCCCGATAGTGACAGTCTGTGTGTTGTTGCCCCAGGTATCTACATCTGCAAATGGGTCAAAGTCCCATCTACGAACTCTAATCCATTCTTTAGTAGGACCAATGTCCTGCCAAGACATAGTGAGAATATTCTCTATGTATAAATTAGTAAATGAATAGGTAGTTACTGCTGCATTGTAAGTAAAACTAGTTTGTTTAGTAGCATAAACTGCACCACCAACAGCGTGGATGGTGTCATTAATAGCCTTCATTATAGAGTTGCGTGGAAAAATCGGGCTAACAGTTACCTTTGCATCTACTGCGTGGGTGCTTGCAGTAGTGCCTAGATAGCCGCGCCCATAAGGCGCAACGGTAGCCGTGTTAGCAACACGGTCTACGCTATCTAGCCACAACAATTCTTCATCAATCTCAATTACACCTTTGCCAATGTCCTGGGTAGAACCTAGGCTAAGGATAAGCGGTGAAGAACTAGGAGAAGTTGTGGTAGTAACTGCAGCCGTAAGATAAGTAGAACGGTCTTGCTGATAGGTATATCCAGATAGGTTAATTTGGACTTCGTCCATCATCTGAGCCAAGGTATATGTCATAGGTCTATGCTCCTTAGAGCGTCAGTAGGGGAAAGATTTGTAGTACCAGCAAGTTCATTACAAATACCACCTAGTGCTTTGTAATCATCTGGTTGTCGGTTAGCATCGGCTGCTTTGTTAAGTGCAGCAATTAAGGCAAGACCTGTAGTTCCTGCATATGAATTGGCAGCCTGAGTAGGTGCTTCATATAAACCCAATGCTGGATATGTACCGCCATTAGCCAAGCGATTAAGTTCGCTTGCAAATGAACTACCTGCTGTGCCCGTTGCCACTATCTATACCTCGCCGTTTTCTTTGCTATTGACTTAGGTTGTTTAACAAACTGCTTGCCTTTTTTGTTACCTTCTGCCTTGGCTTTATTAGTAGCAGCCTTTTCTGCTGCACTTAATTTTTTCCAGGCTTTTTCAGGTAGATAACGCTTCTTACCCTTAGAAGGTTTACCATCAGAAGTTGTCCACTTCTGCTTGGTCCAATTTTTTAATGACTTCTGAGACTTAGCCAGTGCCATTACTTGTATCCTCCGCCCCGCTTTTTGTATTCAACTGCAAGCAATTGAGCCTTGCGGGCTGACCATTCTCCTGGGTCTCCACCCTTGGAGCCAGCCTTAATCTTCTTAAACAATGCTTTACGCATTTCAGGCTTGGTGTAATTACCAGCCTCGTTGACTTTAGATTTGGCTTTTGGCTTTGCTTTAGTTTTCTTTTTCACCACTTCACCTTGTCAGCCCAATATGCTGCAGATAGTTTGCCTTTAGCAATGTTCTTGCTATGGCGTGCTTTAAAAGATGCACGCTTCTTCTTCATTCTGTCAGACTCACCAGCCTTTGGTTTGCCAGCAGTCTTAGCACCTTGTTCGCCAAAGCGAATGGTTTTAACTTGGTCGCCAGATTTAGCAACCACAATATGCGATTTGGTTGGGTGATTAGGGGTGCGCTTAGGTTTATTAAACCCAGACACCCCTGCTCTCTTAAGCCGTGGGTCTGCTTTGCTAGCCATTATTTTTTCTTAGCCTTGCCTTTAACCTTCTTTAGGTTTGGGTTCTTCTTCTTGGCTGCTGCTGAGGCTTTCCGAGCACCAGCCGCAAGGATTGCTCCTGCACGTTCCTCGGAGATACCCTGCTTTTTGGCAATTGATTTCTGGGCTGCTTTGAAGCCCATTCCTTTTTTTGCCTTCATTAGTTAGTGTCTCCTAACGGATAGGCACCAGTTCTTCTAGCAATCTGTTCTTTAATCTTACGAATGTTGCTAGGAGTTACCTTGCCCTGGTCCATCTTCTGACGAAACAAGTCTTCAGCCATCTGGGCTTTTCTAGCATCTTCTGCTTTAATTTTTGCTTTACGCTCAGATGCAGTAGTGCCTGGTCTAATTCTACCTGGCATAATTACTTCTTCTTTGCTGACTTCTTTGCAGCCATCTTCTTGGCTGACTTCTTAGCCATCATTTTCTTTTCTTCCATCTTAGCCATCTTCTTACCCTTGGCTGTGTATGGGAATGACTTTCCGTTTACCTTTGGCATTTTATGCTCCTAGTTCTTTCATTACCGCTGCGGTTTGTTTGTTGATTGCTTTGGCTGGTGGCATCTTGCTAGAGTCATAGGCTCTACCTAATGTCTCACTAGCCTTAACAGCCTCCTGAACCTTCTGTATAGAAGTTCCAGCAGGTTGAATGCCCTGGGCTCTAGCCTCTTTGTAGGCATCCAATTCTTGATTGAACGCTTTATTAGTCATAGCCTTACGACTATTAGCGTCTCCTGTGTTCATCTGGATGGACAATCCCTTACACCCAAAGCATCCGTCCACTGGCTCTGGATGATGTTCCCAATGTTTCATAGCGCTGTAAAGTTGTCCTCCGTTACTCCTACATCGCCAGCAATTAATGCTGCTTTTATTGCATCATCTACTACGTGATTATATCCACCACGATATACCTGTGGGTATAAAGACAAATCAATATCTTGCGGATATCTAATCTGTTGGTATTCACCACTATCATCCATAATGATAGTTATGCCGCGGTCTAGTCTGTAAAAATAAAACAGACGAGCACCACCAGCAGGACCTTCTTCTACTGTAGGTGTCTTGAATAGCCATTCAGTCATAAGTCCTCCTTAGTGAACTCACCGCCAGGCAGAGTTTCAAGGCTCTGCCCGACAGTCAATCAACTAGAGAGCAGCGATT
>CAZWSY010000126.1:0-3457 GCA_964636775.1 uncultured Lishizhenia sp.
ACATTTCCAGCCGCCCAAGTTGCTGCTGATCCTGATGGTGTTGGTTGCCTCCATGCATTCAAGGTAGTCCAAATACCCGACCCTCCATTTGCTGGATTTGAACCACCTCCGTTCCAATAATAACCACCCAAAACAACAACTTGTGTCTGTGCCACATTTGCCGCGGCATTGTAATTCGTATTGCCTGCTTGAGAGGCGGTAATTGTGGTTGAACCAGGACCTACAATTGTAACTGTACTTCCAGAAACGGTTGCCACAGCTGTATTGGAACTGGTGTAAGAAACGGTCATCCCTGAACTCGCTGTTGCAGTAAGCGAAAAAGGAGAATCAGTACTTGCTTTATCGGCTAAAGCACCAAATGTGATGGTTTGATTGGCCTTAGTGATATTCGCCGTTAAACCAGTTGGTTGAGTTAAACTGTAATTTCCTGCATCTGCACCGCTTAATGAAAGGTTTCCTGTTACAGAAATTCCATTGGCAACATTTGCGTCTGCAAAAGTTCCTCCTCCTGAAACAGAAACAACATCGCCACCAACTACTCCAACTAGAGTTGCACCTGTGATAGTTGCAGTTGTTGTTCCATCGTACGTTTTGTTTTGTGCAGTGGCTCCAGTAACTGTTAATGTTTTTGCCGTAATATTTGCGGTTAATGTGGGTTGCGTAACGGTATAGTTTGCAGAAGGAGCAGTGTAAGATCCTGTTTGATTGATAGTTTTTGCCGTTCCAACTGTTTTAGTAGCAAATACCCACGTAGGCGAACCGGAAACAGAGAAAGATTCACCATTTACCAAGCCAACATACGATGGAGTTCCTGTGACTGAAACGGAGGTTGTTCCGTCGTAAACTTTGTTGCCTGCTGTGATTCCTGAAATAGTTAATGTTTTGGTTGAAACGGTACTGGAACTGGTCGCGATGGATTCGGAAGAAGCACCCGTACTTGTCAAAGTGATATTTCCTGAATGAGGCGAACCAGCAACAGTTGCAACTGCTCGTAAACGAACATAAATCGTAGTATTTGCAATCGTTCCTGCACTACCAATTATTAAAGGAGAACTATTTGTTCCAATCGTAGTTGAGAAATCTGATGTTGTTGCAACTTCAAAGCCTGTTGGAGGTGTAATTGTGATTCCTGTGGTCATTGCCACACCCGAAACGGTGAAGGATGCAGTTGAACTAGGCGTTCCATAGGTGGTTGAAAGCGCAGACAAAGTCCCTGAAACGCTGATTGTTGGACTTGCGGGAGCCGCTTCAACGGTAATGGAACCTGAAACATAAGTAATGGAATAATTAGCAGCGGTGAACGTTCCACCAGTCGCTGCAGAAGGAGTAACTTGGTTCGGATAAACTCCTGGCGTTGCTCCATCGTCGGTTGTTGCACCTGCACTTCCATAAGCAATTGTTACAGTTCCAATTGTTTCACTACCAACCAATCCCGAACTTGAAAAAGCAGTCGAACCTGAACCTCCTGTTAAAAGTGCCCCTGCTGTTTTTGTAACATTATTGGCGGTAATGGTAAGTGATTTTGTGGTGATGTTTCCTGTTAATCCTGTTGGCTGTGAAACCGTGTAGCGTGCGGCATGAGTTCCTGAAAGCGTGTATCCTGAAGCTGTAATTGATTTTCCGTCACCAACACTTGCAGTTGCGAAACTAAAATTGGGTGTTCCAGAAAGCGTAACCACATCACCACCAACAATTCCGACTAGAGAAGCCGTTCCTGTGGTGCTCGCTGTCGTGTTTCCATCATACACTTTGTTAGCGCCGGTGAGTCCTGAAATGGTTAAGTTTTTGGTGCTGACAGTACTTGAAACAGTGGCTACGTTCACATTTGACGCACCTGAACTGCTCAAAACAATATTTCCGGAATAATTACTAGGGGACGTAGTTGCTGCCAAACGAACGTAAACAGTTGTACTTGCAATTGTTCCAGCAGCACCAACAGTAATTGGTGAACCGTTACTTCCAACATTTGAAGAAAAATCGGAGGTGGTTGAAACTTGGAAACCAGCTGGGGGATTGACAGAAATACCAGCTGTCATGTTCGCACCAGAGACAGAAAAAGTGGTGTTAGAAGAAGCAGTGCCATAAGTGGTGGAAAGAGCAGCAAGTGAACCAGAGGAGGATATGGTTGGTGTTGCCGCGGCAACAGTCCATTGAAAATTATCAATAAAAATTCTTTCACCACCCGATCTCCTAATTCTCACACGAAACTGACCTGATGTTACAGCGGTTGCCGAAGGAAGGGAAAAGGTAAATGTTTTCCAATTACTAGAACCTAAAAAGGTATTATTGATTGTTGTTCCTGTACTTGTCCAATTTGTTCCTGAATTGACCGAATACTCAATGATATAATTTGGATCAGGACTATTATCCCAACGACGAACATCAAAACCAAAAGAAGTTATCGTTGCAGATGAATTAAAGGTTGCTGTCAAACTAGTGGAAGACGCATCTTGCAATCTCCAAGAATAGGTACCGATAGCCCCAGGAACTCCGTCTTGAGAAGATGTTCCGTTTCTCAAAACATTAGCTCCTTGAAAACTCCAATTCGATTTTGAATAGGTATGATTTCCATAGCTTCCAAGGGCAACAGAAACAGCAGTCCAATCTCCGTCTGTATCAAAGTCAATTGTTGTTGTCTGCCCCAAAATGTGACCGTTCATAGCTAAAATCAAATAAAACAATATGGCGATTGTCAGAGCAGATAGCTGTTTGAAAAGGAAAGGAAAAACTAATTCCAAAATGTTAATTGTTTTAGATTGTTGCGGGGAAATTGTAGTTACCATAAGAAAAAGATTATACGCTTTTAAGCGCTGCAAAGGTCTCTACATGGTGTTTAGTGGGCGTGAAAAGTGGGTTAAGGTTGGGTTAAGTTTTCTTTTTTCTGAAAATGCGCTTCCGACGCCTTTAGATACAATTATATCACCTAAAACATCATAGTTTACAATAGTATTATACCAATGGTGACACCTTATGTCACATAAAAAATAATGTGTGGAATAATTCCTCTGTCGCGGCGGTATGACATTCAATACAATTTGAATACGCCACGAAGACATTGAATGTCATCGTCGGTATAACCCAAACTAAACGCCCAAGTCTTTCCCAAAAGTGCTGTTTACACCTGAGAAGCCGTCTTGTGCGGGGTCGATTGGGGTCACTATGGTGTTTGTTAATTTTATTTGTTTGATGAAGCTACTCTTTCAGTTTTTAATAAAGGATTGGGGAAAAGTTGAGTTTTAATGAGTAAATCTTAAGAATCAATTAATTTGAAAAAAATTATTTGTAATAAACGTTTATTATTTCCTTTTTATTATTGTACACATATAAAATTCTAAGCTTTGCTTCAGAGTAATTATCAATATACCAAAATTTAATTTTATCATAGTTTTTGATATTAATTTTTTGAATGAGCCCATATTTACCACAAAACGTAAATAGATTACGTCTATGGGGTTTC
>CAZWSY010000127.1:0-3440 GCA_964636775.1 uncultured Lishizhenia sp.
CGGAAAGTAATCGGTTTTTGAAAGAATAACAGCCCTGAAAGCGTTGATAGGTGTTGCATTCCAAATTTTTCTATCAGAAATAACCACGTTTACGTTACCGAGGCTGCGTCCGTCCTCTGGCGGATAATTCGTGATTTCGTAGGCGATATTTCCGAGGGTGTTTTGTTGCACGTTTGGGTTAATTTGAAAATGGGTTAATTTGAAAATGCTGAGTATTCAATTGATTCATTTTTAGGGTATGCTCAATTTATCGAACAGTTTATCCAAAGTTTTTCTAAGAAGTGCAGAATAAATAATTTTAAAACTAGGATTATTCAATTAATTCGTAAATCGTAATTGTTTTTCGGGAATTGAACTTTTCTGTTTCTTTAAAAGCGAATATGAAATTAAAATCATCATCATTGTAGGCGAAATTTAGTGGGAAAGAATTATAAACTTCTAACACTTCAAACTCTTCTTTCCCCAGTAGCACCTCGTTTTGCAATTCAATTCCAGCAAAAAAGTTTCTTAAATCGTCCCAGACATTAAACATTAAGGAAATGTCAAAATCTACATAGCCAAGTTCGATATCTGAAATAATTGCCTCACATAATTCTTTTAACTCAACCTGTTTTTTATCATCTTTTATCTTGTTATATACCGTTTTATATAAATTTTTTATTCCTTCAATATCCTTTTTGACGAAAATTTTCTCAATTTTTGATTCGAATTCTTTCAAATCTTCGAAGTCATATTTTGTTGATTCAAAAAGAAGTGAATCAAACAAATTTTTACCAATTTTTTCATGTAAATACATCGTACTATTTTTTTTCATTGTTTTTACTTCGGTAATACAACCCGTTAACCATAAAGTTAAAATTAAAAATACAAAGTTAATTATTGTCCAATTTTTTCTTGAGAGACTTTTCCTGCCTCTACAGTTGCTCTTTCGGCATTTTTGAAACCATCCCATATTTCTGTTAGTTTGCAGTTTGCTTCTCCATTTAAATTTTTAACTAATACTAATACTACTCCAGCAGAAGTTATTCTTTTATGAATCGATTTCATAGCCGATGGATTTACTTCGTATGCATTAGTCCATGTTTTTTCATCCATTAATAAAATTGAAACAACGTTGTTATTTCTATTTAACTCAGATGTTTTTATAGCTTGGTTCACACCTCGTTCTATGTTCTTTTTGGCATACCTGCTGTATGGACTTATTGTTTTAACTTCTTCTAAAAATGTAAAATCTTTCCCTCGTTCCAAATCGAATGATTTTTTATTCATACTAATACCATCATATCCGGCAGTCATTAAATCGTAAGAACCTGCATGATTTGGAGTCAATGTTAATGAGAAATCCCATGTTCCAGTTATATTCGTTCTACTTTGATTTGAATTCCACCTAACCAATCCAACCTTAAAATCAGGTAACAAACTTTTTGATGAATGAGAAACACCTTCATAGGTCATCATCTCTCCCTCGAAGTGTTCAGCAGCTACCCCTTCACCGACTGCACCAATCATCATATTTCTGTGTGATCTATTACGACCATATTTATAATGATGCTTATAGTAATTTACGAAATTCGAAACTTTTGCATTTGGACTGTTAGTAACTGCTCCCAAAATAAAACCGCTTGAACGCGCTATTATTGGCTCGGCCATATCCAACGTTAATCTTGTACCAAACTTGAAACTTTTCTTCTTTTCACTATTACTCCTATCATCAAGTAAAAGATCAACACTTTTTCTAACTGGCTCACCTTTCAACCCCAACGGATCCACAAAATAAATCGGGTTATTGTTAAACGCCACATACGGAGACATCATTGGGTATTGCGCCATCAATGGATCAAGTGATAACCATCTTCCAATTCTCGAATCATACTGCCTAAACTCGGTCGTGTAGGAGTTTCCTTCGCCTTTCGCTTCATTATCCATCTCCCCCGAAGTTCCGCTGAGGCTCCATTCGGGATTGACTCCAAGAGAAAATGTTGAAACTTGCGATATGAATTTGGGGTTTAACAAAGGTTAGTTTTATTGACCTAGGGTTATGGGATGAAAAGTAGTGAGAATTTTGGTTTGTTCATTACATTATTTTAAAAGATCAAATTGCATTTTTAAGTGAAATTGAGATTTCATCTCAATCTTTTTTTATTGAATCTTGATAGATTCGAACCTTGGAGTAGTATTCATTTCCAAAGTCTTTTATTTTATATCCAAATTCTTTTTCTAGCCAGTTTTTTCCAATTGTCCGCCTGATACTTACCGTTTTATATTTTTGAGATTTAAAATTAAATTCAACTTCAATTCGACTTATTGCTACAATTGTTGAGTCTTCCAATACGTTAGAATAAAGGTGTTTTGCCAATTCTTCAGACAAATGAGTGAGACTATCGTTTTCTTTTGAATTATAAATCGAGTTGGAATGAAGATAAACAATATATGAATTACAAATATTGTAACCCAACCTCGGATTATACAACTCCACTTTGAAGAAATCTCTTTTTCTTAATTCGCTAATAAATTTCTTTTCCTTCAACGTATATGGTTTTGGCTTCATGCTTTCCAGATAATAATCTTGTGCTTCTTTGGTTTGGTCAACATAACAACTCGTCAAAGTCAGTAAAATTAAGTATGCTATTTTTTTCATTCTTTACAATCATTTGGGTATTCGTTTAAATCTGCTGGCTCCAAGTGTACAGCATTTGAGGAATTTTGGAGATCAAATTTTTTATCTAAGCATTTCAAAAATGTCCATGTATAACAGTACGTTTTTGAATCAAAATGAAAATCATAGTCTTTTGTATCTCCGTTATAGTTAGGATGTAAAGCTTTTACACTAGATAAAACACAACCAAACTTTTTCACTCCTGGTATTCTATATCCTCCATAATCTTGAGAACCAGGATCTGCGAGTGCAAGCGTTTTATCATTGAAATAATTTAACTGACTTCTATTTAAATGTTTACTATTGGCTGAAATTTCTATTTCATCCCCATCACATGCACTGAAATGAACAATCTGCCCATTTTCCAATAGTTTTTTCAGCTCTTCATGCTTCATAAACTCAGAAATCATTCCTTCTGCAAAGGCTGCCCCCATGCTGTGAGTCACAAAATTTATCTCTGTAACGTCATTTTCTAAATTGCCGTCGGAGTTTAATCTTTTTATTTCGTCTATAATTCCTTGTGCCATTTTCTTTCCTTTTCTAGCTCCCATTCTTTGTCTTCCTTCCGCTGTTGAGCCCGCCCATGTCCCAGTTCCATTTACATATTTACCTATTCCGTCTCTGAAGTAATCGTGAGCAGCCTTTATGAACTGATTCTGTGCACCTGAATACTTGTTTCCTTGCCAATAGGGTTTTTCGGGTAAAATATCGTCACAAACAAAAACAGGAGGACCATGCATGCTAGGTGCTACATAATTTGGTTTGCCATAAATATACCCATTCA
>CAZWSY010000128.1:0-3414 GCA_964636775.1 uncultured Lishizhenia sp.
TGAAAAATTTGTAATTCATGGAAAAGATCATCGGTCAATTTCTCATGATAAGAAGAAAATTCACAAAAGAGGTGCTTTGTTTGCTAACCCTTGTTATGTACAAATTCACCCAACGTGTATTCCTGTTCACGGAACAAACCAATCAAAATTGACATTAATGTCAGAATCGTTGAGAAACTCAGGTAGAATTTGGGTTCCAAAGAAAAAAGAAGATGCTGAAGCAATTCGTGCTGGAAAATTAAAACCAACTCAAATCGCTGAAGAAGATAGAGATTACTACTTAGAAAGAAGATACCCAGCTTTCGGAAATCTTGTTCCTCGTGACGTTGCTTCTCGCGCAGCTAAAGAAAGATGTGATGAAGGTCACGGAATCGAAGCAAATGACACCAACGAAGGTGTTTACTTGGATTTCGCATCAGAAATCATGAGTAAAGGTCGTCAGGCAGCATTTGCACAAGGCGATCACAATCCTTCAGAGGAGAAAATGAAGCAATTGGGTAAGAAGTGGGTGGAAGAAAAATACGGGAACTTGTTCCAGATGTATGAGAAAATCACCGACGAAAATCCTTATGAAACACCTATGAAGATTTATCCAGCGGTTCACTACACTATGGGTGGCGTATGGGTGGATTACAATCTTCAAAGTACCATCGAAGGATGTTTTGTTTGTGGAGAAGCCAATTTCTCTGATCACGGTGCAAACCGTTTGGGAGCCTCTGCTTTAATGCAAGGTTTGGCGGATGGGTATTTCGTTCTTCCTTACACGATTTCCGACTACTTGGCAAATGAAATCCGAACAGGAAAAATTTCAACAGATTCTCCAGAATTTGAAGAAGCTGAACAAAGCGTGAAGTCTTCCATTGAGCGATTCTTGAAAAATAACGGTAGCAAGTCGGTTGATTATTTCCATAAAAAATTGGGCTTAATCATGTGGAATAAGGTCGGAATGGGAAGAAATGAAAAAGGTTTGACCGAAGCTATTGAAGAAATAAACGCACTTCGCGAGGAATTTTATAGGGATGTTTATGTTCCTGGTGAAGCGAATGAATTGAATCAAGAATTGGAGAAAGCGTTGCGTGTTGCTGATTTCATCGAACTAGGTCAATTAATGGCAGTTGATGCATTACACAGAAAAGAATCGTGTGGTGGTCATTTCCGCGAAGAATACCAGGATGCAGAAGGCGAAACATTGCGTGATGACGAAAACTTCAAATACGTTGCTGCTTGGGAGTACAAAGGTCCTGATGCAAAGAATTCGGAGCTACACAAAGAAGATTTGAATTATGAGTTTATTAAAATAGCAGCTCGTAACTATAAATAAAATGCTCACCCTGAATCAAATAATACAGAAATTGACAGCTTTAAAGCCATTACTTCAACAAAAGTACCCTTTGGCGAAATTGGCCATTTTTGGCTCTTATGCTCGAAACGAAGCCAATGAAAATAGCGACGTTGATGTATTAGTTGAGTTCAACGGTAAAATAGGAATTCAATTCGTTGATTTAGCAGACGAAATTGAAAGTTGTATTGGAATTAAAACAGATGTAATAACTAGAAATAGCTTAAAATCAAACTATTTCGATAACATAAAAGTCGATTTGATTTATGTTTAGAAGAGATCGAAATATTCTGTTGAACGATATTTTGGAGTCTTTAAAAAAGATAAAAAAATATATGGAT
Organism: uncultured Lishizhenia sp.; assembly: GCA_964636775.1. Classification (GTDB taxonomy): domain Bacteria; phylum Bacteroidota; class Bacteroidia; order Flavobacteriales_D; family Crocinitomicaceae; genus UBA952. The sequence continues at coordinate 1,681 of CAZWSY010000128.1, forward strand.
GGAATGACTTTTGAAGATTTTCTAAAGGACGATAAAACAATCGATGCTTGCGTTCGAAACTTTGAGATTATAGGTGAGGTAAGTTCGAAAATTGATGAGGATTTTAAACTTTTACACCCAGAAATCGAATGGAATAGAATGAAAGGTTTGAGAAATAGATTGATTCATGATTATTCAGGAATTGATTATGAACTTGTCTGGAATATCATTTCAGAATATTTGGACGACTTAGAAAATCAAATTCAAAAAATTTTAAAATAACGGTAGGATTATGGCAACAAAATCAATAAACGTAACACTCAAAGTTTGGAGGCAAAAAAATGCAAAAACTAAGGGTGCATTAGAAACCTACAAATTGGACAATGTTTCAACGGACAGTTCTTTCCTTGAAATGATGGATCAGTTAAACGAACAATTGGTAAACGAAAAGAAAGAACCAGTTGCTTTTGACCACGATTGTCGTGAAGGTATTTGCGGGTCGTGCTCCATGTTTATCAACGGACGTGCTCACGGTCCCGACACAGGAATCACCACTTGTCAGTTACACATGCGTACTTTCAAGGACGGTGAAACAATTTATGTTGAACCTTTCCGTTCGGCTGCGTTTCCTGTAATCAAAGACTTGGTGGTGGATCGAAGCGCATTCGACCGCATTCAACAAGCAGGTGGATTTGTTTCTGTAAACACTTCTGGTAGAACAATGGATGCCAACGCGATTCCAATTCCAAAATCAGATGCGGATAAAGCTTTTGAAGCAGCGGCTTGTATTGGTTGTGGAGCATGTGTGGCTACGTGTAAAAATGGTTCAGCAATGTTGTTTGTTGGAGCGAAAGTTTCTCAGTATGCATTGTTACCGCAAGGAAAAGTAGAAGCAAAAGAGCGCGTATTAAACATGGTTCGCCAGATGGACGAAGAAGGATTCGGAAACTGTACCAACACTGGTGCTTGCGAAATAGAGTGTCCAAAAGGAATTTCATTGGAAAACATTGCAAGAATGAACAGAGAATTCTTAAGTGCTTCTCTTTTATCAGATAAATAATTTATGTAAAACCTTTAGAGTTTAGTAAATCTTCATGGGTTTATATTCTTACTCATTAACCTTAATTCAAGCACCTTTCGAGGTGCTTTTTTTTTAAAATACCAATTAGAATGCAATTTGTCGCATTATGCCAACGAAGGTTTCATTCGCCTTAACGGAAAGAATTTTTTCGTGCATTTAGTGTTTTTTCGTGGTTGAAATTCAGAAAGTTACAGCAAGCTACCACGAAAGGCACGAAGGTCACGAAAATATATGCTAAAAAATGAATCTTAACTAGTTTAAAATAGATAAGGGTATTGTGTTTTTTCGTGCTTTTAGTGTTTTTTCGTGGTTGAAATTCAGAAAGTTACAGCAAGCTACCACGAAAGTCATGAAGCCCACGGAAATAATGTTTTCAGCTATTTTTAGGCACTATTCTGTCCATTAACCCTGACCTAGTTTTTTGTCTCTAAAATAGATAATTCTACCTTTTTTACAATAGGTGAAGGCAAATATTACATAGAACATATCATATCTTGAATGGTATCAAACGTAATTTTCCAAAGTGGTGATGACGCACAAAAAATGTTGAGGATTAACACTTCCTCCAATTCGGAGATGTTTTCGATGGTTTTGAGAAAATAATGGTACCTTTAAACTATGAAATATCTTTTCTTTCTTTTCATTTTTACAAGCATTTCGGCATTTTCTCAACC
>CAZWSY010000129.1:0-3313 GCA_964636775.1 uncultured Lishizhenia sp.
TTGAAGATTAGCGTCTTCAAGCGCGTTTAGCATAGTATTTTTGGCGCCAAGCCCTTCTGGATGTGGAGCAGTCATGTGGTAAGCATCACCTGACATTCCACCCCCAAGTACCTCAGCATAAATTTTAGCACCCCTATTCAGTGCATGTTCCAACTCCTCTAGAATTAAGGCTCCTGAACCTTCACCAAGAACAAAGCCGTCTCTGTCTAAATCAAACGGGCGCGAAGCGGTTTCAGGGGAGTCGTTTCTGGTAGATAGAGCTTTTAAAGCATTAAATCCTCCCATTCCCATCTCGTTTACTGCAGCCTCAGAACCACCCGTAACAATGGCGTCTGCTTTACCTAACCTAATAAGATTGAAAGCATCAATAATAGCGTTGGTTGAGGATGCGCAAGCTGAAACAGTGACATAATTCGGCCCTCTAAGACCGTATTTTATAGAAATATGACCAGCAGCTATGTCAGCTATCATTTTTGGAATGAAGAACGGATTAAATCTTGGAGTACCATCTCCCGTGAAGAAAGCTTTAGATTCCTCCTGAAAAGTTTTTAAACCTCCAACTCCGGAACCCCAGATTACACCAATTTTATCGAAATTAGGATTGAAATCCATCAACCCCGAATCCGCCATAGCCTCAGCAACTGAAACCATGGCGTATTGGGAAAATTGATCTAGTTTTCTAGCTTCTTTCTTGTCGATAAAATCCTCTACATTAAAATTTTTAACCTCGCAAGCAAATTGCGTTTTAAACAAAGAAGCATCAAAGGAGGTTATAGGTGCTGCTCCACTTTTACCACTGATCAGACCGTTCCAATATTCGTTTACGGTATTTCCGATGGGTGTTAAAGCACCAAGTCCTGTGATTACTACTCGTTTAAGTTGCATTTGATAGAATTAAAATTTAAATGTTGCTCTCGATGTAAGCAATAGCATCACCTACAGTTTGGATAGCTTCCGCTTTATCATCGGGAATAGAGATATTGAATTGTTTTTCAAATTCCATAATCAATTCAACCGTATCCAAGGAATCAGCACCAAGGTCGTTGGTAAAACTCGCCTCATTGGTTACTTCACTTTGTTCTACGTTAAGTTTGTCAACAATGATTGCGATAACTTTTTCTCTGATGTCAGACATGTTCATTAATTTATTTGGTTTCAGCCTGCAAAGAAAAAAACAATGATTCAATTATCAAAATAAAAGTGGATTTATTCGTCAATTCGTATTTTCGTGCCGTGAAGAATGTTGCCATATTTGTATCGGGAAAAGGGTCTAATGCGTTGAATTTGTTAGATTATTTCAAAGGTTCAATGACCATAAAAATTGTTTTAATTTATTCGACTAAGGAAAATATAAATCTTGAAAATGCTTGTTTAAGACATAATATTGCATTCATTCATGACGGAGCATTTAATTTACCCTTCGTTCTCGAACTACTTACAGAAAATTCAATAGACTTTATTGTTCTTGCTGGTTTTTTAAAAAAAATTCCTGATATACTGGTAGAAAGATTTCCTAGTAGGATAATAAACACACATCCATCGTTATTGCCAAAATTCGGCGGGAAGGGTATGTATGGTTCAAACGTCCATAAAGCGGTTTTTGATGCAAAGGAAGTTGTTTCAGGATTTACAGTTCATTTGGTAAATCAACACTATGACGATGGAGAAATAATTTCTCAAAAACAGATTTCGATTGTAGATTGCCAAACGGCAGAGTGTGTTCAGAAAAGAGTTCAGCAACTTGAAATGAATGCTTTACCTGAAATTATTGATAATTATTTGAATCAATTTGAAGATTAGAATTTCTCCATTGTATTACAAACCAAGTGCTTAGCAGTAAGGTGATAGTTGTTGAAAGAACTACAAATAAAATCCACCAATCTGAAAATTCAAAATAATATAGCACATTTAAGAATACAGCAGCAATTATAATTCTGGGAATTTCAAGGATTTTAACTAACTTTTTTTGTTCCAGAAATTTCCCACAAGACCAAATTGTCCAAATAATTGAACTTCCAAGTGCAATTCTATAAATCCAAGATAACTGTTCGAAGTATAGCATGAATGCAGCCAAACCAAGCATAGCCAATGAAAAATTAATAAAAACATAGAACTTCCATTTTTTCTGTATTTCGATTTTGAAAAAAGTCTTATCAATTTGTTCTAATTTGTCCTTATTCAAGTCGGCAGGACCTTTGGTGATTAGTAATTTGAGCAGATTTTCTTGATGTTTCTTGATGTATTGAAATAATTCTTTAAAGAAGTGAAGATTTGCCCAAATTGGATTCCAACTTAGAAATGGTTTAGTAATACCGTAGGAAGGTTCTTCAATTTCTTCTTGATAGGTTCCAAACATTCTATCCCAGACAATGAAAATTGCACTGTAGTTTTTGTCAAGATAATCTGGATTAGTTGCATGATGAACACGATGCGCAGAGGGAGTATTAAATAAGTACTCTAACCATCCAAGTTTTCCAATTAGTTTGGTGTGAATCCAATATTGATAGAGAATCGAAACTGCCGAAACTGCCATAAATGTTACAGGGTCTACACCAAGTATTGCTATTGGAATGAACATCCAAAAAGACAATAAGTTGTGAAACCATGATTGTCGTAACGCAACCGATAAGTTGTATTGTTCGCTTTGATGATGAACGATATGTGCACCCCAAAAAATATTGATTTCGTGTCCCCATCGATGAGCCCAATAAAAGATAAAATCAAAAAGTATTGTTCCCACTAGAAAAGCTGACAATTTACTTTCATAATTGATTAGGCTAAAGTTTTCATTGATGATGACGTATAGCCAAAGTATTAGAATTTTAGTAAACAAGCCTATTACTTGGTTGCCAATTCCAATAGTCAAATTGGTTATCGAATCATTGAAGGTGTAAAGTTCTTTACCATGTTTTTTTCCTATCAAAAACTCTATTATCATTGTTGCTACGAAAATCGGAATGGCGATTAAAATGTAGTAAGCGTAATCCATATTTCTAAAATAAAAAAGGCTGGATGAACCAGCCTTTAAATTTAATAATTCCAAACGTCATGTTCCCATCGACGTATGTCATCTTTTATTTTTTCTGCTTGATATAGTGCATCAACACCATATTTATAGTCTTGAATTTCTCTGTCAAATTTGTCAGAGGTTCTGTAGATTGTTGAAGTAAATCTTCTTTTCCAAAATACGTCATCGAAAGACATCCATTGAGCGTCCGATTGGTCACTATAAACGTAGTAGTTTACAATTACATCACGGAGTTCAGGGAAATACAACCAAAACAACTCCTTCTCTTGAACTGCACCGTCGTAT
>CAZWSY010000130.1:0-2996 GCA_964636775.1 uncultured Lishizhenia sp.
TGCCACTATTTCAGCTAACAAAACAAAAAACTGGTACGTATGAGCCCACTCAATTCCATTAAAAATTCTTTTAACGATGGAGTGCAAACTCAATTAAATTCTCCAATGATTTCCAATACTGGCTATTACATAAGATTTAAAGCTAAAATTCACAACATTCAAAATGTAGGAACGTCTGGGGTTATTCAATTTGCAGGATCATCAGTACCAGTTATAACAACAAATGATTACTACACAAATCTCCCAACACAAATGCAATCTTTGGGAACAAAATTCATATCAAATAATAATCATTGGAATGAGTATGTGATTTATATTCCCCCTTCCGCTTTACCTTCAAATATTCAATACCTGACAATTATTAATGCATCACATTTAGCAACCTCAAATTCAAGCTATATTTTTATTGATGACATCTCAATAGTAGAAGAAAATAATTATTACTTTTTTAATCCACCTCCTTATGTCTGTGATAACAATTTGATAAACTTATCATTATACACAAATATTCCTAATCCTGTTTTTAATGGTAATGGAGTTATTGGGAATTTTTTTAATCCTAACAACGTGATTTGGGGCAATAATAACATGATAACTTGTAGCTACACATTACCTAATGGTTGTTCAGATGTATTAATTTCATATATCTCAAAAACGACAGTACAACCACATTTTGAAGAGTTTCCAAAGATTTGTCCGGGAACTAACTTTAACTTACCTGGAACTTCTTTAAATGGTATTGAAGGAACTTGGTCGCCGAATTTTAATAACCAATCTACAACTACATACACTTTTACGCCTTCTAATCCTTGTGCCACAATAGTAACTGCTACTATTGAAATATTGCCTCAATCATGTTGTAATTTACCGTTTCTTTCCATAAACAACGTTACACAACTAAATTCACTACCAAGTATTCCTTCAAATTCCATAATTGATATCAATGCAGATGTTTTTGTTACTGGTAATTTGTCAATTCAAGATTGCTTTATAAGATTTGCTCCAGATGTAAAAGTAACAGTTAATCCATCCTTCACATTAAATATTAACAATAGCACATTGTATTCTTGCTCCTCAATGTGGAATGGAATTGAGGTAAAAGATAAAGGTACGTTGATAATTCAAAACTCAAGATTAGAAGACGCGATTAATGCAATATTAAGTGTAGAAAAAGGTGTTTTGAATATTCAAAACAGTACTTTTAATAAGAACTTTGTTGGTATTAACTTACAGAACTACAATGTTTTTTCTGGTATTTCAGGATGCTCGTTTCTCTGTACGAATAATGGTTCACCAACTTTGACCAACAATTTAAAAGCACCGTTCGTAGGACAAAAAACGCAATATGGCATTTATTTGAATAACAACAATAATGTTACTATTTCGGGTAGTTTAGCTAATCAATTCAATGGAATTGAAGTTGGAGTTTTTGCTAAAAACAATGGAAACGTAACCATTCAGCGTTGTAATTTCACAAATATCAATTACAGTTGTCCTGTGCCTAATGCATGTAATTCTGCTGCTATCAGAGGGTGGGGAATTCATAGTGAAAGTAACGGTACTTTAATTGTAGGACATCAAACAAATTCTCTTCTTGGGAATTCTTTTACAAACTCAAGCAATGGGATAAGAATTATTACTACTCCTAACTTTCAAATACATAGAAATACCTTCAACAATCTAATCACTCCTTCATCTGGATTTATTAATGTTGCTGATGCTTATTGTATTTACGCTCATGACCAATTAATCAATAATAATGTTATCAATAATATTCAAAATAATAACTTTACTAATTTTGAATTTGGTATTAGGTATCAAGTTTTTAAAAGTGGGACACTAAATGTTAGTCATAATCAATTCGGTGGTTTTGGAGCAGCGTTTATGGCAACGGCGGTGAGCATTATTGATAATCCAACACAAATCATAAAGGTTAATAATAACATTTTCAATCCAGTTGCTGGTCAAACAGGTCAAGTCGCTATTGCTTTGAAAAATGCAGTTACTTCCGGGTCAGGAGCCATCATAGCTTCAAATCGAATTAATAATTGTTCGCGAGGAATTTGGCTAACGAACTACAACAATAGTTTTGTTCAATATCATAATTCTAATTCATTGGCTTTAGGAACTACATTTTCAGGTATTTACTTTCCTTCAAATGCTACGAACGCTGTTGGGATTTTACTAGAAAATTGCCAAAACTCAAACGTAAGAAACAATTTTATCCAAAAAGCAGCTCCCGATCCAACGAGTGCCATAACCACAAACCTTTACGGTATCTTTACTGATATGGGCTGTGTGAATTCTATCATTCAAGACAATAACGTACAACGCTTAGGAACGGGTATCCAAATTCAGGGATTAACCAACAACCCGCTACAACTCAAATGTAACTACATGAGCAGTAATATGTCTGGATTGACGTTGAGTAGTACCATTATCGGAAACCAGGGAACAAGCACCAACCCGCAGGATAACCAGTGGGCTACACTGCCGAGTGGGATGATTAGTGGTGGGGCGTTTTACGCTCGACAACCTGGAAATTACTCACAAACTTTCTTTTTTGCGAGATCTAATTCCCTACCGATGTTTCCGCCAACATCAGGAATGAATCCTCAAAATTCTTTAACATTTGCAAATAGCTATAGTTTAACGTATAATTGTTCTGTTGCTTGTGCTGGTTCAGGTTGTCCTCAAGCTGCCATGGGCATGATAGCCAACAAAGAAGGGGCATACAGCGCCTTAACAGAAGAAGAAACAAAAGTCCTAGATGTTGAAGTGTTTAAAATCTTGAAAAAGAATGCCGATTACTTTGACTCATCAACAAACGAAGGGATGGAAATAGTTACCTATTTGGATAGTTTAGAAAGTACCAACGCTGGCAACATTTATCGTTTTGATGAAAAAATTGAAGCAAGGGATACGGTTGGGGCTTATAATGAAATTGAATGAGCCCATATTTACCACAAAACGTAAATAGATTACGTCTATGGGGT
>CAZWSY010000131.1:0-627 GCA_964636775.1 uncultured Lishizhenia sp.
CCTAAACCACGGCCAACATCGCAACCTACATAGTCGTCGTTGTATTTACCAAGGTCAGAGTCAACCCACTGTCCAAAGTAGCAATCGTTAACAGTAAAGGTAGAACGGTTAAAGATTTTGTACTTATAGAAGGTCATGTTGTTAATCTCGTCGTTGGTAGCAAACGAGAATGCTTGGGCATGCACCTCTATACCAATAGGAAGACCACCGGTTTCAGAGTGTACGTTACCTTTATCGTTAAACACCCACCATAGGGTTTGGTCGCCATATAGGGTAGCATTACAGCCTTGGGTGCCTGTAATATCGTAGTCAGGGTATTCGCAGTTAAATACTTCGTATACGCCGTTGTTGTTCAAGTCGCGGAATGGAGCAAGGTATTTAGATTGGAATAAACCTGGATTACCATTACCCGGCCAAGTTTCAATGTCATCAGGAACATCGTAACCCGGGTTACCGCAATTGGCCACAAACTCTTCTACCTCTGCACGGGTAACTTTCCAGTGGCGGTCAAACTCGCTACAGGTAGAGGCATCAATAGATGCAGTAACTGTATCAAGCGGGCCCGGCCAAAAGTCGTTACCGGTTTGGCGGTAGGTCATAGCCGCAACTTTAAGGTTACCACCATTA
>CAZWSY010000131.1:637-2926 GCA_964636775.1 uncultured Lishizhenia sp.
CACCAATCCACAGGGCGCTAGCAAACATAGAGTGCTTGCCGCTACCTTTAGGTATCTCGTATCGTGGGCTTGTGTTCAAATCCCACCACATATCGCCCGATGTAAATATGGTACAGCGAACGTTGTTAATGTTCAGTTCCGAGCGGCCAACGCCAGGGTCGCAGGCTGCTGCCAGCGATTTGTTCTCGTTCTGGGCCTGTTTCATGGGAGAGTTACCCACGTTTTCACGGGCCTGCACACTAAATACTGATGCACTTGCTATCAGTACCAGGGCTATTTTTAGTTTACTTTTCATCGCTTTGCCAATTAATTTTGGTTCAATCACTTTAATTAACCTTATATAAATAGCGCTATTATATTAGAAATTTAGAATTACACCCAGGCGCAAACGACGTGGTAAAGAGTAGTTTGCAGGGTTGTTAATTTTAAGCATGTACATATCAATGAACGATTGTGGATCGTTTTTACCATTGATAATACCTTGCGAGGTGGCGGCGGTTAAGAAACCATCGTCGTTGGCGTTACCGGTAGCGCGGTATACTGCAATAATATTTTTGGTATTAAGCAGGTTTTGGCACAATAGGTACACGTTTAGGTAAGATGATTTGCGCTTGCCGTTTCCATCTTTTTTACCCCATTTCAACTCAATGTTTTTATCAATACGCACGTTTACACGGAACTGCCATGGAAGACGTGAGCCATTGATAGAACCTTTAAGCTGTGGACGGTCGTTGATACCAAAGGCACCGTCTTGGGTAAAGTTGCTTTGTTGGCTGTATGGTACACCAGAGTTGGCTAATACTACAAAGTTAGCACCTAGGTCTTGGAAAATGTTTTTCCAGAAACCTTTAGGGCCGTTATAGTCATCACCATGACCCCAACGGTAGTCAAAAGTCAACTGAATTTGGTGACGGGTATCAAAGCTTAGTGGTATAGGTGTACGTAGGTTACCTAAACCGGCTTGGATAAGACCGGCAGCAAACGAAGTGTTTGAACCGGTACCATCAGCAAACTGAAGGGTATAGTTGGCTGTTAAACGAACGTTGCCGGTGCGGCGTAGGTCGTAAGCAGCGGTAAAGCCTTTTACAGTACCAAAGTCAACGTTGCCATAGGTGGTGTAGTTTACAGGGTAAGCATACAGCACGGCTTGTTGTTGAATAAGGTTGCTAAGCTCACGATAGAAGGCTGTAAGGGTAATGGCCGAACGGTCGTTAAGCTTTTGTTTAAAACCTAATTCATAATCAACAGTACGTTGTGGCCTTAGGTTAGGGTTAGCCAAAACGTTACCAATATTGGTTTGGATAAAGTAGTAGTCAAGCGGGTCAAAACGGTTAACGCTGGTAGGGCGTTGAGTCAACACGTCGTAGTGAGCAAAGAACTGGGCATCGTCAGAAATTGGGAACTGGAATGCAATACGAGGCATAATGTTCACCTGCGGACGATAGTCGGTAAAGGCTTTAGATGATAGACGTTGGTTTGATGGGTCTAACAAATAAGGAGCAATTTTACCGTTGGTAGTGCTTTGCGAAAGTATTTGAGGGTCTTGTAACTCAGTACCGGCGGCATCATACCAAGTATCGCCATTGCGGTAACCCACAATGTTTGCCGGGCTGGGGTTGTTTACGTCTTTTACGTATACTACATAGTTATCGCCAATATTTTCAGGGCGGTTTGGTATGGTAAGCTCACCGGCAGTGCGGGTCTCATACAATACGTATGGGTCTTTAGGTACCAGTTGGTTAGCATCATAACGGTCTACACGCACACCAATGTTGAAGATAATATCGCGGAAAGCAAACTTATCTTGGATATAACCTGCAATATAAATAGGTTGGAAAGCTCCAATCTCGCGGGTAAAGTTACCGTTGGCATCTTTCTTATTCAAGAAATCGTCAAAGGTTGGGTTGCCACGTAGTATACGGCCGGTATGGTCGTAACCGTTGTAAGCTACTAAGCTTGAACCACCACCACCATTAAATAGCTCGTCAGGGCTAAACATGTCAAGGTTGAAGCTTGAACGGTCTAGTGAGTCGGTATCAATCCAACGAAGGCTGTTTACAGGTAAGCCAAGTTTTTCGCGCAATTGCTTGTCAAAGAAACGTTGGGCATCAGCATTGTAAAGGCGGTCGTAGTTTACAGTATCTTGGAAAACACCATTTACATATACCGGTTGTGGGTTGGCTAGGTCAAGCTGGTCAATATGGCTGTTTACCAATTGGCGCATTAAACCATATAAGCCAACAGGAGATAAGCCGTAGCTACGGTCAGTACGTTGCTCATATTCAAAAC
>CAZWSY010000132.1:0-2786 GCA_964636775.1 uncultured Lishizhenia sp.
CGATTTAAACAAATGGACTAATTTTCCAAAAATTAATTTACATTTACTTGAAAATCAATCTTTATGAACCCACTCCCTGCAACATTTACTATCGCTGCTGCTGAAACCTCTGGAACAACCAATAACGACGGAACTATCTGCATCGGTGCCTCGGCAACCTTAACTGCATCAGGAACGATTGCTCCTATATGGTCAACAGGTGTTACGGCTCAATCCATTACAGTTAGTCCAACAACGACCACAACTTACACGGCTACGATTACGAATGCCGCAGGTTGTCAACGTACAGCATCGAGGTTGATTACCGTCAACCCTCTTCCCGTTTTTAGCGTGACCAACACTAATCCTGTTATTTGTTCAGGTGCATCTTCTTTACTATCGGTAAGTCCTTCCACTGGTCTTTCTAATTTCATTTGGTCGCCGGGAACTTCAACAACGTCTAGTATGAGTGTTTCTCCTACGACGACGACTACTTATACTGTTACGGCTCGAAACACATCAACAGGATGTACAAATACCGCTTCAACTACAGTAACGGTGAATAGTGTTAGTACTACAATTTGCTGTACTACAGCGCAATATACCTATAATTCACCTTTTAATGCAATCGCATTTCCGAACAATTCCATCATTCAGGTTAATGCCAATATGACTATTAACCAAAACCGAACTTTCAATGGTTGTACCTTCCGCTTGGGACCAAACGTGAAAATTATTGTCAATTCAGGAGTTACATTAACCTTGACAAATTGTAAGCTGTTTTCATGTAGCCAAATGTGGGATGGAATTTATGTAGGTAGTGGCTCTCAAGTAGTAGTTTCTAATTCTAGAATTGAAGACGCTTTGAATGCTATTAATTCTACTGGTAATGGAAATTATATCGTAACCAACACCGTCTTTAACAAAAATAATATTGGAATTAAAGTTAGTGACTTCACTACTCATTTGGGGGAGGTTAGTGGATCCACTTTTGATTGCACTGCAACGGGTTCATTAGACCAATCAACAAGTACAACATTAAAAATTCCTATGAACGGTGAGAAATCCCACTTTGGAATTCACGTTATTGGCGGAGGAGGAATTACAATTGGAAAACCCTCAGCAGCATTCAATCTATTTCAAAATATTGAAACAGGTATTTATGTCGATAATTCGTTAGGATATTTATTTCAACAACCCTCTGGTCCGCTTAAGATATATCGAAATCAATTTGAAAAAATTTATGAACCTTATTGTTTTGCACCAAATGTTTGTGACCCAAATGGTCATGTTGGAAGGCCAATTTGGACAAACTATACAAGGACTTACATCGGTGACAATTTAGGTGTTAACTATGAAAACAAATTTAAAGATTGTTCGAATGGTGTATCATTGATAAATCCGCGATTATTTTACGTGACAAAAAATGATTTTAATAACATTACTTCGGGAGGTTTATTTGATAACCTTATAAACTCAAAATCAATTTATGTTTATGGGTCTTTATCAGGAGCAACCGATAACAACGGCGAAATTTCAAACAATCGTTTTAGTAAAATAGAGTATGGAATAGTTTATCTTGAAAATGCACAAAGGAATCTATTAATCTCAAACAATGAGTTGAATGATTTCAATACCCTTGATGACAAGACTGCTATCTACTTGTTAAACTCACAAACACAAAACGTTCAAATTCAAAACAATATCATTAACAAACCTATATTAAATAAGGGTATAAACGGCATAAGGATTCAAAATGCATCAGTTAATCAAGGAACTGGAAACATTGTTATTCAAAAGAATTCCATTAAAAACACCAAAAACGCTATTTGGGTTACCAACCAGAACAATGTAGAAATTCGCGACCAGCACTCCGACTTTTTTGCAGACAACGCAATGACGACGAAAGCAGGAATTTATTTTGATCCAAACGTCCCAAGTTCAACAACAGTAGGAATTAGAATTGAGGGTGCCAATAATACAATGGTTAAACACAATCTGATACAAAGAATGGATTACAGCACTGGCGGAATCAGCACGTTTCCAGAACTAGGAATGGTTGATGCTACTAGAATGTATGGTATCTATGTCGGTGAAAATTGCATCAATTCAAATATTATTGACAACACCACCCTCAAAATGGGTACTGGAATTTATGTTTTTGGAAACAATAATTTACCTACGACTTTCAAGTGTAATTTTATGAAGTTTCACCCAATTGGATTTCATATCAATGGAATTATTGGGCAACAAGGAACCGCAACCGCTCCGCAGGATAATCAGTGGGCGATTGTTACACCTGGTTCTTTGGGAGTAAAAACAGAAGGAACTGCATACCCTCTGTTTTATACAAGAAGTACCTCCATGCCATTTTTACCGAATCCTGGATTACAGTTTTTTCCACCAAATATTGCTTTAGATCATCAACCAACTTCAATAAGTAATCCTGTATACAGTTGCCAAGAAGGCTGTGCTAATCCTCCTTGTTTATTACCTGCAGGTCTGATGCAAGTGATTACTTCAACTGGTGAATATGCTGTATTAAGTGAAGAAGAGTTAAAAGTATTGGATATTGAATTGTATAAAAGCCTTAAAATATCTCCTTATGACTACGATGCAGCATCAGAGGATGGATTGAAATACCAAGAATTTATAGACAGCATGGACATGACCAATGCCTACAAAATCTATGATTTAGAAAAAGAACTGGCATTAAAAGACACAGTGGCTGCCCAACAAAAATTAGTAGCATTCGAAGCTTTTGGAGATGTAGAAATGAACTACAAAAAAGTATTTGAAGTCTATAT
>CAZWSY010000133.1:0-2696 GCA_964636775.1 uncultured Lishizhenia sp.
TAATTGACTTTCTTAAAGAATTTGAAGAACGCCCAGTGTTAACTGGTAAAATGGGCCGCGCTGGTCGTATGGCCATGCTAATAAATACTGAAACAGGCACTTGGACCTTGATTGGTTACACTGAACGAGGTGCTTGTATTATGGCATCAGGAGAAGATGTACAACAACTTGACAGACCCACTAGAAATTCCCAATAAACTCATGGATGCTTATATGGGTGCATGGGTCACGGTATGGTTCTGGCCTTACTTTGTTATGGGCAATGCCGATGACTGGCAAAAACTAGGTATTACCATGAATGGTGTTAGGCCCATTTGCGGCACTAACAAATCTTAAACTACGCTTTCAACCCAGCTGGTAGTAGGTTCATCCCAACGATACATCTTACCATCAGTGGGCATGGGTATAGGCGGAATCCATAAGCAAGTATTCTCATCAATGATCCAACTTGGAAAGGGTTTTGGTGGGATAAAAGCGTCACGTTGCGGATCGTAACTGTATCCAATGCCAGCATAATTCTTACGGAATGGCGTACCGCCTGAATCATTTACTCCACCATGTGTGTTATAATCAGTGCGTTTACAGAGTTGGCCGCGAAATTGGCCGTAATGGGCTTCCCAATCAGTGCCTACGTCATCTTTGCCAGGAATAACTTCAGTGACAATATAGTTTTCATCTAGAAACGCATAGTATGCTACCATCAATATCTCCCTTGTTGTTTTTATTTACAACAAGATCGAGCTCTAGACTCTATACTAATTGTTTAGTGATGTTAGGCCCTTTGGGCCTAACAATTGTTAAGGTGTAACTTCAACCCAAGCTGTGGTTGGCTCATCCCAACGATACATTTTGCCATCTGTGGGCATGGGTGTGGGTGGATCCCACAAGCAAGTGGTTTCGTTTAAGACCCAACTTGCAAAAGGCTTGGGTGGGATAAAAGCGTCACGTTGTGGATCATAGCTATAACCGATGCCGGCATAGTTTTTGCGATAGGGTGTACCACCTGAGTTGTGTACACCACCATGTGTGTTATAACTGGTTCTCTTGCACAACTGGCCACGGAATTGACCGTAGTGTGCTTCCCAATCATAATTTGATTCATCTTTACCTACAATGACTTCGGTAACGACGTAGTTTTCATCTAAAAATGCATAATGCGCCATGTAATTCTCCTCAATTTTATATGATTTAAATATTTAGCTCCGTTAAAGGATTAGTTCTGTGAGTTCGAGGTTATCGCCAAGAGTGCCCACAGGAAATGTGTTAAAGGCAATGCTGATTCTAGTAACTTCGTCATCTTCCACAGTTTGAACCATGTGTTCTAGATTACTAGGAAATAGAATCAATTGCCCTTCCACTGCTTCAAACCACCAACTTTCCGAATTGAATAGGTTCCAGTTGTTGGTTTTGAATTTGATTTGATTGTATCCTGACTTGTAGAAATATATTCGATCTTTGCCAGGATTAGCCTGCACATAAAATACTCCACTGACCACGCTGTTTGGATGTGCGTGTTTATGATGGTACTGACCGGGATTAGTATAATTGGCCCAACTTTGTGTTACTCTTAAATTAACTGCTGTGCTAGGTTGATAGATTTCGTGAAAATAGTGATTAGCTGAAGTTGTAAAAAACTCTTTTAAGGATTTTAATTCATTTTTTTCTGCTACGTAATTATCTTCGCTGCTGGTATTGCCCATGTTACTGCGTTGTGGTTGATCGTTGATAAATTTAAATTCTTTTTTGGTTAATTTACGATCGAGATTGAAAAATGCAACAGGAATTGGAAATAGTTGATTGATCTGCATGTATAGGTTCCGGGGTAATACTAGTAATTATCTTTGCAGCACTGGGGTTGCAAAATTAATTAAACGTTACTGTACCAGTTCCTGCGGTAACTGAGTAGACTCGATATCCTGTGACTGCGGTATTTGAGGTAGTAACAGTTAGACCAGCTGAGAATGTAGCTGTGTACAAGCTGGGTATGCGTAGGATGACTATGCCAGAACCTCCGGCACCACCCGAGCCATTTCCTGATGGATTACTTCCGCCCCCACCTCCTCCGCCCCCAGTATTAGTAGTACCTGCATCACCATTGGTATTGTTATTTTTCGCCGATCCGCCGCCGCCTAAACCACCTGTGCCGGCAGTACCGCCATTGTACGTTCCGCCACCGCCACCGCCGGAATAAGTAACAACTGACCCTGATATACTTACATTGGCGCCAGTGCCGCCATTTCCACCTGTGGTAGTAGTTCCTGCTGTGCCAACTGTGCCAGCACCCCCTCCTCCCCCACTACCGTAATTTGGACCACCAGTGGCACTATTTCCGCCAGCATACCCTTGGCCGCTGGTAGCAGCGCCGCCTGCTGCCAGTGTGGTTCCTGTTACACCATCTGTGGTACCACCACCTCCGGAACCGCCTGCACCACCTACTGTTGCTGGACCACTTGTTACTATACCGCCACCATATCCGCCACCGTTGGCAGTAAAACTAGCGAACTGACTATTACTGCCGTTTACACCAATGCTAGTAGTACCGCCTGCACCACCTGCGCCGACTATCACAGTGTAGGAAATTCCGGTACCGATTGTATTGGCTGTACCAGTGAGCAGTCCTCCACCCCCTCCACCACCGCCTCCTCGACATCCACCGCCACCCCCCCCGGCAACTCCCAAACACTCCCCGGTGAGTG
>CAZWSY010000134.1:0-2693 GCA_964636775.1 uncultured Lishizhenia sp.
TGATACAACTTAAATCCATTTACTGTCAATCGCCCTAAGGTCAAAACCGAATTTGATACATAGGGAGCGGCAGCAACAGTTCCTTGAATTAGCGATGGAACAACCAAAGGAGCGGCAGCTAAAAGTACCGCTCCAAATGCAGCCTTATTAACCATTCTACAAAAACCGGGAGCATCATACATCCAATTATCCGCGGCAGCTTTAGCGTTATACGCAGCATTAGGACCATATCCCAACTGTACATTTTCATCTGCACCACTGAACTCCCAGTACTTACGATACATATCCATAAATTTCTGATAGCTTATTTTTCCGTCTATGAAATTTTGTCTTATTGCATCATGCGTAGCTTGATTAGAAGGCGAGACTGTTACTTCAGGTAGGTCTTTATAATCCCCTTCATCGAAGCCACCTTTTTTGTTTTCTTGTCCCGGGATTTTTTTATCATCTTCACCAGGATCAACCCCCTCCAACCCCAGCGGATCCACAAAATAAATCGGGTTATTATTAAACGCCATATACGGAGACATCATAGGGTATTGCGCCATTAACGGATCAAGTGAAAGCCATCTTCCCAAACGTGGGTCATATTGCCTAAATTCAGTAGTGTAAGAATTTCCGCTTCCTTTGGTTTCGTCGTCGGATTCCATACCGTTGTACCCGTATCTATAATCCTCAACCACCACATTTCTACTCGAAATTTCTTGTCCAAACGGAAAATAGTACCGACGATTGATTTTATTTTCACTCTTCAAGGAAATCAATGTCGGCATTATACCGCGTTCTTTTATCAAACATGCAATACTTGGAAAAGCGGTATAATCGGTTTTTGAAAGAATAACAGCCCTGAAAGCGTTGGTTGGTGTTGCATTCCAAATTTTTCTATCAGAAATAACCAAGTTCACGTTACCTAAACTACGTCCGTCCTTTGGCGGATAATTCGTGATTTCGTAGGCGATGTTTCCGAGGGTGTTTTGTTGCACGTTTGGGTTAATTTGAAAATTGGTTAATTTGAAGATGCTCAGTATGCAATTGATTCATTTTTAGGGTATTTTCAATTTATGGAGGGTTTGTTTTAAGTTTGAAGTGGGAGTAGGACTAAAATATTTTCGCTTCAAGATTAGAAAAACACTAGTTTTCATAAAAACTTACAATTAAAATGTGGGATTCACAAGAGTATTCCATGGTTATAACCTCTTCAAACTTTTTAGGAGCTGGATTATAAATCAAATAATTTCCCTCTCTTCTCCAATAACCCCAAATACTTAAAGAATCACCTCTGATATTAATACTATTGGAGAAATCCACACATTTTTTGGCAGGTATTAAATATACTTTTTTTGTTACACAATCTATGTCAAAACATTCGGTAAATTCACCTAACTTCAAAACTTCCTCTCCAAGTTTTAATTGAGTTACTTTCTCAATTGTTTTAAAATCAGTGGTCGTATCAAGCCTTTCTTCATTACAACTACAAAATGTAAGGAACAAACTAAACATTAAATAAGGTTTTCTGAATGCCATAATATTTTTATTTTTCTAGTTACTACCTGTCCAAGTTCCTTTCAAAACACCTCCTGTTGCAAATTGCATTGGAGAATTACCATATTGAACAACTGAGATTGATCCAAAAACACTAAAGGGAGAACCAGGTAGAAACAAATTTGCAACTCTTGTTTTCATTTCTGGAATAAATTCACGATTCCCTGAATTAAAATTCCAAAAATCATAAACATGTAATTCACCTCTAAAAACATTCATCAAATGACCGTTAATGTTTTCACTTGTAATTTTCCCTGTAAACCAATACTGGTGAGCACCAAGCGTTCCTGTTGCTCCAGATTGACCTTGATATTTTTTAGAATTGTAATTACCTGTTTTTTTCATGTCCAAAGAAGAAATAAAAAAATTATCTTCAGCAGAGATAACATCTTTCATTTGATCATGAGTTAAGTGATAATTTTTACCATTTCCAAAGCCATACCACCAAATTAAAGTTTGAGCTGTTCCGTTTTTAGGAAAACGGTCCATAAAAGTCTGAACATTATTGTTATAAATGCTTTTTTCGTTTTGTTGTAATGTATTTGTCTGATTAATTTCTTTTTGGATTGCCTCTTGTGCAATACTTAAAAAACTTTCACCTTTTATCAAACTTTCAGAAATCAAATCACCTTTTAAATTATATATTCTTTCCACAGTTGACTCTTCTCTTGCTTTCCATCTTTGTTCACCTATAACTAAATGGACATCAGAATGAGTATAACTATCTACATTCTTCAAACTACCATCTTTCTGACGAACTTTTATTAAATAAGTAACCAAATCATCACCACCGCCATCAATAGTACTATTCCCATCATCAATTAAAAGATCAACACTTTTTCTAACTGGCTCACCTTTTAACCCCAACGGATCCACAAAATATATCGGGTTATTATTAAACGCCACATACGGAGACATCATAGGGTATTGCGCCATCAAGGGGTCTAAACTGAGCCATCTACCAATTCGTGGGTCGTATTGTCTAAACTCCGTCGTGTAACTGTTTCCTTCGCCTTTCGCCTCATTATCCATCTCCATCCCATTATACCCGTATCTGTATTCTTGCGTGCTCGTTGTCCTACTACTAATCTCCATTCCAAACGGAAAGTAGTCTGTTTTTGAAAGAATAACAGCCCTGAAAGCGTTGATAG
>CAZWSY010000135.1:0-2636 GCA_964636775.1 uncultured Lishizhenia sp.
ACTTGGTTCACCATTCGCTCTGATTTTGAGTCTTGCCGCTTTCTTGCTTGCACTGATTCCACTGATTGGTCCTGCCAGCGCCGGCATTTTGGTAGTCACGGTCACCTACCTCTCCGGAGCTCCGTTTGCTCTGGTGGTTTTGATCTACTACTTGGTTTATTTGCAGATCGAGGCTTACATCATCGGCCCGAGAGTTATGCAAAAAGCAGTTTCAGTGCCAGCCGCGGTAGTCGTAATCGCAGCTCTTATTGGAGGAACGCTACTTGGTGTTCTGGGAGCACTGGTTGCAATTCCAATCGCCGCTGCAATCTTGCTGCTGGTGCGCGAGGTTTGGATGCCTCGCCAGCAAGAGCGCTAGTACTCGATTGGCAGTGGGCTAGAGCCTGGAATTACTTCCTCCGCAATAGCATTTAGAACCCTGCGCGTTGCGCTCTCCCCTACCCACAGATGCTTTTCACCATCGAATGCCGAAAGTTTCGCCTTTGGCAAGACTGCAAATCGCTCAGCTGCTTCAGTTGGGTTCAAAAACTCATCCAGTTCAGGAATTAGCGCTATCAGTTTTGCGGGGGTGCTCTGCCATCTCAGTAGGTCTGCTTCCGTTGCGCGGTGAAGCGGTGGGGATAGAAGAATTGCGCCTTCGATCGGATGATCTGGCCCGTACTTGATAGCTAACTCAGTTCCAAACGACCAGCCAACGAGCCACAATTTAGGAAGGCCTCTTTGCCGGCAAAACTCAACCGCAGCCGCCACGTCAAACTTTTCTGAAACAGCTCCATCGAAGGTGCCAGTTGATTTACCCCTGGGAGATTCAGTGCCACGAGTGTTGAAACGCAAAACAGCAACTGAAAGCTGCTCTGGCAGACGATTGGCCATCTTTCTAAAAAGATGGGAGTCCATAAATCCGCCATGGGTTGGCAGTGGGTGCAAGGTGATCAAGGTTGCGACAGGTTCTTTTCCAACCGGTAGAGCCAGCTCCCCAACTAGGGTTTGACCATCGGATGTTTGCAGTTCAATTTCTTCACGAACACTGGGTAGTTCTGTGTTGGATCTAATCTCCATTAGGGAAGCATTCCATCGAAGATCTTCCAGCATTGGTTGTGGAAATGGCGACGAGACTGCACTCCCCTGTGAGTATCCCAGGCAACTGTATGAACGATTCCTGGGGTAATCAGCACTACGCAGACTGGACAAACCCAGCTCTTGCCTTCTTCGGCATTACTTCCTGCTGTTTGAGAAACTTCAAACTCGATGCCACGCTTTACTTCAACATGTGGGATGCTCATGCGCAATCGAGTCACATCTAATTCTTGATACTCACGCATAGGAGCGTTTCTACGGCGCTTACCTCTGGCCATTAGTACCAGTTGTTGACGTCGGAATGAAGAAGCGCTGCACAGGGCGAACCATAGCGACCATCGATGTAGCCAAGTCCCCACAAAATCTGAGTCTCTGGATTGGTTCGCCAGTCAGCTCCAGCGGATGCCATCTTGCTAGCAGGAAGGGATTGTGGAATTCCATAAGCGCCCGATGAGCGGTTGGTTGCATTCCAACGCCAATTACTCTCTCGCTCCCACAGCTTCACGAGACATGAAAATTGGTTATAGTCCCAACCGCGTGATTTAACCTCGGCTAGAGCAAAAGCTTTTGGCGTGCCAGGAGCGGGGATCGGTGCAATGCGAACAGTCACGCCGCGCGCCTTTTGACCCGAAACGACTTCAAAGTCAGCTCTAGCAAAATCGCCGTCAGCTAATGGAGTAATAGTTAGCGTTTGGTAGTCGCCGTTTGGCTCAAAGACGTTTATTGCATCCGCGCTGGCCATGGTGCCGGAGTAGGGATCTACCACTGTGACCATCACCAAGGAGGATGCAAAAAAGTAGCCCAGTGCGAACAGGTGTCGCCTTGGGCGGTTCTTTTGAAGCGCGTGTCTTCCCACATTCCTCCTGGAAGAGGTCTTAAGCCTATTGCTTAGAGGGATTTTTTGGCAATCATCCCAATAAACGCTGGGTGTGCAGGGCAGTAACTACAAGGGCTAAAAATTCATTCACTTCAGATCGGCTCGGTCCGCCTTTGGAGCTGCCCAGCTCTCGGGTTCGAATTTCCATCGGCTCTGGTCCTGAAAGTAGTCCATCCGCAACTTTTATTTGTGAAATAAGTTGTTCGACCTGCTTTTGTCTGTAGCCGTTGCTAGCAGGCGAAAATCTTTCTTTACCTGACCGAGCCAGCGTCTCAGCTATCATCCCAATGATTTTTCGCTGATCGCGCTTGATTTCTGTTTTTCCAAATTTAGCTATTCGCTCAGAAATCTCTTTGATTTCAAATTCGTCAGCGACCTTGGCGATAATTGAATCGACCTCATCGATTCGATAGCCGCCAGGAATTAAGTCAAACTTGGCAACGGCCAACATCCCTGGTGTTACTAGACGAGACTGTGGATTGTCGTATTGCCTTCTTACCCGATCTAGTAATCCATCAACTTGCTCAGGGTCGTAACCGAGTATCTTGCCGGAAACTCTTTGTGGGCTCATTAGAAAACAACTAGCGATAGAAGGTATGCAATAAAGCTGGACGGCAGCATCGAGTCAAGACGATCCATAAACCCTCCATGTCCCGGCAGGACATCCCCCATATCCTTGACA
>CAZWSY010000136.1:0-398 GCA_964636775.1 uncultured Lishizhenia sp.
GAGGCGGAAGTGCTAAAATTATGGCAGGGATTGGGATATTATTCCAGAGCTAGGAATCTGCATAAAGCCGCAAAAATTATACACCAGCAGTATCAAGGTAGGTTTCCGGAAAAATTCGATGAAATCTTGCTTTTGCCGGGTGTAGGCGATTACACGGCCTCTGCAATAGCCGCTTTTGCGTTTAATCAAAAAACAGTTGCCGTGGATGGTAATGTAAAACGATTTGCTGCTCGGTGGTTAGGCGTTACTATACCCGTAGATCAACAGATTTTTTTTAAAACAGTAAAAAAAGAGTTGTTAGCAATCTTGGGTGATAGCAATCAGTCCAATGTATTTAATCAGGCAATTATTGAATTAGGGGCTACGGTTTGTACTCCAACCAATCCCACTTGTAATAG
>CAZWSY010000136.1:408-2437 GCA_964636775.1 uncultured Lishizhenia sp.
TAGTTGCCCGTTGCAGGAAAGTTGTTTTGCATTTACAAATAATCAGCAACAGTTGTTGCCTGTAGTGTCTCAAAAATCGAAGCCAGTTCCTGTAAATCTTGTGTTTTTTGCAATCAACTTTCTGGATCATTGGTTATTGATCAAGCGAAACGACACCTCCGTTTGGGCAAATTTGTATGAATTCCCCAATGTAGAAGTTGATGATTTAGAATTGCATCCATTGACTATTTTAGAGAGGTTGGAAATTTACTCTAACAATACAGAACTAAAAATAATGGGGTATAAGGATTTTAAACATCAATTATCGCATCGAACAATTCATGCGCGATGCTGGCATTTAACGGTCATAGGCGATCAAGGATTCCCAAATAACTTTATCCTGCAACCCACGGCAAAAATGAGTGAAGTGCCGGTTCATCGGTTGATGGAAAAAATGATGGATTTTGCAGGTGTTTGGAAATAGATCGATTTTGCATTAGGTTTGAGTTGTTATTGTTTACGATATTTGGATTTAAACGCGTTTTTTTATGATTAATAAAGTAATTTTATTGGGCCGATTAGGGAAAGATCCGGTCATCAGACGATTGGAAAATGGAAGAATCGTGGCAAATATCACATTGGCTACCAACGATTATTACACCAAAGATGGCCAGCGAATGGAAAGTACGGAGTGGCATAATTTGGAAATGTGGGATAAGCAAGCTGAAACTGCCGAGAAATATTTGAAAAAAGGTAGTTACACGGATGCCGAAGGTCAAGAGAAACAAATGCGTAAAATTCGTGTAAACAATTTCCAAATGATGGGGTCGATGATGGGGGATCGTAACAATGATCGCGGTGATTCCAATAATACCCATGGTCATGGCGTGGATAATTCATCCTCTGGTGGGAATGATTTCAATCCTACTGTTGGGGGAATGGATGATGATGATTTGCCGTTTTAATTAGTACAGTTATTTCATGTCAGACCCGTTACCCACGATTTTCTCACTAAGCACACTTAGTATCGATACTTCAATATTCAATTTTTCTGCGACCATTCTGTCTATTGTAAAGACACTACAACCTAATCAGATTGGGTCGATGGTGGCAATATCTGTATTGATGGTTCTATGTTTAGCGATTTCAGCCATCTCGTCAGCAGCGGAGAATGCATTTTTTTCTCATCGTGAAAGCGATGTGGATGATTTACGAGAAGAGAATTCAACCGGTGCAAAATTAGTAGTTAACTTTTTAGAAAAACCCAAGCATTTACTGGCTACAATATTGGTAGCAAACAGTTTGGTGAATGTAGCCTTTGTATTGTTAACGTTAAATCTCACCGAAATGTTATTCAACCTAGATGAAGCGCCATGGTTGAAATTCTTGGTGGAGGCGATCTTAGTAACCCTTGTAATCTTAGTTTTTGGAGAAGTAATTCCTAAAGTTTTTGCCACCCAGAATTATAGGCGGGTGGCTAGAAAGCTAGTTGTCCCAATGAAGATTCTTTCAACCTTGTTGTGGCCGTTAACTCATTTTTTAGTCAGACTGGGAGTGCTATTAGAAAAAAGAGCAAAGCCTAAGGCCAACGAATTAACCAGCGAAGAATTAACTATGGCCATCGATATGGCTACGGATGAGGATGATGCGAAACAGGAAAAGGAAATATTAAAGGGAATTGTAAATATGGGAAATATCCAAGTGAAACAGATTATGCAGCAACGAATGGATGTAATTGCATTATCTAACACATTGAATTTTCATCAGGTTCTCAATATCGTCCGTGAAAATGGATTTTCAAGAATGCCTGTGTATGAAGGCAGTTTGGATAAAGTAATTGGTATTTTAAATATCAAAACGTTAATGCCTCATCTGAATGAACCCGAAGATTACAATTGGCGAAATCTAATCTTAGCACCGTATTTTATTCCTGAAAACAAACCCATGGACGATACATTGGCGGAAATGCGATTAAAACACAGTCATTTTGCAATCGTTGTGGATGAATTTGGGGGTACCAGTGGTATAATTACCATGGAAGACATTCTAG
>CAZWSY010000137.1:0-2421 GCA_964636775.1 uncultured Lishizhenia sp.
ATGCAAGCTAATGCTTTGACTGCTCCATTTACATCAAAGCAATTAAGAGGATTCGGAGTAGAAAATACTACTAGAGTAAATTCTGTTTTTGCGACTGGATCTTATAAAGATGTAGGTAGAGTTTTAGCTAGTGATCGTAGCAGCATTGGCAAAAGCATTAAAAATTTGGCAAGAGGATATACTCCATCTGCGAGGATAAGCGGAAGGATGGGAGGCGTAGTTGCGCCTACTAATCCTCAAAACAAATCTGCATTCGATAGTTCTTTAGGCTCCGCTGTCGCTGCTGCTGTTTATCAAGTTTTACCTAGTATCTTATCTGGATACGCAAATGAGAAAAACCAAGATGTAGTATCTGCTGGTTTAAAAACCAGCGCTTCAATTGGCGTTTTAGCTTCTACTATTAAAGGCTTCAGAACTGGAGGCATAAAAGGAGCTTTAACATCTGCTGCTGGCGCTTCGTTAACTGGTGGAGCGCTTTTCTATCAAGCAGGTCAAGTAAAAGAAAATGTAAAAGCAGCTATATTTGATAAAGCTAGAGATAAAGCTCAAGACTCTTTTAATAAGCTGACTTCTAATATCACAGATTTAACTCAAACTATTTCTGATTTAGACGCTCAATACTCTGATCCAAACGCTAGACCAGAAGCACTAATTAAACTATCTAAAAAAGAGCAGGATTTATTAAATAAAATCAGCCAAACTAATCCTACTGCCGCTATTGCTTACAAGATGGCTCAAACTCCAGAAGAAAAGCAAAGAGCTTTGGCTTCTGCTACTGAGATAGCGCAAAGAGAAGCTTCTGTTTCAAAATCTGTTATAGATTTTGCTTCTTTAGACAATGCCAAAAGAGACGCTAAAACTGTAACTTCTTTCTTCTCTGATTTAGCTGGTCAGTTAGATAGAAGTAAGGTCGATATAAATAATTTAAATGCTAAAAATATAAATGAATTATTGGCTCAAGGAGGTTTGAGTCAAGCTCAAGGCCTTTTTGCTGATAAAGGATCTGGATCTAAGTTAGCCGAAAGTTTTGTAGCATTTTTAAAAACACAAGATCAAAGAGTTGAAGCTACAAAGAGAGTTGAAGAGCAGTTGGCTCAGGTTAGACGCCCACTAAATGAAATGTTGAGTCAAAACGAAAGATCTCAAGCTTTAAGAGCAGCCTCAAGAGAAGCTAGAGGTGGGTATCTCGAAAGCGTTGGTAGATTTGCTGGAAATTTTGGAGAAAGAGCGTCTATAGAAGCGAAAGCAGCGATAGATACATATTCTTTAGCTAAACCAGAAATTGAAACTTTTACTAATACTTTAAGGATTGAATCTAAGAAACTAAAAGAAGGGTCCTTCGCTCAATCAGCTATCCAAGGTTTAGCTGGCCGCGCTCCTGACGCTTCATTAGCTAAAGATATCCAAGATATTATTACTAAATCTCCAATGGCTTCTGAAGAAGATCTTAAAGTGCTAAAAGGTCTTTTAACTAGAGCAACAAATTCTTCTCGTAATTTAGAAAATATTGAAAAGATAGTCGGAGTCCAAAAAAATTATGCAGAGAAAGCCTTATCTCTTCAAGAAAAATTATCTTTTGGAGGAGGAGTAAGAACATCTATTGATGCGTCATCAAAAATAGACGCTTTTAAGAATACTCAAAGAGGCGCTTTGCAATATCAATTGGGATCTTTATTTGGTTCGAGAGAGACCCAAATAGGAGGCTTAGCAAATTTTGCCACAAACCTTAAAGATAAATACGCTGGGCTTTTCCAAGGTCCATCTGGAAAACAAGCTTTTCAAGAAGTAGCTAATCAACTAACTCAGTTGCGCGCTTCTGATATGATGCAGTCTTTGTTCAGAGACGCAATGACCGCTAGAAATATTGGTCAATTTGGATTGGCTAATGAGCTTCAAAATAAATTAAGACCAGAAAATCAAGGCCAAATATATGAAGCCGCAAGATTGCAGGCGGAGCAGCAATTAGGAATAACTCCAAATTTAATAGAAAACACTGTTAAGGAAATGAAGGCTGCTGATGTATCTGGCGGAAAAGCCAAAACAGCAGAAGACGAAGCTTCAAGAAGAAAAGAAAACGAGCTAAAGCCAGAAATAAATAGAATTACTGCTGCTTTTATAGAGCAATTAAGTAAAATCCAAGAACCTCTGCAAAAAGGCTTGGAAGCGTCTTTTGGTAAAGGCGTTGAAATTACCAATGCTAGTTTAATAGTACAAAGCCTTGGCAATGTAAGTTTTGGAGGTAAAAAAGAAGGAAATGCTAATGGATTTATTCCGAACTTTTCTTCAGCTTTATCTGATGCAGTAAATAGGGAAATAGCAGCTGGATATTCCGCTTCTCAAGTTAAAATTGGTCAAAGCAATAGTCTTAGAACTTCATTTAATCCTTCCGGATTAGGAGTATTTAATTCCACAGAAGGATCT
>CAZWSY010000138.1:0-2417 GCA_964636775.1 uncultured Lishizhenia sp.
GTTGAATTGGTTTTGGATGTGTCCAATCGATCAAAAGTGATTGAAGGTTTAGCCAAAAATGAAATTGATTTCGCTATGGTTTCTTTGATTCCAGAAAATTTAAAGTTGAATACCATTCCATTATTAGATAACAAATTGTTTCTTGTTGGGAATAAGGCTTTTGGTGACAAATCTGCAAAATCGCCCCGTTTTTGGGAGGAAAACCCAATCATTTTTCGGGAAGAAGGATCAGCTACGCGTTTGATGATGGAGCAGTTTATTGAGAGTAGAGGAATTCAAGTAAAGCATAAATTGGAATTGACATCTAATGAAGCTGTAAAACAAGCCGTTATTGCAGGAATTGGTTGCTCAATTATGCCTTTACTCGGGATGCGAAACGAACTAGAATTACACCAATTGGGTATTTTACCTATAAAGGAATTGCCCTTAGTTACTCAATGGGAAATTGTTTGGTTAGAAGGAAAAAAACTGAACCCTGTTACCAGTGCGTTTATCCAATTTTTAGAGGCTGAAAAGGAAAGAATTGCACTCGAGCACTTTGATTGGTACGCGAATTATTAAAACTGCTTCAACCAATTGACAATTTCTTGCAAAGCAGTAACCGAAAAAGTTTCTTCCAATTCGCCGTATTCAAGAACCGTACATTTTTTGCAGGTTTGAAACAAATGGTTGACACCTGGTATTATTTTCACTAATGAATGCGGTTGGCTTACTGTGCTTATATTTTGCTTAAAACTTTCTTGATTTTTAATGGGTGGCACTTGTATATCTTCACTTCCGTTTAGCACCAAAATAGGGCATTTGATTTGGTGTAAGTAATCCGGTGCTTGAAAAACGATGAATTGTCTTGCCCAATCATTGTCTAGGAAAGCGACATAACTGGCGGCAATTTCATTGGCAGATGCTTTGCTTTTTACTTCTTCTGGAAATAATTCAAAATTTCTACTCACAAAGTCATTTACATTTTTGGAAAATTGTTCTTTTGGCGATTTTTGAAGCATTGTTGTTAAGCTATCGTAGATTAAGCTATTCGCCTTTGCCGCTTTTTCATCATTACCGCTTTTTAGTGGAATCAAATATTGTTGTTCAACAAGCACTTCTATTCCATTTGTGCCAACGGCTGCCAATTGTATCAGGAAATCCACTTTTTTATTCCGAGCTGCAACCATCAGTGTGTGCATGCCTCCTTCGGAATGACCACATAAGCCAATAGGGTGCTGTTTGTACTGCTTTTCCAAATAATTGAAACACGTTTCTACATCACTTGCAAAACCTTTCAAATCAGTTTTGGAGAAATTACCGCTACTTTTTCCTGTTCCTCGATCGTCGAATCGCAGCACACCAATTCCGCTTTTAGCCAAATAATCAGCAATAATCCAAAAAGGTTTGTGACCCATTATTTCGCAATCACGATTTTGAGGTCCAGAACCTGACGACAAGACTACGATTGGAAAGTTTGTTTTTGCGTGAGGTAATGTTAAGGTTGCACCAATCGTATTTTCTCCGTTTTTCAGCGTGATTTCCTGTATGTCGTAGTCAAATGGAGCACGAGGTTCTTGTGGTCTTGAAAGTATTTTTTTTACTTGTTCGCCCCGGTGAAAAGTTGCATTCCATTCTAAACCACTTTGTTGCATGATACCGTGAATAGAATCACCTTTAGCGTAATAATGTCCTTGGTAACGCAAACCAATTTTGTCCCATTTAAAGTAAATGGAATCGTTGAAAACACTGTAGTCTTCGAGTTCTGTGGTTTTCATTTGAGGAATATCGGGGAATGAAATCAAGACATTTGCGTCGCGTCCAATTCCTGTTATTTCCAAGTCTACTCGGTGGCTACTTCCTGCAACTGTAAAAGCCGTATGCCATTTTCCGTTGATTTGAGATCTTCCTTGAAAACAGACGATTAGCAGAAGAAAAATCAACAGTGTTTTCATAGTTTATTACAATTTATATTCAGGAAATAATGAGGTAATTCCTTGTTCACTCGCCTCACAAACGCCTCTTTCGGTAATTAATGCTGTTACTAATCGAGATGGAGTAACATCAAAACCATAATTGCTAGCTGGAGTAGTGTCAGGACAAATCAATACGGCATCAATTTGACCATCTGATTGACGTTTACCGTGAACATATTTCACTTCATTTTGGTCGCGTTCCTCAATTGGAATTTCTTTCAATCCGTCTCGAATGGACATATCCAAGGTTGTTGAAGGCAAAGCAACGTAAAAAGGAATTCCATTATCCTTAGCTGCCAATGCTTTCAAATAGGTGCCGATTTTATTAGCGACATCACCATTTCTAGTTGTTCTGTCTGTCCCAACGATAACCATGTCCACCATTCCGTGTTGCATCAAATGTCCGCCTGTGTTGTCAACTACCAAAGTATGATCGATTCCGTGGCGTGTCAATTCGTATGC
>CAZWSY010000139.1:0-2376 GCA_964636775.1 uncultured Lishizhenia sp.
CACCAGGTTGTTCCGAATACACACGTAAGCAATTGGATGAATTAACTGAATGGGTGAAACGTCCACAAATTGGTGCAAAAGGATTGGTTTACATCAAATACAATGCAGACGGAACCTTCAAATCATCGGTGGATAAATTCTACTCAGAAGCAGATTTGAAAGCGATGGCTAAACGTGCAAATGCACAACCGGGTGATTTGATTTTATTATTGTGTGGCGATTTAGAAAAAACACGCAAGCAAATGAACGAATTGCGTTTGCATTTAGGAACGACTTTAGGTTTGAGAAATCCAGACGTATTCAAACCTTTGTGGGTTTTGGATTTTCCATTGTTAGAATGGGACGAAGAAAACGAACGTTACCACGCGATGCACCATCCATTTACTTCTCCGAAACCAGAAGATATGCATTTAATTGCAACCGACCCTGGAAAAGTACGTGCCAATGCCTACGATTTGGCAATGAACGGCGTAGAGTTAGGCGGAGGTTCGATTCGTATTCACGACAGAGCGTTGCAATCGCAAATGTTTGATTTATTAGGTTTCACGAAAGAAGAAGCACAAGCACAATTTGGATTCTTAATGAATGCTTTTGAATACGGCGCGCCACCACACGGAGGTTTGGCTTTTGGTTTAGATCGTTTGGTTGCCACAATGGGCGGTTCGGAATCTATCCGTGATTACATTGCCTTCCCGAAAAACAACAGCGGTCGCGACACAATGATTGATGCACCATCACCTTTGGATGAAAAACAATTGAAAGAATTAGGGATTAAGTTGAGACAAGAGCGTGTAAACTGAAGCAGTTTTTTTCTAACAATTCGAATGTCATTTACCTTGATTTGCAAAACTTAGAGGATTTGAATAAACTTCAAGATCCACGGTTGTTTTTTAAATCGAATGCAATAAAAACCATTTGTTTGGATGAGATTCAACTCGTTCCTGACCTTTTTTCTGTTTTAAGAAGCATAGTCGATGAGCATCGTCAAAATGGAAAATTCATTTTATTGGGTTCGGCTTCACGTGAACTTGTACAAAAAAGCTCTGAGTCATTGGCGAGAAGAATTGGATATCTATCACTCTCGCCTTTTCAAATCAATGAATTAAAAGAAGTAAATCTTAATACCTTTTGGAATCGAGGTGGATTTCCAGATAGTGTGTTGGCTGAAAATGATGAATTCAGTCTTATTTGGAGAGAAAACTTCATTAAAACTTACGTCGAAAGAGATTTGCCACAACTTGGGTTTCAAATTCCTGCATTACAACTGAGACGCTTTTTGATGATGTGTGCGCATAACCAAGGCCAACTTCTTAATCTAAGCAAACTGGGAAGTTCAATGGATTTAACGCATCCAACAATTCGTAAATACATTGATATTTTTGAACAAACATTCATTGTTCGCTCTTTGCAACCTTATGAAATCAATGTAAAAAAAAGGTTGGTTAAATCTCCCAAAATTTACATCAGAGACAGTGGGTTATTGCACCAACTATTAGGAATTAAGAACAATGAATCCCTATTTGGACACCCTGTTTTTGGTGCTTCTTGGGAAGGCTTTGTGATTGAACAGATTCTGAGCACCTTAGATTGTGAAGCTTACTTTTTTAGAACAGCAACTGGCGATGAAATTGATTTAGTTTTAGACCTAAAAGAAAAATTAATCGCTATTGAATGCAAAGCATCTACCTCACCACAGCCTACAAAAGGATTTTATAGGGTACTTGACGTTATAAACCCACAACATACATTTATTGTTGCGCCCATAAATTCAGAGCCATATAGACTTAAAGAAAATATTACTGTTTGTAGTTTGAAAGATGTTATAAACCTATTGAAAGAATATATTTATTGAGTCAAGAATTACAAAGAAGTTTTATACGCAATCCAGATTTATAACGGGAAGATTTTTAATTGCTGAATTCAGCAAATCAGATTCAAACATTTAAGGTATTTCCAAATCCTGTCTATGAGCAAATTTGGTTTGAATTATTGAGTGATGAATTATTGCAATCCCATTTTGAAATCCATGATATTCAAGGTAAAAACTATTCAGTTCAACAATTAACCCAACTCAATTTTCAATTTCAATGGATCATTTTCCGAGTGGAGTTGATTTTTATCAATTCGCGTATTCTTCAGTAAAAATATTCCGAGGGAAATACCTAAAACAATAGTCCTTTTCTTTATTTTCATCCCCTCCGCTAAATCTTATACGTCTAGCTTTGACTTGACTTCATTGATTACTTCGCTTTATTTCAAGTGCTTAAAATAATCTAATGGTTCTTTACAATCGTTGAATTGGTAGTTTGCTTTTTAGAATGTACTCCCGAATTGACTCACCATGCGAGTGTGTTTTGAATTACATTGTGGACAAGA
>CAZWSY010000140.1:0-851 GCA_964636775.1 uncultured Lishizhenia sp.
CGGCAGCATCTAGCGACCAAGAAGTCAAGAAGCAGTTACCTATGCCAATAATTCCATTATAACTTCCAGTATTGGCCATTGCTGTAGTGTCATTTGCGTCGATACCAGCGTCACTAACTAGAACGAAAACATTCTTTTGATCGTAAGATGCCCCGCTTGAGATGATGTAATCTAAAACGTGGTCTGAAACTGTTGAAGCTCCAGTAGCAGCGGCTTCAGTTGAATATGGATTTACTCTTAAACCTAAGTGCGATTCATTGAACCCTGTTGGCTCAAAGTAGTAAGTCATATCTACAGCAACCGTAGGTTCTTGAATAATAAGCCTATCAATAGCGGCTAGTTCACCATATTGATTGATGTCTTGGCGTTGAATTGCAAAATTGTAATTGCAAGACTGGACTCTGCGAATACCATGATTTGCAGCGTTTACTGAAGAAGCTCCGGTTGGGGCGGCGAATAAAGCTTCGCTTTGGTAAATTACGCGATTTCTTGACATATTGGTTCCTTATATTCTAAATTGATTTACACTCAAAAACATAAGTGTAGAAAATTATTTTAATATTGATGGGTATTTCTTATAGACTGCACTTCAAAATCAACAAAGGCCGAATAAACCTCTGGATTCATATTAACAAAATCAGGAGAAGAGATTGGTCTTACTCTAGTTACGTTTACTTCTGACATGTAAGCTGTTTCTCCTGTGGCTACGGCAGTATAATTATAAGCGATTCCAGTATAAGCGCTCATAGCGTTTAATCTGAGATCGTTATTATCCACTAATCTAAAGAAATTATGGGCAGAATCTCTTAAAATACCGCAAACAGCATCTAAGGCGAACATAGAGTTAGACA
>CAZWSY010000140.1:861-1943 GCA_964636775.1 uncultured Lishizhenia sp.
ATTATTGTTCTAAAGTAAGTCTTAGTCATGTCTGTCCCGCCAAATGCAAAAGGATCATTTTGTGAAGAATCTAATCTTAAAAATACTGCTGGATAAGTTATCTCATTAATCTCTAATCCTCTAGCTGGAATTCCTTTTCTGCTCTTTGGCTCTATCTTTGTGGCATACAATAAATAATCTTCTGCTTTATCTGTTAAATAAACATTAAAGTCTTTTATGGAGTAATTGCCACTAATTGTGCTAGAATTCTTATTTGAAGAGAAAATTACTTGACCATCATAATGATTTATCGCTACTAATCCACTTTGGCCGGGAGTAATAAAATTACCATCTAAGTAAATTCCAGTCATTTGTGTTGCGCCAGTAATAGAAGCATCGCTAACTATTTGTTTATATGGAGCAGCATATGTATAGTATCCATCGTAAACGCCAGTAACAGGATAAAAATTTCCAGAAACATTAGTATAAGCTTCTCCTCTTTTAAGAATAGTGTTATCTAAATAAAGAAGAAAACTGCTAGTTAATGTATTTTGAAAATTTACTTTCATAGTCTATTTATAGAAGATTTAAATTTATTTATCAAATCAGTCATGTATTTTGTATTTTTAAACCTGTTCGCTCCGCCAGTGAATGGTTTGACTTGCCCTTTAACTTGAATTCCTTGACCAGATTTACCGGCCGCTTTCGACATGAAATTTTGAAATCCAGAGATGCCCCTTTCTATTCCTTTGACCCAATTTGTAGAATCCCATCTTAAAGCTGCGGCGCTATCAAAATCATTTAATTCTGGAGTGCTATATCTTATCAAAAGTTTGTCAGTAGAAGGCTTTATAGAGATATACTCTAATTGAGTTTTTTCTTTTAATACTTCTGATACTGGACCTATTGGATCGGAGCCTTTATCAAAACCTAAAAAGCCAAATAAATTACCATAACCGCCTAAAGTATTGCTAATATTAGCGGACTCTTCGTTTGATATTTCTTTAGTGACTGGGTGTTGAGAAAAATTTTTGATCAGTTCTTCTTTTTTCTCCTCAAACTGTTCTCTTACCAATTCTTCAACTCTTCTTTGGTATTCTCTA
>CAZWSY010000140.1:1953-2324 GCA_964636775.1 uncultured Lishizhenia sp.
AGAAATAGCTAGTCTTACATCTGCCTCGAAAGAATTAGCCATTATTTTTCCCTTTCAAGTATGTAATGAAAATATTCTGAAGAAATATATCTTCTAACAGACTGAGAAGACACGATCTTAAACATTAAATCATTAATCGAAATGTTTATTGTTGCCCCATTATTCTGAATAAAATCATTAGCGTCAGATTTTACTTTTATATCTACTTGTCCATAAGGGATTAAATTCGCAGTATCTCCTAGCCTCTCTTCCTTTTGGTCTCTACTATATTTTACAATAGCAGGAAATACTCCAGTAACAGGAATATAATTTATGTTTTGAATATCAGAATTTTCGTTGTATCCAAAAATTCTTGGCTTATTTATGTCTGT
>CAZWSY010000141.1:0-2271 GCA_964636775.1 uncultured Lishizhenia sp.
AGATTGGCGGATGTGTATCTCATGTTGGCTGAATCAGCATTTAGAACAGGAGATCAAGGAACTGCGTTGCAATACATCAATTTAATTAGAACAAGAGCTTATTTTACAAGCGCCTTCAATCTTTCTTCCCTTACACTTGATTCTATTTTGGATGAAAGAGCCAGAGAATTAAGCTGGGAAGCAACACGAAGAACTGACTTGATTCGCTTTGGTAAATTTTCAGGAGCAGATTACCTGTGGTCATTTAAAGG
Organism: uncultured Lishizhenia sp.; assembly: GCA_964636775.1. GTDB lineage: Bacteria > Bacteroidota > Bacteroidia > Flavobacteriales_D > Crocinitomicaceae > UBA952. The sequence goes on from CAZWSY010000141.1 coordinate 252, forward strand.
AGGTGAAGTAGATGGAGTTGCTCTTGATGCATACAGAGAGCTTTATCCTATTCCAAATGCAGATATTGTATTAAATCCTAACCTAATACAAAATCCAGGTTACTAGTTATAATGACGTTGATTGATGGAAAAGGAAGTACGAAGAAATTCTGCTTCCTTTTTTGTTAGAATCCAAAATTGTTGAATCCTTCCTCTACTAACTTATTATAATTTTCTAGATTGAAACTATAATAGTTTGATGGCTTGTGAGGAACCCCCTTTTGTTTATCATTTAAACGTTCGACTATTTCTAGTTTGGCCATTTTTCTTCTGAAATTTCTCTTATCAATTTCCTTTCCTTGAATAGCCTCGTAAAGCTTATGAAGTTGTGTCAAAGTAAATTTTTCAGGTAGTAAATTGAAGCCAATCGGTCGTAAATCCAGATTTATTTTAAGACGTCTCTTTGCGGCATTTAATATATCTAAATGGTCAAAGGCAAGTTCTTTGATTTCATTCAGAGGTTTCCAAACAACATTTCGAGCAAAATGCGAAGGTCTTGGATTGAAGGAACGGATATTAACTAAAGCAAAATAAGCAACCGTAATAACTCTAACATCAGGATTGGCACGAACAGATTGAAGCCATTTTCTATCGGCGTCTTTGTTTAGTCGGTTTGGGTCTCCAAAAGCACCCAATTGCTCCAAAAATATATCGGTTAAACCTGTTAATTCTTTTAAAACACGCTCGGCAGCTTGATCTAAATTTTCATCATCATAAATCAAATCACCGGGTAAAGCATACTCAGGTTTTTGTGAATTACTCGATTCTCTTTCTATCAGCAGCACTTGGATCTTTTCAAAGTCAAAGCCGAAAATCACACAGTCTGCTGAAATTCCGTTATTTAAATTTCTTTCGCTTTGTTCAATCATGCCCGAAATTAAAAAAAAAAATGAAATTTACATAGTGTAAATTTGACACATTGTTATAATTTCATTAATTTTACTTTAAAGAAAACTTCAATTTATTGTATTTGTTTTTACATTTATAAATTGTTCTTTCTTACTAAAAACTGCTAAAACTCTAAACTAATAAGACATGTATTTCAAGAAAAATCTGTTCTTTTTTTTCCAAAAACAATTTTTATCATTCGTTCTATTTTTTCTGATTTTAAGCCTATCTGGATATTCTCAAAAGAAAACTCCCGAATGGAGTAAAAACGCAACTATGTACGAACTAAATGTTCGTCAGTTTTCCAAAGAAGGAACATTTAATGCGATTATTCCTCATCTTCCTCGTTTAAAAAAAATGGGTGTGGATGTGGTGTGGTTAATGCCAATTCATCCAATAGGTATCAAAAACAGAAAGGGTTCTTTAGGGAGTTACTATGCTGTAAAAGACTATAAAGCAGTAAATCCAGAATTTGGAACCATGGACGATTTTAAAAAATTGGTAAAGTCTGTTCACGATTTAGATATGAAGATCATTATAGATTGGGTAGCCAATCACTCTTCACCTGATAATGTATGGGTGGATCAAGGTCACAAAGATTGGTATACCCTTGATTCAGCAGGGAACCTTCAGCCCACAATTGGAACCGATTGGTGGGATGTTGCAGATTTGAACTACGACAACCAAGATATGCGTAAAGCAATGATTGATGCTATGAAATTTTGGGTTTCTGAAACGAATATTGACGGGTACCGATGTGATGTTGCGGGTTGGGTTCCAATTGATTTCTGGAATGATGCACGCAAAGAGTTGGACAAAGTGAAACCTGTATTTATGTTGGCCGAAGACGAGGGAGAAAAATTACATAAGGAAGCTTTTGATGTTACTTATGCCTGGGAGTTACACCATGTTATGAACAAGATCGCAAAAGGCACAATGAATGCTGATTCAGTTATTGCTTATTTTGAACGTGAGAAAAAACGCTTTCCCAAAGATGCTTACCGTTTAAATTTTACTTCAAATCACGATGAGAATTCGTGGAATGGAACTGAATTTGAACGCTTAGGTGGTGGTGTTGAAGCATTTGCTGTAT
>CAZWSY010000142.1:0-671 GCA_964636775.1 uncultured Lishizhenia sp.
TTCAAACGTTGCACTGGTCCATCCATTGTCTGCCTCATCTCTTACAAAAGCGGATGCCCAAGAATTGATACTGACGCTAATATTACCGGTTTCCATGGGGGATTGGAAAACGTAATCTTCAAAAGTAGGATCATAGCGGAAGAAGGCGTTATTATTGCGCCCTTCCGTGCGTGTTCCAGTGATTTCTACTTTTAAATATCTAATAGGTTCAAGATTCACTTTATAGTTCCAGGTCTCAGAATATGTTTCTGAGTACTGATTATTCAAGAAGGGCTGTTGAACAAGCCAGCCTGAGTTCGCAATATCCAAGGCAACATTACTTCCATTCGCATTGCCCCATACGTCAGTATTTTGCCCTCCGAGCAGGAAGTCCACACCAGGGCCTTCGAAATTTTGGTCAAAACCAACGACGTTCGTTCGTTTATTGTAACCCGGCAATAATATACCTTCATTCCGTGTGTATGTTCCGCTCACGTTTCGAATCATCATCAAGAAACGCAATGTGGCATCTACTGGATTAAAAGGCTCTTTATCATCTTTCTTCTTCTCTTCAGGATCATTTCCAAATCCATCTTTTTTCGTGTTGTCCGTTTTGCCTTTATTGTTGTTCTTTGGCTTCTTTCCTTGATTGATTTCTTTTCTGCTAATAACAATCGCCTCACAGACTCAGC
>CAZWSY010000142.1:681-2266 GCA_964636775.1 uncultured Lishizhenia sp.
GAATAGTATTTCCTAGTGTATCTTGTGTAAATGGAGCGCGGTCCCAACGGAACGTTCCTGCGTAGCGCGCATCCGCAGAAATGAAGTCTACCAATGGTAATTTGTCGAAAGGAAGTTTATACGTGGCTCCTACGTTGTGACTATAAGCTGTAGTTGTTCCGAAGTTGCGAATGTTCGTCCAAACAGTATCTCTATAAGCGTTATACCAGTCAACATTTTCCCTATCAATGACACCTCGTGGTTCACCAACCAATCCTAAGTTACTCGCGCTATAATCAAACTTCAAATTCTTGGTCATGTCATATTTGAAGTTATAGGTTCGAGACCAATTCCACGTTTTTAATACTTGCGTTTGAATGAGCATTTGACTGAACACACCTGTTAGTTCTTCGGTGTTGTTGCGTATACGGCTCGTTTCATACATACGGTTCATTTCCGTATGGAATGCGAAGGATTTGATTCCGGGATAGAAATTAAATTCTTTTACCCATTTCAGATATTTTGATTGTACGCCATTGAAAGGTTTAATTTCCTTTGGCTTGTTATTGAAGTTGTAATCAAATGCTCCGCGATATTGTTTATTCAATCTCCAATCCGTATTGATGTCACGGAAGTACACCTCGTTGTATGAATAGGATACAGAGAAGTTCTTGATATCATAGAACTGATCTTTCTTTGGTTTATCACCACCAGAAGACGGCGCTGGAGTTTGTTCTCCTCCTGGCGATTTTGGATTTTCTCCTGGGGCGTCTTTCGGTGCAGTTTTCGCCTCCGAAGGCTTCGGAGCAATTCTGACTTCATTGAAATTGATGCTTCGCCGTTTCGTATAAGTTTGAGACTTTTGTTTTAATCGACGATCTACATCAGGTGATTCAGTTAGAATAATATCTGGTTGAAGTGGACTGTATTTTGGCGTTTGAACTGTTTCAGAATACCCTACATACATGGGTAACTGAACGCCCCAATGCTCAGGGAAAAACTTACCCAACTGTACGGTAGAGTTCGCGTCAAAGCCCATCTTTGTTTCAAGTTGTCTCTCTTGTACACGCTGTTCTAAAGTTCCCCATCCTGGTGTGCTGATGTTACCTGCAACTGCAACAGTAGCAAAATCTGCGAGCTGTGCATTCATGCGCGCTACAGCTGCCCATCCGCCTTGATTGTTGAATTCAGATAAGCGCAATTCATTTACCCAAATGATACCGCATTTAGATAGCCCATCATCAGAAGAACTGAATCGGTTGGCATCTTTATCAGGGTTACGCACTCCAATCATCAACACCGTAACGTTGGCTAAGTTGGGATTACCTTTGATGGAAACTCGAGCGCTGCCTACCATTTTAGAATATTCTGCAAGGATGGAGCTATTGCCTCGTTCTACTTTCAGCTGTTGAAGGTCTTCCAATCGAATGTCGAAATTATTCGCCTCAGGCCAAATTTCTTCATCGTCATTGGTAAACCATTCGGTCACTTTCATCGGTAGTTCGTATTCATAATAGTTCTGCTCAAAGTCAGATCCTAAACGCACAAATACCGATAGTTCATTGTCTTTTAAATCTGTTGCGCTGCGCAAAGCTTCAGCGTGTGC
>CAZWSY010000143.1:0-2216 GCA_964636775.1 uncultured Lishizhenia sp.
TCAATACTACGCGGTACTTTTTGCCGATTTTAAGCATCTGCTCGGCAATTACACACCTTGCAAGGGCTTGGCAGATGTTCTCGACCAGCTTGCCACCGTAAATCTTAGTCCAGCCTTTGCGGGTTTGGTACTCATACTGCACCCTACCTTCTGCATCAGACAGGGCACGTATCCCTTCATACCGTTGCCATAGTCCGCTAGGTAGTAGGAACCCCTTCTGGGTCGGGTCGAATACAGGCACCTCTACCGCACCAAACGGTGCAGCCGCCCCAGACATAATTGCCTCCAAACAAGTCTGTCCTTGCCGCCACAACTCGGGAATCTTGCCGTACGTATTCCTGTACACCTTGATGATGCGCTGGCACTCCTCCAGCGGCATCTCTACCCCGAAGTTCTTAAGCTGAGCTTGGAACTTGACTGCACCCATCCCGTAACCGGCACCAAGAATCGTTGTCTTCCCAACAAAGCGTTCAGGGTCGGTGATATCCATCACGTCCTTGTTGTAGATCTGTGCGGCCATGATCTTGTATGGGTCATACTGCATATCCTTCTTCTTTACCCCGGCAGCGATCTCCCCGTTGTTCTTCTCAAAGAACTCCACAAGGTCAGCCTGCCCAGCCAGCCACGCCACAATCCGCGCTTCAATCTGCGAAGAGTCAGAGTCAATAATCACATAGCCCGGTGGTGCACAGATAGCCGACTTCAACTTACCTGCGTTCTGCCCACGACTCGGCAAGTTCTGCAGGTTGATCTTGTCATCCCCACCCCAACGCCCGGTGTGCGCGGCGTAGTATTTAATAGGGACGGGTAGTAAACCGCGTGAAGCAATATCTATAAACCGTTGTGTACGTGTTTCTTCAAGGGTCGTCTTGTTACCCAGCCTAGCTGCCACCAGCGCCTGCACCTTGGGGTCTGGGTGTTCGGCAAGTGCCTTGAAATTCTCGTCAGTTTTGGCAAACGCCCATGCTTCCTTGCCCGTCTTCAGGCTGATCTTCTTGGGTGGCTCAACTCCCAGTGAGCTAAGCAGTTCTGCAAACTTGTCATTGGACATCAGCGAGTCCTTGTCGGTAGTCGCCTCCTCCAACAACTTCTGCTTGGCATCAACCACATCGGTCAGGTGCTGCTCCAACAACTTCGGGTTCAACTCCAGCGTAGGCTCAATAAACATCTTGAGCGTTGTGTCGATAACCTTTAGTTCCTTGACCGGGAAAGCACCACCACCCAAGCCCGCAACCGGGAACATCATGATGTTGAACAGATCGTACGTAAGCTTCACATCGTTCTTGCAATACTCCCCGTACTGCTTGAGGTGCCCCGGCGAGAAGTCTTTCAACCGCATATTGATAGCGGCAGCTACTTCCGTACCTTTCTCACCAAGGTTATAACGTTGTGCCAACACCTTGAGACTACCGCCAGCATCCACTCCGTGCAGCGCACGCGCCATACAAAGAGTGTCCAGCCAGCCCTTTGGACGAATCCCGAAACGCCACGAGAGTATGGCCCCATCAAACGCGGTGTTGTGCGCGAGGACGAAGCTGTTTTTCCAGTCGAATTTCTTGAAGTATTTCTGTATCTCAGCGTGACTCCCGCTGAACCATTCCGTTTCTCCGTCATTTACTTGCACTCCTACGCCGATAACTTCAAAGTCCTTATGACGTACGTATTCCTCCGTAGTCAGCTTGGATAGGCTGAACGTCTGGCTGTAGTACGTCTCGAAATCAACCGTGATTATGTTCATGGCTTGATAGGAGTTGTGCTTGATGCGATTAGCGGACTACCCCATGTGTTCATAGACGAATGTACAGTGGTAATGTTATTTGCTGGTTGGCTCGGCATCAGCACGGGCTGCATCTTAAGCTTAGACTGAAGCTGCTCCTGAAGATCATAGCTGTTCTCACTGCCAGTAATACGCCGCATAACAGATGCGGTGAAGGCATCCCTACGTGCTTGGCGGAGCGCGTCATATATGGCCTGTACTTCATCATCGTTCAGGAAACTAAGGGCTACGTTATTCCCTTCTACACGACGTACAGCCCCGTCAATCACACTATGCCACTTACCCGAATACGTAGACTCGCTATCTATAAACTCCTCTGGGTGTGAGGCAATCCGTGCCAAGACCATCTGCACACCCTCGTTCATATCTTTAACGTCCATACACCCTCCTATACGCTACCAAGGTAGCCCAGCATCTCATCCAGCAGATCAGTAGGCAC
>CAZWSY010000144.1:0-2126 GCA_964636775.1 uncultured Lishizhenia sp.
CTCGCTTTAAGTTGTCACCTAGAAAATTCAATCCTAATGAATATGCCTTGGAAAATTGGACGTATTTAGGTTTGAGTGAAAAACAAGCGGCTATCGTTTTGAAATTCACAAAATACGGCTTGAAATCCAACGAAGATTTAAAACGCATTTTTGTCATCAATGACGAGTTGTTTGACTTGATTAAAGATTCAACCTTTTATCCGCAAAAACCAACTTTAACGGAGGAGAAGCCGCTTTATGTCAAAGAAGAAAAGAAAGTTGTTCGTGCAGAAATTAACACTGCTTCGCTTGATGAGTTAACTGAATTAAAAGGAATTGGACCGTTTTTCGCAAAGCAAATCATTCGTTATCGCGATCAGTTGGGTGGTTTTGTCCGACGAGAGCAATTAATGGAAGTGTGGAAAATGACAGTTGAGACGTATGACCTTTTGACGCCTCAAATTGATATTCAACCCGATAAAGTTCGTAAACTGAAATTAAACGACATTGATGCTGAAACACTTCAGGCTCACCCTTACCTGAATTGGAGTCAAGCGAATTCAATTGTAAAAATGCGCATGCAACGTGGGAAATTCAATTCTGTGGATGAAATAAAAGATTCAAAATTAATTGACGAAGAAACGTTTCAGAAACTCTTACCTTACTTATCTTTGTGACATGACCATTCAAGAAAAAATCATCGACGCTATTCGCGATGTGCCTGATTTCCCAAAACCGGGAATTTTATTTAAGGATATTTCACCTATCATGTTGAATGCCGAATTATCCAATGAAATCGTTGAACATCTTTACAATCAATATAAAGATGTACAATTGGATGCCGTTGCTGGAATCGAAAGTCGTGGTTTTTTATTTGGTTATCCTTTAGCTATGCGTTTGGGTATTCCATTTATTTTAATTCGCAAGCAAGGGAAATTGCCTTACAAAAAAATCAGTCATGCTTACGACCTTGAATACGGAAGTGCTGTCATTGAAATGCATGAAGACGCTGTGAAAACTGGCGAACGCGTTTTAATCCACGACGATTTACTCGCTACTGGCGGTTCTGCTGATGCTGCTGCCGAATTGGTTAAAAAATGCGGTGGTGAAGTTGCCGGATTTAATTTCCTTGTTGGATTAAGTTTTTTAGCAGGCGACAAACGATTGAACAATCATTCCGAGAACATTTCAAGTCTCGTTACATTTTAATTTACCAATCTATCAAATCAACAAATAATGAATTTTGAACTAAACGAAAATCAAAAAATGATTGCGCAAATGGTGCGTGATTTTGCTGAAAAAGAGATTCGCCCAAATATGAAAAAATGGGACGATGAAGAAATATTTCCTGTGGAAACAATGAAAAAAATGGGTGAACTTGGACTTCTTGGAATTTATATTCCTGAAGAATATGGAGGTTCTGGTTTTTCTTATTTTGAATACGCAACGGCTTTGATGGAATTAGGAAAAGTATGTGGTGGAGTTGGTTTAAGTGTTGCAGCACATAACTCATTGTGTACAGGTCACATTTATTACCACGGAAATGAAGAGCAAAAGAAGAAATATTTACCACTTTTAGCTTCTGGACAATTTATCGGTGCTTGGGGTTTAACGGAGCCGAACACAGGTTCTGATGCGATGCGCATGAAAACAACTGCCGTTAAGGATGGAGAGTATTGGGTAATCAATGGTGCGAAAAATTGGATTACACATGGACTATCGGGTGATGTAGCGGTTGTTTTGGTTAGAACAGGTGAGTTATTGGATAGTAATGGAATTACAGCATTCATTATTGAAAAAGGTACTCCAGGTTTTTCAGCAGTTAAAATCAAAGATAAATTTGGTGTGAGAGCAAGTGAAACCGCTGAATTGATTTTTGACAATGTACGCGTTCACGAAAGTCAAGTAATAGGTCAAGTTGGAATGGGTTTCAAACAAGCGATGCAAATTTTGGATGGTGGTAGAATTTCCATTGCAGCATTAAGTTGTGGTGTTGCTAGAGGAGCTTATGAATCTGCTGTAAAATACGCACAAGAAAGAGAGCAATTTGGTCAATCTATTTCTAAATTCCAAGCCATTGCCTTCAAATTGGCAGATATGGCAACAGAAGTGGAAGCGGCAGAATTATTGACTTTCCAAGCTGCTGA
>CAZWSY010000145.1:0-1909 GCA_964636775.1 uncultured Lishizhenia sp.
TGACTGTAGGTTGGTCTGGCTTAGCTTGGTCAGAAGCAAACGAACGATGGATTTCCGAAGCTTCCGAAGATAAGCAGCGGGTGATAGACGAGTTGCGAAGGAGAATATTCGATGAAGGAAGATGAGTTCCGTGCGTTGCTGAAGCTTGAAGGTAGAGAGCTAGAGGTAAGAGCTAGCAGCTTTCGCGGGTTGCGTATAAATGGACGATACAAAACAAAGCGAGAATACAAAGCAGTAGTAACAGAACGTGGTGAAGAGTTGACCACAACGTGGGTTAACGCTGATGGCACTGTATCAGTTATGGAGACCAAGTGGTACGCAAAACGTAGTTACGCAATACAGAAACTTATTGGGTACTACTATGACCGAGCTTGAGTTCCGTGCGTTGCTGGCGTTGGAGGGGAACGATCTACGGATTACCGTTATAGAGCTACACCCCGAAGACGACAACTGCCCATATCTAGCGATGGTCATAAACAAAGACACTAAACAAACTGTGCGCTACGCAGCGGCTAGGACGTACAAACAAGTATTCAAAGCAATTATCAGAGCCTACTATGCAAATCATTGAAGACAAAGCCCTACTACTGAAGGTGCGTGACCCCGGTCGCATCACTACAGTTATCCCCAAAGCCAAGGTGCTGGACTCTGGCGAAGTGCTGGTGAAGTGGGGGCTGGAGGAAGCGCAGGTGCTGAAGAACCTACGCATTAAGAACGTGCCGTCACCTATCAAGGCACACTACAACTGGCCGGGGCTGTATAGACCATTTGCACACCAGAAGGAAACCGCGTCGTTCCTGACCCTGCACCGCCGTGCCTTTTGCCTGAACGAGCAAGGCACTGGTAAGACAAACTCAGTTATCTGGGCGGCTGACTACCTTATTAACATCGGGTTAATACGTCGCGTGCTGGTGCTGTGCCCCCTGTCGATCATGCAGGCTGCATGGGAGGCCGATCTATTTAAGACCGCGATGCACCGCACGTGCGCTATCGCGCATAGCCATTCACGTGAAAAGAGGTTACAGGCGGTAAACAGTGATGCTGAGTTTGTCATCTGTAACTTCGATGGGTTAGACATCATCAAGGAAGACGTTAAGACGGCAGGGTTTGACCTCATCATTATCGACGAGGCTAACGCGTACAAGAACGTGCAGACTAAACGTTGGAAGACGCTGGCATCTGTGGTGAAGCCTGACACTTGGGTGTGGATGCTGACTGGTACTCCTGCGGCGCAGTCGCCCGTGGACGCATATGGTTTGGCGAAGATCATTAACCCGAACGGGGTACCGAAGTTCTACGGGGCGTTCCGCGATCAGGTTATGCACAAGATCACGCAGTTCAAGTGGATACCCAAACCCACTTCCGAGAAGATTGTGCATGATGCGTTGCAGCCAGCCATCCGGTTTACGAAAGAGGAGTGCCTTGACCTACCTGACATGACCTACGTCATGCGGGATGTACCACTGTCGCCACAGCAGACTAAGTACTACGAAGCCCTACGTAAGAACATGCTGACGGTTGCGGCGGGTGAAGAGATCACAACGGTCAATGCAGCCGCTAATTTGAACAAGCTACTTCAGCTTTCATGTGGCGCTGTGTACTCGGATAGTGGAGAGGTAGTTGCGTTTGACGCTGGCAGTCGCATGAAAGCACTGCTGGAGGTGATTGATGAGGCAAGCCACAAGGTGATCGTGTTCGCGCCGTTTAGACATGCTATTGAGATCATCGCTGAAGAGCTAAACAGTAACAACATTCCATGTGATGTTATCCACGGAGGCATACCAGCTACGAGACGCACGGATATATTTGCTAGGTTCCAGACGGAAGACAACCCACGAGTACTTGTCATCCAACCACAGGCGGCAGCGCACGGTGTGACTTTGCATGCTGCTAACGTTGTTGTGTGGTG
>CAZWSY010000146.1:0-1909 GCA_964636775.1 uncultured Lishizhenia sp.
CTATGCGTGTCACTTACAGACTTTTTACAAACATAAGGAAATTCGATCGTGTTGTTGGTCAAAAAAACGTTAAGTTCTATCACAGAATTTTAGAGAAATATTCATATCGTTCAATTCTTTAATTCGATTATTTACCTTTAACTGGATATTTATATGAGTTCTAAAGCACTGATATTCGTTTTTCTTTTATTTGCGCGTTTTGCAGATGCGCAGCTTTCAGTTGATTGGTATAAGAACAGCGGGGAGTTGAATATTTATAATCCTAAGAAAAGTGTTTATAATTCAGCGGACTCTTGTATTTATTCGGTAGGAATGTTTTCAGGGCAGTTTGAAATGGATGGAGCTCTGATTTCTTCAAGTTATTTGAAGTCGTTTTTTTTGATGAAAACCAGAGGTAACGGAGAACTGATTTGGTTGAAAAAAATTGCTGAAAATGATTACTGGGTTGAATTACCATCCATGTTGGCTTTGACAACAGATAATGCTGGAGACTTGATACTTGGCATTACGTTTAATCGTAAATTGTTCTTTGGATCTGATTCAATTGTATTGCCGGATGATCCAATAACCACTGGAGGGTTACTCATTAAAATGGATACTTCCGGAACACAAATTTGGCATAAGCAGATCTATGAATCGAGTATTGAATGTGTAGCTACGAATGGAAGTAATGAAGTTTTTGTGACTGGAAGAACGGCAGTGAATGATGATGCCTATTTATCTGCTTATTCAGAGACGGGTGATTCCTTATGGACAAGAACTGGTGGTAGTAGTAGTGGGTATGATGAAGGCTTAATGATTAGTTTTGATGCTTTAGACAATATATACCTCGGTGGTCGGTTTGAACCTAATTCAGCAGTTTATTTCAACACAGAACACCCAACTTTTGTGTCTCCATATTTTGGAGGTTGTTTTTTAGCCAAGTACGATGTAACAGGAGGAATCCAGTGGTTACGTTGTTTTTATACTTCAAATTTTCCGAACTATATTTTTTACAGGTCCATTTCTATTCAAAATGAAAAGGTGATTGTTGCAGGAGGTTTTGAAGGTGGGACAGCTAAGTTTTACCCTTCATCATCTGCGCTGTCCTCTGGGTCCAATCTAAATACATCTTTTTTAGTATGCTACGACACCATTGGCAATCGCCTTTGGAAAAATGCTCCACATGAATCTTTGTCCGGTGCTACTGGTTTGGATCTTGGAGTGTCTTTAAATGGAATGATTGTGTATAAAGGTACTTTTTCTGGAAGTTTTGTAACGGCCGGAGATACACTTTTGTCGGTTAATAATGATCTGTTTTTGGAGGTGTTCGACACGCTTGGTAACAGTGTTTGGCATAAACAAATTAATGGCTCCAATTCTGATGGCGCAATGTCTTTCTTTAAAGCTGGAGAAGATCTAATAATGAATATATCTACCAAAAGCAACTCGCTTCAACTGGATAACACAACATTGTCTTTAGCCCCTGTTACCGACCAAATGGTTCTTGTACGGTTCAATTATGAAACGATTGGTCTACTTGAAAAAGAAACAACTGATTTCAGTCTTTACCCGAATCCGAACAACGGATCGTGGTACTTGCGGTCTTCAACGGATATTAATGGAAAAAAAATGCAAATTGTCTCCTTAACTGGTGCCTTGGTGTTTGAACAACGTTTGTCTAATGCTTATCAAAACGAAATGAGCACTAATTTGCCAAGTGGTGTTTATTTAGTTTGTATCGAAGGGAGTTTTGATCAGCCGTTAAGAATGATTGTCAAATAAAAAAGTCGACCGGAAAGTCGACTTCTTTTCAAATGTATTTTTGACTTACTTCAACAACTCGATCACGCCAGCTGCGCCTTGTCCGGTTCCTACGCACATAGTCACAATACCGTATTTTTTGTTGCGACGGCGCAATTCATTGATC
>CAZWSY010000147.1:0-377 GCA_964636775.1 uncultured Lishizhenia sp.
AAACAATGTTGTTTCATTACGCGTGATACGAATATCCAAGTCGTTGACCAAAGCTTTGATGAATTCATTGGGCGTAGTACTTGTATTCATATTTCCGGGCAAATCGGTCCATGTTATAGAAGCGACCAAAGGCGTTGTTCCACTCGCATTTACAGTCATCGAAAACGTTTGGCCTTGGTTTAGATTTTCTTCCGACACCCAAGCGGTTAAGCCATTGCCGTTTAAGGTTTCAACCGCGCGTTTAGCATTGAGTAACCCCCAACCGAAAACAGCATCAGGTCCTACATTACCCGCATCATCGGCCGTATGACAAGCCAACCCTTTCAAGGTAGACGCACGCATAAAGGTGTTGTATAAATTTTTATAGTGTTGTTGTA
>CAZWSY010000147.1:387-1054 GCA_964636775.1 uncultured Lishizhenia sp.
AAAAGCAAAAGAGTTCCTGCCACATTTGGAGACGCCATAGAGGTGCCCGATAAAGTTGAAACAGCACCATTACTTGCATTACTCGTAGAGGTTAAACCTGAACCATTTCCAGTAATATCTGGTTTAATACGGAAATCATCTGTAGGCCCTTGACTACTCGAGCTGTTAATTGTGATAGTACCCGCAGCTCCTGTAGTAGCATTAACTGTTACATCTTCGCAATTCGCTACGACTAAATTATTTTTACAAGTTTTGTTTGTGGTTAATTTATCAAAACCAAAAAACAAAGGGTCAGAATTTGCGTTTGAAGTACCTTCATTTCCAGCGGAGGCTACTTGAAGGTAGTAAGGCGCATTGTAGGCCACTTCATCCCATGCAAAAGAATCGGTAATGTATGCCCCCACAATCCACCCTGGAATTGCGTTCCCTCCAGAGGAAATAGGAACACCATAAGAATGATTGGAAACCAACATACCCAATTGAATCTCAGAAATTGCTTCACTAATATCATCGGTCCAGTTGAAGGTTCGCGCTGTTGCTGCGGGCGCCATCCCTTTCACACTTGCTGGATTGGCCGAAGCGACCATGGTTCCTGTCACGTGGGTAGCATGAAGAATCGTACTTCCTGCAGGGTCGTCAACCACAGTTACTCGGTTCCCAAAAGCAT
>CAZWSY010000147.1:1106-1882 GCA_964636775.1 uncultured Lishizhenia sp.
GTGAGTCGTGCGAACACCACCCCCATCCCATACACGGGCTACCATAGTTTCACCATTTAAGTTTAAGCCCATGGCGCCTCCAGTGTGTAAGAAATTTGCACGTGTAGCACGAGCCGCTGCCACATTATCCGTGCTGAAATACATCGGATATCCATCTGGTGTAAGTTTCATTAATTCGGAAAACGATCCGTTGGGCCCTTCAATTGTTAAAGGCCAACCATTAATTTTTGCCACAGTAATCGCTTTCTCTTTTTCAGAAGCTTGAAGACGGCGGTAATATTCTTGTCGCTCTTTTAACTTATCCATGTTGTAAGTAGCTGTAATTGCAGCTACATCCTGTGGCGTTTGACCATATACATTAAGTCCACCAAGGAGGACAACCAGAGCAATGAAGGTTTTTTTCATAGCTAGAAGCATTTCAGTTTGTTGGTTAATTTCGGCAAATATAACAAACCTGTTAGTGTTTTAACATTAAACAAATTGTATTATTTAATTATATACGATTTTTTTAGCAAAAAGGAATCCATTGTACAGATATTTTTTTACATCAAAGATTTATCCGTATTTTGAAAAAAATTACAACACATGGTACTTAGTAGATTTTGGTTGACCATTTTTATAGCTTCCATAGCCTTTACTGTTTTTGCTCTTTTTTCGGGAGACACCTATACTATTGATTCCATTTTAAATGGTAAAAAAGACGATCCGATATTGATTTCTGAGCGGTACTTGAACGACACGCCTTCGTTCATTCGTGATAGCATCGAAAAAGCCCC
>CAZWSY010000148.1:0-1837 GCA_964636775.1 uncultured Lishizhenia sp.
TTGCCACTATTTCAGCTAACAAAACAAAAAACTGGTACGTATGAGCCCACTCAAATAATGAAATTGCAAATATTGTTGCCTCAACTGACATCGAGCAGAATTTCAAACTTGTAAATGAAATTTACTGGCGCACTTGGTTTGTAGGCACTTATGCTTTTTCACCTTCAGATAGTGCTGTACTTTATGATATTGCCTACCAAGACCCAAGCTATGGCGGAACAGCGGTATTTTCCGCAAGGGTAATGTTGGGTATAGATGTAGAGAACAATAGTACCCGAAGATCATCGAATAGTATGTCAACAAATGGAATAATAGAAACCAAGTTTGTTCGATTTTATCCAAATCCTGCAAAAGATTATATCAATTACGAGATTACGCTTGAAATGAATGAAACGGCTCAATTAGAAATTTCAGATGTATTTGGTAAACTTGTTTTTTCTAAAAAAATAGATTACGACTCGAAAACTGGTTTTATTGATTTTAAAGAAAAATCTTCTGGATTTTATACTTACAAGGTCAAAATGAAAAATAAATCGGCTACTGGAAAATTAGCAATTGAGTAAGACAGTAATGTTTAGAGTAATTAATATATTGATTAACAAAAGGTTGGGGATTGTATTTCCAACCTTTATGTTTTGTTCATTTTTGGCTAATTCACAATTGAATTTAGTTCCAAACCCAAGTTTTGAGATTTATGATACATGCCCATACAATAATATTAATCCTGCTTATTCTGGAATTGATGCTATTTGCAAAGCCATTCCATGGTTTCAACCAAATAGTCCCAATCTAATTGGCCACTGCAGTGGTAGTACTGATTTTTTACATTCTTGTAATGGGTCTGTTCCACAAAATATAATGGGCTTTCAATACGCTAGAACAGGGTTGGGGTATGCTGGTGCGGGAATAGCTTATGTGCCTGGAGCTGGGGGGGGGGGGGAATATATTGAAGTTCAACTTGTTAATAGTATGAAACAAAAAAGATATTGTGTTTCATTTTATGTAAACACCTCGGATGCTGAGTTTTCATCTACAAGTTGTATTCAGGCTAGGTTTACGAAAGATTCTGTAATTACTAACTCATTTGGACTTATAGAATTGAATGATGGTATAGGAGCCGAAGAAATCGTCAGAGATACTTTAAATTGGATATTAATAAAAGGCGAGTATTTTGCAAAGGGAGGTGAGATGTTTATGACAATTGGTTGCTTTGACTATATCAATTGGGATACTTTTCTTTGTTCTGAACTAGGTTGTGGTGGTGCCTACTACTACTTCGACGATTTCGGCGTTTATGAACTCCCAGAAATTTCAGCAGGCTTGGGTGGTGAAATTGATACGTTGGGAGAGAATGTAGGTTTACAGGCCAATTGTGAGGGGTGTTGGAACGATTTGGTCTATCGTTGGTGGCCAAGTGCAGGTTTGAGTGATACCACCATTCTCAACCCCATCGCCACGCCAGAAGTTACCACTACCTATTATTTTGGTTTAATCGACACTTCAGAAACTGTTCCCTGCATTGTCGATTTGGTAGATAGCGTTACGGTTTTTGTTACCATTCCGCAGGACACGGTTACGCCACCGCCAACAAGTTTTTCGTGGTTGGTGTATCCTTCGCCAACAAGTGGTAATTTAACGCTTCAATTTTCAGGTCTTGAAAGTGATGCTCACCTCCTCGTCATCGATGCCCGTGGGCGCTTGGTTAGAAAGATTGCCGTTCCTAAAAACACGGAGAGTATGCCGTTGGATATCAGCGCACTTGCGGCTGGGGAGTATTTTTTGCAATTAGAAAATTTGGGGTTAAAACATAGGCGTAAGATTGTAAAGTTTTAGTTGA
>CAZWSY010000149.1:0-1835 GCA_964636775.1 uncultured Lishizhenia sp.
CAATTAGAAAATTTGGGGTTAAAACATAGGCGTAAGATTGTAAAGTTTTAGTTGAGAATTGAAAATGTAGAATTTCACCTCCCTTATTCGCCGCGGCGAACCTCCTCAAGTCTGACGACTCTTTCGCCGCGGCGAACTCCGTCAGAGGAGAGGAGACGAATCTTGTGAAAACTTTAAATTATTGGTAAACAGATGATTATAACCCTTTCAATAATTATTTTCGATACGAGAACTAGCTTCCTCTTTTAAGGGGATAAACAGATTTCGTTCCTGCCCAAAATCCCCTATAAACGCCACAGATCCCCAGCGGCCTTGAATTTAGAGCTTTTAGTCGCTGCACTGAAATCGGTAAATTTTGAGGATTTTTGAAAAAACATCCGACAAAATCCGATTTCAGAAAGTGGCTAAAATGGTTCGCTTCGAAGTGAGATTTATTGTGATACGCGATTCGCGAACCAAACTAAATTCACAGCCTTGACTTTTTTGTTTCTTTTTTGGTCAAGCAAAAAAGAAAGGCAAGAATTCCTTTGAAAGGTTGTGTTTTTTTTTAGAGAAGAATAGTCACCTCTGACGGATATCGTGAAAAGAATAAATTATTGATAAACAAATAATCATAACCCTTCTTACATTTAATTTTGATTTATTGAAAATGCCATTGACTCGAAGATAAAATCAACTAACTGAAAGTTCGTTTCGTATAAATTCCTGAAGTTTGTTTTTGCTAGGTAATTCCAAAATGTATTTGCTAACAAACAAATCTTTATCGGAATCTGCAACGGCGTATTCCACTAGTTCTTTGTCGTTTTCGGTGACAAGTAGAATTCCCACTGGTGGATTATCATCAGGAAGAGTGATGTTTTTCTTGTAGTAGTTGATGTACGTTTTAAGTTGTCCAATGTTCTCGTGTTCAACCTCTTTCATTTTCAATTCAACTAGAACGTGGCATTTCAAAACGCGGTGATAGAACACCAAATCAATGAAATAATATTTCCCGCCAATCGTGATTCTTTTCTGTTTGGCTTCAAAACAAAAACCATGACCCAATTCGAGAAGAAACTCCTCAAGATTGTCTATCAATGCTTGTTCTAAGTCAGATTCATAAACAATATCTTTTGATTTTAAACCTAAAAACTCAAATGTAAATGGTGATTTTATGAAATCATTAGTTGTTGATTTTTCCGCTTTTGACTGCGTTATTTCACTAAGTTTTCCTGGGTTCAAACTTAAGCCGCTTCGTTCGAAGTACAAGGTTGAAATTTGTCGTCTTAATTCATCTACTTTCCAATTCCCCTTGATACATTCGAGTTCATAAAAGGTACGTTTCAAAGGGTCTTTAATTGGAAAAAGCTGTACTAAATGCGTGAAAGACAACAGTTCAATTATTTTGTGTGGAGATACCGAAAGCGCATTTTCATAGGATTTGAATTGTGCATTTCCCGAATGCACAATTCCATTCGTTTCATTTTCAGTAGATTGTAATTTCAAAACATCAAAATTGATAGCAGCTGAAAAACCTAATTTAGCCAATACTGTAGGAATAACCGAACCAATTTGTGGATATACCAAATAGAATTGACGGAATAGTTTTAAATTTCTTGCTCCAAGTCCTTTAACATTTAGTGCATTAGCTATTTCTTCGATCAACTTATCTCCTTATTTGGCACGGTCTCTTCCATGTTGTTCAAACTCAACAATATAAAATCCTATTAGCCAATTTCGAACCGTTAAGTTCAGATTTACCGATTGAAATGCATTTTGTTGAAACGTATTGTGGGTTTGATTTAATTGAGAAATGAGTAAACTAAAATTCATAATGCTGCTTTTTCAACCTAAAT
>CAZWSY010000150.1:0-1625 GCA_964636775.1 uncultured Lishizhenia sp.
CCGCCGCTGAAAGCCGTTACCAGGTGGTGGTGGACGGCAACGCTGGCGATGCGCTCACCCTGAATACGGTGTCAGGATCGCTGGGGTGGTGGCAATTCACAGGCACCGTTAGCAACGCCGGCGCGGTTTATCGGGTCTACAACCACAGCACCAGAACGGGCCAAGTGTTGGTGCGTGACACGCTCACGGTGACCGACACATTGCCCCCCACAGTGACCATTGCTATGGCAGATACCGCCTTGCGCGTTGGCGAAACCAGTCTGGTGACGTTCACCTTCAGCGAAGCCGTGACTGGATTTGCCAACAGCGACATCACCGTGGAAAACGGTAGCCTCAGCACCGTCGCCAGCGCAGACGGGGGCATCACATGGACAGGTACATACACACCCAATGCCAACGTCGAGGACGGCACCAACACCATCACTGTGGCGCGTGGCAGTCACACCGACGCGATAGGCAACAGCGGTATCGGCGGATCCGGGGTCAATTACAGCGTCGATACTAGAGCCCCCACAGTGACCATTTCCATGAGCGACACCGCCTTGCGAACAGGTGAAACCAGTGCGGTGACCTTCACATTCAGCGAGGCGGTGACCGGCTTTTCCAATAGCGACCTCACAGTGGAAAACGGCACTCTGAGCGCAGTAGGAAGCAGCGACGGTGGCCGCACCTGGACAGCGACCTTCACACCCGCCAGCAATACGATAGACACAACCAACCTCATTCGAGTCACCGGTAGCAGTTATACCGACTTGGCTGGTAACAGTGGTGCGGCGGGCACCAGTGCGAATTACAGTGTGGAAACGCCAGCCATCTCGGTTGGCACGCTCCAGTTTGAGTCTGCGCCAACGGGCAGCATCTCACACAGCTACTATGGCTCCACCACGAGTGCTTGGGATTTGTCCAATGTCAATGCCGGAGACGGTGACTTGGAGGAGCGCATCTACAGCGGATCCAACACTGGTCGATTCCATCACTTTGACAGTTTAGCCATGGCCACGGGGCAGATGGTCAAGTCCCTCAACGCGTCGTTCAACTTTGGTTCGGGCAGCGCGGATGGTGATGGATTGAACTTTTCCTTTGGCAGCAAGAGTTCGCTCAATGCCAATTTTGAACAAGGTTATGGCACGGGTCTGTCCGTCCGGTACAGCACCTATTCGTGGACGAGCTACAGAGCAACCATTTTTTGGAATGGTGCTGAAGTCGCTGCCTCCACCTCGACAATAGGCATGAATGCCCCACACTCCACGTCGATCAATGTCACGGATACCGGTGTTGTGACGGTATCGATCGATGGCAGCGTGTACGTCACCACCACCATCTCCGCCTGGGCCACCCAGAACATGAACGGATGGATGTTCGGATATGGTGGGCGCACTGGTGGCAACAGCGGTGTCGCTTGGATCGACGACTTCGGTTTCAGCGCGGCGACCAAATCCACAGGATCACCGCTAGCACTGGACCTTAATGGCGATGGTGTGCAGACAGTGGCCTTAGAACAAGGGACAACATTCGATCTTTTGGCGACCGGTACCGCGTTGCGCACCGGATGGCTAGAACGCAGCGATGGTCTGCTGGCAATCGACCAGGGGGTCTCACTGGGCTCGCTGGTTATCTCCGAAGAC
>CAZWSY010000151.1:0-1610 GCA_964636775.1 uncultured Lishizhenia sp.
CGACCAGGAAAGTGGCCTGGGCCTGCCGCGCCTGAACGGTGAGCTCGACCGCACCGCGTTCCAGTTGCGTCGCTTTGCCAGGCTGGCCCGAACGGGGGTCGCGTTTGCATGCCTCGACGATCCGGCCGTGCCCGGCGCGCCACCGCAAGGCCACCCCGCCATGGCACGCGTGCGTGTGCCGCTGGGCCCGGTGGCCATGTTTGCGGCGAGCAACTTCCCGTTTGCCTTTTCGGTGCTCGGCGGCGACACCGCCTCAGCGCTGGCTGCGGGCTGCAGCGTGGTCGTCAAGGCCCACCCCGGCCATCCCCAGCTCTCGCTGCGCACCCATGCGCTGGCGCAGCGCGCGCTGCAGGCCTTGGGGCTGCCCATTGGCCTCATGGGCATGGTGCAGGGCGCGGGCCCGGAAGTGGGGGTGGGCCTGATCCAGCACCCCTTGATCGCGGCCGGTGCCTTCACCGGCTCGACCCGGGGCGGGGCGGCCTTGCAGGCGGCCGCGCAGGCGCGCGCGCGGCCCATTCCCTTTTACGGCGAACTCGGCTCGATCAACCCGGTGGTCGCCACGCCTGAGGCCCTGGCGGCCGGCGGCGCGGCACTGGCGCAAACCCTGGCCGGCTCGATCGCCCTGGGCTGTGGCCAGTTCTGCACCAACCCGGGCTTGCTGGTCTTGCAGCGTGGCCAAGCCAGCCTGACCTTTGTGCAGCAGCTCACCGAGGCCCTGCGCGCGCAACAGCCGCATGTGATGCTCACCGCCGGCATGCGCCAGGCGCTGGACGCAGGCACGCAGGCCCAGTTGGCCGCCGGCGCCCGCGCGCTGCTGCACGAGCCGGTGGCCGAGCGCGCGCCGCGGCCCTTCCTGGCCGAGGTCGAGGCCGCCACCTTCATCGCCGAAGCGCGCTTGCACGAGGAGGTGTTCGGGCCCACCAGCCTGATCGTCTGGTGCGACTCGTTGGCGCAAACGCTGCAGGTGCTGCAGGCCGTCGGGGGCAGCCTCACGGTCACCTTGTGGGGCGCCGAGCAGGACAGCCCCGAGACGCGCGCCCTGGTGCGTGCGGCCATGGCCGTGGCAGGACGTGTGCTGTTCGCGGGCGTGCCCACCGGCGTGGCGGTCACGGCGGCGCAGCAGCATGGCGGCCCCTGGCCTTCGTCCACCGCGCCCATGAGCACCTCGGTGGGCGACGCCGCGCTCGAGCGCTTTCTGCGCCCGGTGGCGCTGCAAGACCTGCCGGACTGGCTGCGCGAGCGCCAGGGCCGGCCTTGCTGAACTTCTTGTTTTCAACCATGACCTTTGCCTCCACCCCCGTTGTCACCGGCCTGCGCGTGATTCCCGTCGCTGGCCGCGACAGCATGCTGCTCAACCTCAGTGGTGCCCATGCGCCATTTTTCACCCGCAACCTGGTGCTGCTGACCGACAGCCTGGGCCATACCGGCATCGGCGAGGTGCCCGGTGGCGAGGCGATTCGGCAAACCCTCGAAGACGCGCGTGAACTGGTGGTGGGTCAGCCCCTGGGTCAACACCTGTCGGTGTTGCAGCGCATGCAAAACGCTTTTGCCGAACGCGACGCCGGTGGCCGGGGCCTTTGATCATTCCTTCCGTAAAACGTCGGTGCCAG
>CAZWSY010000152.1:0-1592 GCA_964636775.1 uncultured Lishizhenia sp.
AGCGATCCGAATGCCTCGCCGCGTCTCGGTATCTTGGATGAGACCTTGTCCGCGCAGCAGCATCAGTGCCTGAAGAACAGGCTGCCGCGACACGCCCAGCCGATCGGCCAGCTGCTCCTGGGTAAGGCGCTCGCCGGGCGCGAGATCACCGGACACAATCGCATCCAGCAGCGCCTGGTGCACACGTTCGGTCAGATCGGGCGTTGGTGTGACTTGTCTGAGCATGGATATTCGGGGATTTGAGAGCAGCGATCGTCCGGCCCGCATGCAACCTGACTGCTTGCTGGGTAATCTTGTACTGAACTCTGTATACAGAATTCTATCAGGAAATCGATCCCAGGGCGTCAAGCGCGTCTGTGACACTGGGGGCGATACCCATGGCTCCCAGTTCGTCAGCAAAACCTGAACGCTGCAACAGCGACAGCGGCTGTTCGTTGGCACCTGCGAGCACCAGCTGGCAGCCTCGCTTCGTCAAAAATCGGAGCAGATTTTGCAGCGAATCTATCCCGGTGGTGTCGATATTAATGAGCTGATGCAGGTCAAGAATCAGAACGCGCGGGCAGGGGCGCTGCGGATCGAGAAGGGGTTCTATACGATTAACAGCGCCAAAAAACAGCGATCCAAATAGTCGCCAGACTTCGACCTCAGTGGGAATCTGTGCGCCGGCTACGGTCTGAACGCGCTGCAGGCGGGTGACCGACGCAATTCGGTAGATAAAGAACAGGCTGGCCAGCACCAGACCGACCTCGACCGCGACGGTAATGTCGAAAATCACGGTGAGCAGAAAGGTGCCCACCATGATGATGCGGTAGTGGTTGCTGAACTGACGCAGTTGCGCAAAGGCGCGCCATTCGCCCATGTTCCAGGCCACAAACAAAAGAATGCCGGCCAGTGCGGCCAGTGGAATGTCGTAGGCAAGGGGTGCGGCCACCAGCACGATAATCAGCAGAGTGAGCGCGTGAATCATGCCCGAGACCGGAGAACGAGCGCCCGTTCTCACATTGGTGACCGTACGGGCGATGGTGCCAGTGGCCGCTATACCGCCGAAAAACGGGGTGATGAAATTTGCAATGCCTTGCGCCATTAACTCTTGGTTGGGGTCGTGGCGATCGTCGATCATGCCGTCGGCCACCCGTGCGCATAGTAGGGATTCAATGGCGCCCAGCAAGGCGATGGCCAGAGTGGGCGCCACTAAATTCTGGGCTGTCTGCCAGTCAAAATCGGGCAGGGCCAGACTGGGTAGGGACTGTGGAATGCCACCAAACCGACTGCCAATGGTTTCGACCGGTAACGCAAATAGTTTGACCAGCAGGGTGCAGATGATGAGGGCCCCGATGGTGCCGGGCGCCCGCGCAAGCCATCGTTGCCATCCCGGTTTCACCTGCAGATACGACTTGGGCCAGGCAAGCACGATGCCCAGTGTCAGTAGTCCCACCGCCAGCGCGCTGAGATTGATGGTGTGCAGATGACTGCCCAGCGCATGTAGTTGAGACAGCGAATTGGCGGGCATGCGCTCGATGTGCAGGCCCAGAAAATCTTTGACCTGCTGCAGCGCGATGACCACTGCAATACCGTTGGTGAAGCCGACGATG
>CAZWSY010000153.1:0-1138 GCA_964636775.1 uncultured Lishizhenia sp.
GAATTTCTTTTGATTTTTGCTATATTTTCTCTTGTAATTGTATTTAAATTACTTAATTTATATTTATGTCTATATGGTGCAATACCTGTATTTTCACCTAATGCCATTTTAACTTTTTCTGCATCTTGTAAAGCCTTATCGTATGCACTCTTTTTGAAATAAATTTTAGTTACTTCATCTGGATATAGTATATTTTGTCCAATACTATTCTTATTTTTGAATGCAGGATTATATACAGAACCAAATGCTCCACTCGCAACTTTTTTTGGTTTTATATTCACTGCCGCCATATCTATTATAAGCAAACTAAAGTTTTAGTTAGCTAAAGAACTTTAGCCAACAAGAGTTATTGGCTAAAGAACTTTAGCCAACAAGAGTATTTTAATATAAATGTAAAACATTTATATTAAAATTTATTATTAGCAAAAAAATATTTTTGCTAATAAGAGTATTTAGATAGCTGGGCTATTAAACAATAGCCCAGCTATCTAAATTTGATATTCGAATTAACTAACATACAGGGCAACCCCCCAAAAATGAATCTAGTTATAGTCGAAAGCCCTGCTAAGTGTAGCAAAATCCAAGGATTTCTTGGATCAGGATGGAAAGTGATTGCATCTATGGGTCATATTCGTTCATTAAAAGAAGATTTAGATGCTGTAGGTATTGATAGAGATTTTGATCCTATCTATGAGTTCATGACTAAGGATAAATCAAAAGCTCTTAAAAATCTTAAAGATGAAGCAAAAGATGCAAAGACTGTATATCTAGCAGCAGATGATGATAGAGAAGGTGAAGCTATTGCTTACTCTGTATGTCTGTATTTGAAACTAAATCCAAGAACAACGCCTCGTGCCGTATTTCATGAAATTACTGAACGAGCTGTTAAAAAAGCAGTTGAAGAACCAAGACTACTTGATATGAATCGTGTTAATGCACAACAAGCACGTGCAATGCTTGATATGATGATTGGATTCACTATGAGTCCTCTCCTCTGGAAACATGTAGCGCGCGGTCTTTCTGCTGGCAGATGCCAAACTCCTGCTCTAATACTTGTAGTAGATAGAGAAGATGAAATTAATGCATTCAAAGGTTCTTCTTCTTGGAAAATTACTGGTGATTGGGCAAATGATAAGTT
>CAZWSY010000153.1:1148-1517 GCA_964636775.1 uncultured Lishizhenia sp.
GCACACATAGCTACGCACAAAGATAAACATGAAGCAACAGTAACTTCAAACATAGTTAAAACTTGGTCTTCCAGTCCACCACCACCACTTATTACTTCTACTCTTCAGCAACAAGCATCAGCTCTATATGGATGCAATCCAAAGAATACTATGAAAATTGCTCAGAAACTCTATGAGGCTGGTTTGATTACTTATATGAGAACAGATAAGGCTGTTCTAAGTGAAGAAGCAAAAGGTGAAGCCAGAGCTTGGGTTACAGAAAATTATGGTGAAGAATTTGTTGGTGCAGAAGTTTCTGTTGCTACTGCTCCTGCAAATGGAGGGGCTGGTAAAGAAGAAAAACCAAAGAAAGGAGGTAAGAAAAAAAAG
>CAZWSY010000154.1:0-1505 GCA_964636775.1 uncultured Lishizhenia sp.
CGGTTGAGCACGGCAATGCGCAATCGCGGCGCGGTGCTCATCGGTAGCGGTCCTCGTAGCGGCCCAGGGTTTTGGCGGCAAACAGGGGCAGCAGGTTGCCGTGCGCGATCAGCACGCGGTGCAGCTCCAGCAGCGGGTCGCCGGCCCGGGCGCGACCCCGGCGTGTCGTGGTGGCGGTCTCGTAGCCCGCTTCTTCAACCATGTCCACGTGTTCTGGGCGGTAACGACCGTAGGGGTAGCAAAAGTGCAGCACCTCCTGACCCGTCATGTCCTGCAGTTCCCGGCGGCTGCCGGCGATTTGGTCGCGTGCGGCCGCTTTGTCCAGCGCGGTCAGGTCCAGGTGGTGGCGGCTGTGCGCGCCCAGCTCCATGCCGCCCTGGACCCACTGGCGCAGTTCGGCGGCATTCATGAGCGACTTTGGCGGCACGCCTGCCGCTTCATCCCAGTGGTTGCGGCCACCGGGCAGGGCGCTGATGGCGTAGCAGGTGGCACTGAAGCCGTGGCGCTGCAGCACCGGCAGGGCGTGTTCGAGGTTGTTGCGGTAGCCGTCGTCGAAGGTGATGCCCACCACTTTGCCCTGGCGCTCACCACGCAGATACGGCGCCAGCTCGCCCATGCCCACACCGCGGTAACCCAGCAGGCGCAGCAGACCCATTTGGCGTGCGAAGCGGCCGGGAGTCACCGTCAGCCCGCGCAGGGGCGTGCCGCGCGGCGGCGAGGCGTCGATCTGGTGGTACATGAGGATCGGGTAGGCCATGGCGTCAAACCTGGGGCAGCAGCTCGCGCAGGGCCTGCCCGACATGCGCTGCCTGCAGTTCATCTTGCCGGCTGAAGTTGCGCAGGGGCAGGGGGGCGCAGCGGTCAGAGATGGCCCCGGTCAGTGCGGGTGGCGTGGCGGTGTAGAGGGCCAGACCGGGTTTGCCCAGGGCGGCGGCCAGGTGCAGCAGGCCGGTGTCCACTCCGACCACGGCGTCGGCCGCATCAATCACCTGCGCCAGGGCGTTCAGGCCGAGTCGGGGCAACACCCGGGCCGCCGGACTGTGCTGGGCGATGGTGTGCGCGCGGGTCTGCTCGGCCTCGTTGCCCCAGGGCAGCAGCAGCTGGCGGTTTTGGGCTTGAAGCGATTGGGCCAGCGCGATCCAGCGCTCTGTGGGCCAGAGCTTGTCGTCGCGGCTGGTGCCGTGCAGGCCCACCACGCAGTGCGCAGGCGGCAAGAAGTCGAGTGCGGGCAAGCGTCGCGCCAGACCCTGCAGGCCGTAGTCGGGGCCGCTGTCTGGCAGGGCGTAGCCCAGCGCCTGGGCCAGCAGCTGGCGGTTGCGGGCCACCGCGTGTTGGGCACGCGGCACAGGGCAGTGGTGCTGGTAACACCAGGCGGCCAGCGGTTCGCGCGCGCTGTGGCGGTCGTACCCGATGCGCGGGCCTCGCGCCTGCAGGCTCCAGAGCGCGCTTTTGAGCAGGCCCTGGCTGTCGACCACCGCGTCGTAGCGCTGAGCCCGGAGTTGCGC